>NZ_JAJQRB010000027.1:0-14534 GCF_046533075.1 Treponema primitia | reverse complement strand
ATGCCATAGCGGACTATACCGAGGCTATCAGGTTAAATCCCAATAATGTGAATGCTTATTTTGGCCGTGGAAACGCGTATACTTGCAAGCAGGACTATGTCTATGCCATATCAGACTATACCGAGGCTATCAGGATCAATCCCAATTATGCAAATACTTATAATAGCCGTGGGAATGCGTATTTCCGCAAGCAGGACTACGACCATGCCATAGCGGACTATACCGAGGCTATCAGAATCGATCCTAATCATGCGGATGCTTATTTTGGCCGTGGGAATGCGTACAAAAAAAACCAGGACTATGACCATGCCATAGCAGACTATACCGAGGCTATCAGGATCAATCCCAATTATGCGCTTGCTTATTATAACCGTGGGGATGCGTATAGCTACAAGCAGGACTATGACCATGCCATAGCGGACTTTAACGAGGCTATCAGACTCGATCCCAATTATGCGGATGCTTATTTTTGCCGTGGAGTTGCGTATTTCCGCAAACAGGACTATGACCATGCCATAGCGGACTATACCGAGGCTATCAGGTTAAATCCCAATGATGCAGATACTTATTTTAATCGAGGCTTTGCATATTATAAACTTATAGATTATGACCATAGCATTACAGACTACACCGAAGCCATCAGGCTAAATCAAAATTTTGCTGCCGCATATATGCAACGTGGATTTTTATATTCCTATAAACGTCATTATGATCAAGCTGTATTTGACTATACTCAAGTTGTCAGAATAAACCCTAATGATGCTCAGGCTTATGTTGACCGTGGCGACGCTTACAAAGCCAGCGGCAACCAATCATTGGCCGCCGCAGATTATGCTATGGCGAAACAACTTTCTTCTTAAAATAATTACTGCTTGGATATATCTTCCCTCCGTTTTTAGGTACAGCCCGGCCAGGGAGCAAAAAACAAGTCTTGGGCTATCCAATTTATATTAATGGAGTTATACGCAAGAATACCCAAAATATATTAAGCATTGACAATAACATTTTAAAGATATAGAGTATTATGGGGGTTTATATATGTTTGAAGTAAATGGCAGTGCTTTGTATCAATTTATGTGTGATAATTGCAGTGAAATATTTACAAACTGGCGGTTTCATTATAATGGTTCAGTGGAAAAGTGGGATGGCTTTATTAGAGCAGCGAAAAGGGCTGGTTGGAAAATTGATGAAAATAATATTGGAACTGCCGGTGTTGTAGACACTACTGATTTTTGTTCTGTCACATGCCAAAATAAATTTTATAGTGAAGAACAAACTGATGATGAATTTGAAATGCCTGAAAACGAAGATGAATAAATATATTAAAAATGATTTTTATTGCACGTATATAAGGGGGGATGTATTGTGGAAATTGTTGCGGTTATCACAGTGGCAGCAGTGGTTTTGTTAGGAAACCAGATATGGAAAATGACACACTATCCTACCGGCAGAAGGTCTTTTAAGGGACTATTAATATTGATAGCTATTGTCATCGTAGGGTTTGCAATGGTGGTTGGCAAATAATTCTAGTTTATTTATTTACGAGAAAGGGGGATAAATTTACATCATGGAAAAATATTTTAATATATTAGAAATTTCACCCACGGCTACTATTATTGAAATAAAACACGCATACAAGAAAAAAATAGAATCTCTACATATCAATAAAAATGATACAGAAGCAGAAACAAAAGAAATTGTTGATGCCTATAATAACATAATGAACCATTACGATGAATACCAGAAAATATTACAGGGGCAGGGAAAAAAAGAGCAGCAAGACAGTGGAAAAAAACAACAAGCAAATATACAGAAAACAATTAATACCGCTGGACAGCAAGTAAAAACAAAGAGCCGTATAGGTAAACAAAAGAAACCTCATATAAAACAAAATCGTAATTCTGGCAATCTCTTAAAACCGAAATTTTTAGAGAAGATATTTTATCATATCAGACAGATTCCGAGTTATATAGAAAGCATACCTATTCTTGGAGGATTGATAAAAATTCTTATAAAAGGAATATTTTTCGTAATAATTACACTTTTGGCGCTCCTCATATTATGGTGTATAATTTGTATAATAATAAAAAATAGTGTTCCTGACGGTGTTAATGCTTTTATACACGGTAAATTTCTTGGTTTTATTATTAATTGGTATGTAAAAAGTTTTGGATATTTAACAAGGGGGGACATGCATGGGGTTCTTATCGGGTTACTGAGAATATTTGCTCCTTTGCCATTATTGGGGGTAATCGTGCTAATGTTGCTTGGGGCAGGAATAGAAGAAGTTGGAGAATTTTCTGATACAAAGGGGAATAAATATACAATAACAAAGAAATAATTTGAAATACAACTTTATATTTAATGGTGGAATGCCAGATTAGACGTGAAGTTTATGTGCGGATGATTCTGAAGCGGTCAAGGCTATAAATTATTTCTTAATAGTATAGACCGTATCATTCCAACCTCCTATAACCTCTTTGTTTTCTATATTAAGGTCTATCATTTCCGCAATACGACTACCCATATCTGTTTGCCCGTTACTATAATTATTTTTTCTTGTTTGTTCAAGTTCTTTTGCTTGAACGTCCTTCGTCAAATTTATTTCGGCATCATGAATACGATTTATTTCATCAACCTGGCTATTATGGTTACTATTCATTTTATTAACTTGAATAATGTGTTCATTATTTAACATTTTAATTTTAGCAACATGATTCTTATTAATAGATTCAATTCTATTTTTACCTGTTGTTTCAATTTTTGATAGCTCATCTTCTAATATGATGACTTTCGGTTTGTACTGTTTTTCCGCAAATGATTGTGCATCTTTAACACCCTTTTCCTTTCCGGATTCATATCCTGCTTGAAGGATAAGAAGAAAAGAAAATATCATTATTATAATACGATTGATTGTCTTAAACTTTATTTTTGAAAAGTTAAATGTTATTAGATATTTAATTATTTGATTGAATCGTTTCAGTGCTGACATAAATTTAATCCCTTAATTTTTTCACAGAATAAACGGGAGCATCCCAATCATTTTTTGTCATATTCTCTCTTGCCTTTGAATCAATATTATTTTGAATACTTGTTCTAATATCAGTCTGCCCTTTAATATAATACGAATCCCTGGTTTTAATTATCTCTTTTTCATGTTCGACAGCTAGTTGGTTCATATCAGTATAATTATTTTTTTGTAAATCATTAATTTTAATAATTTGTTCGGCTTTCAAGGCATTGCGTTCAAGGATTTGCTTTTTCTGTAAAGCGTTAAGTTCCGTTGCTTGTCTGCTTTGTATCAAAGCGATTTCTTTGTCATAGTTTGCAGTATTATCATAGACTTTTTTCTGCAATTCTGCTATTTTTAACATGTAAGCGTTAGTCGCAATTAATTTTTCTGGTTCATAAGTTGCCTTTTTCCCTTTATTAAAACCAATGCAAAATATTACAATACATATAATTAATATCTTCTTTATTCCCATCATGTACCAATTCTTTGCTTTTCATTTATTTTTGTATCGCAGACATACATGATTTTCCCTGTTTCGCAGTCAAGAATTTGTATATTCAAAGTACTTATTGGCGTAATCCGCGATACAACCATGAATTTTGCTCCAAGAATTTTACCGATAGTGGCCATAGTTCTATCATCGACATGGCCTGAATATTGAAATTCTTGTTCACGGAATATTTTTTCAAGGTGTGTTCGTGTAACAACATCATATTTCTGTTCTTTTACAAGCTGTTGTTCGATATACCCTTGAATCCAAAAAGCAATAGTGGTTACATGTTCTTGTTCATCAGAACCTTTTTGGAAACGCTCGTCATCACACCACCAGACGCATACCGGTAAACCTGGTTCCATAGTTTCAAGCATTTCTTCCCACTTTGAATCTATTATTGGTTTTGCCATTTGGTCGGTAATTGTAAAATGCGTAGTAACACAACCATAAAATGCAAGTACCAAAACAAATAATATGAAACCCTTTTTCATCAGCTGCCTCCACAATCTTAATTATCAATTAATTCTATGTAATGCCCAGCAGCCACAAGCCAAGTTATATATTGATACTACATCACATCTTATGGCATCCATTTCATATAATTCAATAGCTTTTATCTTCTGTTTTATCGAAAATCTCATCAGCTGTTTTTAAGACATGATCTTCAAAATCTGCGTAGTTAAAGGTTCTTTCCAAGGACTCTTTTTGCTCACCAAAGCATAAGAAAAGAGGTTTTTTTTCTACAGCACCTTTCTTTATTTCAGTTAATATTTTTTTATTGTTAATATTCCATTTAAAACTATCAGAATACGGGATAAGAGTTACAACATCATTGGTTATGAAGCAATAATCACCTTCATTGTTGGTGTATTTTATTATTGTTATCAAAGATAAGACATAGAGTAATGGATATCGAATAGGATCATAAGTTTCCCTATTCCATTTTACGCCAAACAATTTTATTTCATTCATCGCATTCTCCTTAAATAAAATTACTTTAGTTGGTGTTTCCACCTACACATTGAAAGTGCCGGTTACCAATAATAACAGGATTATTTTACGCATGCAATTTTACCTTTATCGCATGCCTTTTGCGGCTTTTTTACCACCAAAGTTCCCTGAACATCCTTTTTGTCCGGATTTTCCTTTTTGATTATTCAAATATGGAAAACATATATATATTATACCCACAATTTGGAAAATTTTCAAGTCAAATTACCCGTTTTTTAATAATCAGGAGGCAAAATCAGTGCCTGGCACCATAGGCGTTCACTTCGGCCATTCATGCGCCGCTTTCTTCGCAGGAGCCTGTTTTGTCGGCTTTGTGCCCTGCCGTGCCGTATTAGTCCCGTTTGTCAGTCTGTCCGTTAGTGGTGAAAGGGTGAGTAAGCGGGGGGCAATTCGGCGGCTCCCCGGTCATACCTGAGCCGTCCACTTAGGTATTCGGCAAGAGGTTACGCCGGAATTCTCTGCTAAAGATTGGCTTTATTCGGTATGTCCGGCTATGAAGTTCATTCGGTACGGTCAAATTTCCTCCCCGGTCTTATTCACAACAAGGTTTATTTTTAGTCCGCAGTCTAACGCCTCCGCAATCTCCCGCAGTTCCTTTTCAGAAAAATTGTCCCGCTTCATCTTATGGTGTAGATTTGCCGGGGTCTGTCCCAGCCGCCTTGCAAGTTCGGCCTCTGAAATATTACCTTGCTTTACCAGCATAATCCGTATTTTTTCCGTCATTCCCATACTTTTAAAATACCATAGTATGCCCTTACCCGTCAATAAAAAGTAAAAATATTTTATTATTTACTTGACTATGTTTATTAAATAGTATATAATCTTTATTATAACGTATATCAGCAAGGGCATTTTTGCCCTTGCCCCACCTGGCCGTATGGCTGGGCTTAACAACGGCATTTTTATGTTTGCCCTTTCCCTTCGGGGTGTTGTTATGCCTAGCCAAATACCCTGCTATCAGGTTTTAGCGCAGTTTGCTTTTTTTCAGCACAGGCCGGCCCTGGTCTCTACCCGCATTAAAAAGCAAACCGTCCCGGCTCATCTTGTTTTATCCGGCTTGCCCTTTGGTCATGGTCTCAAATGCCGCCGCTTTTTCAGAACAGAAGAAGAAGCGGCCCGCTATGTTTCTTATCTCCATACCATTTACGCAAACCGCACCGTCTCCGCTTCTTTTCTTTCACATGGTCAACTTTCTTTGTTTTAGGTACTTTTCCCCCGGCCCTGGCTGTCGGGGGTTATTTCGTTTTTGGAGTTTTCAGAATGAACAGCACAGATCAAAAGCGGTATTATTCGCCGCAGTTTTCCGGCCTTGCTGCCGTGTCGGTCCGCCGCCTTGCATGGGCTATGGGTAAGCCCATGCCCGTTGCCGTGGATCTCATGGTCAGGCTCTTGCCCTCCATAGTGGACCCCTCAAAAGTCTGCCTGTCCTGCCGGGACAATACCAAATGTCAGGGCTGCACCTTCCACAGTGCCATCACCCCGGAAGAAAAAGCCGCACTATTGGCGGCCTTATAGCTCAAACCATCCCCCGCTTGAGCGGGGGTACTTCATAAAAGGAGCAGTCAAAATGGACTACTTTGAAAAATGCCAATCCGTAGAGGAAGCAAAAAAACGCTACCGGGAATTATTAAAACAGTACCACCCGGATCACGCAGGGGAAGAAGGCGAGGCCGCCACCGTAGAAATAATAAACCAGTTTAATAGTTTCCTAAACGGTTTTATGTCCCATTCCTTCAATTCCTATTATGCAGACAAGGAATGGAAACCCGCCGCCGATGCGGTTACACCCTTTCAGGAAATCTTACAGAAAATAATAGACCTTGATTGCGAAATCGAAATCATAGGCTACTGGATTTACTGCTTTAACTCAAAAGAAATCAGGGAGCAACTAAAGGTCCTGGGCTTCTGGTATTCCGGCAACCGTAAGGCATGGATTTATTCAGGCCGCCCCAAGCGCAATATTTCCAGCCATGAAACCCTTGACGAAATCAGGGCTAAAAAGGGCAGTCAGAAAGTAAGCCGGGAAAAAGAGGAAAAGGACAAAGAGAAACAAGCCTATAAATTGGCCATGTAAGCAAACAGCCCCCGCTTATGCGGGGGATATTATATCATTGAAGGAATTGATCATGTTACTACCAGTTTTCAGCGGGTTGAAATACAGTTATTCTTACGAACCGGAAACAGGACATTATTTGCTTTATGATAACAACTACAAATTCTATGCTTATTTACAGGGGGATGATGACGCCACGCCGCTGAATAGCGGCGCTTAAATCCATTCCTATCGTCAAACGGCCCGAAGGGACGTATGCCCGGATATTCAGAAAGGAGATTGAACATTTAGACAGTCTCCCGGAACCGGAATACAAAACAGGGTTACTTACAGAAAACGCTATCAGTATTTATTTATGAGCAGAAAAAAAGTGCCGCCCTTACGGACGGCTTTCCTTCGATTTACTCTTTTGTTTTTAAGATGACCATATTCCCCGATGGTCTTGTAACCAAGAACCCATCCCGCTTGCGGAACCGCAGGAACAATTCCCCGTATTCCATGCTTTCGGTAGTCCCGTCAAATTTCTTGATCTCGATCCCCTTCCGGTTCCCGTGTTGAATTCTTTTAGGGTTCATAAAGATCGCAAAAGGGGTATCATTTTCAACCGCCCCGATCTGCGGCATGATGGAAACCTCATGATACGGATACAGATCGAGCTTGCCCGGCATAGCTTCCGTAGGATGCCGCCAGATCGGGCGCCCGTCAGCGTCCTCAATGTTGGCAATGTGGTTTAATACCGTTTCATGCAGGAACCACGCACAATCCTTGCGCTCCTCCGCAGGAACCCGGTACACAGCGTCCCGGAAGTCCTTCCACGTCAGGCCGTTTATATCCGCCCCGGCAATTTCAACTTCCTCCGCCCCATCCACCGCCATAGCCCCGGTAAAGGGATCATCATCGGCAAGCAAACATTGACGGTCGAACTCCTGTCCGTAGACCTCCGTAAATTCGTCTATGAACATTGCGCCAAGGTCGATAAAAACATCCTCCTCAAATTCATCATACCAGGGGATATACCCGGCAAGGGTGTACGCCTTGAGTTCCACCCGTTGCGCCCCCTGGGGTTTACTCCCGGTAATCTGTTGACCATAGGCAGTGAGCCAATGCAACTGCACCCCGCCCCGGTCCCTCGTAGGCAGGAAGATAGAAGGCCCCATCATCGGACGATGACGAACCAGAGGCATCATTACCGATTTTTTGGCGGCATCCTGCATGATTTCCGTTTCGTAAATCGGATTGATGAGGTATTGATCATTGGTAGAGAGGTTCCCCATCGGCGAGCCGAGGGCTGCCTTCTCATTGACGTTCCAGCCCTTTTCCCCCCAGGACACATCACGGGGATTAGTCCAGTTATCCGCTTTCAGGTTCGGCGTAAAGGACAGTTCCGCCAAGGCCCCATGATTCCCCGTCCACGCCGCCGCCAACGCCTTACCAAGGCGGTATTGTAATTCCTTCCGGGTCAATTCACGGGGATTCGCCGCCCGTCCCTTCAGTTCATCCCGCAGACTCTTGACCGTGGCTTTCAAGGCTTCCATTTCCGATGATTCCTGCACCGTGATAGTCTCCATAGTTTTGACTATCCCCTCAAGGATCATTTCCTTTTCCTTGAAGTAAGCCGTTGCGGTTTCCGTATTGGTAAACCCCGTCAACTCGATTTTCTTCATAGCGGTTAATGCCTTTTTAACCGCTTCCAATTCTTCATTGCCCATAGTTTTACTCCTTATGGTTTTGAATGATGTTTCCCCAAAAGTCAGGGAAACTGGTTTCCTGTTTCTTTTCCGTCATTCCCTTTGCCAACGCTAAGGGCTCTGCCAGAGCCCAAGGATTAGCCGGAACATTGCACACACTAAATTCAAGAAGCTCCTGTTTCCTGAATATAAGCGCAGTACCGTCCTTACTGTCCTCTTTTGAGGGCAGTTCAATTTCCAGAACCCGGAACCCCACCGACCCGGCCCGGATCACGCCGTTCTTAACCCGCTCCCCGATGGACCACCCAAAGGGATCATAGTCCTTGCCATTAAAGACAATGGAACCATGCAAACCCTTTTCATCGGCGAACACCCCGTCAGCCTTCCCGATAGCCGGAATATTAAAACAATGTGCCCACTGGATAACCGGGTTTTGCATGAACTGTCTATAGTCCCACCCTGCAGGGTCTATCCGCTCATCATAACGGTCAAGGTCAAAGGTAGAGAAAGTCCAAGCAATAGCATTACTATTTTCCCCGTCCTGCACGGAAGCCGCAGTTGCTACCGCAAACGGAACCGAGCAGATACATTCCAGCCCCGCAAGCTCCGTAACTCCTCCCTCCCCATTCCTCATTCCCGCTTCACCCCGCAGGAAATCCAGCAGCCCCGCCCGGTTCTGCACCTGAAATTCCCCGCTCTTATTCCTCAGAATCACCATAGACCCCCTTTGTCATAAGTTCCCCGCCTTCTCCGAAGGCGGCCTTCAAAATTTCTTCCGAGCCTATAAGGCCCATATACAACGCAAACAGTAAAAGCTGGACCGAATTCTTTATCCCGCACTTCTTGTAAATACGGCTCTTGTAATTCTTCACCGTTTCATAGGTCAAATGTAAAAGCCCGCTAATCTCCTCAGCCGATTTTCCACGGCTCATTAAACAAATCAATTCCCGGTCCTGCATGGTCAATTCCTGCTGTTTAAGCTCACCCAGACGGTAATCCGCAAAATGGCAGGAAGCCCCGGTTTCTTCCACCTCATTAGGAAAGTAATCCTTCCCCTCAAGCAGTTTCCGGTATCCTTTCAAACAGGATTCAAGACCATCCCGGTAATTCAAATATCCCGCCGCCCCCAGATTGTAAAAACGCTCCACTTCCTCACTTACCACCTTTTCAAAACTAAAGATTGCAAAGCGCACCTTTTTATTCTTCCCCTTCAAAACCGCCATCATATAAGGCGTGGCAATATCTACAAAATTCGATTCAAGAAACACCAGCCGGGCTTGATACCGTTTAATCTTTTCTTTCAAGTCCTCCAAATCAGAAGCAAGCACTATCGGTTCCATACGGGTAAGCTGTTCAACATTTTTGCGTACATATTCTGCAAACGGCACCGAAGTGCTCGCCACAATAATATTATTCGCCATGTCCTTCCCCGGACGTATCACCGGACTGCACGTTTACCGGAACAAGATTCTTGGGCCGGTACCATTTATCTCCCCAGGGCTTTGTCTCCTTTCCACGCTCTTTCAGAACATCGTTAATCGTCTTTAATCCGGCGTTAATCTCCGCAATATCCCGGTTACTTTGAGCGTCCTCGCTCTCCTGCAATTCCGGTATATCGCCCAGATTGAATTTCCCGGTCTCCCGTAATCCAAAGCGGATAAAAAATTGAGTCTCCAGAATGTTTTCAAATTGCCGCAGGGTAGGGATAAGCGTATATTGCCAGAAGGCGCTATGCTGTTCCGCCGTATCCTTCCCGGAAAGATTGCTTGATTTATCGTTTATATTGGCAACCCGTGGAGGGATGCCGTACTTTGCTAAAATAGTGTAGAGGTTCCAGCGTTTAAGCTCAAATAACTTGACCACTTCCGGGGTAAAGGATAGGGGTTCAAAACTGGTCCCCTTGCCGAGTACCGCTATTTTCCGGTTTGCCTTTACCGCCCCGTACTTGCTTTCCCAGCGCCGCTCTAAAGCGTCCGCTTCCTCCGGCCTTATAGTCTGGTCAGTTTTCAGTATCCCCATTGGGATAGCGTTATTTTTTAGTAATTGGCTGTTTGCTTTATTTGCATAATAATCCTGTTCCAGTTCCAGGGCTAACGCCGCAAGCGGATTAACCCCCCGTATCGGATTCCAGGGGTTCCAGTCCCGGAACTGGATCAATTCATCGGTCAGAATAGGTATCAGATCGGTATCAGTCTGATAAAACCACCGCTTCTTTAGTTGGTTAAATGGATCATGTACGCCCCCCGCCGTAACACTTTCATGCCGTACCCGTCTCGGATCAAGAATGTAAATTTCATGCGGTAACCCGCCATCGTAATCCGGCCCAAACCACCAGAACGCTTCACCTTCCAGATACCACCAAGCCGCCGTTTCCTTCCAAAGGTCATAACCGGACATCAGGCGGTTCGGCCTTCGGAACAATTCAAAGAGCGGCCCGCTTGTTACATCATTACCCCCCCGGATCAAACCAAATTCCGCACGGGCAATATTGCGGATCAAAATACCCACCGCAATGTTTACCCAGGCTGAATATAAGTATGCACCACTTTCAGACAAAATTGGTAAATTATTTTGAAATTCGTCATCCATCGGATAATCCGGCCTGTCTGCTTTCGTTTGCAATTTTAAGGTTTTTATTCCATTGATAAGCGGGGTAAATAGTTTCATTGCGCTATTACCCCCTGTTGCACATCGGAGAACACCGCATACCGCAGAGCGTCTAAGTAGTGGTCATTGACCTTGATTATTTCCCCCGCCTCATCCCGGCAGTAATCCCATACCTCCGAAAGGACACCAGTACAGCCATCGGCGACAAAAAATTGTCCCCGTTCTATCTTCGCATTGATAAAATCGATCCCGCTTTCAACGCTATTATTTGCCTTAACGCCCCCGGTAATTTCCTGTATCCGCTCCCCGCCAGCCGGATCGCAATACACCGGAAAACCAAGGCATTCATGCCCACCGTCAAGCCCCAGATCAAACCAATGCCGGGCGGCCAATTCCTCATTAAATGATTTAGTGGTCATGTTGAAAGCACCATAGTCGGCAATCACATAAACAACCTCATGCACCCAGCCTATTTTTACATTCGTGATATTCAGGCCGAAATCCTGTCCGGCGCAAATCCGGTCATAGTCCTTGGGCATATCCGCCGCTTTCAAAATCATGGATTCATCGAACAGTTCGTAGACAACCCCTTCCGCCTTAACCCAGGAGCCATCCCGGAACCGCGCCTTCTGTTTTTCCGGCATGGCCCCCAGCACATCGGAAATATAGTCCTCCGGCAAATGCTCCGCATTATCAGCCGGGTTAAGTATCATCGAGGCGTACAGTTCCGGCTTTACCAGCGGTTCCCCGTTTAGAAACTGCTGCTTGCGAATGAAAATCCTAAACGCCCAATGTAAAGGGCTGCCCGGATTGCAGTCGTACAGAAACAAATTCCGGCACCCCGGCACCCGCATAGCCAGCCGAGAATACGCAGTCGTTACCGAAATATAACTAAGCTGCGAAATCTCGTTAAAATAGATCGTGTTGTACTCATGCCCTAAAATCTTGTCAGCCTGTTCCCGATCCCCCAGCCCGCCAATCCAAATCTCACTGCCGTTGAAAAGGGTAATCATGCTTTCATGGGCTAAGTAGTTATAGCGGTTAGTCCCAACGGTATTGGTAAGGGCCGGTAAAAGCGTTTCCCGCAGTACGGAACTCCGGGCATCCTTGGCCCGGTAACGGCAAATCAAATGCCGGGAACCCGCAAAGCGGATCGCCCGGTAGATGATCACCATCACCAGCACCGTAGTCTTGCCTGACCGGGAACCGCCAAACAACAAGATATGTTTTGCGCCGCCCTTCACCAGCTTTAACGCCTGCCGTTGTACCGTAGTGGGCTTAAACACCGTCATAGTCAAAGCCCCTCAAAATCCGGCAGGAACGTAATCTGCCCGTTCTTATCGACCTGTCCCTCCGGCTTATCCTTGCCGGAAGTTAAACCCGCCGCTTCCCGCTCCGCCCGTATCGCCGTAGAAACCCACTCCGTTACCGCCCCCTGTCCCAACTCCGAGGGGTCCATAAGGTCAAGTTTCTTTTCAACCACCCGCAGCATTTTTCCCGTAATGGCCCGGTGAACCTTCCCCTGTTCTTCAATGGTTTTCCGCAGCTCCGCCTGTTTCAGTTTGTCCACATAACCGTCATAGTCCGCCGCCCGTTCCCGCCACCGGAACGCCGCCGCCCAGCCCCGCCAAACCCGGTATTTCTTGCCCCGCTTTTTTTCATCCCCCTCCGCTACCTCAACCGCCTTGCGGATATTCCGCTCCGGCCCAAAATCCCGGAAAGTGCAGAACGCCGCAAACGCCCCCGCACTTTCCCCGGCCAGCCGTTCCCAGCTTTCAAAAGGCATAGCCGTTGCCAAGGCATCTTGATGCCAGACTTCCTCGATGACCTTATTTATGTCCGTCATCACCCGCCCCCATATCCGCTTCCGGCCCGGTAAACAGTTCCGGGGTTTTTTCGGCCCCCTGCCCGGACGGGGAACCCGCAGAATTGCCGCCTTTCAAAGACCCGTTAATCCACGCCGCAATCTCCGAAGGCCGGAACCGCAAGCCGCCCCCCACCTTGATATAGGGGATCGTGTCCTTCAACACAAACTTGCGGATCGTGCAAACCTTGAATTGGGTAATCCGGGCCACGTCCTGAATCGTCATCAAGTCCTCGATGACGATTATCTTTTCCGCCCAAACTGTTTTTGTTGTTTCCATGTCCCTACTTTCGCGCGGAATTAAGAAACTGGATATTTCACAAAGGTAATATTTTGACGACTTTTTAACGCCAAGGCAAAAAAAAGGCCGCCCCCGGTTTCCCAAGGACGGCTCACAGTTCTTTTTTATAAATCCTAGACGGCGCTATTCTCCGTTACATCACGCTCCCGTCTTTTCCCGTTTACCACATCCGCAATAATCGAGAAGTCCACCCGTTCAAGCCAAGCCATAGGATCGCCCGTTTCAGACGAAGGCACCACCACATTAAGCATCTGGATATTTACCGCCCCGCCAGATAACGGAATTGGACCCGGTATCTGCGCCTGGACAGGAACCTCCGGTTTCTGGTCTATCATCTTTTCCTGCAACGCCTTCACATCCGTAAACTTCGACCCGTCAAAATGGGTATACCGCTCTTTCATTCCCTTCGTTACATGGCCCGTCAACGCCATCACCTTATCATCGGTGATATTCTCCATCAGGAGGAAGGTGTTAAAGAAATGCCGCCAGCCGTGCATATGAAGCCCCCGCTTTCTCTGCACCTCCCGGTCAATCCCAATCTTACCCAGCGCCTTGTGGTATTCAATAGTTACCGAGGCACGGGATACGGGTTGCGGGGCATTAGGCTCTAAAACGAAAATAAATTCATCCCCGTTTTTTGCGATAAGCTCCCGCAAATCATCTTCAACACCTTTCGGAATGGGAATATACCGGGGCTTTTTCGTCTTAACATTCCGGTAGCCCAGACTGTCAAACTGTTTCCGAACATAGATATACCCGTTATATACATACTTGGCTTTCAGCCCCAGCAGTTCCCCCAACCGCATACCCGTACAAGCCGCCAGCTTGTTAAGGACATAGTACAGTTTCTTGCTCCAAACCGTTTCCCAGTTTTCAGGAAACAGCCGCTTTACTTCTTCCGGGGAGAGGATACACATTGTTTCTTGATTTTCGCCATCCTCATCATCATCCTCTTTTTTGTCTGCGCCGAGCTTTTGCACCACATCAAAAGGGTTGATAGGAATTAGCCGTAATTTCCTATGGGCATAGGTCAGCATGGTCCTGAAAATGTTGTAGGCATTATTGGCAGATGATTTTTTTAAGCCCTTGTCCAGCAGGGAAAGGAGCCAGTTATCGATCATGGTATCGGTAATCAGATCAATGCGGCTCTTTTCAAAGTACGGCAAAATATACCGTTTCAGGGTATAGGATGCAGTATCAAGATACCGTTGCGTAAGCGCATTCCGGGCGTTTCGGCTCTTGGTATAACGGCAAGTCTCAAAGTCCCACCATCCCTCTGAAAACCCCCCAAAGGTCGGCGCCGGGTCTTTTTCCGGCAGTAACTTTCCCGCCTTCAAAAGCTGGTTGCAAAACTCCCTTGCCGCCGTTTTAGTCGTTTTCCCCGTGGAATGACCGCACAGCCGTTTCCCCGCCTCGTCATACACCTGATAATAAAAGACCACCCCCGCTGGTGTCTTCCGCTGGTACAGTGAATAAGATTCCCTTACTCGCATGGTTAAACCCC
>NZ_JAJQRB010000026.1:0-20392 GCF_046533075.1 Treponema primitia | reverse complement strand
AAAGGGAGGTGTAGGAAGGCCTTAACATCGTATTCCGTGTGCGGGGCCTAGGCGGCTTTTTATTACGGCCAGCTTCCCATAGCCGTCTCGCACAAATCCTGCTACCCACCCTGCTCGCCACCGCACCGTACAGCGAAGCAGGGTAAACGGAGTTAAACTCCTGTAACAAGGCTTAAGCCTCAGCGATCTGTTCTTCTTTCAGACCGGTGTATAGCGCTATTTTACTTACCGGTTCGTTATGTTCTTTCATAATCCGGGCTGTCTCAATCTTGTCCTCGACCTTCCCTTCGGCTTTTCCCTTGGTTTCCCACCTGGCGGCGGCTCCCAACTCGATAAAAATATTGTCTATAATGGCGTCACCACGCATACCTAAAACCTCCTCGACCTGACGGTCATTGGCCTGTGCCAGCATGTATAAATATGCCCTTATCGGCGCTTCCCTCGGGGCCTTTTTTGCCTCGGCGAAAAGGACGCCCACGCTCTCTATGTCTAAACCACGGCCCAAACCGGCCAGCCACCGGCTCTCCCCGGAGGACAGTTTTTTCCGGTTTATAATCTGTATGGGCATCATATCACCCTCAATTAGTGTAATCCCGGGCCATTTTTCCGTCAATCTGTAGTGATACACGTCCCGTAGATAATTCTTGAGTTCCCGGGGTTCACGGGATGTTACGAAGGTGATGGTCAAATCGTCTATATTGCCGCGATTTTCTTGGTAATAGTGATATCCTTCTTTTTCTTGATGATGACCATATCGATCCGGAGCGATTCCCTGGTGAGTTGGTGTTCAATGTCGAATTCCAGGGCATCTTGATAGTCCAAAAGCTCCAGACGGATTGCATCACAAAAAGCGGTATGCCAGGTTATTCGCCGTTTATCATTTTTCATGGGATTTCCCCCTTCAGAAGCTTTTAGGCGACTCGGAAGGGTTTTGCTTTAGTGTGGGAGGAAAATAGTTAGGTATTTGATAAAAAAGCAGGAAGGATAGATTTGTCGGCAAACCGGGCGTGGGGAGGGGTACGCCTGGCTTCATGTGCATGTAGAATTCGCTTGCGGAGCCCCTTCGGGTCTCCTCCAGCGAAGAATTCCATATACATGAAGCCGGGCGTACCCCTCCCCACGCCCGCCTTTATCGGCACGTACGGGAAAGGGAGGTGTAGGAAGGCCTTAACATCGTATTCCGTGTGCGGGGCCTATGCGGGCGTTTTGCGTTACACACCCCCCAAACGGCGCTTGGGGCGATAGGCCTTAACGCCTATGGGGAATACTTAGAACTGCCGGATAGCCCGGACTAAATACGAAATGCTCTTATTATTATTATTATCCCACCTTGTAGCCTGCTCACCATCGCTGAAGTTCTGTATCCATGCGGTATTCGCGTTGTTTTCCGACGAGGACAAATAATTATTGCCCTTAAAGTTCCCCAGGGATTTCAGGGCCAAATTCCGGTACATCAGGTTTAATATGGCTCCGCCAGTCGGTGCTGAACGATATAGAGCGGGTCGTCGGAGAGGCTATTGAAAAAGCCCTTGCCAAGAAAATGTAGGAGTAGAATGACAACCCTGCTCCCCACCATACCGTACAGCGAAGCAGGGTAAACGGAGTTAAACCCCTACGAACAGGCGCCGGTGGGGGCGGGGGAGCCACGCTGCGGGATATTCTGGAATTCCCCACCGGAGGAGACCCAAAGGGGCTCCATAGGTGGATTCTACAGGCATCCCGCAGTGGGGCTTCCCCGCCCCCACCGGCGTTTTTTCACACAATTTGTGTACTCCGATTAACTCGATTACCCTAACAGTTCCTCTAACTCCCCCACAATCCTCCCAAAAGCCAGACAAGCATCCTCAACCGGTCCCGGCGTAGACATATCAACCCCCGCTATCTTGAGGGATTCAATCGGGAACCGTGAGCCGCCGGATTTGAGGAAGCTGAAGTAGTCTTCACGCTCCCGGGCGCCGCCGGAAAGAACACGGTTTGCCAAGGCCAGGGCGGCGGAAATTCCGGTGGCATATTTGTAGACATAGAAGGCGCGGTAGAAATGGGGAATACGGAGACCCTCAAGATCGCTCTCGGTCTCAAAGACCATGGCGGGACCGAAGTATTTTACCAACAGTTGGCGATATTCGGAACGGAGAATTTCCGCGGTTAAGGGCGTACCGCTTTCTTCAAGTTCGTGGCTGCGCTTTTCGAATTCGGCGAACATGGTCTGACGGTAGAGTGTGGAAAGTATGTCGTCCGCACGCTTGTTCACCAGGTAGAGTTTCAGTTCCCTGGTGTCCGCATGGTCCCGTAAATAGCGGAAGAGAAGTTCCTCATTAAAGGTGCTGGCGACCTCCGCTTCAAAGATGGTGTAGCCGTAGTGCATGAAGGGGTTGGACGCTGCGGAATACCAGGAATGCATGGAATGGCCGCCCTCGTGGGCCATGGTGAATACATCACGGATAGAATCTTCCTTATAGTTCATCAGTATATAGGGGTCCCCTATGTAGCCGCCGGCGGAAAATGCGCCGGATCGTTTGCCCCTGTTTTCATAGCGGTCCGCCCAGCGGCCCTGAAGACCGGTGCGGAGGGTGTTGACGTATTCATCACCCAGGGGTTCCAGAGCGGCGGCGATTAGCTTTGTTGCTTCGTCCCAGCTGGTCCGCTTTGAAACGTTTGCGGTGAGTGGTGCGTAGACATCGTAGTGCCGCAGTTCTTCTACCTTAAGCGCCCGCTTCCGCAGGGCGTAGTAACGGTGCAGAGGTTCGAGGTTGGCGTTTACCGTGGATACCAGATTATCGTAGACCGCCTGGGGAACATTGTCCGGGAAAAGGGCTTCGGCCAGGGCGGAAGGATAACCGCGAATGCGGGCGTGGATCACGTCGTTCTTTACCGAACCGCTGTAAAGGGCAGCCAGGGTAGTCTTGTGGGTTTCAAAGTGATGGTAGAATTGCTGATAGGCGCGGCGGCGGAGTTCCCGGTCCGGGTTTTCCATAAAGACCGACCAGGTTGATTGGGAAAGGGGTTTCTTCCCATCCGGCGTGTCCAGTTCGCCAAAGTCAAAGTCAACGTTGGTGAGCACCGAAAATGCCTCCGAAGAGACCGCCTCTCCCTCGGCGTGGAGGGCTATGATCCGCTCTTCCTTATCGCTGAGTATATGGGGCTTGTAGCGTAACAATTTTTTCAGGTAGATAACGTATTCGGCCAGCCGGGGATGCTTTAGAAAAGCTGCCATAGCTGTTTCGCCGATAGCCTGGATTTCCGGCGCGTCCCAGGAGGAAGCGGCGCGGGAAGCGGCGGCGGCCATGGCAAACCTGCCGCTCATGGTCCGGGCGGCATTGTCCCCCTCGTCTTCGGTCTGCCGGAGGCCGCTATAGGAACCCAGCTTTTCTTCCAGCAGCCCAAGGTCCCGGGCAAATTTCAGGTAGTCCGCCAGACTTTCTGCGGATTTGCCTAGGGTACCGCAGAAGCCGGGTATTTTTTCCGCCAGCTTTTCGTACTTCTCCAGGTCCTTGCCCCATTCATCGTCATTGGGGTAGAGCTTGGAAAGGTCCCAGGTATCTTCACGTTTAACTTCGGAACGGGCGGGTATGCGGGAATCGTTATTGGCCATAGTATCTCCTTAATCACTTAGTTGGTTTAGGGCGTATCCAAAGGAAGGGTATGGGCATATTTTGTTCAACCGCTTCTAATTCCCCATTGGTGCTCTTCAATTTCAAATTCTCGCAGCTTTTCTTCATGTGACCATGCAAGAAAACGGTCAACCGCATGCCCATCGCTTGTATACAATCCGCATAGCGCTTCTATGGCTTCCGCCGCTAATTCTTTTTTAGATTTCGGATGTGCGTCAACCCATTCAAGCCGGAAGGTAGCCTTCCCGGCAGGGACTTCCGGTGGTATTTCCAGTTCCAGCCGGAGGCTTTCATCCTTAGGATGGGCGGGTATTTCGATGGTCTTTTCCATGATCATAGTGAACCTCTATTCTTGGAATTTTCAGGATTCCTTAATTATAGGGGAAAAAGCGGCTTAATACAATGGACAATGTGCCGATACAGCAATTCCAAATTAGGAATAACCACAGACCACACAGACTAATTAATTAAAGGATTTTTAAGTATTATCGTCTTTGTCCGTGTGGTCCGTGGTTGAATTTTGAATTCCTGGCGCCGATATTGATATATGAAGACTTTCCTTTTCCCAATTCTGTTATGTTTCGCCGCCTGCGCCACCAAGGCGCCTCCGCCGGAACCCCTCAAACTACCGCCCGCCTTATCCCTGAGCTTTGACCGTATCGAAGCGGCGAGCCGCGATGATATCACCCTGGTATTAAGGGTAGATGCGGAAAATCCCCGTGCCGAAGTTATGGATATCAGCCTTGAGGGATGGGAGCTTATGCTGAATGATCAGCCGGTCAAAAATGGCGTGGACCTGGACTTGGACGGCCTAAGTCTGGCAGCCCTTTCCAAAGGAACCATTCCTGTGCGGATCAGGCTGAACGGAGAGGCCCTTGCCCAGGCGGACCAAAAGGGCCTTACGGAATATGACGCCGGTATACGCCTGAATCTGGGGGTGCAATTTCAGGACGGTGAAAACTTCCGGAAAGCCCTGGGCGATAAAATTACGTTTCCCCGGATCAGGCAGCCGGAGTTTAGCATCACTACCCTGGCGGTGATGCAGGCGGAACTTATCAATACCCGTTTCAAGGTGAAGCTGCGGATCGATAACCCGAATAATTTCCCCCTGGAACTTTCGGCCCTTAACTACGAACTATACGGCGCAGGCCGGTTCTGGGCGGATGGTAAGGAAACTAAGGTGATGGAGATACCGCCCCTGGGCTTTACAGAAAAGGAATTGTTTCTGCTGATGAATTTTATGAATATGAAACGGGAAGTCCTGGATCAGGTCATTGCCCTGCGAACCGTACGTTACCGCTTTGCCGGTGATGTCATGGTCAGTACTGAAATAGAATATCTGCCGCAGTTCAATATGCACTTTGACCAGAGCGGGAACTCGCCGGTGGTTCAATAAGGCGAGATGGTTGTCTTTTGGGCTAAGGTCCGGACGATACGGAGGAGTATTTAATGAAACCCAGATTTATTTTTTTACCGATAGTCATTGCCTTGACGTTTATCGGTTGCGCTACCACCTCAACAAATAACGTACTTTCCGGCGGAGATCTTTATCAGGCGGCGGTGATTGACGCAATGGTAGCGGAACCGGACGAAATATTTCCGCTTGTAACCCTCAGCCAGGAAGACCCGCTTACGACGTGGAGTGACGGTAAGGTACTGCTCCTTACCTACCACCGGTACCCCGAGTCCTACATTGCCGGAGAGGATTATGAAACGAAATACGGCGAAGTGTGGGTATTCACCGACAAGGAAATGGTTAAATGGTATAAGGGCAACAAGACGGGGGTTTCCGATTGGACGCTCCGTTTTAAGCAGCTCATCGGATTACCCGAAGACGGGAAATACACCCACGTTACCGCAATGTGGGTAAACCCCGCCGATGTTCACCGGCCTGCGTTCGAGCGTGATAGTACCAAGCCGGTTAGCGAAGTTAAATTGCCCGATGATGTCGATCCGGCTTTTAAGGAATGGTTTAATGGAAACATCATCTGGTCATATTTTGATTCCGCCTGGCCGTGGACACGCTTAGGATACACCTACGATTGGGCGGACAACGGCACGGAATACGGACTCTCCGAATTCATTATCAAAAAGAACGCTACGGTTCAGGTTGAATGGACCAAAACCACCGATGAATTTGTTGCGTGGTTAAGCATCCAATAGTAAACAAAAAAGCCGCAGGAAAACCCTGCGGCGAAATTTAACAGGCACGATGGTATTTATTATGCGTTCAGTCTTTTCTCGATAGCGTCCAGTTCGTCGTAGAGTTCTTTAGGCATCTTGTCGCCGAACTTGGGATAGTGGTTCTTGCGGACGTCGGCGATTTCCTTTTTCCAGCCTTCAATGTCCACGGAACAGAGTTCCTTCAATACCGCTTCGCTCACGCCCTTAGGCGCTTCGATGGTTCCCGGTTTGGGGAGGTTGCCGATGGGGGTCTCCACGCAGTTATCCTTGTTGTCGCAGCGGTCGAATACCCAGGCGAGAACACGGCTGTTTTCGCCGTAGCCGGGCCACATGAACTTGCCGTCAGCATCCTTGCGGAACCAGTTGACGAAGAAGATTTTGGGGAGCTTATCGGCCTTACCGGCGGCTTCCGCTTTTTTACCCAGGCTGAGCCAATGCTTGAAGTAGTCGCCCATGTGGTAACCGCAGAAGGGCAGCATGGCGAAGGGGTCCCGCCGTACCTGGCCCACCTGGTCGGAGATGACCGCAGCGGTAACTTCGGAACCGGTGATGGAACCCATAAACACGCCGTGGGTCCAGCTCTTGGCCTGGTTTACCAGGGGAATTGTGGAGGGGCGGCGTCCGCCGAAGAGGAAGGCCGAAATCGGCACACCCTTGGGATCCTCCCATTCCGGGGCGACACAGGGACACTGCTTCGCAGGGGCGGTGAACCGGGCGTTGGGGTGGGCTATTTCCTGGCCCTTTACAGGCTTATCGTTAATGGGGGAGGGCCGTAAAGCGCCTTTCCAGTCGATCACTTCCTGGCCCGCAGCGCCCTGTCCAATCTGTTCCCACCAAATATCGCCGTCTTCGGTAAGACCGCAGTTGGTGAAAATCGAATTTTTCTTGCAGGATTCCATGGCGTTTTTGTTGGAATCGTAGTTGGTACCCGGGGCCACGCCGAAGAAACCCGCTTCGGGGTTGATGGCGTAGAGCCGGCCGTCTGCGCCGAACTTCATCCAGGCAATGTCGTCGCCAACGGTTTCGACCTTCCAGCCCGGGAGGGTGGGGATAAGCATGGCCAGATTGGTCTTGCCGCAGGCCGAGGGGAAGGCGCCGGTAACATACTTTACGTCACCCTTGGGGTTGGTCAGCTTGAGGATGAGCATGTGCTCCGCCAGCCAGCCTTCGTCCCGGGCCAGTACGGACGCGATACGCAGCGCCAGGCACTTTTTACCAAGCAGGGCGTTGCCGCCGTAACCGGAACCGTAGGACCAGATTTCACGGGTCTCGGGGAAGTGGGAGATGTACTTATCCGCCATGGGAGCGCAGGGCCACACGCCGTTATCTTTTTCACCTTCCGCAAGGGGCTTACCCACCGAGTGGTAGCAGGGTACAAAGAAGCCGTCTTTACCCAGAACATCGAGGACCTTAACGCCCACCCGGGTCATGATGTGCATATTGGCCACCACGTAGGCCGAATCGGTGATTTCAACGCCGATCTTGGCGATATCGGAACCAACGGGGCCCATGGAGAAGGGAATAACGTACATGGTACGGCCCTTCATGCTGCCCTTGTAAAGCTTGGTCATGGTCTTTTTAAGTTCCGCCGGAGCTGTCCAATGGTTGGTGGGGCCGGCGTCGCTTTCTTTTTCGCTGGAAATAAAGGTCCGGTCTTCAACCCGGGCCACGTCTGAGGGGTCAGAGCGGAAGAGCACGCAGCCGGGCAGTTTCCCCGCATTGAGGGGGGTAGCGAGCCCCGCGGCAATGTTCACCATTATCATGTGGTTGTACTCGGTCTGGGTACCTTCACAAACTTCTACCGAATCGGGGGTCATTAGGGCAACCGCATCCTCGATCCACTTCTTAAGACCCGCATGTTTTAATTCTTGAACTTTCATGGAAACTCCTCTGTTTTCTCCGTCAACTGGAAAGGAACGCAACGCATTCCTAAAATTAAATCATTTTTTTTATTATACACAAGTAATGGAACTTGTAAAAGTAGGGGATTTTAATATATGGTTCTTTGTATGGTTATCGTAGGTATCCTTGTATCTCTGGCCTTGCTGGGGGTGATCATCAGGTTTGCCCTCTCCAAACAGTCCGAAAAGCTGGTTAAGCGGGCCGCCGTTATTGCTCTGGCTGTCATTGGCCTTGCGATCATTGTTTGCCTGATACTGATCATCACAGGACCAAAGCAGGTGGAAGAGGAACCGGTATTTTCCGGCCTCCCCCTGGCGGAACCGGTTCAGGTAGCCGACTCCAACGTGGTATACGCCCTGATATTCGGGATTATCATGCTGCTTTTTTTGGGGCTTATCATCTTCCTGTCCATACGGGGCAAAAAACCAAAACGGTAAAGCTGATTCTTAATTTGGAATAGCTATAAAATTTAAGCGACCAGATTGACAATAGCTCCGGCGGGGCTTGAGGGCGCAGGGCTATAGGGCATGGCGGTTGCGGCTGCCTGGGCTTGGCGTATCTGCCCCCGGTACTGGTCGATCAGCGCGTCAATCTGCTCGTCGGAAGGATCGGTATCCAGGGCCGGCTCGGGCCGTTTCTTAATCTGGGCCAGCTGCTCAATGAGCACATCCAGGATTTTCAGCCTGCTGATGGCCACACCCCGGGTTCCTTCAGGGGCGGGAGTTCCGGAAACATGCTTAAAGTGGGAATAGATATAGCTTGAAGGAGCCACCGGCAGGGACATTCTTCCCCCCCGGGATGCGCTGATTGCATAGCCAATACTGGGAATTGCGGTGTTAGTTGAAACCCCGAAACTCATACCTTTCTCCTTCTCTTTGAATATCGGAGGGGGGAAAATTAAAGATTAGTCTTTTTGTCAAAGACCCCTGTTCAGGCGGTTCCAGTCCGTAAGGCGCCGGTCCAGGGAACGTATATCCCCGCGGTTTGTAGAACGGATCCGTTCGTGCAGGTAGGGGAAAATAACCCGTTCTTTCAGGGAACTCCAGTTTCGGGGCAGGATATTCGGCGGGGAAAGGTAGCTCCCCGGGGGCATGTGGCCGAGAAGGGCGGGGTAGAACTGGGGAAAAACATGTTCCGTCACGGTTCTAAGGGCAGAAAAGCCGTTGGCTATGCCGAACCGGGTCTCGTTAAGCCGGTTGTTCTTCCCCGCTTCCAGGATTAGGCGCTGGGTATCTTCCCGGAAAAACCATTGGGTAAAGGCTTCAGCGGCCGCTCTTGCCCGGCTGTTCCGATAAATGCCGTAGTAAACCATATCTTCCGAGATGGGAATAGTATCTTCCCCGGCTATCCAGCGGAAATCCAGATTGGTCCATCGCTCCTGGGGCAGGGTAAAAAGGTCGGAACTGAGCATGTAGAAGAAGAGTATCCGTCCGGAAATAACCAGCTTTGCCGGGGGATCGTAAAAGTATTTGAAGGAAAAATCATCCTCCGCCTGAATACCCGTATTGGCATCACTTATCCAGGATTCGATATAGGCGAGGGCTTTTTCCAAAGCTTCCTGGTCCCATTCAAGGGGAGTAGCCTCCCGAAACGAGGCGCCAAAGAGGACCGCGCTTACAAAGAGGAAGTCATCATCCCAGGAGGGGGAAAACCCCATCCGGGAATAAACCCCGTTGTTTATGACATTGAAGGATTTTCCCAGGTTCTTTATTTCCTCCAGACTAAGGGTAAAGGGGCTGGACAAAAGTTCTCCCTTATCCTGGGCGAAGATCAATGAGGGGATATTGAAAGACACCGGGAGCAGGTACTGTTTGCCGTCGATGTTTCCCAGGTCAAGGAGCTGCCGGTAAAAAGAGTCCTTGGACACCCGATCTTTCTTAAATAGGTTGTCCATAGGCCGGAAAAAAGTCCGGGTGGAGGTGCTTTTAAGCCAGCTTCCCGCCACAATATCAGGGAAATCCCCATCGTTATCGGTGAGTTTTCGGGACGGAGACTCAAAATAGCGGGTTTCGATTTTATAAGCCCCCTGGCTGGCGTTAAAATATTCGGCATACAGGGCAAATTCCGGCCTATCGGTCCATAAAACGGCGGTATTGGAACTTTGGAAAGAGCAGGAACCCAGGAGCAGTACGGGAAACAGGGTTAAAAACACCCAACAACGCTTGTCAATAATCATCTTTGAAAGTATAGTTATATATACGATGCAAATTCAAGATCCCCAGATAATCAGACTCATCGAACGCCTTGGTGAACATTACCGTTCAAACATCGCCAACCGTTTTATACGGCCCGCATTGTTGCAGCTCTCCATAGATAACCAGACATGGAGCCTGATTGAAGTTTTTATGGAAAGGGGGGATCAATTCCGCTACCAGGGCTATGAACTGGACGACCTCTACCGCCAGCTTGCTGCCGCTGCGGATCTGGTATTCGAGGCCCGCACAAACCTAATCCCCGGCATACGCGGCCGCCAGAGCATAGGCGCCATGACCGGCCCCGACAAGGTCCTGCGGGACATGGCGGTGAACAACTTTGCCTCCAACCTCCG
The DNA here is from genome assembly GCF_046533075.1 of Treponema primitia. Lineage (GTDB taxonomy): Bacteria > Spirochaetota > Spirochaetia > Treponematales > Breznakiellaceae > Termitinema > Termitinema primitia_B. The sequence continues at coordinate 10,147 of NZ_JAJQRB010000026.1, read as the reverse complement.
TTTACTGGCGGATCTTCTAAACGAGCTTTTTGTGCTGCTGGTGGAAGCGGATAAAGCCCAAGCTAGGGGCCACAAACCCCTCTACGCCCAGATGCCGGAAGTGACGGACCTGGGAAAGCGGCTTATTGAGTAGATTGGGCTATCCCGGTCAAGAGCTAAATCCCTTCAATTTCTTTCGATGTAAGCCCAGTGGCAGTAGTAATTTGTATACTAGTCATCCCCATGGCTTTCATGTTCCGGGCTATTTCAAGCTTACCTTCTGCCTTACCCTCCCGTTTCGCCTTGTTGATAACGCTGGTCCTCGTCCCCCGGTTCACCCATCATTTTGAGAAAAAGGTAGTCGTTTAATGGGTTCAGCCGTTCATGTCTTGCTGAACTAGTCATCATATAATTCCCCCGTACCAGGAAGATGGGTTTAGGGGGAAATTTGCATTAGTAAAAATATTTTTTCAGAGATTTTAGATGCGAATTAGCGCCAAAGCTTGGTTAAACTGAGAATTGCTGATCCTTGTAGGATTTGATAAATTGTGTGCCATATATATGGTATAGCAACCAGGGATACCTCATATATAGCGCATATTGATAAGCTATAACTCAAACCTCTTCCTGTTACCTTGGAAAAGAGGGCGTCCCATGTTATACTTACAGATATAGATGACACTACATACCGGTATTAATAACAAGCTGTGTTTAGGGTGGATCGCGGATGAATAAGCTCCGGGCAATAGTGGGGGTACTCGTTTTCTGCGCCGGTGTTGCCTGGGGAGATACGTATACATGGAAGGCGGTGCCTATAGACAACACTTGGGTTAATCCGGGTAATTGGGACCATACTCCTGAGGATGTAACTTCTGGGTTTCCTGGTTATGATTTAGTTGCTGATATACCCAATGATGATACTGCTATATTCACAGGCGATCAGACAGTAGTCTTACCTAGTGTGATTATTTCTGGTAATATAGGCGATGTAATAATTCAACTTAGCGGCGCTGACACACTTACGTTAACAAGTTCAACGTCAACTGGAACTACATTAAATTTAAGCACGTTGACAGTAAGCAACGGCGCTTCAGATTGGTTAACGGTAGCGGGGACGATAACATTTGGTAATACATTTAGTGCTGAATTGAATAATGATTTAGAGAGCTTATCAATTATTTCTGATGGAGATTTTACGCTTGAAAGCGGAGCAACAATCGCCGGAAAAACAATTACCCTGACGTCGGATAATCTTATATTTAATCCCGGTACTAGTATTGATGCGGGAACTGGTACTGTAAAGATTCTGACCAAAACTGGTGATTCTCCTATTACCATTGGCGGAACGGGAACTGAATACTTAACCGTTGCGGAGTTGGATCTTATTTCAGCCTCGGTTTTGGATATCGGAAACCGTAATACCGCCAGCGAAGCTATTACGGGTCCTATTACAATCACCGGGAATGTTACCCCTTCCTCAACAGTAAATAATTTAATTTTAAGAACCGGTGGTTCGATAACCCAAACAACAGGAGTACTAACAGCGGTAAATCTTGAGGTGGACGCAGGGGCAGCGGTGAGTATGGGTACTACCACTTATCCAAACAATGTAAATAACCTTGCAGTGATGAATACAGGCGGGGCGGTAAGCTTTACGAACGAGCAAGCCCTGGGCATAGGAGTTATAGGAGTTGGAACCGACGGTATATCATCCGGTAATAATTCTGTTATGGTGACGACGACCACCGAGGCCATCACGGTAAGCAAGGCCATAGCCGCGGGGACCGGAAACGTCACCCTCAACGCCAAAGCCGGGTTTGTGCTTAATGCGGATATTACCGGAAACACCGTAACCCTTGATAATACGACCAGTGGAACCGGCGGGATAAGTCAGACCGGGAAAATAAGCGCCGCTAAATTGGAAGTGAAAGGGACTTATGGCGGCGGCGGCATAATCCTCAATGGCGGAGCTGCGGGAAGTGAAAACGAGGTAAGTCTTATTACCACCAATACCACGGGCCAGCCGATTAGTTTTAAGAACAGGATCTCTTTGACCATCGGGGTTGGGGCCACCGGTATCATTTCTAATGGTGGAAATGTAACCATCAGCGAAGCCGCCGGAGATATTACGGTTGCAGGCGCCGGGATTAGCACCGCCGGTGGTGATGTAACGCTGACAACTGATGCCGGGGATATATCGGTAAACGGGCCGGTAGATTCAGACGGTGGCGGTATAACAATAACATCCGCCGTGAGCATAACTACAACGGCAAGTTATGGAACTATTACCAGTAATGCTGGTACGATTACCCTGGTGAGCGATGATGTCACCCTGAATGGGGACATTGATGCTGGTACAGGTTTGGTGAAAATATGGAACAAAACATCTGCTGCTGTTCTGGACATTGGTTCAATTTCGTCATACTTAAAAAATTCAGATTTAGCCAACATTACCGCTTCAAATTTAGAGATCGGCAACAATACTCTCACGACTTCTATCACATTTAGCGGCGCTACTACCATTCCTTTAACGGTAGGTAATGTGAAATTTATATCCCATGAAACTATTGGAACTATCACCGTCAACGCTTTAGTCCCGGTGTCAAATGCCGCAGCCGGTAATATTAGTTTTGAAGCCGGGGGGGCGGTCATCATAAACGGATCGGTATCAAATACTGTGACTGGGAATATTTCAGCGTCCGGCAGCGCTATTACGGTTGCAGGCGCCGGGATTAGCGCCACATCTGGGAATGTAACACTGACAACGACTTCTGGGGATATATCGGTAAACGGACTGGTTTCGGGGGCCGGTATAACCCTGTATGCGGGCGGAGCGGTAATTCAGACTGGTGCGGGTAGCATCATCACCGCTACGACATTAACGGTAACGGCGGGCGGTGTGGTAACCCTGGATCAGGCGCCAAATCTGGTGAACGCCCTGGCAGTAACCGGCGCCGGCGGAAATGTAAGTTTTACGAACAATCAAGACTTAGTGATAGGCGTATCAAGTATAGGGATAAACGCCCCGGGGCGGATAGTCTATCTGGAAACTACTACAGGGACTATTCGTCAGACCAGAGCCATAAGCGCAGCTCAATTGGCGGTAAACGCCGCCGGCTCAGTGGCCCTGGATCATGTCGATAATGTTGTGGGGGTTTTCGCAGCAAAACTAAACAGTGGTGGATCATTAACCTTGACGAATAAAGCGTCCGGAGCTTTAAGCGTAAGCACGGTAGGGGGCATCACCGGAATAGTGACGTCTGATGGGTATATTACAATAACCCAAACCGCCGGCTCTATCACGGTAAGCGAGGCCATAAATGCGGGGAATAATAAAGACATCACCCTCAACGCCAAAGCTGGGTTTACGCTTGCAGCGAATATAACCGGAGGCATTGTAACCCTTGCGAATGATAATACAAGCGGCAGCGGCGGGATAAGCCAGACCATAAGTACCGGGATAGTGGCCGGGACAGGGCTGCTGGTAAAGGGAAAGTACGGTACGGCAATAGGCTTAAATGGGGATAACGCAGTGAAAGTATTTGCGGCAGATACAAGCGGCGAAAATCTGACATTTAACAATAGCGATTCGACAAATCATTTAGTGATAAGAACAGTAGACACAACTAACGGAGTGACGACAGGCGGGCAGACCCTGACTATCAGCGAAGCCGCCGGGAATATCACGGTAGACAAGGCCATAAATTCAGACGGTGGCGATATAACAATAACATCCGCCGTAAGTATAACTACAACGGCAAGTGATGGAACTATTACCAGTACCAGTACCAGTAATGATGGTACGATTACCCTGGTGAGCAATAATGTCACCCTGAATGGGGACATTATTGCTGGTACAGGTTTGGTAAAAATATGGAACAAAACATCTGCTGCTCTGGACATTGGTTCGGGTGCCGTATACTTAACTGATGCAGATTTAGCCAACATTACCGCTTCAAATTTAGAGGTCGGCGACGATCCTCTCACGGCTTCTATCATATTTATCGGCGTTACTCCCATTCTTTCAACGGTAGGTAATGTGAAATTTATATCCCATGGAACTATCACAGTCAACGCTTCAGTCCTGGTGTCAAATGCTGTAGCCGGTAATATTAGTTTTGAAGCCGGGGAGTCGGTCACCATAGACGGATCGGTAAATTCCGATGGTGGCGATATCACAATAACATCCGCCGGAAATATAATCACAACGGCAAGTTCGGGGGCCATTAGCGCGGCCGGGAATATTTCAGCGTCCGGCAGCGCTATTACGATTGACGGCGCCGGGCTTAGCGCCGCAGACGGTGATGTAACGCTGACAACGACTTCCGGGGATATATCGGTAATCGGACCGGTAAATTCAGGTGATGGAAATATCACAATAACATCCGCCGGAAATATAATCACAACGGCAAGCTCGGGGGCCATTAGCGCGGCCGGGAATATTTCAGCGTCCGGCAGCGTTATTACGATTGACGGCGCCGGGATTAGCGCCGCAGACGGTGATGTAACGCTGACAACTGATTCCGGGAATATATTGGTAATCGGGCCGGTAAATTCAGGCATTGGCGATATCACAATAACATCCGCCGGGAATATAACCACAACGGCAAGTTCGGGGACCATTATAAGTAGTAATGGTACGATTACCCTGGTGAGCGATGATGTCATACTGGATGCGGCTATTAACGCCGACACAGGTGGCGCGGTAAGGATACGGAACAAAACGCCGGGAACACCTATATTTCTGGGAAATTTGCCGACGTCTCCACCGATGGTCGGCGTGGAGCTTACGACTGCAGAATTGATCCTCATTACCGCTTCCATCTTGGAAATCGGGGACAGGACTGATACACCCTTGGTTGAAGTTACCGCCAGTACCACCCTTACCGCTGTAGGGACCGTATTTCTGCGGGCTACTAACGTAAACATAAGCACCGGTACCGTATATACCATTGGGGTGAAAAATTTAGCGGTTGATACTGAAGGTGATATAGTGGGCGTGTTGGCGGGAGGAGTGGGCGGCGTAAAAAATGTCGCCATGGTGACAACACTCGGAGATATTTCCATTAGCCAAACCGAAGGTGATCTTACTATTGCCAAGATACTAGGAATAGGGGGGGTATATATTTCCGGGCTTACCGCAGGAGGTGGGAAAACCATAAGTATAACCATTGATGGCGGATCGGGATTGATAATCGGGGAGCTAAAAGAAGATCCGATTCCAGTTCCGGCAGCAAAACTTTCGGCGGCTGTGCTGAAGGTCCATGGAATTAATAAGGTCCAAATAACTCTCGATCATTCTGAAAATGATGTTGGAATGGTGGCTGCCCTTTTAGAAGGGGCAGGTACCTTTGCGCTGGTTAATAATCATGACGGTGTAACCCTGGGGCTGGGGGCAGGAGACGGATGGAGCGTCAAAAACAGTGATGAGCTGGTGACCATTACCCAGCGCCAGGGGGATATACTTATTGCGGAACCAATAATCGCCGGAACCGGAAAGATAGTCATAGAGGGGATTGGCAATGTAACGGTTAACGCCGGTTTTTCCGGGGCCGCCTGGAATTCTACCATTAAAATGACCGGCGGGAATTCTTCCGGCACGGCAACCTATTTAACGGTGAACGGTGGTATCGGCAATTTAACTATCGACGATCATGTTGCGCTGTATTCGGATGAACTCAGACTTGCGGGAAGTATGGAGATTAGCGGCGGCGGTTCAACCTTTTATGTACGCACGAAAGCAAATGGCGATCCCCGAACAATGTATGTTGGAATCGACTGGACCATTAATCCCGGCGGCGTCTTTGAATGTGAAAATAGTAATATTGTATTTACCGGAGAGAATTCGTTGAATCTAAGGGATGACGATACCATAAGAATAAGCGGGAATACCACATGGTACGATTTCACCTGCGAAGCCCCGGGGAAAATCATACAGTTTTCAAACCACCCGGACATCCATCATGTTTCCCATAAATTCCTTGTAAAGGGGAGCGCGACCGATCATGTCTATTTGGACAGAGGGGATATTACTTTTGGCGATCCGCTCCCACCGAAACCGACTTCACCCACAAATCAATTCTGGTATTTTACGACCGATTTTAATACTATTATAGATATAGCTAATATTACTATAAAGTATAGCTGGTCAGACCGCCGGCTGCCCATACCTTCAGCGAACAGCGGTAGAAACGTTTTCGCCGCTCCCTATTATAATGCCGCCGACACTTCCCAATCCTATTACAATATCAACTGGGTTGAAATTTTCCGGTTCTTCTACGCCTTCACCGAAGATTCGGACGGGAACGGCAGGATTGACCGTATCCGCGCCCAGGCCGCCGTTGAACTGAACGGGGATTTTACCAAATTTGAGGTTGAGCTTGATGGCTTTGAGCTTGATACTGCCAGGCCCCAGGGGCCCTATCAGATGGTTGAAGATGTCACCGGGGATCCCGGAGATGGGGATTCTATTTATATTTACCTTCAGGAACATGACTATGCCGATGGAGCCGCGGCGCCGGTGCTGAAGATTTTGACAGACGGCCCGGAAAACACTCTCAGGGACCGGGCTACGGGCTCAAGCCCCATCACCGAAGGGACGCCGATCTCCGATACGGTGTTCCCCCGGATTACCTATACACTTATGCTGCCGAACAGCGATAAGGTTTTCGTACAATTTTCGGAAATGATTGATGATGGTCTCATGCAATTTTCCCTTCCCGTTCCCGGTACGCCGATCCCATTTGTTCCGGTAAGCCCCGGACTCGAATATGAGCTTACTCTTCCCTCAATAATGAGCGCAGCGGAATTAGCGGCGGGGAACATGTTTACTGTCAAGGGCGTCAAGGATCGTGCGGATCCTCCGCCTGATACAAGTGCGGCGGACCCTGACAATCCTCCTCCCAAATATCCTACGGATTGGAAATATACCGGTTATAGTGTTATTCCTCCGGGGACCGGATTATCCCCCCCCAACGGTCTCCCCCTGGATTCCCTGGATCCGGCTTTTTCCGATCAGGCCATATCTCACCGCCTTACGGATATCCTGGTATCCCTGCCCCCTACGGGCGTCCAGACTCCGGGGAATGAACCCTTCTTTGTCTGGCCGGTCTGGGCGATGAACCCCCAGGAAAACATACAAAGCGAACAGGCGGATATCCATGCGGTCCGTAATTTTTCCGGAATGGAATACCTGGAGGAAAAGGACATTACCCTCCAGGTAAACATGAACGCCGCCTTTGTTCCGGGAGGCTATAAACCGGAGCTGTTCTTCAGCATCGCTATCCCCGGCAGCCTCCGGGCAGGGGCGGCGGATATTTCCCCGGATTTCGCTATACCCAACGGGAATACCGGGCTATGGCTCCCGAACTTTGACTCCCTTGGGTACAATGAACCGGATGTAAATATTTACGCCTTCTCTAACATGGTTCCTAATCCCTATGCGGATGCGGGAAGAAACAGTTCTCCTGCTGCTATTAGTAATAATGTTTTTAATTTCAGCCTGTCAAAAAGTAATTATACCAGTGTTTCCATGCTGGAATTTTTCTTCCGCCTTTCCGGCGGCGCCGATTCCGAATCGCCCCGGCGGAAGGACCTCTACATCGGGCGGCTGGCCAATAATTCAAAACCCTGGTACCGCCGGGTGGAGCCCTTCAAATTTGAGATCCACAATATCACCCGCCAACGGAGCGGAGCGACGGTTCTTAACAATGTTATTAAACCTTCCACCGGCGAAAGGGTCTACCTGGATTATAAACTTACCCGGAATGGACCGGTTACTATCCAGGTCTTTACCCTGGACGGAACCTTAGTAAAAGTGTTGGTGCGGGAAAACAAAATAACCGGCGAGTACCGTACAAGCTGGGACGGAAAGAACAACGGCGGCCGGGAAGTAGCCCGGGGTATGTACTTTATCCGGGTTGTAGCCCCGGACATTGATGAAATTCGTAAGGTAATGGTGGTAAAATAATGGAAAACAAATCGGCATTTGTAGCGGTGGTAGGCCGCCCTTCGGTGGGGAAGTCCACCCTGGTCAATCTGCTCTGCGGGCAGAAGGTAGCCATCGTCAGTGCGGTTCCCCAGACCACCCGGAACGCCATCCGTGGCATTGTTAACCGGCCCCAGGGTCAGCTTGTCTTTGTGGATACCCCGGGCCGTCACGCTTCGGAAAAAAAGCTCAATAAAAAACTCATGGAAGTATCGGATCGTGCGGTACAGGAGGCCGAACTGGTTCTCTACCTGCTGGACGCATCCCGCGTCCCCGGCGCCGAGGAGGAAGCCATCACCTGCAGCCTGGCTCCCTTGGCAGGCAAGACCCTGATAGCGGCGGTAAACAAGATGGACGCCAAGGGCGCCGATTTTGAAGCGGCGCGCAGTTTTCTTAAGCGAAAGCTCCCGGATCTTCCCGATTCCCGGATCTTCAAAATCTCCGCCCTGAAAAATGAAGGCGCAGAAGAACTGCTCCATTGCCTTTTCGACATGGCCGGTGAAGGGGAGAGCCTTTATCCCGGGGAATACTACACCGACCAGGACCTGGGCTTCCGCATTGCTGAAATCATCCGGGAAAAGGCCATAAACCGCCTGCGCGAGGAACTGCCCCACTCGCTCTACGTGGAGGTGGCGGATACGGAATTGCACAACGATGGTGAAGACCCGGCGAAAACCCGGCTCTGGATACGGGCCTTTATCATCACCGAACGGGAATCCCAAAAAGGTATGGTGGTCGGCAAGTCCGGCGAAATGATCAAGGCTATCCGTCAGGCCGCTCAAAAAGACTTGAACCGCATCCTGGACTGGAAGGTAGAACTGGATCTCCGGGTCAAAAGCTCCCACGATTGGCGCCACAATGACAAGGTCCTGCGCCGTCTAATTTCACGGGAATAGAAACATAAAAAAATAGAAACCGCAAAGTCGCAGAAGGCAAAGGTAGAAAAAAAGAAAGATTTCTTCATCCTTTCCTTTTTCGCCTTCTGCGCCTTAGGGGTTAAATAAAAAGGTATCAATTTGCGCGAGAAGTTCCGCATAAGTATCCACGCAGATAATGTCGCTATGGCTTGTGCGTATGGATTCCGGCGCCCGAAAAAGGCAGCCCGCATCGGCTTCGCGGATCATAGCCAGGTCGTTAAAGGAATCTCCGGCGGCAAAGATTTCCAGGTTTATCGACTTAAAAGCAAGCGCCGCATTTTTCTTCCCGTCCTTCTGGCGGAGTTTGTAGCCCGTGATAGAACCGTCCGCCCCGGTCACCAGGCTGTTGCAAAACAGGGTAGGGTAGCCCAGTTTGGCCATCAGGGGTTTGGCGAACTGCTCGAAGGTATCGGAAAGGATGATCAACTGGGTCCGCTCTTTCAGGGCGGCGGTAAATTCAACCGCCCCCTCCAAAGGCTCCATGGTACCGATAACCCGCTGGATGTCGGCCAGCTTGAGATGATGCTTCGCCAGAAGTTCCAGCCGGAACGCCATAAGCTTATCGTAATCCGGTTCGTCCCGGGTGGTACGCCGCAGCTCGGGAATCCCCGCCGCTTCAGAGAAGGCTATCCAGATTTCGGGGATTAATACTCCCTCAAGGTCAAGACACACAATACGCATAAGGCAAACAGTATACCAAGAGGAAACGCCCGGTTCAAGGGGCGCCATTTTTGCGTAGCCCCCATTCCCGCCGCCGGCTTTTTTGTCCTGTCCTTTTACGTATCCCGGGAGATTTGTTCTTCCAGTTCCCGGATTCTGCGGGTCAGTTCCTGCTTTTCCGCCTCTTCTTTCCGGATTCTACCGGTCAGTTCCAGCTTTTCCTGATACGCCTTTTCCTCCGCTTCTTTCCAGCCCTTTTCGTAAGATTCCTTTTCGCGGTGATATTGGTCGTACAGGAATTTTTCCCGGGACTCCGCCAGTAACCGTTCCCGCTCGTCTTCACTCAGTTCCATCAGCGTGGCTACCGCTTTCTTTATTACCGGGTCCTTTTCCGCTACCATCATGAATTCCTCCTCGGTCTCGCTGGTGAAAAACTGAGACCACGTGTATAAGTCTGAACCGTCGCTCTGTTCCGGCAGCTTGGGTAGTTCCAGGGTGTTTATTTCCAAGAGGTCCGTAAACTCGGTCCCTGTTTTCCGGTTCAACAAGCTATAGCTATTATAATAATCCTTTTCCTCGGGAATGAGAATATCATTGATGATGA
>NZ_JAJQRB010000025.1:0-74400 GCF_046533075.1 Treponema primitia | reverse complement strand
CCGCAGCCCCGCTGCGCGGGTCTACTACGACAGAGAATTCCACATACATGAAGCCAGGTGTACCCCTCCCCACGCCCGCCGGTGTCACATGGTACGAAGAGGGGGTATTTACCGGGGGGATCACATCCTGGAGTGACAGGGTGGGGGGATTCTTAAGTTTATGATGTTATGCTGGGTATCCACCACCCCTCAGCCCCCCTGGCCCGGCTTGCAGAAAAAGCCCTAAACTGATTGGTAAAATCCGCTTGACTTTTTTTTTATTTCCGGATATAAAGATATTCATCCCGCCGCTGTAGCTCAGTTGGTAGAGCAAAGGACTGAAAATCCTTGTGTCAAGGGTTCAATTCCCTTTGGCGGCAAAGATGGTAATTTCTTATAATACAAGGAATTATGCTGAACAAAAAATCCGAAACTACCTGAAAACCAGGCGCTTCACCCGATTTTAATTCACTCGGTTACTCACACACCGGGTAGAGGGGATGAAGATGCGCCAAAAATTTTACATTTACAGGCGAAAAGGGAACCCGATTTATTTCGCGCGGTTCACCGATGAGGGCGGAGGGACGCTGACCGAGCGCTCCACCGGGTGCACGGGCAGGGATGCGGCTATTTTTACCGTGTCAGGCTGGTTGCGAGATGGGCTTCCTCCTAATAAAAGACGGGGCAATAAAACCCGGCTTATTGAGGCAGAGGCCACTTTGCAGGGTATCCTTACGACTATAGCCAAGGCCGATACCCTGGACGCGGATTCAGCCCTGGAAATCGTTACGGCGCTGCGGGACCGGGGGCTTATAGCCATCCCGACTGTAAAGGCAGGGCCGGGGAATGTTGACTTTATCACCTTCCTTGAAAACCTCTGGGATTATGAGAAAAGCCCTTATATCCGGGAGCGTTTGGCTTACGGCATAAGCGCCGGCAAAAAGCATTGCTACGAGTGCTCGGGTAAAATAAAGCGATACGTAAAGCCCTATTTTAACGGGCAGGAACTGAGCCGTATCACGCGAGAATCGATAAAAATTTTTTCATTCTCCCTTGTGGACAGAGGGCTCTCGCATGCTTCGGTAAATAACATTATGGCGCCGGTATTGACCGCTTTGAAGTTTGCATTTAAGGAAAATATGATCCCGGTTGATCCTACGGCAGGTATTATGCGTTTTAGCGCAAAAACAAAACCGAGAGGGATCCTAACCCTTGATGAAGCCGGGGAGCTCTTCAAGAAGCTGTGGAACTGTTCCGATCTGCGGGCTTATACCGCCTCAAAGCTGGCTGCCACTACGGGCCTCCGAATAGGGGAAGTGCAGGCCTTGAAAAAGGGTGATTTTAAAGATGGTATCCTGACCGTGAGTCATGCGTGGTCAGCTATCGATGGCTTAAAGTGTCCAAAAAGCGGAAAGCCGCGGGAAATTCCCCTGTTGCCTGAAATAGAGGTAGCGCTTAAAAACCTCCTTGAACAAAACCCTTTCAAGGAAACCGAAGATGCCTTTTTATTTTACTCCTCTCTTGCTGATAAACCGATGGATGGGAAGCTGATTCTTCTGGAACTCAAGGCAGCCATGGATTCCGTAAATGAGGAACGAAAAAAAGAAAACCCGGAATCTCAAATTATCAACTGGCGTGACAGAAGGGTGTGCTTCCATTCCTGGAGACATTTTTTTATTTCCTATGCATCCAAAATACTGGAAAAACAGAAGGCCATGGCCATAAGCGGACATCTGACGGAATCAGTTTTTAACCACTATGCCGATCATGGTGAGTCAAAAGATCTTGACCAGGCGCGGGAGGCAATGGCAGAGGTTTTTGGAAAGGTTTTAGACTTTGGCCGGAAGACATCTTGATCCGAAATAAGGATTGAGGCAAACCCGGCAGGCTGTCTCTTGCCGGGGTTTATCTAAAGGGTATTTATTATCTGGGGATTTGTGCGGTATAATGCCAATGAGTATCTACTCCAGGGAGGAGCGATAGGATGATGTGTCATGATATTTCAGAGTATGCTGCTGCTATCAATGCGGACGGTAAATTTCAAACCGCGAGAGTTATAATGCCCCCACCGCAAGCTATGGAAATAGGAATGAAAACAGAAGGTATAGCCTTGATCCCAAGGCCGTCTAAAAATTGTGGGCTTATGGTTATCTTGGAACAATCGAGCGGAAACGATAAAAAAATATATAAGGCAATAAACAGAGGGATTGAAAACGGTATAATTGATGTACGAGAGATAAACGAAAGAATTATTTTGGATTTTCACTTTTCACTATCATCAGTGGGTATATTGTTTGCAAAATGCACAATACCGCATAACTATATATGCTTATTCACTCGATACACGATAGGGAAAAAAGAACTTGCCGATTTTACGGTAAATTCATTAAACAACAGTATTGCAAAATTGGAAGTTAATAACAAGGACTGGAATACTATAAATAAAATACTAAAAATGCCCGATCCTGCCTGATTTACAAAAAGATGTAAAAATGATGATATTTTTATAACCATCTAAAAATAAAAAAATACCTATAATTATCCCATAACAACCGCTAGAAAAAATAATAGCGGAAAGGGGATAAATAATGATCACTGTACTTTCTATCAAAGAGGCGGCCCCGGTTTTGGGGGTAGCTGAAGTCACGTTACGGCGTATGATCCGCAAGGGGGAAGTCCCCCACCACCGGATCGGGAGTCTCTACAAATTTACTGAGAGCGACATCGAGGAATTTTTCAATGCTAATCATGTCTCGGCAAGGAAGCACCGATACGAAGGGGCGGTATGATCCTACCAACTACCGAAATCATGAATCTGTTGGAAGCCGAGACAGCGAGCATTGCGCACGGAATCGTAACACTGTCGCTTCATATTCGCGACGGGAAGCTGGCGCGATATGTTTCCACCAGAGAGATCTCAATACTTCCTGCAGATCCTGCAGGGAAGGCTATCGGATGCAAGAGATGAAAGATCTAACCCTCCAAAATGATAAGCAGAAAACTAGACTCCCGTGTCAGATTGTGCGGTTTTCAAAAAACTCGGATCTTGCGGATAAGGAGCAAAAAGAATATGAATAACCTAATCGCCGTAATCGGGGAAACTCAGCAAGTAAACGCCCGGGAGCTTCACGCCGCCCTGGGTGTCGGACGGGACTTTTCAAACTGGATCAAGGACCGCATTGAAAAATACGGCTTTATCGATGGCCAGGACTATTCGCCAAATTTGGCGGATAGGTCGGACGGCCTTCCGGGCAAGCCCAGGAGCGATTACCTCCTGACCCTCTCCATGGCCAAGGAAATCGCCATGGTCGAAAACAACGACCAGGGCCGCCAGATCCGCCAGTACCTCATAAAACTGGAGCAGGCCTGGAACACCCCGGAGATGATCCTGTCCCGGGCCCAGCAGGTAGCCCAGCGCCTTATTGATAACCAGCGGGCAATGATTACCGGTCTTACCCAGGAAAAGGAATCCCTTCAAATCGAACTGTCCTGCGCCCAGGAATGGTACACCGTCAAACGGGTACTCATCGAAACCGGGAAAAACTACCCCTGGAAACAGCTGAAGGAATACTCGTTACAAAACGGATATGAGATCAAACAGGCTTTTGACCAGAACTATGAGCACGTCAACTCTTATCACATTGATGTATGGCATGCGGTTTATGGGCTGGAATTGTGAGTAAAACAACGGAAAGCCTCCGGCGCCGCCTCTCGGAATACCTTGAGGCCAAGGGTATAATCCCAGATGAATATGGAAAAATAAAATGTCTCTGGCATGATGACGATCACCCTTCCTGTCAAGTCAATGAGGAATACCTTTACTGTCATACCTGTCATAAATCGGGGGACATTTACGCCACGGCTGCAGCCCTGTTGGGGGTTTCGCATGACAAGGAACATTTCCGGGAAATAGCGGCGGACGTTGAAAATACCTTGGGCATAGAGCCATGGAAGCCGCAGCGGAGAAAACCGGGAGAGCCCAAATCAATTATCAAATTATCAAAATCCGCGATGTATCGATCCTTGCTTCTCAGGGAGTTTGCCGCAGCTCTGGACAACGGGGACATGGAGGCGGCCTATCACAAAGCGACGCTGCTTTATGCGCTTTCTATGATGCCGGATGCCGTGAAACCGGCTGAAAATGTCACCAAACAACGGGAGACCGTAGCGGATAAAATGGCAGCGTGGGGTAGACGATGAAAAAAATTGAAAAGCTGTCAAACCCAATTACAAGCCTTGCTATTAAAAATAATCCCGGTGCATTTATGCAGCAGGACGGAACCTTGAGTCTTGAGTTGTTTACTCAAAAAGGGATGTCACAGTGGGTAGCGTCAGGATTGGGAGGCCGCTTACTGTATGCCAATGCCCTGGGATGGATGGTGTATAATGATGAAACCGGGGCCTTTACTGCCGAATACGGGGCGGCTGTTTTACAAAATATTTTGATGTTTTATACAGATCTGCTTTTTGAAAATGTGCGTCTGGTTTCCCCTCGAAGCCAGGAGAGCGCTTTTAAATTTTATCGGACCTATCAGAGCCGGGCCTGTATTGAAGCGGTCGGGGCGCTTATGCAAAAACGCGGGGATGTATTTTGTATCCCCGCCGAGTTTGATGTGGATGATGGTGTGATAAATTGCAACGGGATTGTGGTATCCACCGACGGAACAACCAGGACTGCCACGCCGGATGATCGTTTTACCATGAGCGCGACGGTACGGCCGGAGGATGGGGAAACGCCGGTATTTGACGGCTTTCTGGAATGGGCAACTTGCGGAAACGATGAATTAAAAGGCTGGCTGTTGACCGCTTGCGGGGTGGCGCTGTTTGGCCACGTTACCGATCGCATTACCAATTTTTATGGGAACGGAAGTAACGGCAAGGGAACTCTTTTACGGACCCTGCAAAAAATCATGAGGGGGTATGCAACGGCGCTCCCGAGAAGCCTTGTGATCAAAGAAAAATACAGTAATTCGAGGTTTGACAAGGCAGGATTGCCTGGGAAACGGGCGGCAATTTTGTATGATTTGAAGCCCGATCAGGGCCGGCTAAACCTTGACGAACTCAAGTCTATAGCCGGGGACGGGGATGAAGTTTTTGTTGAAAAAAAGGGGCTTGATGGCTATAGTTGCCGCCTAAAATGTAAGGTTTTTATCGCTTCCAACGACAAAATTCCCATTGATTCGTTCGGAAAATCGGAAAAAAAGCGGTTTCGGCTTGTACCGTTTAATGCGGAGTTAGAGGCTAAGGATTCAGGATTAGAAGATAGATTTGTGCCGGAATATGGGAAAATACTCAATTTGTTTATTCAATATGCAGTGAAATATTATGCGGATTGGCAGAAAATGCCGCCTTGTAGGGCTATCGATATTGCAACTGAACAGTATTTCAATGATCAGGACCTTGTAAAACAATTTCTAGAGGATAGTGAAGCATTTGCCATTCAAGAATATGCGATAAAAACTGATTTTTATACAAAATTTGAACAGTACTGTATGTATCAGCAGGGCATAAGAAGGCCGATGAAGATCAAAACCTTCACAAATGAGCTTGAAAAGCGAGGAATTTATGAACACTTTAAAAAAATTGATGGAAAATCAGCACGTGTTTTTTCGCGAAAAGACACAGCGACACAGAAAACCCCTGAATTTAACTTAGATTTTACATTCTCAGGGAAATCTGGAGCTAATCTAAATTTATATAATTCTTGTGCCGCTGTGTCACCAACCACAGCAGCAGAATCAGAAAGCAGCCTTTACCAAGATGAAAAAAAGAGGCGGTTATGGGAAGCCGGGGAAATATTTTAAGGAGCAACATGTGAAAAAACAAATCGGGACAGTGCCTAATTATCGAGACGAGCACGGCAAACTCCATTTGGTTGTGGAAGTGGTGAACCCTATCTTTCATGACCGTGAATTGTATACAACCCTGGTCAGCGCCTATTGTGAACATTGCAAAAAATGGCATACCCACGGCATACCACCAGACGGCCCCAAAAAGGGAAGCCAACCCCGGAGCGCCCATTGTGGAGATATTGATGCTGAAAATTATTATATCGACTATGACCTGAACCCGATCCGTATGGACCAGTGTGGTTTTAGCGCGGATGGGAAAAAGTTTTTACCCTGAAGTAGCAGCATAAGGAATATCTAGAAATCTGGTAAACACCTACCAGGGCACCCCGGCTTGAGTTGGAACCCTGGAGGATGAAAGTTTTTTTTGGAGAATTGGCATGACAAAGAAAGAAGATCTGAACGCAGAGACCCAGGCAATCGTGGCGGCTATCACCTTCGCGGGGTTTCTGGCAAGAAACAGAGACTTGCCGACTGATTGTGCACTAAACGCAGCAATGGGGACAAGCATCTTGATGGATGCTCTGGAAGATCCCGAGAGTTTCAGAGACGGACTGAACAAAGAACATACCAAGCGTAAAGAAGTCCTTAATAAATCCTTCCGCATTGACCGCGAAGATCCGGAAGGCCGCTTCCTTCTGGAGGCAGTAATTGAGCTTGAGGACTATGCGGATATAGCCGCAAGGCCTGCCTCGGCAAGTCGCGAACAGTTAGAGGCGATGGCTGGGTGTTACATGCGGGTATTCCACGACCTGCGGGAAGTCTTGGGTCTGGACGATTAGAAAAACGAGGCGGGGTTGGTATACATGATTATTTTAATCAAGTATTATATTTATTCAAGACAGATCCCCGCCTCGCTTACGGGTCCTGTGACAGTTTTGAGGGCAGGCATAGCCAATAGGTCGAAGCCCCTGCCGAGCGCCAGCCCGCAAAATTTTATTTTTTTCGTTTTTCGTGGTGGCACTCGGGAGGGGCGGTTTGCCCCTTTACACCAACACTTTTTCAGGCAACATTAAGCCATGAATTCAACTGGTAAAGCTGGGAAAAAACCGGTGTCAAAAAAAATCTCTGACGCTCCTAAATCAATGGCGGATATCTTTGAACAATTTGGTATAACCGATGAGGTCTTAATTTCCCGAATGAAAGAATTGGCCCTCGATGATCCAGACGGGAACGGGGCTATGCTGCGCTATTTACACTCACTGCAAAGCAAACCCACTGACCGGTTGCAGGATGTAAAGCTCCGCCAGATGGAAGAACGCACTGAACGACTGCACCTCCAAAATGCGGAGAAGCGCGGGGAGCTTATTTCCCGGGCCATAGCAACAACCTATATCAATGATTTTTACAATGCTCAAACCGCAATTCTGCTGCCCACCGGTGCGAAAATTATTGACCGCTTGGCTGCAATCGCCAAGGTCGAAGATATTTCTGTCAAACTCAAGATGCAGGAAACCCTCGATGATGAACACTATGCATTTTTGGAAACCATCGAGAAAACAGCCAACAGCTTTATTAAGCGTTACGGAGAGGGCAAGGTAGAGCCGCCCTCAAAACGGCAAATGCCAAAGGCCAAAAAGAAAAGATGACCGACACCGGATACCTGCTTGATATTACCGCCAAGATCCCCAAAAAGCGGCCGGTCAAACTTATATCCGAATATGTAGAGGGCCGCCGGGTTATGCCCTTGGATTCTCCTTTCCCCGGCCCATGGCGGAACGAGCTGACACCATACGGGATTGAAATTCAAAACTGTCTTTCCCCATACTCCCCGGTTCATACTGTTGTTGTAAAAAAGCCGCGCAAGGTGGGGATGACCGCAATTATGGACAACGTGGTTTTGTACTGGATCGGGGAAATGCCGACGAAAATCCTCTACAGCACTTCTTCGCAGGATCTCGCGGAGGAATGGTCGAGCGGTGAAATTGAGGAAGCAATTTCCAGTATGGGACTGCGGGATCGCATTATCGCTAAGAGCTACAACGCCAAGGCCCACCGGTCGGGAAGTCAGATAAAATTTAAGGAGTATACAGGAGGCCGGCTTGATATTGTAAGCGCCGCGGCCATGACCGCCAAGCGGCAGAAAAATATCCGCGTCTTGATCTGCGATGAAGTTTCCGGTACAAAAAAGCTCCTCGCAAGCGGTGAGGGATCATGGGTCGAGGTGCTTTCCGGTCACACGAAATCATGGGGCGCCAGGGCCAAGCGGGCGTTCTTTAGTTCCCCCACGGTCAAGGGTGATTGTCTCATATCAGAAATGTACGAAGACGGCACGTGCGAGGAATTCTTAATCCCCTGCCCTTACTGCGGAGAATATATCCCGCTCCGTTTGATTACCGATCCCGGTTTGTCATGGGGCCTTAAAGCTGACACCCAGGGCGGAGAAATAAAAACGGCATATTACGTCTGCCCGGAATGTGGTGAGCATATTCATGATTACCAGAAAAAGGATTTCTACTCATATCATCCCCATTGCATAAAAAAACCAACGAAGGAATTAAAACCCGCTTTCTGGAAAGCCACGAAAACACCCGCCGATCCGTATTACCGCAGTTTTGGGCTCAACTCATTGTATGCTCCTCTGGGCATGGTTTCCTTTACCGATTGTTACAAAGAACGAGCAAAGGCGGAAGCTGGGGGCCCCGATGCCATGCGGTCATTTATGAACCTCTTTGCCGGCGAAGCGTTTGAAGAAGTGGGCGAGACTATCAAGATAAGCAATTTCAACACCCTGAGAGGTAACTGGCCTATGTGGCAAGTCCCGTCTCCCCATTGCCTGTACCTCACCATGGGATGCGATGTGCAGTGGGGCAGCGCCAAGGACAAGAACAACCCGCCCCGGCTTGAGGTGACGATTATCGGTACCGGCATCGGGTACCGGAAATGGTTTATTGGCACACGAGTATTCCTGGGCCCGACTGAGAACGCATATGCCGGAGCATTTGAACGGATCTGGGAATGGATTGTGGAGACAAAACTTACCTTTCCCTGTGTTGACGGGACCAGTCGTACTGTTGAATTTATCATAGTCGATGCAGGAGACGCCGCAGATGCCCGGGACGTGGAGGTCTGCCGTTTTGTCCAACGCCTCCCCCCGGGGTCCGCAGCTCCCGCGAAAGGTTTTGGTCAGCTTAAGGCCGATACCAAAAAAGGGGAACAGCCTGATCTACCCTATGGCAACAAGCGCTGGAGGATTTCCAAAATCGGTCCCATGGATGAGGCTATGTTGGAAATAAGTACCCACTTCTACAAATCTGCTCTTGCCAGGGGCCTCAGCGTGAAACGGCTCCCCGGTGATGTACAGCAGCCGCAGTTCCACGATTTCCCCTATGACCTCAACGACGAACAGTTCCAGGGGCTGATCTGCCTCCAGAAGATGCCCTCCGGCGGCTGGCTCGAAACGAACCCGAGGCATGAGCTGCTCGATACGTGGGTATATGCTGACTGCGCCTCAGATTATTTCCTCTCCGGCGTCCGGAACAACCTGGTGGCGCTGCGCATCAGCCGCGGGGTGAGCCGGGATATTGCGGAGATGACGACCTCCGCCCAGGCATTGGAATGGTATGCCTGGGAGAAATTCGGATATACCATCGGAACATCCGCGGTCAGTGAGGGGAAGCGACTGGCGGAGGAAGCGGGGAAGGATTAAGTTCTAGAATATTTTTTTAATAGCAACAGATAGCAATACGATGTAATAGGATAGAATAAGATGTAATAGAGTATAAAAAGATAGTATTTACACAATTACTGGCAAAAAATAATAGCTTGACGCCCGCACAATTCCCGGATATGGTCAAATAAAATAAATGTGATCCTGCACACTATCGCAGGAAGAAGCTACTCCCGTCACTGTCCGTCGGAACGGGGATAGTATTGCCGATCCCTATATACTTCTCATTATGGGGATCGGCATTTTATTTTTCCGGCAGGAAAGGATTCAATATGCCACGGGGCATGATTTCCATTGACTTCTCAGGCTTCAAGCAACTCCAAAAGGCTCTCTCTGAATTTCCGCGCGAACACAAACGCGCTTGTTACCGCCTGGTTAACGATCAAGCCTTCGCATATAAAAAATTCGGCCCCCCTGAAATAGACACCTTTTCAATAATCCGCCAGCCCGGTTTTGTCTCCTCCGCTTTCCAGGTTGAGAAAGCCAAGAGCGCCCGGAGCATCGAAGACATACAGGCCGCAGCCGGTACTATGGGACCGGAAGCGGGCGGGCGCTTTTCCGCCTTCTCAGGCTGGGCCGAGCTTATCGACAGTTCTATTAAGCCGCCCCGCTCCGACCGGGTAATTGGACCTGCCGCCCGGGGTGGTTCCATGTCCGGGAATGTAAAAAAGTCTGCGCGGCTTATCCCCGGGAAGCAGTTTCCAAACTCAAGGAATTTCTCAGGGCCGAGCGTCAAACCGGGGAAACGAAATGTGCAGTTTATGGCCTCACTTGCCAAGAAACACTATCGCGGTGCCTTCGTATTGGAGAGCGAAAGCGGAAAACATGCCGGGTTGTACACCTTCTCCGATGATTGGGGCGCCGAGGGAACCTACATTTTTCCCAAGCCTATCCGCTTACAGAGTTTCGGGAAGGAAATAAAGGCAAAACATATCGACTGGAATGAAAGTATTCTTTTAAAGGTCCGAGCCGAGTTTACTAGTCAGAAGATTTTCGATTCCTATATTATGCCTGCCCTCAAGAAGGCCCAGGAGCGCTCAAAAAAATAATATAAAAAAATACGATTTCGCATAAAACCCCCTTGACTCCCGCACAATTTCGGGTAACGATGTATTTGACCATTGACCGACGGAAAAGGAAAATGGTTCCTGAATGATAATTAGAATTTTAGTACCTATTGTCGAGATGACAAAAGGAGCAATCACTTGACTATCGCTGTATTTTCTAAACGAAAAGCCTCATGCGGCAATCCGGCTGCACCCCTTAATGAATCACCGTCTGCAAATTTTATTTCATCCTCTTTGGAAACTACCCCTTCGGTGGGGAAAGGAATAACACATGGAAAGTAATCTGGCGGATAATCTGATTAGCGTACGCGCTTTATCGATTAAGCTGAATTTAACCCCTGCGACGATCTACAGCATGATAAAGTCTGAAAAGCTGCGGGCCTATCGCATCGGTGGGGGGCGCTCTTTGCGAATCCCGGCAGATGCGGTGAGTGAGCTATTGGCGACCAATAAAGGAGTGGTAAAGACATGAGCGAAATGCGGAAAATCATCTACGAATTGACCGATGCCGAATATGAAACGGCCCGGAGCTGCGGAGTATTACCCCGCCGACTTATCCACGACAGCACCGGAGCCGACATTAAGATGCAGGTTATGGCGCTCATTGACCAGATGACAGCATCGGAGAAAGTTCCGATGTTCCAGGGATTTGCAGAAGGTTTGGCAATCGCGGGGGCTTTACAGCCCATTCAGGATAAGATCAACGCCAGCAAAGCCGAAGAACAACTTGACGCCGCTATCTCCGCCAAGATAACCGATATGAAAGCACAGCGCACGAAAGAAACCAGGAGGGCATTTTGATGAAACAGTCTGAAAAAATCCAAAAACAAATCGATGAAGCAAAGGCGATTGCCGATGAGGCCGCTGCCGATGCACAGAAAATGTCCGATGTCGAGGACATCGAACCCGCAAAGGCGATAGCGGCCATCGAAAAGGCCCAGGGCAAACAGAATGCGGCTCAGCTTGTTATCAGCAAACTTGAGCCGAAACTTGCCGCTGCATTGAAGACCGAGGCCCGCGAACAGTACAATGCAAAGAAGACCGAGGCGGAAAAAGCCATTAAAAAAGCCATCGCCGAGGTAAAGCCCTTGTACAAAAAGATCCAGGATGCCATTGCGCAGTATGACGGGACCTTTAAAAAAATAGAGGCCCTCCGCGCAGAAATGTTTTCAAGCATAGGCCACATGTTTGAGTATAAAAGTCCTGGCTCACATGCCAGGAATCTTATTATGTATCCCTTCATTGGAAATGCTTTCATGGGTAAAATTTACCATGCAGATACAAGCGCCAAGGGATTTATAAAATTAGTTGACACAGAACTTGAAAGGCTGGATGCTGACTGGCTTATTCCCGCAATACTAAGGGAAATGGAACCCTTTGAAAAGTCGGAACCTAAGCAAGTTTACCGGGAACCCGATCCGGGACCAATCGTCCATAAAATTGAAGCGCGTGATCAGGGCGCAACACAGGCGGAAATCCGGGAGCGTTTGGGATTGAAACCCGCTGCTGCAAACAATCGGTCCATGGGCTCGGTAGTCGCCTATCAGCATTAAATAGTCCTCCTTTTTTCCACCATGCCGGCTTGCGTTCACCGGGGCTGGCAGGGTTTTTTGAATATGATCTTAGAGGGGTTTTGAGAGTGACAGCAGAAAAACAGTTCCAAGAACTACCGGAAGCTTGTCAGCCCGTATCCCCCTGCTTGACGTGTTTTTTCTGGGCGCACGGGCGCTCTCAGTGTATATGCCCTGGCGGATGTAACAGTCTTGGAGTACCCCTGGCTTTTACATCGTCGGGCAGTGAAATAAATTTTTTAGGAGAAATGAAATGAACCTAACAGCATTACAAGCCGCGTTTGCATCCCGGAAAATTCCCGCGTTGTGCAATTCGTTCCAAACTGCCGCCATCGACGCCTTTGAGCACAGCATAAGGGGCACCCGCGCCGCCTTCATGGGGATGAACCCTGCAGTGCGTCTTTCCAGGGCATTAGAAAGCACCCAGCAGGCATTCATTAAGGCCATAAGCGAAAGCCGCGCTCCGTACGGAGCCGCGAAAGAAACTAAAGAGGCACTATAATGGGAAAGTGGACAAAAAAGGTAGAAGAAAAAGAGTACAAGATAAGCGAAGAAAACGCCGAGGCTGCAGTCCGGGAGTTCTTGGATTATTTTGAGACGGGCCTCCCGTCAGATACGACGGAGGAAACAGAGCAGAGCGCCGATATGTTCTTTTCCCGCCTAGTGGATGCGTACCGCCGGGGGCAGCTTGAGAACAAAATGGATGAAAACCTTGGTTTCTGTGTGATCCAGAACATCAAGGGCAGAGAATCAGTAACCTACCGGGAATTCAAAACAAAAGATCGCTCGATCCTTGAGAAATACAGCGATACTCAAGCTGAAAGCCGGGCAATCGCGCTGATGGGAAAGCTCTCCGGTTACGGGGAGGATTTTATCAAGAGTTTTTCTGCGCCTGATTTCCGTGTCTGTATGGCGCTCGCGGCGCTGTATTTTTTAGTTTGAGCAAGCTCAGCCAGTGGATGGACGGGCTTGCTGTAACGGGAAAGTTCAGGAACCTTGGCGATATTATGAAAATGGACTTTTCAGAGTGTCGCCACTGGTCTGAGCTTAACAAACAATACTGCAAAGAAATACAGCAGAAGATGAAAAGGTAAGGGATCGAGAATGGCAAATGCAAAAAGTTTCCAGGTTAAAACAATTTTTTCTGCGGTTGATAAAATGTCACCGTCACTGTCAAAAATGTTCAAGTCGATAACTTCCCAGGTTGCCCTTGGAACTCTGGCCGCAAAGGGAATTTCAAAAGCCTTTGCCGGGATCGGAAACTCTCTTAAATCGATACCACAATGGGCATCAGGTACCGATCAAATACTGAAGGACGCTAATAAATTGGGGGTTGAATCCGAAACCCTGCAAAGGTTCCGCTATGCTGCCCTACATGCTAATGTTGAAGCTTCAAAACTGGATGCCGCATTGCTAACCATGACAAAAAATATCGGGACCGGGGCGCTCTACAAATCCCTTGAAAAAATCGACGGCGGCCTTTCAAAACAAATTAAGGGCGCCGGTACCGTCGAGGAAGCATTCCGGATCGTGGCAAAGGCAATGAAGGGGGAACAGGACGCAGGGAAGCGGGCGGCTATAGGAACCGCTGTCTTTGGAAAGAGTTTTGCCGATCTCATTCCCATGTTTGATGATTTAGAGGAAACAATGCGGAAAGCGGGCCGGTACGGTTTTATCATCCCAAAAGAAGCATCCCAGCGGGCAAATGATTTTAACACCAGTATAACAAACCTCAAGACTTCTCTGGGCTTCTTCCAAAACCTTGCAAGTGATCTGCTTATCAAATTTGTTACCCCTCTGGTAGATAAATTTCTTGAGTGGACTGTCCAAAACCGTGAGCTGGTATCAACAAAGCTGGCAGAGTTTATCTTTGGGGTTGCCGGTGGTATCCAGTGGATGATCAACAAGATTCCTGATTTTATCGATACGGTAAAGGGATTTATAGAATTTGTAAAGCGGGAAATTCTTCCCACGGTTTTGTGGCTTGTTGCAAAAATCCCGGATCTGGCAAGATTCATCGGGGATATAGCGCCGGCCATTATCACCGTATGGGCGGCGTTTAAAGGTTATACTATTATTGGGACCATAACCCGCGCCGTCGAAGGATTAACCGGTGCCACCTGGGGCCTCAATGCGGCATGGACTGCAAATCCTCTCGGGCTTATTATTTCCGGAGCGATAGTCCTTCTTGGCGGGTTCTCCTTTATGGTCAAGAAAATCTCTGGGGACATATTGGGTTGGTCCGATTCCTTCCTGGTAGTAGGGCAAACCCTTAACCGCCTTATAGGTTTCTTTTTGAATCCGATTTATGATCTGGTCCAGAGCATCCTTGCCCTTGGCTCCTACCTTCCCGGCGCCGTTGGTAAATCGTTCAGCTCCGCTTGGAATAATTGGGAAAATTTCCAAAAAGGTATGAACATGAAATTTACCGGATCTACTGATTATGGACTATTCCACTTAGGCGATTCCTACAAAATGGCCATGGACCGGGCCAAGGAAGCCGCCGGAACCACAACAGGAACAGGTGAAGGAGATACCGGGGTACTGGGCGGAGTTGATAACAGCATGAGTGAACTGCAACGCTTTCTTGCGGATTGGTTCAAAACATTCAGCGAAGAAAACAAAGACACCGCTACGACGATCGCTGGCTTGGGGGGAGGCCCAAAGATCAATAGTGGTTCCCCCCCTCTTAATTTCGGTGCTATGGGCAAGTACGATTTGTGGGGAACCGTTTTGCGGGGCTTTTAATGAATTCCCAGGCCATGACGCGCTTCGCCAGTATTCTGTGTCTTATAACCCCATCACGGATCAGTACTCCGCATACCTGGGAGAAAAGAAAATCACTACCAATGATTCAGAGAGCGAAGTATGGCGCTATATCCAGGCTATCGAAGCCCGGAACCTTCTCAGGGGTGAACCTCACAGGAAAAACCCATTGGAGATTTACCATTATGAGTGAAAAACTGCCGCACGATTATGACCTGATAAAAGAGCTTGAAGAAACAATTGCCATCTGCGTAAATTCGGGTATTGATACTTTTGATCTGAGAAAAAAATATTACGAGGCAGTGGAAAGCTTAAGAGGGATATTCGCTGAACTGGATAAACGCTGTACCGATGGCGGGTTATCGCTGAAAGAATTACGGTATCAGTATTTCAGAGAGCAGGAAGCCCTTGAGTGGTATGCCAAACTCCAAAGGGAAGGGCGACTGCCGTTTGTGCGGTATGGCGGTCCCAAGACGGCGCCCGGAAACCCTGATCGGGGGTAACGATCTCCTGGCGCCGTTCCTTACACCGGTTACCCGGTAAGATTGACGTAGTGGGGAGTTATTCCGGCCTCAGCATTGCCGGCCCGTGGTGGGGTTTTCCGGGACCCCTTTTCCCCCACCCCCCCTAGGTTCCTATTTTTATCTTGACAATTCCCAGTTTTATGCCGATACTTTTAAGTATCTGATCAGCCCGAGAATCAGCGCCAGGGGACGTAGAAATGCGTTGTATTGACTGCGCCGTTACCAGGTCAGATTTTTAACCGCCTTGTGATGTATTCCAAAGCGGTTTTTTATTGCCCATAAAGTCCTTCCTAGTGATAAGGCCAGTCTTTACGTCATAAAAATCGCCTTCTTCTAACCGGGTAAGTTCGACATAGATCATTGCGTCTTTTATGCCCTTTTTATACAAAATAAGCCTTGAACCCTTCCCGCCATAGATAGCATCGTAGGTTTTGGTAACGTCTTGGACCAGATCTCGGGCATTTTGATATCCGTTATCCCGGAGTTGCTGTAACCTATCAGGGCGCTCAATGTGCCTTTCCCCGTAATTCTCCCTTTCTCCCTCTTGTTTCCCGATTCTAAGGCGAATTTTTCCCGCTTGCCGCCTGATTGCCTGGGCGATCTCCGGTGAGATTTCCCCAAAATCCTTGCTGCCTTCGCGGGTGAGAACAAATTCGCCATCATGGAGTACCGGGGTACTATCCATCGGCTATATCTCTTCCCTGGTGTCGTTCAGGGTGAACCAAGCGCGGGGCGGGGGATCTTCGTTATATGTTGCCCCTAAGGCGGCTGCTATTTTTTCCAACTCTTCCCGGGTGAATTTCTCCCCCCTTAGCTTGTTATTGAAATACTCCGGGGATATCCCCAGGGCCTCCGCTACCTCTTTTTGCTTGGCTCCCTTCTTTACCATAAGGATTTTTATCTTTTCCGATATCGCCATAGAGCCCCCTTAATGTATGAGTATAACTCTATTATTGGGATTAGTCAATAAAATATGTTTATATAATAACTATATAAAATATTAATAAATAAAAATCATATAAAAATAAACAAATATATATTGCAAACTAAACAAATATAGTTTATATTTATAAACATAAAGGAACCGAAACCATGACAGCCAAGCAAGCCATAAAAGCCCGGTGCCTGGACTGCTCCGGGCGGATCTGTACCATCGCGGAGTGCGTTCTAAAAGGCCTGGCAAAGAAAAAAGGGAAGGTTAAGAAAAGCGTAATCTTCGCCTATTGCCGGTGGTGCATGAACGGTCATCCTTTCCGGGTTTGTTCATCCCCGGATTGTGCCATTTACCAGTATCGGACCAATCCCGGGAAACCATCCCTGGATGCCGTTTGTACGGAAAAAGTGGGGGGTACAGAGGGGGTAAATGAACGCGCCCCGGAAAATCCGGGAAATGATACCAATAGGAGGTTAGGCAATGGACTATTCAGTTTCCTACAGTGAGAAAAGGCGGGTCTATGTTGTTTATAAAGGCCCGAAGCGGGTGAAGTCATTCCGGTATGAACGGGACGCCTGGGGCTATATCGCAGCGCCTTGGAGGGCTTGAGCCATGGAAGACAACGAACCCCGCATCGGGAACCGGCTGGATGCGATTGCCTTTATTGAAATCATGATTGAGGAGGTGAAATTCTACCCTCCCCATTCACCGGGCTTTTTTCTCAAATCGCTTGAAGCAATCAAGGACGCCTTAGAGCGGGAAATCATTTAACAGGAGGGAGACCATGACAAAGCCCCTTACCATTCCGGAAGCGGCAAAACAGATCGGGCTGTCCAGTATAACCATTCGCCGGATGATTTATGCCGGTAAGATCGGGTATCGGAAAATAGGCGCGAGGTATTTTTTCATGGAGTCAGATCTTGCCGAACTCATGGAATCGGCTAAGCATCCAATACGGCAGGCTGAGGTAATTTCAGAGGTGAAACTGCCGGATGAAATCATTTAACAGGGAGGTAAACCATGAGGGGATTCATGTACCGGCTGGGAATAGCCGTGAAGGACCGCGGGGAACGCTGGCAGTGCGGCGCCCTTATCCGGCTGGGGCTGGCCATCAGAAGCCGGTTGTAATCGGTGATCTTTGGGGGAGGGTAGAGAACTAATCCGGGTATTGAAGCCCTCGGTTTCTTCGCTCCGCCTTCCCCCATTATTTTTACCGGGCCTGTATGGGTCCGGAATCATAGCAAGGAGAGTAAAGAGAATGGGTTATGAATATGACAGTCTGATTTTCTGGCCGAAAAAGAAGATCCGCCGGACGTTTAAGGAAGCGGCGGCGGCCATGGGCACCGATATGGAAGCAGCGGCCCTGCGGGTGTTTCACGAGCGGATGTCGCTGTTTTTCGTGATGGCGGATGAAACGGCTTTTTCTGTGGACAATCTCGCAGTAAAATTGTATAGGCACGCACGGAAACAGTTGTCCTGGGCAGCCAGCTTCCCAAAAGAGGAAGACCAAGGAGAGGATGACATTTCCGGAATAGCAGGGGAAAAGGTAGAAGGCGTCCCTACTGCTCCTGAACCTGTCCCGGTAATGAAACCCTTTATCGATGGCGGTGGCCATGCCGACGGTATCAATGCGGTGAATTTTTACCCGGCGGAACGGGTAGAGGAAGTATTTTCCCGGATGCGCTCGGCAATGGGTACACCCCGGGAAGCGGCGGAATTGAGAATATTTGCCCTGCGTATGGAACGGCTGTACGAAGATGCGGAGGAAAACCATACCTGGATTGACGACGGAGAGATCTTCCTGCGGGTTTCCCAACATGAAGCGGCGGAAGATGCGGCGTTTGTCCGGAGCATTACCGGGGGCGTGAAATGATCTACACCGATGAATTTATCCCATCCCTTGAATTCTGGCCCGAGAAGGATGTCCTTTCGGCTTTCCAGGAAGCGGACCAGGCAATAGGGACGGACGGGGAAGCCCTGGCTCTGCGTGTTTTCTTTGCCCGGATGTATGACAAGGCAAGTGAGACAAAATCCTGGGCGGATGAGGAAGATATTTTCAAAATGGCGGCCCTGGGTGAAGCTCTGGATAACGATCGGTTCCTTCGCAGTATCGGAGCGGAGGGGATAACATGGGCTTCCCGTGTATAGGCAAGACGGAATCATGGGCGGCGTATGGCCGATAAATATTCCCGGCGGCATTGTCATAATTACGGTATCGGTTAAAAAGCATTTTTTAAGGGATAAGATAAAACGCTTTTTTTCTGAAAGGGGCAGGCGGCAAAGATGAAAAAACCAGAGGTGTCTATTAAGGATTTATGGGACCTGAAAGAAGCTGTCCGGCAAGCGATCCGCAAAGAGCTGCGGGTATGTCGACATGGCCCCGCTCAATGCGAAGTTATCCCCTTTCCGGTTGAAAAGTCCGGCCATGATACGGCGCAAGGGGAACGGTGTATTATCCTGTCTATCTGGCGGCATATTTGGAGGGAAAACCATGAAGCGTGAAAAACAAATAGGCGCCCGGGTGTCTTTTCCGGCATCCTACTTTATGCAGATAGAGGATTGCTGGAAACATGAGGCCGGGGGCTGCCATAGGGCCCTCACCTTTCAGGACTTCCTGGCGGTCCTTATCGGGTACGGAATGGAAGCCTACCTTGCCCAGCTCCGGCCGGCAGCGGCGCCGCTTGATTCTCAATCCGGGAATTGTAAACCCGAAGCAGACCAGGCGGACCCCTGGGACTTTGATAGTACGGAAAGTGATAAGGTGTTAAGATATCGGTAACGCCCGGGCAGATAGCTCTGGTGGATAAATATTAGGAGGCACTCAAATGAATGAAAGCGCCACTGTTTCTGTATACCAGTGGCTTACCTATCAGGAGGCGGCGGACTGTATCAAGGTCCACAAGGTAACGCTACAGCGCTGGATCAAAGATGGGCGGATTAAAGAAAAGTATCTCCGCCGCTTCGGGGATAAGGTAATCCGTATCTCCGCCGAATGGCTCAACGAGGGAGCGGAAACCGATGGACATGGAGGAGAAATTTAGTACCAGATATGAAGTAAAATGCCAGGCTGTGAACAAGTTATTATTCCGGTAATCTCCGGGCCGTTGGCCTCGGTCATTATAGCGTCCCCCGCATGGGGAACGTATCTCGCCCGGCCAGAGTTGTCAGGCAAAAAGAAAAGGAGCGATATCATTTAGTCGTTTTTCTATATTTTGCACCGCGCCCCTGGAATAGCCGCCGGGGGCGCTCTTTAATCAGTAGGTTCAAGCTTCCATAACGTAATGGAACTACTATCGCCAATGGTTATAGTGGTTTGAGGGTGGGATACGTCCGGTGTATACCCCTAAGATCAGGAATGATGATGTTAGATCCTAACCTTACTCAGAGTAAGGTTAGCAATGCTAACTCACTACATAACTCACAAAACTATTGATAAATGATGATAAAATATTGACAATTTTGTACATTATATACTATAATAATATCAGGTTGACAAGCGCCTTGGTCGTTCTGAAAATCCTTGTGTCAAGGGTTCAATTCCCTTTGGCGGCAACAGTTAAAGGCCCATCCGTAAGGATGGGGTTTGTCGCATAGGCGCCAAAGGGAATTGAACCGGAGCCCGCGCCGAACGAATGTGAGGAAAAGGCGCCATGGATGGCGCCGACAGCGGGCGTAGGCGGCCTGTAGGGAGCAAACAGGAAGTTTGCGACCGGAAGGCAATTCCCTTTGGCGGCAACAGCTAGAGGCCCATCCGTAAGGATGGGTTTTGTCGTTATAGGCGCCAAAGGGAAGGCATTTTTGGCGCCTGGCGCCTCACGGGATAACGCTCTAACCGGAGACCACCAGACTCAGAAAATCTTCCGGCGTAACAACCGGAAGGGCGGCGGTGGTAAAGTCGGCGGGGTTGCGGGTAACAATATAATCCACCGTGAGGCATTCACCGGCGGCATATTGAACCGCGTCCTCAAAGTCGCCCCATTCAAGGGCAATGGCCCGGCGGATTTCAGCGCTGCTGACCGTTGCGACATCGGCGTTGAGCAGCAACCGTTTCAAGAGTTCCATTGCGGCCTTTTTGCTGCCTATGTGTTTGCGGGAAATGTAGTAAATATCGGTAATCGCGGATGCCGAGACAAAAATTCCAACGCCCCCTCGCCATAAGCCCAGAATCTTGGTGGCGGCGGCGGTAAAGGGCTGCCGCTCCAGCAGCGCGTCAAGGGCGACATTGGTATCTATCAGGATGTTCATATACCATACTTTTCCGCAAGCCGCATTTCCCGAATATCCTTCATGGTAACATCAGGGGGAAGGTCGGCGCCTTTAAGCGCGCCCACAATCGCCTGTATCTCCGGCGCTTGTGCCCATTCTTCAATCTGCGCATTCGTAAAATGCGGAAGGATGGACTTTTCCGCTTTCCGGCTTTTTTGCTTCAAATACCCTACAAAATCCAGAACCTCCGCCACAAGATTGGGCGGAAGGGACTGGATTTCATCTAATAAAACTGCCGCATCGTTCATATCGGCCTCCTGCATACAGAATACTACAAGTCTCATGCCGGGGCAAGCGAAGCTGCGGTCATGACAACCAGGAGCCCGGAAACTAGGGGAAGAATTGACGGGAAGTATGGGTTGAAAGTGATTGCAGTCAGGTTCGCAAGCCAAATCCGATGCCTGGCACCTCTGCGCTGCCCTAAGATGGGGCGCCTTGGCCAGCCATACCTCGTATTCCGCCCCGGAACGGGCGTCTTTTTCCGGGGTGTTGAGAAAAAGGTCGCATCCTGCAAATAAGAGGGCAATACCGCGAGCCAGGACAAAAAAGCACGCTGCTTTCATACAACAGCCCCTTGTCCAAAAAGGGGTAGAATGTAACCTAATAAATCTATCGGAATTGGGGAGTAGTAAGTATTTTTTTATGACATTTTAACTGGTCAAGACAGTCGATAAACAGGCCACCGGACAAAATTATCACCCTTTATAATAGAATATAAGTATAATATAGCACAATTCTTTCCGTATCACGATATTTTATACTATTTTTGTCGTATTTCCCCGTTTTTCAATTTTCCCGGTTCGTTATGGGCTAAACTTGACCCACATCAAGGAGTAAGATGAATTTCACCGCGAAGGCACACAAAGGCGCAGAAGAAAAAAAGATCCCTATGTATCTTTCCCTTTCCCTTTCCCTTTCCCTTTTCGCCTCCTGCGCCTTTGCGGTTTTTCCATTACCCCGCAATTATAACAACACTATCCGGGATAGCAGCCGATTCGAAAAAGAAAAAAGTATCGGAACCGTATCAGAGGAATATCTCAATGTTCAATGGTCGTACTCACCGTTTCTCATCGTCAATTTTATTAGTCCCTTTATCAATAATACTGATGGTCTTGACAAATCTACAAAACAAGATAGAATAAAAACGATATACTAGTGGTCTGGGGTTATGCGGAGATAAGGAAGTATCATGCAAAATGATAAAGGCATTTTAAGCGGTATCTTACGCTGGACCCCCTACGAAATTATCTGGCTGTTGCTTTTTTTCGGCATGGCGGTCTTTATCACCATAGCAACGAAGGACAACTTTTTTGGTTTTCTCGTTTTTTTATCCGGGGTACTCTGCGTACTCATGGCCGCCAAGGGCAGCATACTCAACTATCCTGCGGGGACCTTCAACTGTGTTGGTTATTCCTGGATAGCCTGGCACAACGGGCTTTGGGGCGAAGTGGGCCTCAATATGCTTTTTTACCTCCCCATGAATATAATAGGTTTCCTGATGTGGCGGGGCCATGTGGATCAGGACATCGTCCGTATGCGGAAGATGGGCTGGCGGGGTATACTGCTCCTGGTACTGATCTGCGCTGTTTCCGTCACCGCCGGAGGCTTCGGCCTTTCTTTTATACCGGGACAAAACACGCCCTTCATCGACGCCGCTACCAACGTTCTTTCGATCATCGCCACTATTCTCATGGTCAGGCGTTACCGGGAACAGTGGCTCTGTTATATCAGTCTCAACATCCTCTCGGTGATCATGTGGAGTATACGCTGGGCAAACAACAGCCCCGAAGGACCCCTTATGGTGCTTATGTGGTCGGCCTACCTTATCAATGCCTTCTACGGCATGTACACATGGACAAAGGGGGCTTCGCAAAATCAGGCTGATGCCGTAAATGCCGCGCCTGCCGGAGAAGGCCGGTGAAAAAAATTGGCCTTACCCTGGGAAAGTACGCGCCCTTTCACAAGGGGCACGCCCTGGTAGTAGACACCATGCTCAAGGAAATGGACGCAGGAATACTGGTGATCTACCATACCGGTGTTACTCCCATTCCTCTCTGCGTCCGTTCCGCCTGGATACGAAAACTCTATCCAAAGCTCACGGTCATCGAAGCCTGGGATGGCCCCGAGGGATACTCCAATGAACGTTCCCATGAAATTAAGGAAGAGGAGTATATCAAAAAACTTTTGGGGAAAACCAGAATCAGCGCTTTTTATTCCGGCGAATTTTACGGGGAACACATGAGCCGGGCTTTGCATTGCGAGGATCGCCGTATTGATGAGGCCCGTAAAATTGTGCCCGTATCGGGGACAGTGATACGGGAGGACCCTTTCAAGTACCGGGAATTTATTGACGGCATTGTGTATCGGGACCTTATCATTAAGGTAGTATTTGTGGGGGCCATGTCCACCGGGAAGTCCACCCTTACCGAGGCTCTGGCAAAGCGTTACCACACGGTTTTTGCGTCCGAGTATGGCCGGGATTACTGGACAGACCATCAGGTGAACCGTCGCATAGGTTTTAAGGATTTTGACATTATCGCAACGCGGCACATTGAGCAGGAAGAAAAGGCGGTTCAGAAAGCTAACCGCTATCTCTTTGTGGACACCAACGCTATCACCACCTATATGTACGCCCTGGACTACCACGGCAGGGCGCCGAAACTCCTCACCCGGCTTGCTCTGGAAAACGCTTCCCGCTACGATCTCTTTTTTCTCTGCGAGGACGATATACCCTACGACGATACCTGGGATCGCAGCGGAAGCGGCAAGCGGGAAGTTTTTCACCGCCAGACTGTGGCGGATCTTCTAGCGCGGAAGATTCCCTACATACCGTTGCGCGGTTCCCTGGAGGAACGGATGGAACAGGTGGACAGGGCGCTGAAAAATTTTGTACCCTATAGCAACTATTTTGGAAACCGATGAGCTAATGCGTATACATATCTGCACTCATCGGCGCTTCTGGCGCTTAAGGATATTGCCAAAAACGGAACATACAAGGAGCCTGCCATGATTAATTCCCTGGACGCCGCCTTTCTTAACGCCTGCAAAAACGGACAAAAGGAAATTGTAGAAACCCTTTTCAGGAAGGGGGGCTTCAATGTAAACAAGCGGGATGAACATGGACATACCCCCCTGTTCTACGCCTGTAAAAAGGGCGCCCGGGATGTGGTTAAGCTCCTCATCGCCAACGGGGCGGACGTGAACATTAGCGATAATGATGGGATAAGTCCCCTCCACGGCGTTTCCTCAAGTGGCAACCGGGAAATAGTAAAGATGCTTGCCGACGCCGGAGCGGACCTTAACGCTGCTGACGCTCAGGGCAAGACCGCGCTGATCTATACCATCGTAGAACGGAAAACAGAGGCGGCAAAATTTCTCCTGAGCCTGGGGGCGGATAGTTCCCTGAAGGATTCAAACGGACAGACCGCCCTGGACCATGCGGTTGCCGCGGGCCTCCGGGATTTGCTTCCCATGCTTTCGGGCGTCGGGGAGCACAAGGATAACTATGGCAACACCCCCCTGCACCAGGCCGCATACAGCGGTCATAGCGAGCTTGTTCAGGCCTTGCTGAAACAGGGCGGCACTGACCTAAACGCCCTGAACGACCAAGGGGAGACGGCGCTGATCCTGGCAGTACGGAATTCCAATCTGGCCATAACAGAGATATTGGTAAAAGCCGGCTCCGATGTGAACCTCAAACTTTTAAACGGCAGTTCGCCCCTGCACTACGCCGCCGCGGAGGGCAATGTGTTTATCGGCGAAGCCCTGATAAACGCAGGCGCCGATGTAAACCTGAAAAACACCGATGGTGAAACGCCCCTTATCGTGGCCGCCATGAAGGGCCGCAACGATTTTACCGCTCTGCTCATCGAAAAGGGCGTGGATATCAAGGCGGCGGATAACCTGCAGCACAACGCTCTATGGTACGCCACCGATGGGGACTTTGCGGAAATTGCCGGGCAACTCATTGAGGCGGGGGCCTAAGCTTCCCTATCCCCTCTCCACCAGCAGCTTCACTATACGGTCGTGATTATTCCCCTGGGCAATATCCAGGGCGCTTTCCCCGCTGTTATTAACGTGGGCAATATCGGTATAGCCTGAGTCAAAGAGCAGTTCCATGACACGCTTGCCCGAGGCTTCGTGGTAATTGGCGGCGGCGTAGATCAGGGCGGTGTTACCATTACTGTCCGCATGGCCCGGATCGGCGCCATGGGATAACAAGAGCTCGGCGATTTCCTGTTCAAACTCAAGGCCGTTTTCGGCAGTGAGCATCAGGGGGGTAAAGCCGTTACGGTTTGCCTGATTGGGGTCGGCCCCGGCGTCCAGCAGCTTTTCGATAAACAGGAAATTCATCCGCTGGTCATACAAACGATGGCACATAGCATGGAGGCCGGTGTTGCCTTCGCGGTCTACCGGTACCTTGGGGTCAAGACCCTTTTCGATAAGGTGTTCCAAAACCTCCAATGTCCACCGGTAAGGGGAATTGAGAAGCCAGAAGAGGGCGGAAGTTTCGTTTACTTCGTTGATGCGGTTAATATCGGCGCCGTGTTCAAAAAGCAGATCCATAACCGCATAAAAGTCTTTCTCCTCATGGGGCGGAACGGGCAGGCGCGGTTCTTTTTTGCATAGGATTTGCAGGGGGGTAAGATCGTCCTCGTCATGGACTATGTTGGGGTCGGCGCCGTTTTTAAGCAGCGCTTCCACTGCCTCAGGGTCCTCGCGGAGAACTGCCTGCCAGATATCCATACCCCCGGTGAGGGCGGCTATGGAGGCTGCTGTGTCATCTCCTCCCGTCTTTGCCGTCTTTGCAGCAACGATGATGGCGGCGATTTCCTTTGCCTCCGGCCCCGCGCGCTGGACGTAATAAAGGGGGCTAAGGCCGTAGCCGTCCTTGGCATCAATATCAAGGCCTATCGCGGGGGATTGTACCAGGATGGCGAGCATCTTTTTCACTTGCTCAATGTGGCCGGCAAAATATTTAAGAACATCAAGCTTATCGCAGATAAAATGCAAAACGGTTTTTCCTTCTGAATTGGCGGCGTCCATTCTGACCCCCCGGTCGGCAAGGGCGTGGATCAGGGGAAAGACGCCATACCGCGCTGCCTCAAGGTAAGCTATCTTCCCCTGCTTGTTCGGCGCTTGGGGATTTACCCCGGCGTCCAGAAGCGCGCAGACGGTTTGGTACATTGCGTCGTAATCCCTGGCGTACTCACTCGCGCCGAGGCTGCTCAAGCATATCTTGTGGAGGGGGGTATTCCTGTCCTCATTTGCCGTGAGCTTAACGCTCTGAGAATGGAGGTACTTAATCGCCCGGATGTCGAAATAAACCGCCGCTAAATGGTAGAGGTTACTGCCGTCGGATTCCTCTATATCTTTCTTATTGAGGTTTTCGTACATCGCTTCCATATTGAAGTGCTTATTTTGGTAGGCTTCACGAAAATACTGAACGGAGAAGTTGGCCTCGGAAATATACTCCGCAGCGTTTCTGGCAATGTGTTCCTCGGGGCTGAAACGGAGGAGCTTGCCCTCAATGTCCACCACGAGCACGGGCTGTTCCTTGTCCCCTTCAATAGCCCGGAGGATCCAGGTTTCCTTTGCGGGATGACAGAAGCCATCGGTGTCGTCAAAGTTGTAGATTACCCAATAACGGACGCCGGGTTTAAAATCGAAAACAGACAACTCGGGCTTCTGATCCTTCATTCATCTTCCTCCGCACCCTCCGCCGCCTTGAGCAAATTATCGAAGATAGACAGAATGGAACTCACAAAGCGTTGGGGAAGCGTCCGGGGATCGAGCCCCGCACCCTTGGCGATATCGCCGTAGCCCATGGGGTCCTCGGTATCAGGGCCGCTTAGTTTGTAGAAGTAGGCATATTGCAGTTCACCGGGCTCGCCGCCGCCCATGTAGGGGCCGTCAAAGGTGATGGCCGCGGTAAGGCCCAGCCAGGTATCGTTGAATGCGTAGGAATAGTAGGAGCCGCTGTCTCCGGTGGGGCCCCGTTCCATGTCGTACTTCCTCGCCAAACCGGTAAGGGCGCTTTCGGGGACCGTGTTCCCCAGGTAACGCTTGACGCCGAAATTCTTTTCCGTTTCGATGTCATCATCCTTTAAGGGAATGACTTTTACTTCAAGCTGTTTTATGCTCTGGATGATCTCGTAGTCCTCAAGCTGCTGTTTCCAGGCGGCGGTAGTTTCTTCGCCCATCTCTATTGGGTGGGCCAGGGAGATGGCCGCCGTTTCCGGCAGGGTGTATTCCTCGTCGCGGGCGGTGTTGAAGGTACCATCGTCCATGTAGCGGAAGGTTTCAAGGAGTTTGCCGTCAGTATAAGCGCCCCAGATAAGACCGGAAGCGAAACAGCGCATGATGGGATTTTCCACAAAAAGTTTTTTCCAGGCTTCAATTTTCCAAGGCCGGCCATCAATGAGCACCCGTTCAAGCCGCATGGTCTGGCTCTTTACCACCGCCTTGATAAACTTCTTGAGTTCAGAAAGTTCCGCCTTTGCACGATCAGCCTTTTCCTTGTCGTCCTTAGCGTTCGGCGCGGGGAGACTCTTGATAGGCTTTCCCACGGAAAGGTCGGTGAGGGCTACGGAAAAATCTTTCTGCAAACTAGCTTCAAACTGCCGGGGCCCGAAATCGAAGATACGTTTACCGTTACTGTCAAATTCCAGAGTGGGGACGATCTTGTCCAGAAGTTCATCAAGGGTGATACCCAAATCGGCGGCAGCCTTGAGCAATGCGCCGCGGGCAGCTTTCTTGACCTGCTTATTTCCCGCCTTTTGGGATATTTCGTCCACAGCGAGGAAGGCTAGGTCGTTCCCGTTGGCGGCGAAACATTCGGCGGCAAAGGCGGCCAGAGCTCCCCGGCTTGCATCAACCCAGTCGTAGATCTGTTTTTTGAGGGCCAGCAGTTCGTTTATAGGGGTATAGAAACAATAGGGAATAAGAACGGTCTTTTTCTTTGCGTCCGCCCCGATGGAAAGCCAGTTTTCGTAAAGCGCCCTAAGCGCCTGCTGCACCGATTTTTTGTCCAGGGCCGCTATTATTTCTCCACATTCGGGAAGGGGGATGGGAGAGGCCAGGAGGAAATGTTCCGCAAAAACAAAACGCAAAGCGTTGGGGGCGGGGATTTTCCCGTCGGTAAAACGGACGGCGGCAAAGATTTCTTCGGGAACCCAGGCGATGAGCTTTTTCCGGGAGGGGTTTACCTTTGCTTCCCATGTTGCGTCCTGAGCGGCGGCAGCCGGATCGGCCCCTGCCGCTGCCGGAACGATGGTGGGTTCCGACACAACCTGTTCTACGTAGCCCTTCTTGGTTTTTTCCGTAATTAATTTTTCCGCTTCTTTTGTACAAGCATCATTGCTATCAAAATCTTTTTCTGTTTTTTCTCCGTCACTGCCTACTCTGCCGTAAATGGTGATCAAATTGGCGCCCTTTACTTTGATGGTCCAGAATTTGCCGGATTTGCCGTCATCGAAAATAAAGCTGCGGTGCAGTATGCCTGACGGCCCGGTGGGTGCGGCCTCTGCTGCGGGAGCAGATGTAGCGGGCGCTTTCGCCGCCGGAGCGGGCTGCACCACCGGAGCGGGAGCTGCAGAAGCGGCGGACTTTGACGCGGCAGCAGGCTTTGGTGTCGAGGCTGCGGATGCAGCAAGAGCGCCCTGTTCAACATAGCCCTTCCGAGTTTTTTCCGCGATAAGCTTGTTGGCCGCTATGGCACAGGCGCCTTCGGTATCAAAACTTTTTTCCGATACTTGCCCGGCACTTCCCACTCGGCCAAAAGTTACCGTAAAGCTGACGCCGCTTACTTCGATATTCCAGAACTTGTTTGACTTGTCGTCGGTGTAAACAAAACTGCGCACCCCTGAGGAAGCCGCTTTCGCGGGTATTGCCGCTGGTTTCGCAGCGGGAGCCGGTTTTGCAGGCGCTTTCGCTGCCGGCTGAGTGGGCGCGGCTTGGGCAGGCGCCGCAGCCGGCTGGGCTGCCCGTTTGGCGGCCCGTTCCGCCGCGCCGGGCATAGCGTTCCACCGGGCGATAAGGCGCTGTGCAGCTTCGGAGGCATCCTTCTTAAATTTGGGCAGCGCCGCTTCAAGCTCCGTGCGGACTTCATCCTCATGGTTCAAGAGCAGTTCTTCTACCGCATTGATGGCACGCTTTGATTTGGCGCCGAAGAGGATCACTGCGTCTTTTAGGTCCTGGGCTCCGGGCGAAAATACCGCCTTGAGCCATCTGGCAAAATCTTCGGATTGTTCATTATGAACGGTCTTGGTCCCGACAGTCGCCAGATGGCCCACAAGCCAGGCTTTGGTCTCCTCGGGGTGAAGGTGGGTATAGTCCCGTATAATTTCGGAGGGGAAGGTAAAGTCAGGGGTATCAAGATTCCACCGTATCGCGTTAAAGGCGTTGTGAAATTCTTCCACACTAATACGGTTCGCCGTATGAAGGGCCAACACGGTAGATTCGGGGGTACACCATTCCTTCCGCAGATCGATAATGAAGCGGATGATATACGACATATAGTCGATCCGGTCATCATCATTTTTGCGGTGCTTGGCGAATTTTTCTTCAAAGAGCTTGTCCAGGCCGGGTATGCCGCTTTCGTAGATCGCCGCAAAGGGACGGGTAAAATCGGGGGAGGAAGATGCGTTGTCGCAGAAATATGAATCCTTCTTAATCTCGATAAGATCGTCCCAATGCTCCGACAGTTCCTTAACCTCCTTTTGCCCCTCGCCGTTGGCGAGTTTGATGGCGAGCAAATAAAGGGAAAAACGGAATGATTTTTTGCTGGGGCAGGGGACTTCGTCATCAAGGGTTTTGCCGTCAAGCGGCCAATAAAAAGCCCGGTTGGTTTTTTCAAAGAGTGGGCGGTTTTCTTTATAAAGCGTATTGAAATGCGCCGCCAGTTCAGCGGGTGTTTTTTCTATATCTCCCTGGAGGAGGAGCAGTTCGAACCACTCATCGGGAAGGCCGATTTTTTTGCCCAGCTCCCAAAGCTCCTCCCCCGAATAGGGGCAGTAAGGAAACCAGGTGTTAAAAAGGATGCGGAGCCGCAATTTTTTCAAAACCGGGGAACAGTCACCGGCCAAAAAAGCGGCCAGGTGCCCGCAGTAATTGTGTTCCCGCTGTATGAACCATTCTTTGAGGTCGATGTCGTTTTCGTCTTCGTGAACCTGCTTGGCCACAAAGGCTTCGATAAGGGGGATAAAGCTTTTGTATTTTTCGGCGGTAGCGGCGTCCGCTTGTCCGATGATTCCTGCGGCCAAGGCTATGTTGATGCCGGAAAGTTTCTCTTTCGGGTCCAGCATTTTGGGGTCGTCGGACTGCAAGTCCGTCAATAATTCATCCAGAAAGGCCGGAATTTCATCGCTGTAGTATTTTAAAAAATTACGCGCTGCGTTCCAGGTTCCGTGCCGGTCCCCGCCGCCTTCGCTTTTTTTGACCAACTTATACGCATCCTTGAAGGGCCTCCCCAGGGACTTGAGGACCCGTACTTCCGCATCTTCTGCGGGATCAATTTTTTCATCCTTGGTCGAGAGGATTGCCGCCTGGACTATGCGCAGGGCCAGGGCGCCGTACTTGCCGTCAAGTTCCGCCGCTACTTCATCGGGAAAGAGGAAGTCGTATTTAATGCCCTTGGGCCAAGGGCCATTCCCGGTGATATAAGCCTCAAATTCATCTTTCTTCCAGGGTTCGCAACTCCTGCAAACGTGCCAGAATTCTTTTACCAGTTCTTTTTCAGTCATGGGGGGCCTCCAACCAGGTTCAGTATACCATAGTCACTGTATTCTGCCAATTAATATTTTTAGTATTCCTGAAAAACAGTTGAAACCTATCCTAAAATGATGTTAAATTCATCATCCCTCGCCAAAGGATAATATAATGAAGAAGCGTTTTATATCTCCCAAGGGGCTTGTCGTGTACATAGAGACCGGGGCAGCAGAGGCCGCCATCGGTACAGGGCAGCTGGGCGGCGAATTGCAGGTAGAAAAAAACTACGATTTTGAAACGGCGGAAGAATGCCGCGAAGGTATTGAAAAGCTAATTGCAGAAAGAACCTGGCCGGGTTGGCGTTTGGTATTGGATCTGGACGATCCTACGGAAGAAGAAAGGCGCCTAAGAGTTGAAATTGAGGCGGGCCTTCATCAGGGAGAGCCTGATCAAATCAAAAGCGCTATACGGGAAACGCTGGCTTTTGATACCGGCATCGGCGGATATTTCCGGGAGTATGTTATCGGTATAGGTATGTTCATCGCGGAAAAATCGCAGGATCAGGCTCTGATGGTGTACAATGAAAGCTCAACTGCTCTTTCAAGCGATAAGTCCTCGAGCTTTCGCGGCTATCAAAATCGCCAAAAAAATTAAAGAAGGGTATGCGGAACAGGAAAAATTGTTTATCGATCTTGATGAAGGAATGCAGCTTTTTCAAGATAAAAAGCTGGACGAAGATTGCAAAGGACCGCAATCAGGCGATCCCGGGAAAATAAAAATTCTTCAGGCGGCATTGGATGAACTTGACAAGCGGGATTCCCTTGCAATCACTTACGGCGTTCATATTTTTATTCAGTATATAGAAATCGCCATAGGGTACGCAACGAATTGGCTCATAAAAATTAACTTCGATAATATAAAAAGATTTTTATATTCCGTACCAAAATTCAAAACAGAAAATGCAGACATCCTGGATGGTATTACGGTTCGCTATGCGGAAGGCTTTTTTATTGCCCTGCTTGCAAAAAAGATGCGCTGGGTTAATGCTTCTTTGCATTCCACAGAATAAACAGCCTCTGCGCGCTCTCGGAAGCATCCTTCTTGAATTTGGGCAGCCTTTTCTCAAGTTCCGCGCGTACCTCGTCCTCCCGGTCAAGGAGTATCTCTTCGAGTACCTTGAACACCCGCTTTGACTTTGCTCCAAAGAGGATGAGCGCGTCCATGCCGCCAAGCCCGCTGCCGGGCGAAAAGACAGTCTTTGCCCAGTTGCCAAAGTCGTCGGCCCGCAGGCGGCTTTCGGGTTTTGATCCAAGGTCAGCAAGGTGGGTTTCAATATATGTGCGGGTTTCGTTAGGGTGGGCTGCGGTGTATTCACGGACCACCTCGGCGGGGAATTCCCATGCCTCCCAGTCTTCCATATCCTTTAAGCGGCCTTTCGTATTAAAGGAATTATGAAAATCTTCAGCGTTAAAATGTCTTCCGGCAATAAAGGCTCTGGCAGTTTGGGAAGGAGTCGCCCAGTCTCTGCGGAGTTCAATGATCAAACGGATCAGGTTACTTTTATAGTCATAATCGGGTGATGCTTCCCGGGCAAATTTTTCCGTAAAGTACGCCTCTATTTGCGGAATTCCCAGATCGTAGAGGACGGCGAAGGGGGCAATATCTTCGGGGTCGAGGGTACCTTTATTAACCTTGATAAGGGTGTCCCAATTTTCTATCAACTCTTTAACTAAAGCTATAGCATCTTCATCGCCGTTATCAAGTTTGATGGAAAGAAGATAAAATGAATATGCAAACAATCTTTTGGGAATAAGCGGGACTTCATCTTTCGATGTCTTTCCGTCAAACTGTGAATAAAAAGCGCGGTGTACCGTGTCAAAGAGGGGCCGGTTTTCTGCATAAAGGGCCTTGAAATGTTTTGCAAGAAACTGCCGGTCAGGGGGAGTAATGTAGGGAATGTCCTTGGCTTTTATTTTTCCCGCATAGCCAAAAAGATAGAGCAGCTCAAACCATTCATCGGGAAGGCTGATCTTTTTTCCTGTTTCCCACAGTTTTTCTTTTGTACAAAATGTATCTTCATTGTTCATTAACGAACCAACCCAGCCTGAGACCCCCCACTTATAACCCATGTAGTAGAAAAGACGGCGGCGTAGTTTTTCCAGGCCCGGAGAGCAAGAGCCGGTGATAAGACAGGCAAGCCGGGCGTTTTGCCAGGGAGTTTCATCTTCAATAGATTGAAGGGCCTCTATTTCATCGAATTGTTTGGTGACGAACTCTTCGATAAAA
The DNA here is from genome assembly GCF_046533075.1 of Treponema primitia. Classification (GTDB taxonomy): domain Bacteria; phylum Spirochaetota; class Spirochaetia; order Treponematales; family Breznakiellaceae; genus Termitinema; species Termitinema primitia_B. The sequence continues at coordinate 41,780 of NZ_JAJQRB010000025.1, read as the reverse complement.
GGGATAAAGTTTTTATATTTCTCACTTTCCGCGGCCAGGGCTTCCGCAGCCATGACGATGATGAGACCGTAAAGGGGGTTTTGGGACAGCTTTGACTTTCCCTTCGCCGACAGGTTGGCTTCCAAAAAGGCGCGGGACTCCTCGGGATAATATTTGAAAAGACGGCGGGCGATATTCCAGGAACCGATATGCTGATTTCCGACGCCTTTAAAAATTTTCTCGAAGGAAACACCCAATGATTGCTGCACCCTGATACCTGCATCGTTGTAGGGAATGTTTTCTTCTTCCATTGATAGCGCCACCGCCTGGAGTATGCGCAGAGCCAGCGCATCGTGCGGACCGCCGAGTCCAGCTTCCGATATTTCGGGGAAATGGCTATACTTATATGTAATACCCTTGGGCCAGGGACCTTTCCCGTTGATATAGGCCTCGAACTCTTTTTCTTTTTTGGGTTTAAAATAAACATCGGCAAGCTGCTGAAAGTCGTGGAGCAGGTTTTGTTCGGTCATAAAGTTTCCTTATCCGCAAGCTGCCTAATTATAAAGAATATGTATCATTGAGGCAAGTATTGTCGTTTATAGCATATTCTACTATAATTTTTCTAACCGGGGGTAAGATTATGAAAAATTCCAGCGACCGAAAGCGGGACGAGGAAATGCTCAAGGCGGGTTATGATGATTATGAAGACTTCCGTTACGATGAGGCCCAAGCCTGCGCCGATGAGCTGGTAAAAAACAGCCCCGAATTTTCAGGCGGCTGGGACCTCCTCGGGCTCTGTTACAAGAATCTCGCCGAAGAGAACTCCTTTGAAAAAGGGCCGGAAGCGTTGGCCGAAACCCGCGCCATTTTTGACAAGGCGATAGAGGCTTTTAAAAAGGCGCTGGTCCTTGAGCCGGCCCGGGAACAAAGTTGGATCAATCTTGGCAGAATGTATGATCAGTACATCCTTACCAATTATGATGAAAAGACAGAAGGATTTACAAGCGAAAAGATTGACGGAGTAAAAGCGCAGGAATGTTATATGAAGGCCCTGGAGCTGAACCGCTGTGAAGAAAATTATCTTGCGGCGCTGGAAGGCCAATGGAGCAAAGAGCAGCGCTCTATCCTTGAAGATTGGTGTATCCATGATACTTTCAATCCCCTTCCTTTAACTTTGCTTTCCCGCCATTATTATGAAGAAAAGGACACGGTCAATTCCGAAAAGTATATAAAAAAATCGCTTTCTCTTAAAGAAACCGGCGAGGCCTTTTTTCACCTCTGCGATCTTTATCTGGATACCGATCGTCTTGATGAATGTGAGAAGCTCATAAATAAAATTGATCCGAAAAAACGGCGGGACCTGTATGGGGATGACAGGGATCATGGACAGATGAGCAGGAATGAATACTACGCTTTGAAAAGTTATTTAAAACAAGAGCTGGGAAAAGTGAAAAAAACCAAGGTTCCGAAAATAAAAATTAAAAATATCAAGCGTACCAAACTACAGGAGGCTCTGGAAGCTGACTTTGAAAAGAAAGCGGCCGGCCTTAAGGAGATTAATCCCGATTTGCTTAAAATAATCACCGTTAAGCCAAAGGAGATACTTTCGGGGCTTTCCAAACTTGATGAAAACGAGATAGCTGCCTATTTCAAAGAGGGTCTTGAAAGCAGTCTGGAATTTCTTGATCTGGTCGAAGCCTACGATGCCCTGTATTTTACCTGGGATTACAACGCCATGGAAACCACCGGCGCCGGAATAAAGAAATATCACCTTGAAGACAGGGAGAATCCGTTTCAGGCTTTAGGGGAACCCGAATATGCGCCTGACGAAGAGAATAACGGCTTTGGTACCGTTGCCGATGTCCTTGATTCCTGGGTTCCCGGCACAAACGAAGACGACGATGATGATGAGGACGATGAAAATGAAGGGCTTTGTGATTTATACAGGGAGAACAAGCATAAAATCCCCTTGAACTTGCGCGGCGAATATAGAGCTCTTGGGAACTTGTACGGCGGCCTTTTTACGGCAAAACTGAACCAGCTGGTAAGTCTTGCCTATGGGCTTATCACCGCGCCCAAGCCGGGATATTTATTGTTCGGCATACGTAATAAACCGGAGTCGATAGTATTACTGGCAGCCCCGTAATCGTATCGCTTATTTAGCTTTCTTGGCGTTCCGCCGGGCTCATCGCCTTTATCGGAAGGGCCCGGATTCATTATAACATAGTCACAGTATTCTGCCAATTACTATTTTAGTATTTCTGAAAAACAAGTATCGTTTTTTACTGCATATTCCCCAAGATGTTTTTGTTGTAAAAGTCCAGGGCGCAGAGGAGATTCAAAGCTTGCTCGTTTTTTTCACTGCGGGAAACTTCGTTGGAAGTACCGGCGCGGTAGTCTCTGAGGGAAGCGGCGAATTGGTTTATCAGCGCCGCACCCCTTTCCATACCCAGTTCCTTTGCCGTCCCTTCAAGGAGGGTGAGTTTTTCAAGAATTTCCGGGTGAACGTTTTTCAGTCCCGAAAAACAAATATCTGCGAGCAGGGTCTCAAGTTCACGGCAAAGCTTTCCCAGGGCGTTCATGGCTGCGCCTCCGGAGCGCCAGTTTCGGAAAGGTCCGTCTTGGGAGGGTCGGAAAAGTAGAAATTTTCTACCCCCGCGCAGGTGATCATGCTGAGGGGGATAAATCCCTGCGGGCTGGTTTCGCCGATAAAGCAGCGGCGGGTAAAATTTATTTTTGCCAAAACCTCTATATATTTTATGGCGCCCTTGTTGATGGCAGAATAGCTGATAAAGGAAGGAAGTTCATCACCATCAGAATTGATCGTAAAGGTCAGCTTTTGGTTTACCCTGTCATATTCACAGTCACTGATGCTCTCGGCGATTGCAAAACGGTATTTGCGTCCTGAGCTCTTTTCAAAGTAATCATACGCGGGTATTTCTTCGATTGCCACATCCGCAGCAACGCTGTCTTTTATCTCGTTAATTTTTTCCATGGTGGTCTTCCCCTGGGAAGAATAGTGGGTTCCCCTGGAAGAAGAAAGTCTCCCTTCATCATTGAGCTTAAAGTTCCGCAGGGTAAAAGCGCTTCGGGAAATGGTTTGAAGGGAAAAGCCTGCGTCCCAATGATCGCCGCGTGTCATCATCGATTTAAGGCCGTGAAAATTTGTTTTGCCCTGTGTTCCCTCATAAAAATCCGCCATGCTCACCGTATAAGTTCTAAAGACATTTTTTTCATTATGAAAAACGAGGACCGTAACCCCTGCATAACCGGAGCGGGTCTGCCAGGGATGGGCGCCGAGGCCGGTAAAATGTCCCAGGGGCAGAGTCCGGTACACGCTGCGGCTCTTTTCGATAAGAGCTGTTCGGCGTTCGGTATCCTCGGGGCGGGCGAGGATCAGGGAAATGGTGGTGTAGATACGGGAAAGGGTGGAAAAGGTCCGCACAGGATCAAAGGCGGCGTTTTTTGCCCCCATGTTTTCCATATCCGTGGCGGCGCTCCTGAAAAGCCGGGAGAGGTTGCCAATACCGGCGCCGTCGAGTTTGAGCGAAAGCTGCCGGGCCCCCTCAATGTCCGTGTCATCTGCGGACATAAGCCCCTTGTCGATGAGGGACGCTGTATAGACCCGAGCGTTTTCGAGAAGGCTTAGGACCGATACTCCGGTTCCATCAGTATCATTTGTTACTGCGGCGAACTCCGCATCAAGGCCGATAAGCTCTCTATCCCTTTGAAAGGCCAGTATAGCTATGATGCGGTGCAGGCAGAGTTCCCTCTCCCCGCACTTGCAGATCGATGTACTTATACTGTTCTCCCAGGGAAAGTAGACCGTGATGTCAAAGGCTTCGATGTGGGCTGCCAGCATTTCACCGCTTTCCTGCCCACCAGTGAATTCCACTTCAAAGTCTTCACGCAGAAAGTTGAGGGCCGCTTCGTAGTTTTTCTTTCCCCATTCTTTTTTGAGGGTCTCAAGGCTAATCTCTTCCAACTCGGCAAAGCCGGCGGAGCCTGCTGTTCGTTCTGCAGCGTCTGCATTGGTGGATCCTGCTGCTGCCTGTCCTGCGGCATCCGTGCCCGATGAATCGGCAGCGGCTTGCTGCCGCGCAAATTCTTCCGCAGCAAAGAGGGCCATAACGATATGTCGGCAGGTGTTCCCGGCGGGACAGCTGCAACGGCTTTGTGCAATGTTCCTGTCGAGCAGAACCTTGACATCACCAAAGTTTACTGCGAGCCGGCCTTCTGCTGCGAAAAGCGTTACCGGATCGGCCAGGGCTTCGTAGTCCCTGCGGGAACGGTTGTAGACGCCCCTGTTGGTTAGGGTGAGGAGAAAGCCCTCTTCCGCAAAGACCTTGAAAGCGGGGGCAAGGGCGGCGGCTTCCGGACTGGCATTTAAATTCACGAGATCACCTTCCCTATCCATTCGGCGAGGTCTTCCGGGGTAATGGCGGCGACATTGGCGCCCATCTTTGCAAAATGGAGGGCGGCATTCTTGTCATAAACACTGGAGGCTTGATAATCCAAGGCAGGGAGTACAAAGAGTTTTGCCCCCGATTCGATGATGTCCCGGGAACTTTTATACATGAGCCGGTAATCGTTACCGTCGTAAAGATCACTCACCAGGACCACGATGGTTTTCTGCGGGGCAGTGATAAGTTTTTTGGTGTATTCCAAAGCGCCGTTAATGTCGGTCCCGCCGCCAAGCTGGACCTTCATCAGTATTCCTACAGGATCGTCAATATGATCGCTTAGGTCCACGAGGGATGTGTCGAAGATCACCAGCTTTACCGCCAGGAAGGGGAGCTTTGCAAAGATGCTGGCCATCACCGATGAATAGATCACAGAATCCAGCATACTGCCGCTTTCATCCACCAGGATGATGATGTTCCAGGGATTGTAGCGCCGGACATTTTGGGTAAAGTAGAGTTTTTCCGCCACGATAGTTTTATATTCAGCGTTGTAATGTTTTAAGTTTTTTCCGATGGTCCGTTTGAAATCAAAGTTGCGGAAAATTTTATAACCCGTACTTGAGTTGGGAAGCTTCTTCCCCAGAAATGTCCTCCTTACCTGGGTTTCCAGTTTTTTCTGAATATCCCGTATCACTTTTTCTACTATCTGATAGGCCAGGGATTTAACATTTTCGGGGATAATGTGTTTGAAGGTGAGTATGTTTTTGAGGAGATCAAGGTTCGGCTCCATGGTTTTAAGAACCTCGGGGTCGGTGAGAATTTCGGTGAGGTGGTACCGGTCCAGGGCTTCCTTCTGCATGAGCTCCACCGTCCGCCGGGGGAAAAGTTTGCGTATCTTTGCGATCCAACCCGGTATTGTCAGCCGGCTTCCACCATTGCCTCCCCTGCGACCGGCAGCGTCCACCCCCGCCCCTTCTCCGTCGCTTTCACTATCGCCGTCATCATCCCGTATACCCTGACCGGGACCATACTCCCTGCCGTAGAGAAATTCCAGCGCCTCGTTGAGTTCCTGATTTTCGCCGTCCAGGGGCAGGGCGTCTTCGGCAAAATCGCCGAGTATGAGCCGCCAGCGTGCGGCTTGTGATGCGGCCGGATTGTTTACGTTACCCATGGTATTTCGTGACGCCTCATTAATTCTCATTATGACTTATAATACTCAAAAGCAGCAAGGTATGTATCGATAATTTCTCGTAATATTTTTTTAATACTTTATAGCCAGGGCTTGACGATTGTATACTTTTTAATTATCATCATAACGATATACCTTGATTGCAGACATAAAACTTGATGGATCTGTACTTGAAAATCCTGTCTGGCATTATTTGATAGATCGGGAGAGATAAGATTGGGCACAAGTCTATTTTATAAGCTGAAGGTGAGAAAATCAGCCTTGCCAACAGATCAAAGACAAGGATTGATATTGAAGACAGTGACCACCTTAATGACCTTAACAAAGGGCCTTGAATGAAGGGAATTATGGAGGAAAATTTTTGAGTAAAAGTAGAGTAAGCCCTTTTGGATTTCTAGCAGCTGTTGCTATTATAGGCGTTGCCTTCATGGTTGATTTTTTCACAACTTCACCAAGGTATTTAGTGATCATAATTGGAATAATATTGGTGCCAATATGTATTAAAGTACATAAAAATCACATACGAAAAACAAAAATCAATATTTACCAGATGTCTAAAAATAGTAAATTTAAAATAATATATAAGGACATATTTGGGGAAAAGCATGATATTACAGTACTGGCAAAATCTATCGATATTGAAAAAACAAAATTTGGGATGATTGCAAAATTATATGAACTCACTGAAAAAAACCATTTAGTATTAAATAAAAATGTTGATTCGAATATTATATTCGTACCCGTTAGCAATATTAAATCAATGGTATTTATTGACAATGAAAAAATATTTAAAGTAAACAAAAAAAATCAATGTAAATCTATATTGGAAAATAAAGATGATCCTAAAAATAATATAATGATAAACGGAGATTCTTTATCTATGCAGGAAATTGATAAATACATGAAAAAACAATTTCCCGATCTTTCTATTACAGTAAGTGAAAACGAATTTTTAATAGAATCAGGTTCAATTAATGGAAAAGCCAATATATCTGGTGGATTATCTAAATTATTAATTTTTAATAAAAAGGATATAAATGGAGAAGAAGGCTCTTATACATTGAAAGATGCAATTGTATATATAAAAATATTTAAAAAGCAATTGATTTTTAATAAGTATTTATTGATAAAAGAATATATGAAAATTAAGAATCTAAGAACGCTATCAAAAGTTTTTATATTAGGCATATTTATAGATTTTTTTAAAAATCGCATAGAACAGTGTAGAAAATATTACAAATTAATTAATGAGAAAAATGAATATTGTAGTTTTAATATAACATTTAAAGTAAGTAATATTGTAGAACAGAAGTATGCCCAGGTAATTCAGGCCTTTGCGGAAGTTGTTAAATGTGATACTATTTGGTCTACTGCTAAAACAACTGATGTGGATTGGCAAGAGAAGTCATATGCAAAACAGAATTCAGATAATCGAGAAATAGAATCAATAGTTGGTAATATATGGCTTTTCCAAAAAGGCATGATTGGGATAGGTTTCCTTGCTTTATCAGATTGGTATTATTTATTTTATCCTGCCTTTATATTCCTATATATAAAAAATAAAGATGAATATCATATTATTGACTATAAGGATCTCAAAATCGAACATGATGTTTATAATTTTATAGCTGATTATGATAAGGTTCCATCAGATGCAAAAGAAAATATCTATGATTATACTTATACGCATGTAAATAGAGATGACCCTCACTCTCCTGATAGACGATTTGGTAATAATCCAAAACAATCAATGGTTCATTATTATGAATTGGAATATAGTTCTGATATAGGGATAAAGGAAAATATCATATTTAGTAATATGAAAAAAGGCAAGGATTTTTCCAGAAGGATTGAACAATATGCGGAATTATTTAAGTAATTTATTGTCAGTAAAAAAAGAGTAATCAGGAAATAAAACATGGAAAGTCCTTATAAAAACTTATTTATATTATACAATTCTTTATGCACAAAGCAGATACAACAAATATTCAAATTGGTGAATAATATTTCGCCTCAAGCTGAAATAAAAACAGAAATAGATTTATCAATAAATGAAGATTTTAATATCTTTACATCATTTTCTGATTTATACCGTAAAGAAAATTTTCATAGTGAAATATTAACAAAGATACTAGATCCACATACGAATACTATCGGAAACATTGATATACTAAAACGATTTGTTACTTATCTTTGCGTAATAAATAATAAAATTGATATATCTATTTTAAATTTAGATGAGATTGAAAGCATTAAATTAACCTCTGAAGAACCAACCGAAAATGGCAGGATAGATATTTTTATAAAGATTGGTTTAAACTGTATAATTATAGAAAATAAACTTAATAACGCACCAAATATGCCGAATCAACTTGCAAGGTATATCGAATATGCAAAGCAAAAAAACTATAATACAGTTGCCATTGTATATTTACCACTATATTATAAGACCCCGCCATTCAATTACTCAAAAAAATATGAAATATATACTAATGAAATTAAACAAAAATTGGTTATTTTACCGGCAAAAGAATTCTCAGAAAATATTTTAGACACTGTTTCAAAAACAGCAAATAATGAGACGGCAAAAGTTTATATTAATCATTATTCTAACCTGTTAAAACAATTAGGAGGCAATAGTATGACAAATGAAATTGACAAGGAAGTATTGAAAGGCATATTTTCTAATAGAGAAAATTTGACGGCGGCAAAAAATATTTCTGATATTTATGGACGCAGGAAGCTGCTAATCGGTGAAATTATCACTGAAGATATTTGTTCTATTTTATCGTATGAAAAGGTAGATAATTCTCATTATTTGAAGATTTTGACTAATAATATATCAATCGTCTTTGAATCAAATGGTTTATTTTTTTGTGTCTCTTGTAAAAATCAAGATAAAGATAAATATACAGGTGAAATTTATGATATTTTGATTAGGGCGTCAAAATTGCAGTATTTTAAAGTTGGTTCCCATTGGGAATATCCTGAAGGAAATTTTGGTCAGACATTATTATTTTTATTGGATGATTGTAATGAAAGCATAGAAGTAATAAAGACAATCATTACAGATATGCATAATTATATTGAAACAGAATTAAAAAAAATATGAATCAAAAATGACAATTTAAGTATGTTCTGAGAAGTAAGTTTTGCGGAAATTTCAATCTGATCTGTCTTTATATGACAGACCAATCATATTATAGTAGGGCCATAAAAGACAAAAAGAGCCTTCAAAAGGTTGCTTTACCGCGGATTTACTTTATCGATAGGGAGATTGCCTCTGGGAAATACCCAAGCACTGCGTTCCTGGCAAAGGAATATGCAACCAGTATGTCCACCATTTGGGAGGCACAGGTTAAACTGATGATGAATATGGCGAGAATAGGTAAAAAGGTTGATCCGTAATGGAAGTTAGGTTACCCATGTATAGAGCAAGAATGAATGTTGTTATCTGTATTATGTCAACATACCCCACTTGTCCATGGCCGCCGCTGCCAGCTTGTCCAACTGCATGCCCAGGCTCAGTTCTTCCCGGCTGACAATTTCTGCGCGGATAACATCGTTGGCGGAAGCGCCGTAGAGTTTGGCGACCATGCGGCCCAGCCGGTCGGTTTCCGTGGGGAGGAATGAGGTGAAGGCCTGGCGGAAATTGGGGAGCAGGGCGAGGAATTCATCGTCATCCATGCGGGCTATCACCCGGTCGATTTCTTCCAGAATAGCTTGGCCCGCAAAAAGAGCGTCCCGTCCCAGAAGGAAAACACCGCCTATGAAGGAGGCCGCCTCATCCGGGCTGTCTGCGGATGAGACAAGCCGGGCGTTGATACGCCGGGCGAATTCCGCCATGTCGATGCGCCCCTGCTTTTCGAGGATAGCCAAAAGGGCGCCGTAGAAACGGCTGTTGCAGAAGCCCTCGTTCAGAATCGCCTCCACCTGATCTGCTAAAAGCCGGGGGTTGCAGAGAGCGGGTTCCTCAACCGTGAGGGCGTAAAGGGAGCGGAGACTTTCGCAGGTTTTCTGTTCTTCATCGCCGCCTGAGTTACGGCCCGCTTCCATAAGCTCCACCCCTCGGCGGTAACAGCGGGCAATGAGGGGGAGGAGAAAGGCGTCCGCTTCGGACCGGAGCATTATTTCCAGATTCTTGAGGTAGCGGAGACTCCCCAGACAGGAAACGGCGCTGATAAAATTCCCCTCCCGGTCAAGGACCTCGTCTATTTCGTCCCGCCAGGTATCATAAAAACTGTCGAGGCCCATCACCTCCGCTGCGATGAGGAGCTTCCCTGCTTCCGCAGCGGTCATACTGTCCCGGAACTGTCTGGCCGCTATTGTCCCGCAGGCTTCGGCGATGGTGGCGCCGTATACGCTTTGGTCAATCAGGGCGGTCTCCACCTGGGGGCCGAAACGGAAGGTCCAGATCTCCCGGACCAGATTTTTTGAAGCGCCGGTAACATAATCAGGCCCTGAACTGCGTTTGCAAAACCCGGTTTCGAGAAAACTCATCTGATGGAAGAACTGGCTCTTCCGGTAATGGCCGCTCTTCTTCAGAATATCCAGGGTAACTTCCTGATGGAGTATGGTATCGGTCCTGATCCTGAACTCCCGGCAAAGCTCGCGGAAGTTCTGTACCAATGGCGGAACGAGGGCAACGGTTGCGGAAGCGACCTTCCCCGCGCCCAGGCCGGAGAGTATACGCAGCAGGTAATCAAGTTCCGTCGTAACAGTCTGATTAATGTCGCCTTTTACAAAAGCGCTCTGCACCCCGTCGATAAGGTCGTACACCCCCGGCGCTTTTTTCCCCCGAAGGCTCGCAAGTGACTTTGCCATACTAAGGGCGTTCACCTCGTCGGGGATCGACACGGGATTTTTCCCCCGTAAAAAGCGGGCAGTCCTGACGATGAAGTCCAGAGCGGTGTTGTCAAAAACAGTATCACTGCCACCCGTCCCTGCGGTGAACTGTTTCCATATCTCCTGATAGTAAGCGGGAAAGGGCATCCCCGCAGCATACCCCTTTCGGCCATCCATCTCGGCAAAAGTATATGGCATGAGGTAAACCGCCGCGTTGTTTTTGTCGTAGTTCCGCAGATCGGAAGCCGCAGCTCCATTAGCATTGCTGGCAGCGCTGCCTTCCCCGGTGTCCGCGCCCAGAATATCCATCAACCCCGGCACATGAAAAGCCCCGCACACCACTAAAACCTTGGCATACTTTTTCATCGCCCCAGCGATATGCTCCGCCATACAAGTTTCCCGCAACAGGGTTTCCAGCCTGTCCCCTGAGATCTCTGCATTCTCTTCGTTTTCCTCCGTGACCTCCGTGCTTCCCTCCGTGTCCTCTGTGGTTTCTCTTCTGTCTTCTATATTATCTTCGTTTTCCTCTTCGCCTTCGCGATTTTCCCTCTTCTCTTCCCTCCCTTCTTCCTCCGTGACCTCTGTGCTTCCCTCCGTGTCCTCTGTGGTTTCTCTTCTGTCTTCTATATTGTCTGTGTCTTCCTCCGTGTCCTTCGTGGTTATATCTTCTCTTCCATCCTCAATCCCATCATCCTCAGCCATCCGCATAAAACTCGCCATATAAAACATAGCCCGCACAAAAGTCTCAGTCTCCATACCCGCGCCGGGGATCTCATAACACGCTTCCCAGAATTCCGCATAAGTCCTGAACCCCGCCTTTCGGGCAACCATAGCGGAATAGGAATTAACTTCGTATTCGGTATCTTCATTATACCTATAGCGGACGCCGGTCTTTTCCTTTCGGTTTACCAGGAGTGACGCATAGGGCAGATCGATGAAAGTGGCTGGAATCCCCAGGATCGCCGCAGTTTTGATGGCGATGTGTTCCGGGGAATATTCGAGAAAAGGATAATAGGCCCGGTACTTTTCCTGTTCGCCGCTGATTAGCTCTTCCTTATCGTCGTAACTATAGTAGATACAGAAAGGCGGCGCCGATCCGGCATCAGCGATATGGGGAATGAGCCTGTCCGCATCCGAAGGCCCTTCAATAAGGATAATGTCCGGTTTATAGCGACTTATGGTTTTTTGCAGATGCACGGAGCAAGCAGGGGAGTGGTGGCGCACCGGAAAATAGAGGAGAGGTGCGGAAAAATCAAAGGCCCGGCGGTACCGTTCCTCAAGCTCCGCGGCGTTGAAAGCCGGGACAACATGACCGTGCGCGGCCAGATTGTCCTCTATTTGATTACTCTGCGGCTCTCGTAGTATTCCTGCCATATTCCTCCCAGCCGTTCTGCCTTGAGTTTAACCGCGCCTGAAAAATAGTCTTTCAGCTTGGGCAGATCATCCCGGTTTTCCTTCATCACCGCCCCCAAAAGATTTTCCGTCAGATTCGACATGCGTATCTTGCCGTCCCGGTAGTAGTGGGCGTCCAGGGCGGACTGAAAGTAAACCGAGACCGCTTCGGCGGTACTCATCACCGCGTCGAGTTTCTGTATCTTCGCCTTTTCAAAGGAAGCGCCGGAACGCAATTCGTTATAGGTAGTTGAAAGAACCTCCACCACATCATCCTGAATCTGCATTTCCACCCCCGAGGAAACAAAGAGATCCGCACACTGTTCGGAAATGATCCTCCCCTCAAGCTGAACACTCTTGACCGCTTCCACGGTTTCAAAATTGAAACGCCGCTTTAAGGCGCTGGACATTTCATTGATCCCCTTGTCCCGGGTGTTTGCGGTAGCAATGATGTTGAACCCCCCCATGGCAAAGCGCACCCCTTCTGCGCCGAACTCGGGAATATGCAGCACCCGGTCGCTCATGATGCTGATAAGGCTATCCTGTATCTCCAGGGGGCAGCGGGTAATCTCCTCAAAGCGGGTGATAAGCCCCTTTTCCATGCCTATATACACCGGCCCCGGTACCAGTGCTTCCGGCACGGGACCTTTTGCAAGGAGCATGGCGTAATTCCAGGAATACTTGATGCTGTCCTCGCTGGTTCCTGCGGTCCCCTGGATCGTATTGGCGCTGTTCCCGGAAATCCCCGCGGCGAGCAATTCTGAAAGCATGGACTTGGCCGTCCCCGGTTCCCCCACCAGCATGAGCCCCCGGTTTCCCGCCAGGGTCACAATAGCCCGCTCCACCAGAGCATCATCGCCATAGAATTTTTGGATGACCGTCAGCTTTTTTTCGCCCAGGGGGAGGGGCTTATCGGCGCCGAGTATAAAGGCCCGCACCGCACGGGGTGAGAGTACCCAGTTGGCCGGCCTGTCCCCGGAATCGTTGGCCTTGAGAGCTTCCAGTTCTTCCTTGAAGCGGGTTTCCGCCAAGGGCCGTTGGATGTTATTTGAGTCCATGGTCTACTATAAAGAATTTCATGACGAACGTACAAGCCCTTTAAAATTTGTAAAAACAGAGGAGGAGGGGAAGTCTCCCCCCTGCCTCCAGCCCTCTGGGCTTCCGGCACCCCCCTCAGCGGGGGTTCCACCCCCGCAACGCCCCCGCCGGAAGGAGTCACCTTTGTTACGCCCCCAAGGGTGACTGACACCCGACCCTTCGACGATTTCGACCTAGATGATGACTGATTCCCCCTGTTCCGCATGGAGAGTATAGCTATTGCACGCATATTATCATTGGCTGAGGATGTTATACAAAATACGCATAAAAGAAGTTATACGCCATAAAATTTGAGGATTACTTGACAATATTAAAAAAAAGATATAAAGTAAGAAAATTTGTCATGCATGGTGGTACAAAATAATGGAGGATGTTATGAAAAATCAGCGGGTATTTAAACTGGTTGTTTTTTTGGGATTAATCATTTTTTTTGCTTCTTGTGTTTCTTTTTCGGGTAAACAAATTGATACATCTGATTCAAGTGGGACTGAAATGCTTGAAACAGTCACAGTGCAATTCACAGTTTATCACCCATTGCATTTTGTCATATCGGAAAGAAGTATTCTTGAAAAAGCATATAATAAATTATTGGCGGAGGCGAATAAAAAATATCAGGGTGAAATGGATGTTTATAATATTAATGTCAAAGGATCATTTTCCGCATGGAATTTATTGACAGTACCGGCTGGTTCATTTACTGGTTTTCTTATTGGTGGAAATATTCCCCAATCCGAACCAAATGGCTCAATGAGCGTTGGACAGTATATTGGTGCGGCCAGCGGTTTGGTGCTTGGCTCTTTTTTAAGTGGAAGTTTTCAAAAAATTACTGCAACTGGCGACATAGTTGCTCGAGGTGAATATAGAAGGGCTCTACCAACAGCAAATTCAAATAATCGTGGTATTGAGGGTGCTATAAATAGAACCAGTATCAGAATACTAAATGAACTGCCCCGTAATTCTATTGTTGGGGTATTGAATATTTCTTCAAACGATACAACGAATTCTGAATATGTAATTAGTGAACTTGAATATAAATTAGTAGAATCACACAAATTTAGAATGGTTGACAGGCAAACATTGGATATTATACGTTCGGAACAAAATTTTCAGATGTCAGGAGAAGTAAGTGATGAGTCTGCCGTTTCAATTGGTAAAATGCTGGGCGCGAATATTGTGATTACTGGTAGCATCACAGGTAGTGGATCAGCACAGAGACTTACAATAAAAGCTCTTGATATAACAACTGCTGAAATTATTACAATGACAAGAGAACAATTTTAGGGGAAATTGTTAGCAATTATTGTTGCAAGTTTTACGGCACATAACCAGACGGTATTTGGGTGATAGGTACCATACGCGTTTACTTAGGATGAGAATTTTGGCAAGTATGCATTTTTAAGCCCTTCTAACTTATGTTTAATGCCGTAATTCATCGGTCCTTTATGCCTATCTATTCTAAAGTGAACGCGTATGGTGACAGGTACCTTTTTTCGCCCTGAACGCCTTCTTTTGCCCTTATTGTGAAACTTGCCGAAGCTCTGGACATCGAAGCCTATCAGCTTTTTTACGACGAGACGACGGCAAAGGACATAAAACCCTCCCAAATGGAGCATTTAGAGGCAATCAAGTCGGATATTCTTGCAAAAGTGGCCTCTGGAATTGATACCGTTATCATCGAAGCGCAAAAATAGGGTAAAATATACCCAAGTTGCCCTAAAACTTGTAAATTCTAGGCTAAAACCCAAAAATTATGCTCTGATTATAGGGCGTATTTATTGTGTTCCAAGCTAAAGTTTTTTCCTTTATTTGGTAAATTACAGGAAAAAGCACCTTAGTTCAGAGGCAACACAGCGGTGCAGACATCTAATTTCCGTCTTTACTTTAACGGTAAAAAGGGTATAATTTATTCTATGGAATTAGATATTTCGTTCCATGAATCAGCCTTTAAGCATGAAGTTACGGAAGCTGATATTCGATGGGCCTTTAAAACCTTTGTCCTTGAAGAGCCAATCGAAGGTGAGGAGGACAAATATCTGCAAATATTTAGGAGAACACTATGGCAGCTATAATGACCGAAGAAGAAGCGAATGCCCTTGATGAGCTATATACAAAAAAGATCCCTCCCATACGGATAGGTGTTGGAGGTCCTCTGACTCGTCAGCGGGAATTGTTGCGTTCTCTTGACGAAGTGGCCGCAAATTATCTTATTACAAAGGCAGCATCCACTCATAAAACGGTATCACGTCTTATTGGCGAACTGGTACGGGAAAAGATAAACTCCGATATATCGGAACCCGCAATACTGGGGAAATAGAATGGGCATGAGCAACAGTATAAGTGTTTCTATAATCACAGTTGTGGAAACACTTTTTTTAATATTTTTATTGACATCTTAACATCTGTATGGTATGTTTTATCAGGAGCAGGTGATGGAAGCACAGATTCAACATAATTCAGACTTAAACTTTGAAAAGGTTTGGGCCATGTTTCAGGAAACTGATCAAAAATTTAGAGAAAGTGACCGGAAATTTCAGGAAGATATGAAAAAATCGCGGGAAGAAAATGATCGGCAGATCAAGGAAACCCGAAAATTTCTCAGCGAGCTGGGGCAAAAATTGGGCAGTGTTGTTGAACATATGTTTATTCCCAATCTGCATAAAAATTTTCATCAATTCGGCTACACCTTTGGAAAATCTTCGGCGAATGTGCTTATTCAGGATCGCGTTCATCAAATTCATGCCGAAGTTGATGTTTTCCTTGAGAACGGAGACTGTGCAATGGCGGTGGAAATTAAAACCCAGCCCAATAATAATGATATTCGTGATCATGTGGAACGCATGGAAAAATTACGTCAATGGGCGGATCTGCATGATGATAAACGTCAGCTCTACGGCGCTGTTGCAGGGGCCATAATCCCCGATAATGTCCGGGATTATGCTCTCAAACAAGGCTTCTATGTCATTGAGCAGTCGGCCGATACACTTAATATTCTTGCCCCTGATGAAGCCAAGCTCAGGGTATGGTGATCTATGCGTTCATTAGCCAGTGTTCAAAAAGTTGGAACCATTACCCCCATTGCGGATTCGGATTTTCTGGAGCTTGCCCATGTGATGGGCTGGCAGTGTGTTGTAAAGAAGGGCGAATTCAAACCGGGCGATTTGGCTGTGTATTTTGAAGTAGACAGCTTTTTGCCCGAGGACGCTCGTTATGAATTTCTGCGCAAAACATCCTGGCGGGATAACGTTGATAACGGGCAGGGTTTTCGTATCAAAACTATAAAACTGCGCGGTCAATTATCCCAGGGGCTGATCCTTCCGATCGGAGGTTTTCCGGAACTGGCGGGCTGTTCTGTGGGCGCTGATGTCACCGAGGTCCTCAATGTTAAAAAATGGTATATTCCGGAGGTCGCCAATGCTACAGGCGTGATGATCGGAGACAGGCCTTACGGCATACCGGCTTCGGACGAGATACGCATTCAGTCGGCAACGGAGCTGTTGGAAAGCCTCGGCGGAGAACCCTACTACATTACTACAAAAATGGACGGTACCTCCTGCATCGTGTATTATATTGACGGAAAAATCGGCTGCTGCAGCAGAAATCATGAGATCAAGGACGAAGAGACCGCGCTGTATTGGGCGCCGGTGTATCGTTATGGACTAAAAGAAAAGCTTAAAGTCCTCGGCAAAAATGCAGTGCTAACCGGCGAGCTCTGCGGGCCGGGCATACAAAAAAACAAACTACGCCTGCCCCAATATGAATGGTATGTGTTTGATTATAAAGAATGGGACAGCGGCGTTTATGTCTCTTATAAAGAAATGGTAGAAGCATGCGCCGCACTTGGTGTTCCGACCGTGCCGCTTGAGGAAGAGGGGGAACATTTCTCATACACCCTGGAAACGCTCCTGGAAAAAGCGCGTGGCAAATATCCCAGCGGCCTGGACAAAGAGGGGATAGTCGTGCGTCATAAAGAATCGCCGCACCAGGTGTCCTTCAAGGTGCTTAACAACGATGCGCTGCTCAAGGAGAAGGACTAAGAATCCAAACCAGTCGCCTATCTTTTTCTTGACCTTGTCCCCTCGATGATTTCAACACAGATGATGACTGATTTCCCCTATGCTTTTCTTCGCTCAGAGAAAAGCCTACTGTTCCGGGTGCAGGGACAGCCCTTGTTCATTTCTAGCAAGCTTCCGCACAATACAGGAAAGGGAAAAGTTGATGACAAAGTAAACCAAGGCGATAAAGCAGTAGAGCACAAAAATATGGGCGCTGCTCACCACGGTATTTTTGGAAAGCACTCCCATGAGGTTTTTGCTGTTGAAGAAAAATTCCGCAATGGCGAACTGGGCAAAAAAGGAAGTATCCTTAACGGTGGTGATGATCTGGCTCATCAGGGAGGGGACTATGCGCATGAAGCACTGGGGCAGCACGATGTACCTGAGGGCCTGCAGAAAACTGAACCCCTGGGACCGCGCAGCCTCGAACTGCCCTTTGGCGATGGAATTAAGCCCGCCCCGCACAATTTCTGCGATCACCGAGGAAGTGTAGAGAGTCAGGGCCAGACCACCCCGGATAAGGTAGGTGCCGAAAGGCAGCATAAACACGCAGATCAGTATCCACAATAAGAGAGGGGTACTGCGAAACACTTCTATATATATAGAAGCTATCCTGCCAAAAAACCGGCGCCCGTAGTTTCTGCATAGGGCCAGCACAGAGCCTAAGGCAACGCTGGCCGCCACGGTGGCAAGGGAAATGAACAAGGTGGTCCGCAGGCCGATCAGGATATACCGGACATTAGGAGGGGTAAAAATATCCGCAAAAACCTGGGTGTTCATAGCGCCGCCTCCTGGTGCATAGAGTCCGTACTTGCAGCAATTCCGGGTTTAGCCGGAACTGCAGGGCCGATAGGTCCTGTCCCGGTGTCCCGGTTTTTGATTCGCAGCTCATGACGGCGGGCCCAGCTTACCAGGGGGAAGCAGAGGATGAAGTACATTACCCCGGTAATGATATAGGCCGGGCCGTAACTCAGGGTACCGTTAGACGCCCAGGAATCAGCTCGGTACATAAGGTCCCCCCCGGCGACAAGGGCCATCACCGAAGTGTTCTTGATGAGGTTTACCGCCTGGTTTGCCAGGGGGGGCAGCACGATGGTGAGGGTCTGGGGGAGGATGATCCAGCGCATGGCCTGGAGATAGGAAAAGCCCTGGGACTTAGCGGCCTCCATCTGCCCCCTCGCTATGGAGCTAATCCCCGCCCGGACCACCTCGGACACATAAGCCCCGTGGTAGATACCCACACAGAGCATCCCTATGGAGAACACATCCAGGGTGATCCCCACATAGGGCAGGGCGTTATACACAAAAAACACCTGGACCACCAGGGGCGTATTCTGGAAAAATTCCACATACACCCTGGCAATAGCCCGTAGTATTTTTTTGTTGGAAGTAGAAAAAAGGCCAAAAATGATTCCAAGGATCAAGGCTAAGAGCAGGGCCAGGATCGACACCAGCAGGGTGATCCTAAAGCCCTCCAGAAAGCCCGGGAAATCCTTAAATAAACGCCCCCAACGCCACAGGGCAAACGGTCCGCTGCTCACGTTTCCTAGAGATTAAACTGGCTGACCAGGCCGGCAATGGTTCCGTCACTGAGCCACTTTTTAATCAGGCCATCTATATAAGAGGCTAATTCGGTATTGGACTTTTTGCTGACAATACCGTACTCCTGGGGAGAAAAGGCTTCCGGCAGGATCACCGTTTCATTGTCCAGGTAACCGGCCAGGATGGACTTATCCACCGAGAACACATCAACCCGGCCGGAATCCAGGGCTGCCTTGATCTCCGGGTAAGTGGCAAATTCCGAAAAGCTGAAACTTACCCCGATCTTGTCCCCCGCATCCTTAATCGCCACCCGGCTGGTAGCGGACTGGGCAACCCCGATAGTCTTGCCCCCCAGGTCTTTAAGGCCCGAGATACCCGCAGCTTTCTTTACCAGCATACCCACCGCATCGGTGTAGTAAGTGGTAGAAAAGTTGTAGGTCAGCTTCCGTTCCTCAGTAACCGTAAAGGTAGCGAGGATCAGATCCACGTCCCCGTTATCCACCAGGGGGCCCCGGGTCTTGGCTGTTACCGGGGTAAAAGCTACCTTGGAAGAATCACCAAAGATCTCCTGGGCGATACGCTTGGCAAGCTCAATCTCCAAACCCTCATAGAGCCCGGTGGCCGGGTTCTGGAGCCCGAATCCCGGCACATCCGATTTGACCCCCACCCGAAGAACTCCGGCGTTCCTGATCTTGTCCGCCGGACCGCCTTGGGCGGTTTCCTTCTTTTCACAGGAAACCATAAGCCCTGCAATAAACCCCAGAATCAAAGCCGCACATACCATTCTTTTCATAAACTTCATTCTCCTCTCCTTTTAACGCAAAATTTTACTTAAGAACGCACTGGTGCGTTCGTTTTTTGGATGTTCAAAAAAATCCGCCGGTTTCCCTTCCTCAACCAGGACCCCGTTGTCCATAAAGATAATCCGATCCGCCACCTGCCGGGCAAAGCCCATCTCGTGGGTCACCACCACCATGGTGATGGACTCCCGGGAAAGCCGGACGATCACGTCCAGCACCTCCTGAACCATCTCCGGGTCCAGGGCCGAGGTAGGCTCGTCAAAGAGCAGTATCTTCTGCTTGGTCGCCAGGGCCCGGGCAATGGCGATACGCTGCTGCTGCCCCCCGGACAGGGTTGCAGGATAGGCCGCAGCCTTATCCCGGAGCCCCACCACATCCAGGTAGTGGTAGGCGATTTCCTCCGCCTCAGCCTTGCTCTTCTTTTGCAGCTTGATGGGCGCCAGGGTGATGTTCTCCAGGGCAGTCATGTGGGGGTAGAGGTTGAACTGCTGGAACACCATGGCGCAGTAGGATCGCACCAGATGGGTACGGGTGGTCCTCAAAAGGGGTTCCCCATTGAGAAAAACCTCCCCATCGTCAGGATCTTCCAGGGCGTTGATACAGCGGATAAGGGTGCTCTTGCCGGACCCCGAGGGGCCGATGATTACCAGCTTTTCACCTGCCCGGACATGGAGATAGATATCCTTCAGGACCTTCAAATGGCCGAAAGATTTGCAAACCCCCTTTAGTTCGATCATCAAAACCCTCCATAAGCTCCAATCGTGTATAATTATACATAAAGATGAAAATTTATGCAAGACGGTGGATTGGCATACAGCAGGGACAAGGGCCGGTAGAAGTACAATTTATATTGAAGGTTACCGTTCAGGCTGACGGGTATGAACGTACAAGTCCTTCAAAATACTGTTTTCCCGCCCCGGCAATCCGTTTTCGGTACAGCCGGCCTTTGTACTCAAACTGAAATGTATCGCAAACCACATCAAAGGACATGGAAACAAGAAGCCGGTTATCCGCATCGTACCAGAGAATTTCACCCTGAATGCCAAGCCCTTTAATAATAGGTACATTAAAAGTGCTGATAAAACCGGCTATCTTGTTGATTTCCGAGCTTTCGGTAATTTCTATGGTACGCTCATTGCAGACGCCCATAATCATATTTCCCTCCACTTTCCAGTCATGGATGGAGAGGATGATTTTTTTTGTTTTGAGCGGCAGTTCTTTTTTATAGTTCATGAGCATCCTTTTAGCGGGCCTTAAATGTCGCCAAAATCCGCGCCGCCGCGGAAGCGCCGTTCTTCTTTAACTTGGGGAGCGCTTCGCTGACGGCTTCGATAAGGGCGGTCCGGTCTGCGGGGGCGGCGGTACAAATAAACTTTTCCGCCAGGTCTACTACCTTCTTTGAGGCATTGCCCAGTATGGGCACATAGGCCAGGGGCCGCAGTTTATTTTCGGTAAACGTAAGCCATTCCAGGTAAGCGTCCTTATCAAGAAGCTTGGCCGCAGCAAGGGTGTAGGCTTCCGCTTTGTCTGCATAGCGGGTTAGGGCATGGTTCGCTGCATCGTCGGGCAGAGCTTTATTGCGGTCCCTTAATTCGGCATACACGGTAAAAAATTCTTCTGTGCTGATGAGTTTATTGGAAACAAGCTCGTCCAGAATAGCGCCGGGCTTTTCATCGTACCAGCATTTTTCCCGTCCCTTAAAATAACTGCTTACCAGGGCGTTGAATTTATTACTCTGCTTTTTTATTTTTAGCTGCCGTTCCGCATCAAGGATCGAAGTATAGATGCCCCGCGCACGGGGGATTATGTCAGAGGCGGCGGCGAGGGATTCAAGTTTGTCCTCATCCCGGTCTTTGGCAAAGTCTTTTTCCAGATGGCTCCAGAAAGCCTCTGCCTCAGGGCCGGGGGTATTCAGGGCATCCACATACTTCGCCGCCGATACCCCCTGCGCCGCCTCTGCTTTGCCGGGGCCTGATTTGGCATCAACGGAGAGCATTTTAATCAGCCGCAAGACCTGAGGGTTTTTTTCTTCCAATAATTTTTCGCAGCATTGGATAAAACTCTCTCTATCATTTTTGAGCAGCCCATGAAAAAAATCCCAGAGGGTAACGTTACGGCGCGCGTCTATTTCCGGGGTCCAGGCAAAACCTCGAATGACCATAAGCGGATAGGTAGAGCCGGGCAGTTTAAGATCGGCACAAATGCCGCCCCAGGCATACTCTGAAACAAGGGCGATCTGCTGGGCTTCGGAAAGTTCCAAAAACAGCCGTGGTATTTCGCTGCTTGCCGTACGGTAGGAATTGATAAGCTGCCCTGCAGAAAAATCTTTCTTGGGGTCTTTAAGAAATTCCGCAAAACTTACCCGGACATAGGCGTCAACGGTATCCTGAAAAGCGGTATATTTTTTCGTGTCTAAACTTAAAAATTCCAGAGCGCAATAAATCGCCCAGAGATATAGTTCGTCCTGTGGGTTTTTTAGAATTTCCCCCGCCCACTCTTCCGCTTCTTTTGGGTATGCTTTGACGGCGCCTTCGGCAAAAGGGAGTTTGCTGCGCTTGTCCTTGAGGCTCGCCGCAAGGTACTTTTTAAAATCCCAGCCCATGTCTTTAAGGTCCGCGGCATCCAGCCGGGTGGAACTAAACTTTTTCAGGTGGGAAATATCATCAAAAAGCTTTAAGGCAAGATCACGCACATCCCCCGTCTCCTCAAGTGCATCACAGAGCAGATGCTGAAAGGTCAGGAATCCCAAAAATTTCCCGCCCTTGGGAAATTTGCCGCCGCCTATCCAGGTGCGCACTTCGGTGTTAAAATCCTTTTCCGCCTGAGTCTTTGCCCGTTTTGCGTAAAATTCAATATTGCCCTGCGGGGTATCCCGGCTAAAGGCTGCGTCCAAGTGATCGATTAAAGCGTCTGTCAGTCCTTTCTTTGTCATGGAAAACTCCTTTATGGCGGTACCATTGCCTTAACAGGTAAGAAGAATTTCACCACAAAGGACACGAAGTACACAAAGGAATTCAAAATTATCATTATTCTATTTCCTCCTTCGTGGTTCATTATTCTTCCTATTTTGCGGCCTTTAGCTTAATCAATATCCGTTCCGCCGCAACGGCGCCGTTTTTCTTTAGCTTGGGGAGCGCTGTGCTGACGGCTTCAATGAGCGCAGGCCGGTCTGCGGGAGCAGCGGCGCAGATAAACTTTTCCGCGATATCCACTACCTTCTTCGATGTATTGCCCAGTACAGGCACGTAGGCGAGAGGCCGCAGCTAAAGACTCAAGGAAGGGACTCTCCCAATCGGAAGCGGAACTCTTTTCTATTTGCGTCCAGAACGCCGCCTCTGCTGCGCCTTCGGCCTTGATCAGGGCATCGCAGCGCGGCTTGAGCTCCTTGCCCGCACCTGTAACGTGTACTATTTTAATCAGTCGCAAAAGCCAGGGGTCCTTTTCTTCCAGTAATTTTTCGTAGGTATGAATAAAGCGGTCCGGATTTGTTTTAAGCATATCGGTAAAAAAAGCTGCTACAGGAATACGCTCGTCGTCTATTATCGGGGTAAAGGCCTGTTCCCGGATAATCATAAGCGGATAGGTAAAATCGGGCAGTTCCAGTTCATCGCAGAGAGCGCCCCAGGAATTTTTTGAAACCATGTCGGCTTTTTGCTCTTCGGAAAGCTGCTTGAACACCTTGAGTATCTCCGCGCTTGCCGGGCGGTAGTCATTGATAAGATCACGAAGGGCGTAGTATTTGGGCTTGTAAGCGGGATCTTTCAGGTAGCCTGCATAGGAATCCTGCACATGACGGTTTATAGTTTCCTGAAAACAAGCATATTTTTTGCTGTCCAAAAGCAAAAAATTGATAGCGCAATAAATGGAGCGCAAATACGGGCTGTCGGTATCGACAGGCTCTCCTTTAAGGGTCTCCTTTGTCCAAACCTCCGCCTCTTCGGGGAAAACCTTGACGGCGCCTCTGGCAAAAGATTCGGGAACGGTAGTACGGTGATCGGGGGTATCCTGCTTGATGTTCCCCGCAAGGTAGCGTTGAAAATCCCAGCCCATATCCTTAAGATCTTTGGCGCCTATACGATCTGCCTTGAAGAATTCCATGTTGGACAGACTCTTAAGGAGCGTTAAGGCAAGTTCCCGTACTTCCGGCTCCCGCAGTCCGTCTCTGATTGCCGCCTGTATACTGTCGGGGTAATCTATAACCGTATTTTCGGGAGCTTGTCCGTTCCCGCTAACCCAGGCGCGGGTCTCGTTCCAAAAGGCCTTTTTTTCTTCGGTAATTTCTTCATGGTATTTTTTTGGGTTGGCGTAAAATTCGATTTTTCCGCCCGAGGGCAGCTTACGGCGAAAGCTTAGGGTCAGCTTGTCCAGCAATTCTTCTTCAAATTCTTTTTTGGTCATGGCAAACTCCTTTTATGATGCCAAGCGTCATTATACATCCATCCCTTTCCCCGGTCAACGAAATAGCCGGAGTATTGAAACAATAAAATATAAAGCGGTACACTATCCCAAACAGGGGGCCATTATGAAACGCTATTTTACCTACCGGGATGAAAAATCCGACAAGTTTTGGGTGATTGAGACTAACGAAGACGAGATGGTTACTTTTTACGGCAAAAGCTATGACCGTGCAAGCGGCATGAAAAGGAACCCCGAACTCTGTTCGGTTGGCACAAAGACAGAAAAGATGTTTGATACCGAGGCCGAATGTGCAAAAGAGGCGGAAAAAGCTATTGCCAAAAAAATCAAAGACGGGTATTCGGAACAGGAAGAAGTGTTTATCAATCTGTATAATGAAATCAAATACCTCCACCATCACAAAGAAGATTCGATACTGCCCGCGGTACTGGCGGAGATGGACAAACGGGATAAACCGCTGCGGGTGAACTACGGGATTGCAGACTTGGTGTGGAGTTTATTTTCGGCTTTTTATTTTAGGGTTGAATGTCACGGAGAAGTCAAATTTGACGCCATTACCGATTTTACCTATCGCCTTCCCAAACTGGAGGGCGCGGATGAAAAAACGGCGAATGATCTTGTAAGCCTCTACGGATACGGCCTTCGGGTTGCGGCTATTCAGAACGATGAAAAGCTGGACAGTTTTATCCGCAGCCATGTTCCCGCGGAAACAACAAACAGCCAGCTTGCCATAGGGCTTGCCTATTCTGCGGCCCGGTGGAACCGGAAAGATGAAATCGAAAAATACGTGATGATCGAAATTAACGACCGGGAGGCGCTGTATATGGGCTGCCGTCCCAAAACAGAAAAATTCAGGTTGGAAGAATTCTTTAAACCTTATCTGGACATTTTGGCGGAGTGTGAAAAAAAACGGAAATGAATATTTTCAGCGGCAAGGTCTATTGCACAGCAAAGTCCCTGCCGCCTGTTTGTTAATATTAAAGAACTGATGCACAGTACGCCCGCTTTAATACTTTTTCTGTTTTAGTAATTTCCCAAGATGTTTTAATTCATATAGTATAAACGCAAAGCAAACCATTGCGGACAGGCCATCGGCAAAAGGCATGGCATAAAATCTCTTTACCCATGCTCTGAACTCAAGATTATTTCTTGTCCTGGTTCGATAATGAGCTTATTTGGAGCATCCCATTTATCTGCGCGTTTCCTATTGAACAGTGCTAGAGGTTTCAGATGAATGGGTATGTTGTGTTTTGCCCCGACCATCTCGGCGCATTTCGTCCCCATTTTGAGGCTCATATTGAAAACGCCATCGCAGGGAAATAATGCGTAATCAAGTTTACGTTCCGCAAAACTTTCCATTTGTTTTGTCATTGATGTATCACCGGAAGCGTACAAAGATATACCATCAAGTGAGATGATATATCCGACACACTTGCTTGGGTTATGCATAAGATTTTTTGCTTCAACGGCTTCAATATAAATTCCATTTATATCAAAACTGTTATGTTTACCACCGGCCAACGCCTCGACATTCGTAATAACGCGGCAGCTGTCTTTTTGTGTGACCAGTTCTATCTTGTTATGGTCGCTATGTTGGTGAGTGATAAGTACAATATCGGCGGGCAAAGTATATCCGTCACCCGCATAGGGGTCAACATATATCACTCGTCCATCATTGGCGCTTATACGAAAGCTGCCGTGTCCCTGATAGTATAATTTTGGCATTACGTTCATTGTTTACTCCAGTAACGTATAATCCTCATACCCAATCTGCGAAAGAATCGCCGGGTCCTTGATGGTTTTGTCCTCCGCCAGGAGGATGATCTTACTCATAACTTCTGCGGTCCGGGGGTCCTCGTCGGCAAAGGGGAGGAAGATACGGCCCCGGTGCTGGCTGGGGACGGCAAGTATGTTTACTGCCCCGCGGCCCATCTTGTGTACCTGGGCGCTTCCCAGGTGAACCGTATATTCCCCCAGACTTCCCTATAGTAAACCCGCTGGAGCCCCTCTTCGTAGTCCACGGTCCAGAGGCGGCTTTTAAGGAGGGCGACCGTTTTCGACGGCTGTACCTGATGACCCGCATAACGGCGGGACAGGGTTTTTCCAGTCATCTTCCCCAACCATGGTAAAGAGATCGAGCAGGATACCCCGGGGTACAGCAAAACGTTCTTCTTCAGGATACTCGGTTTTAAGCATATCAATTATATGTATGGCTAATTTTCCGTATTCCTGTTGCTGGTAATATTTAATAAGGCGGTTGATCCCCGCAGAATTAAACAGTATTTCTGTCAGCGTGCGCGCCCAGGGTAGATAATCCGGTTCGTATTTTTTATGATAGCCTTCCACTTTAAGGAGAAAGCTGAAAAGAAACACTTCGTTATAGCTTAGAGCATTCTTTTTAAGCCATTCCTGCCAGACATCGTGAAGCACGAACTGTTCAAAATGCGAAAGCGTATCGTCATTATACACTTCCTGCCGGGGCTGGGGCCATTCAAGGGTTCCCAACATCGCCATGGTAACGCTGTCATCCCAGGAATGGACACGGTAGGTATAGTCCTGGTGTTCCCGGATCGTTTGGCAGAGTGAACCGATGAGGGTCTCCATCATTTCGGCGGAAAAATCAAAGATGCTCTTGAGGGTGTGGACACCGTCACTCTGCAAAGGCGGAAATTGGGGAGCATAGTCCGGATCATAGAGGCCGAAACCGTTGGCCGCAGAGTATTTTGCCTCTTCGGTACGTAGGGCCTTGACCAGCACCGCTTCCGTATCTGTTGTTGCAGGCATCAGTGAGAGCAGTTCTACAGCTTCGTCCGGCGGCGGCTTGATGGTAAGAATAGTTTCCAGCGCCTGGGTACGGACGCTCATGCTCTTGTCGTTGAGGGCGGCAAAGAGAAAATCACGCTCCCGCCTCGTTTCGGGTTTTTCGAGGAAGCAGCGGACAAAAATGGCGCGGTTGTTTGAATCCGTGGAAGCGATGCAGTCCATAAGGCGGCTTGTCTTTTCAGAATCGCAGTCGTAGCCTGCGGCAACGAGGATCTTTTCAAACTGACTGTCCCGGTCTTTCTTGTCTGCAAGAAAGTAATTCTGCGTACAGTTTTGGAAAATATCTTTTCTGGACCTGGGCCAGCTCCAGCCGAACTTGAGGGGATAATTTACCAGAACCAGGGCGAGCACATCCAGGCCGGTTTCGTTCAGGAGAGTTGATGCAATTCTATACTGAAACCACGGATTTTCCGTGCTGCACAAAAAGGAAAGGCCCGCCAATTTTTGATGCTTCTCGCCCATAACACAGGTAATAACGAGGGACAGGGCCTTCTGCAGCTCCCGGGCCGCATCCCCCTCATCAATACGAAGGGCAAGAAAATCGCCGTACACCAGGATGGAGAGCTTGCCATCCTCGTTGTCATCACCACTGCTGCTGTTATCGCATTGAATAGCACGGTTATCATTCCGGCACGCGCCCAGATCCGTTAGAAAATCGAATTTTCCCCAGGAAAAAAAGAGGGTCTTTAAAATTTCTGCAAACCGTTCAAAGTAGGGATAGGGATCCTTCGTGTGGAAAGACCGTCGGTACATTGAGGAGGAATACACATACAGGTTGAGCCGTCCTGCCGCTTTGCCCGCGGTCTCCGCAACCGCCTCGCCGTGTACCGCCGCAAAAGCGGATCGAAAGAGTCTCTGATAAATATCAGCAATGCTTGACTCACCCTCGCGGAGGACACAGACGGTTTTCCCCTCAAGCTCCGTATCGTTCAGCACAATGCGGAAAATACCGTCCTCGAAACACTGGAGAGCGTTCCGCACCGCCTCTTCTTCGTCAGCCTGCCCTTCGTTCATGCGGCCGCCGAACCCCACTTTCCCGGTGTACACCCCATCCTCCAGCTCCCGCTGGGAAAGACAGCGAAAGAACGCCCCATCCACGGCCCGCGCATTGTAGGCGCGCACATTCTCCCGCACCAGATGGGCAATGAGCTTCTCCGCGGTGTCGAGATCGTCGAGAATGGGCAAGCTCCGCTTTTCCAGCATGTCCCGCCGCTTTCCGGCGGCTTTAACGCGGATATAGATGTTCAGGGGCGGGCCTCCTTGGTGAGGGATGGGTATCCGGTAAATCCAGATACCCTGATGCCAAAAAACTATACTCCTTATACTGTTTCAATCCACGTACCCGTGAAGGTACGACTTGTTATGGGAATACTATCCTTGGCTGCCCCAATTTCAAATCATGCACTAATTAAGAACGCAAATTTCTTAGTTAGCTTATATTTTTTTCTTGACAAATACAAGTAAGAGAGTATATAATATTTTTGTTAGTATTAGGAAAATAGTATTTTATTATTTAGAGGTATTAATATGCATAATTATTCGATACAAATGGAGATTGAAGGACAGACAGCGATGTGGACCAGACCCGATTCGGGGGATACCCCAGTAAGTTATCCATGTCTAACATTCGCGAGTGTTAAGGCAATATTTGAGTCAGTTTTGTTGGGGATGGACTCGATGGTGGTCCCCAGAATGGCGGCTATATGTGCTCCGCTTCAATATCATCCTTACTACACTAACTATGGTGGACCGCTGCGGCAGGCCAGTGCGGTCAAGGAAGGAAACAGCTTCCAGCTTCTGGCTACGGTGTTGGTAGATGTTCGATACCGGATCTATGCCGACATTGTCCCAGTCCAGGTCAAAACCGGTTTATCGGACAAAACTCAGCAATGGGACAAGCGAACCACTTCCCCAGGCCACGCATACCAGGAAATTTTCAACCGGCGCCTGAAAAGAGGACAGTGTTATGCTATCCCCTTTTTGGGCTGGAAAGAATTTGCCCCATCCTATTTCGGCCCTTTCCGGGAGGCAACTAAGGTGCAGGCGGATATCAACACCACTATCCCTTCCATGTTACGGCAGGTTTTTTCACAGGGGTACAATTCCGAAGTCTCGGTTGTTTTTGATCAGGATGTGAAAATTGTCAATGGGATTTTGGAATTTCCGGTAAAGGAGTCTGATTATGGTAAATGAACTATACGCCCTCTCCGAGGCCATGGACAAGGCAGAAATCAGCCCCAAGGAATGGCATAGGGAATTCAAGCCTTTGCCAAAGGCAACCGCGAAGGCACCCTGCTTCAGGATACGGATTTCGCCGGATCTGTCTATCTGTGAGGTAGACACTATCTCTGCGGAACTTGCGGTCATCCTGAGAAAATGGGAACCGAATAACGGCTCGTCTTTTCCGGCTCTTAATATCCCGCCCTTGTACCGCATAGACAAACAGGAAAAAATCAAGAAGCTGGATGGTATGTTGAAAGGCAAAACGCCCTTTGATTTTAAGGAAATAAAATCCTGGTGTGTCCCGGATGCAGATAATTGGGACGAAAACACTAGCAATAAACTTGAAAAATGCCTTCACGAAATTCCGTCAAGACTGCATGAAAAAATCATTGAAAAAAAGACAAGGGGCGGAGATTCGGTTGTGGAGTTGATAGGATTGTTAAGTAATTTTGATGTGTCAGAAAAATCACACAAGAGGGACAGGAAAGATTTTAGGGAAGAGTTGGAAAAATATATTTTTCAGAGAATAAAAAAGGAGGACCAGCATACCCTGCTGCGGATACTGTTTTATGCCGGGGATCCTTCAAAGGATCCAAAAAAAGATCGGGGCGCCCTTTCGGTGGTACTTGACCTGGAGCGGCAGGGGACGAGAAGACCCATTGCGGATACAAAAACCATGGAATGGATCAATGCTGTTCTTATTAATGGGCAGGCCAAAGCTGGCGGGAAAAATAATGCTATTGATGCCTTTGGCGGCCCCTACGAGGATACTGATGAGAAAATGCCCAGCGTTAAACTTGAAGGGCTTGGGGATGTTAAGCTCCGATCCCTGTTCAAGGATCACGCCTGCCAATTTCGCTACGAACTGATAGAAAGCGGCTCCTATCCCATAAACGGGGAAAACAGGGCCAAGATAAAGGGTGCATTGGAATGGCTAAGCGCCCCGGAGCGCAAGATGAAGACCTGGGGAAAGGCCGATGGAAAGGAACTGATTTTTGTATACCCTTCGGTATTGCCCCAGGTGGATATAGACCTTACCGCAATGTTTGGCGCAGCCACAGTTGATGATGATACCCCGGAAAGATTTGAAATTCTTTCTAAAAAGGTTATTGATGCACTATATGAACTTTCCCATACAGGCAACCCCGTAAATATACAAATTTTTTCTATCAGAAAAATGGACAAAGCCCGCTCCAAGGTGGTGTATTACCGCAACTATGACGCACCGCGGCTCATTAAATCCGCCCGGGAATGGGAAAAAGCCTGCGATAATATTCCCTCCATGCATTTTAACCATTGGGTAAAGGGAAGTAAAAATCCCGAGTGGTCGGAGTCGAGAACCCCCAAACCTTTGGAAATAGCCGGTGTAGTAAACCGGGTATGGAAGATGGATGGAAGCAGCTCCGGAACCGTGAACCGGGTAAAATACTATCAGGGACTCGAATTGCTTTTTGAAAGTGATCTTGCCGGGCTGGAATCCTATATATTGCATGCCCTGGTCGCTAATTCTCAGGGGTTGATTGTACATCTGGGTGATACATTGTACAGGAACAAACTAATTTCCGAAAAAATCGCCCCGTATTATTATTTGCTCTTAATGCCTCTATTCGGGCTGCTACTATTTAAACTCAATAAAAAGAAGGAGGAATACATGGAAACTATTCCCTATTTACTCGGACAGATATTAAAAATATCTGATGAACTGCATGTACTCTACTGCAAGGTAGTGAGGAAAGGGGAAGTCCCCCCCCAATTAGCGGGAAATGGCTTGGTGATTGCCGCTATGGATACCCCGGATCAGGCGCTCAGGCTATTATGCCAACGGATGCTCCCCTATATTACCTGGGCGAAGCAATACAGTAACAACAAAGAAAAAGAAGGTGAGGATAAAGCTGAAGGCAATAAAAATGAACCAAAGCCCTGGATGGCTGGCTGGTATCTCAAGTTGTATGGGAAAATCGCAAGTAAAATGGATTTTACCGAATCGCATAGATTTGATGATCTTGAAAAATCCCAGCTTTTTATCGGGTATCTTGCGGATCTTTCTAATAAACAAACGGAAGACGCCGGGAAGGCTGCTGGAACTAAGTAGAAAAGTTTAAGGTCGGGCTGTCAACATGAGTATTGACAGTAATTCAATTGTTTTTTGAAGGAGAAAAGCATGGCTAACGAAATCAAAAGGGTTACCGGTTTATTGATTATTGAGGCGGTTAATTCCAATCCGAACGGCGATCCTGACCGGGAAAGCGATCCCCGCCAGAGGCCCAATGGGCGGGGGGAAATTTCACCGGTTTCTTTCAAGCGCAAGCTCCGGGATTTAGTGGAAGATGCGGACAGTCCTTTTTTCAAGGAAATATGCAAAAAACACTCTCTGGATTCCAAAAATTACCGGATATTAGAATCCCGGGGAAGGGATAGACCTGCAATAATAAAGGAAATGGCCAAGAATATAAGCAAATTCGATCAGAAGGAATTTCTTGAAAGTGAATTTGTAAGAAAATATTGGGATGCCCGGCTTTTCGGCAATACTTTTCTCGAAAAAGAAGCCAATAAGGGGTATATAAAAACCGGCGCTGCCCAGTTTGCAGTGGGGGTTTCAATATCTCCCATTAATATTATCCGGCATACCAATACGAACAAAGCCGGGGTGGAATCGGACAAGTCCCAGGGCATGGCACCCCTAGCGTACCGCATTGTTGAACATGCTGTCTATTGTATGCCCTTTTTTATCAACCCAAATTACGCATACAAGACGGGTTGCACTGCAAAGGATGTAGAACTCCTCAAGATCCTTATACCCTACGCTTATGATCAGACCAAATCGGCTATCAGGCCGGATGTACGGCTGCGTCACGCCTGGTTCATTGAGCATAAAAACAGTCTGGGAAGCTGCCCCGATTATGTACTTTTTGAAGCCCTAACTCCAAAACGGAAAGGTAATATCAATGATTTTTCTACATCCTGGCAGGATTATGAAGATGTATACGATTTGCCTAAGGCTATCAAAGAGAAGATTGAATCCTGTGTGGATTTGGTTACTCTATGATGTATTACGCCCATAGTCCTGATAAAAAGAAAGGCATTGGGGCTCAGTCCTATGAAGGGCATATTTGTGGGGTGATGAAGCGGGCAGAAAAGGCTGCGGAGAGACTTTGCAAATATGCCCACAATGACAGGGAGCTGTTTTTTGGGGCGCTTAAACAGGCGGCGGAATTTCACGATCTGGGAAAACTGGACAAGGCCAACCAGGAGATACTTTCAGGTGAAAAGAAAGCGCAAGGACTACCAATACCTCATGCTGATGCGGGGGCCGCCTATTTTTTAAACAGAACAAATCGACTTCTTTTTCCCGCCATGATAATTCAGGCTCATCATAGTGGTTATAATGATCTCTCCGAAGAGAAAATTAAAGAACAGGCAATATTCCGTAACCTTAATTCATTAGCGGGGGATCAGAATGATATAACAGTTATGGAATATGTAAATAAAACCTTGCCGGATATGGTAAAAATTCATGGCTCGCTGATACAAAATACCGATCAAAAGTATGATCCGGCAAAGGGAGATATGCCTGTACTATTACGGCTTATGCTCTCCTGCATGGCCGATGCAGATCATACCGATACGGCGGTTCATTATAAAAATTATGATGAAACCGAATATGCGGCAGAATTGAAACCCGCAGAACGACTTAAGCTATTAGATAGCTGTATTGATTCCATGAAAAATAAAGACGATCCCAAGTCTCCCTTGAGAAACAAAATGTATCACGCATGCAGGGACGCCGATACCAACAGCACCGTCAATTCCTGTGACAGCCCTGTGGGCTCCGGAAAAACCACCGCCGTAATGGCTCATCTTTTAAGACAGGCGAAAAAACGGGGCCTCCGCAGAATTATAGTTGTTCTGCCCTTTACCAATATCATAAAACAATCGGTTGACAGGTACCGTAAAACACTTGTTTTCCCTTGGGAAGACCCTGAAAAGATCGTTGCCGAATTACATCATCGGGCGGATTTTCAAAATCCGGAGAGCAGGCATTTAACCGCCCTATGGAAAGCGCCGATTATTGTAACCACGGCGGTCACTTTTTTTGAAACCCTGGCATCCGATTCCCCCGCCACACTGCGCCGTCTCCATGAACTGCCGGGAAGCGCCGTTTTTATTGACGAATCCCACGCCGCCTTGCCCGCTAAATTGCTTCCTTTGGCCTGGAGGTGGATCAATATATACGCGGCCCAGTGGAATTGTTATTGGGTTCTGGCTTCAGGTTCTCTAAACCGGTTCTGGGAAATCAAGGGTATCAACAATGATGAGACCTGTAATGTGCCCGAATTACTTGATGATAAACTTCGCTCTGAATTATTAGAAAGTGAAAAGAAGCGGATTCGCTATCAATATGATTCTGCACCTAAAAACATTGAGGAAATCGCATCATGGGTAACAAGCTTTAAAGGCCCAAGGCTCTTGATATTAAATACTGTTCAAAGCGCTGCTGCCATGGCAGATTATTTCCGAAAACACTATGGAGAAGATAATGTGGAACATCTGTCCACGGCTTTAACATCTGTTGATAGAGAAGACATAATTGA
This sequence comes from Treponema primitia, assembly GCF_046533075.1. Taxonomy (GTDB): domain Bacteria; phylum Spirochaetota; class Spirochaetia; order Treponematales; family Breznakiellaceae; genus Termitinema; species Termitinema primitia_B. The sequence continues at coordinate 8,426 of NZ_JAJQRB010000025.1, read as the reverse complement.
TAGGGTAAAGAAACGCCTGGAAGATAAGTCTGACACCGATTGGACCTTTATAGCCACATCCTGTGTGGAAGCGGGACTTGATTTTTCATTCAGAAACGGGTTCAGAGAATGCTGCTCCCTGGTATCATTGCTGCAGGCATCGGGGCGTATAAACCGCAATGACGAATACGATGATTCTGAAATATGGACATTCAAGATCGCCGAAGGAGGGCTTTTGAGAAAACATCCTTCTTTTAAGGATTCCGCAGCCATACTCCAAAAATATTTTGAAGATAATATAAAAATCACACCCGAACTAAGCACCCAATCCATTGAAGAAGAAATAGTCGCCTATGGAAGATCCTCAGAATTTATGGAATTGGTTAAATATGAAAGAAATAATGAATTTAAAAAAGTCGAAGAATTATTTAAAGTTATCAGCACCGATACCCGGATAACCCTGGTAGATAAAGAACTAATTGCAAAAATAAGGGCGCATAAAAAAGTAGATTGGCAGACTATACAGAAAAATTCCGTACAGATTAGGAAATGTATTCTGAAAGAAACTAAGGCAGAAGAAATTCTTTCGGGTATCTATGAATGGCCGCTGACTTATGATAATTTTATAGGATATATGGCCGGTGTATTACCGGTAGCAAAATTTACCAGCGGGGCTGATATCAATGTTTAATGAGGACGATCTAATTCCTATTTCCGCCTTATCCCATGCTTGTTATTGTGAACGGCGTTATGCCCTGGTACATCTGGAACATGAGTGGGAAGAAAATCAGTTTACCGCCGAAGGGCAGGCGTTGCATGAGCGGGTGGATGTGGAACATCACGAATCCCGGCGTTTGTTTCGGCAGGAATATGGGATGGCGGTAAGGTCTTTAGAACAGGGGCTTATCGGTAAATGTGATCTGGTTGAGCTCTGGTATACCGATGGTGGCGGAGTGAACCGAGTATCGCCGGTGGAATTCAAGCGGGGCCGGGAGAAAGAAAGCGATGTGGATCGAATACAGCTCTGCGCTCAAGCCTTATGTCTTGAAAAGATGCTTGATATTGCGGTTGAGTCCGGACAGCTCTATTATCTACAAGAGCACCGCAGAGTAGATGTAAGTCTTGACAAGGATATTCGGGATAAAACCCAGGCCCTAATTGAACGAATCATAAGAATTCGAGAAATGGGAAAGACTCCTGTCGCGGAATATGAGAAACGAAAATGCGATAAATGCTCTCTGGTCGATATTTGTATGCCGAAAAATAGCGGAGCAGCTTCTAAAAAGGTAGATCGGTTTATACAAAATCAACTTCGGTTAATAAAAAACGGAGAAGGTAAAAATGAGGAAGCTTCTTAATACCCTTTATGTGAGTACCCAGGGAACCTATCTTCAAAAGGAAGGGGAAACCGTGGTGGTGGAGAAGGAAAGACGGCGGCTCTTGCAGCTTCCGATCCATACCATTGGCGGAATTGTTTGTTTTGGCAATGTACTCTGTTCTCCCTTTTTATTAGGGCTTTGTGCCGAACGGGATGTGTCGGTTTCTTTTTTAAGTGAATATGGACGGTTTCTGGCATCGGTCCGAGGGCCGGTAAGCGGGAATGTTCTCTTGCGGCGCCGTCAGTACCGGATGGCCGATGATGATGAATCGATCCGGCGTATTGCTTCCCAGGTAATAAGCGGCAAGTTGGCAAACTGCCGTATTGTGATGAACCGGACGATTCGGGACCACGCAGCAAAGGTTGATGCTCCGGCATTGAAGGCCGCTTCCGAAGCGATTGATCGCATTATTGATAAGATTCCCCGGGCGGAAAGTTCCGATGAGATTCGGGGCTTTGAAGGTCAGGCGGCGGCGGAATATTTTAAGGTGTTTAATCATTTAATTATCGAACAGAAAAACGATTTTGTTTTTACCGAGCGGAACCGTCGGCCTCCGTTGGACGAGGTAAACGCACTGCTTTCGTTTATGTATACCCTCCTGGCCCACGATGTCCGCTCTGCCCTGGAAACAGTTGGGCTTGATCCAGCCGTTGGTTTTCTTCACCGGGACAGGCCCGGTAGGCCGGGATTGGCGCTGGACATTATGGAGGAGTTTCGCCCGGTGATTGCGGACAGGCTGGTACTTTCTCTTATCAATCGCCGGCAGATTACCAAAAAAGGATTTAGTAAAGCAGCCAATGGAGCGGTAACCATGGATGACGCTACCCGGAAAACGGTGCTTACCGAATATCAAAGCCGTAAACAGGATACGGTGTATCATCCTTATATTGAGGAAACGGTTCCTATTGGGCTGCTCTTTTTTATTCAGGCAAACCTCATGGCCCATCATATTCGCGGGGATATTGACGGGTACCCTCCCTTTTTCTGGAGGTAACAGTAATGATGGTACTGGTAAGTTATGATGTGATGGTAACCAGCCCGGGCGGCCCCGGCCGTTTGCGAAAAGTGGCGAAAGCCTGTACAAACTTCGGGCAGCGGGTTCAATATTCGGTCTTTGAATGTGTGGTTGATCCGGCCCAATGGGTCAATCTAAAGAACACTTTGGAGAAAATAATAGATGACAAGATAGACAGTCTGCGGTATTATTATCTTGGCGCCAATTACAAACGGCGGATAGAACATGTGGGCGCAAAACCTTCCTACGACGTAGACGGTCCTTTAGTCGTTTAAAATCCCTTTTTAGCAGTTTCTTACAGATCAGCCTTTTGTTTTGCGAACCCCCATGACACAGAATAGTCCGGCAGGTTCGCAGTGACTATAATTCCTTACAGGATAGATATTTGACAAAACAGGGAAGGGAAAACCAACTATTAATGCACCTTTTATATGACGTTTCGCGAATAAGGGGCTGTAACTTGTTGTAATATATGAATATAATAGAGTGTGAGTCGCACCTTCGCGGGTGCGTGGATTGAAACATAAAAAGTGAGATGAGCGCCCAGTTGCTCATCATGTCGCACCTTCGCGGGTGCGTGGATTGAAACGGATATCTATGCACCGTGGCAGCATCAGAGCGATACGTCGCACCTTCGCGGGTGCGTGGATTGAAACTCTCCCATAGTCCTGTTCCACTCTCTCCCTTACTGCGTCGCACCTTCGCGGGTGCGTGGATTGAAACAGTCTCGCCTGTCGCCATTGCTTCACGGATTCTCGTCGCACCTTCGCGGGTGCGTGGATTGAAACCGATATAGCAATCGCCTTAACCACCCCAGCCACCCCGTCGCACCTTCGCGGGTGCGTGGATTGAAACTAGGATACCGGCATACATAGACGGCACATACGACTGTCGCACCTTCGCGGGTGCGTGGATTGAAACAAGATACTGCGGTATGCGTATGATCAAGAGCTGGGGTCGCACCTTCGCGGGTGCGTGGATTGAAACAAGCCATCATCGACGGCTTGGCACGCTATAAGACGTCGCACCTTCGCGGGTGCGTGGATTGAAACAGATCAAAAACCTACTATATAAGGGCGCCATTTGCGTCGCACCTTCGCGGGTGCGTGGATTGAAACGGCCCAATTGCTTATAATTCGTATACCGCAGTATCGTCGCACCTTCGCGGGTGCGTGGATTGAAACCATAGTCCTGCTCGATTCTTTCCCTGACGGCAGCTTGTCGCACCTTCGCGGGTGCGTGGATTGAAACGATGCACTACCCCAGTACAAGACCCTGTACACGGCGTCGCACCTTCGCGGGTGCGTGGATTGAAACGGTGAGCTCATATGCACCGTCGATGTATGCAGGTAGTCGCACCTTCGCGGGTGCGTGGATTGAAACCTGGCCTTATCTCCATAGTCCTGGGAGATCATATCGTCGCACCTTCGCGGGTGCGTGGATTGAAACGATGCACTACCCCAGTACAAGGCCCTGTATACCACGTCGCACCTTCGCGGGTGCGTGGATTGAAACATAAAATACCCCTTATCTTTTTATAAAAGATGAAATGTCGCACCTTCGCGGGTGCGTGGATTGAAACCAGGGCTCATAGATAGCTGACAGTATCTCTTTAAGTCGCACCTTCGCGGGTGCGTGGATTGAAACTTGAGCAGCAGGTCGCCGTTGATCGGGTTGTCGGTAGTCGCACCTTCGCGGGTGCGTGGATTGAAACATGCACTCTGACCTTATGACCGCCCACACGGATCCCGTCGCACCTTCGCGGGTGCGTGGATTGAAACATGACCTCTGCCGTGGGTCGTATACCCCAGATCATGTCGCACCTTCGCGGGTGCGTGGATTGAAACAATCGCTAAATGGCGACGTTATATAGTAGATACTTGTCGCACCTTCGCGGGTGCGTGGATTGAAACAGAAAAGCTGGACCGGAGCTCATAGCAAAAAAAAGTCGCACCTTCGCGGGTGCGTGGATTGAAACGCAGCTCACGATGCTGCCGTGGTGGACTTACAGAAGTCGCACCTTCGCGGGTGCGTGGATTGAAACTATCGGCAGTGGATGCATGCATCCGATACTCCCTACGTCGCACCTTCGCGGGTGCGTGGATTGAAACCTGGGTACCAGTGGCTAGGGCCTCGAGTACTTTCACGTCGCACCTTCGCGGGTGCGTGGATTGAAACTAGCTTTTCGGGCAAGGTCCATCGCAAAAAATATAGTCGCACCTTCGCGGGTGCGTGGATTGAAACCATAGGTACGGCTATTGTGGCATTGTACGCATAGAGTCGCACCTTCGCGGGTGCGTGGATTGAAACAACCCGGTACGGAGCGAAAAAAGTAGATTTGCAAAGTCGCACCTTCGCGGGTGCGTGGATTGAAACCGATATTTGCCGAAAGAATTAACCCCCCTCCCGGGGGTCGCACCTTCGCGGGTGCGTGGATTGAAACATAAAGCCCTAAACGTCAAGAGGTTTTTTACAATTGTCGCACCTTCGCGGGTGCGTGGATTGAAACACATTGTTTGTGTTGTTGGTATGGTGTATGAAACTGTCGCACCTTCGCGGGTGCGTGGATTGAAACTTTTTTTATCTTTATAATTTCTACCGTTGCGGTGAAGTCGCACCTTCGCGGGTGCGTGGATTGAAACTTGGAAACGCTTGACAGATTTCCAGGTGCAGACTGATGTCGCACCTTCGCGGGTGCGTGGATTGAAACTGGAAAGCCAGCTTGAATTGATCGCTTGAAACTCCGGTCGCACCTTCGCGGGTGCGTGGATTGAAACAAGAGCGAATGCGGAGCCCAAAACTTAGTATCTAAGTCGCACCTTCGCGGGTGCGTGGATTGAAACCCAGCCAGATCGCCAGGGTAAGAAAAGAGCATGGTGTCGCACCTTCGCGGGTGCGTGGATTGAAACTCTGGAATACCTAGCTAGTGGACATAAAAGCCCACGTCGCACCTTCGCGGGTGCGTGGATTGAAACTACTATATACGGGGACCGATGAGCGATACACGGCGCGTCGCACCTTCGCGGGTGCGTGGATTGAAACAGTTAGGGGGAGGAAGGGTGTATCCGCCATATGCAGTCGCACCTTCGCGGGTGCGTGGATTGAAACCAGATTGCCGTACAGCGCGTAGGTAGCCGCGCCCTCGTCGCACCTTCGCGGGTGCGTGGATTGAAACATGGATCGATGGTACCGAGAAACTGACGGAGGAAGTCGCACCTTCGCGGGTGCGTGGATTGAAACATTGCGGTTCAGCCCGAGCCAGCTCTCTCAGTGGGTCGCACCTTCGCGGGTGCGTGGATTGAAACCGGTACGCAGTGGCCTCTTTCTTGATGAGCTTCACGTCGCACCTTCGCGGGTGCGTGGATTGAAACTCTTTACGCGGACGACATTTCCCGATAGAAGCTCTGGTCGCACCTTCGCGGGTGCGTGGATTGAAACGAAATTTGGTATCGATGAAATTATCGAGGAAGTTAGGTCGCACCTTCGCGGGTGCGTGGATTGAAACGCAAACATCAAAAAAACTCCAATCATTTAAAAGTGTCGCACCTTCGCGGGTGCGTGGATTGAAACCGGCCATGGCCGGGCTGAGGCTTCACCTCCGCCACGTCGCACCTTCGCGGGTGCGTGGATTGAAACTGCCGGTAGGGCTGAAGCATGAAATAGAAAAAATGGTCGCACCTTCGCGGGTGCGTGGATTGAAACTTGAAAAATGCCCGCAGCACCGCTCACCCCGGGATAAGTCGCACCTTCGCGGGTGCGTGGATTGAAACTACCGGGACGAGGGGGGAAATCTCTATGCGGAGCGTCGCACCTTCGCGGGTGCGTGGATTGAAACGACTTTTTCCTCCCAATCCTTAACGCCGTACTGTTCGTCGCACCTTCGCGGGTGCGTGGATTGAAACCCTGGAGCTCTTTTACGGCGGTGCTGCCGGCGGAGGTCGCACCTTCGCGGGTGCGTGGATTGAAACCTGTTCCTCTAGGGAATCATCTTCCAGCCCGATTTTGTCGCACCTTCGCGGGTGCGTGGATTGAAACCGGGAGCAACGGCAGATAAAGGCAAACGCTGCGATCGTCGCACCTTCGCGGGTGCGTGGATTGAAACAGGACTGGACTAGTCACGATCCAAGGTAAGGGTGCGTCGCACCTTCGCGGGTGCGTGGATTGAAACATTATATCTATCCCCCCCTAGCTGGTAGTGTCCAGGTCGCACCTTCGCGGGTGCGTGGATTGAAACGCCATAGAGGGCGATCAATTTGTCCGCCGTGTCCTGGGTCGCACCTTCGCGGGTGCGTGGATTGAAACGAAATTTGGTATCGATGAAATTATCGAGGAAGTTGGTGTCGCACCTTCGCGGGTGCGTGGATTGAAACTTATGCGCTTAACACCGACTTCAACTATGACCAACGTCGCACCTTCGCGGGTGCGTGGATTGAAACCTGCTGTATCTCTGGTGGCTGATGATCCAGCCATGTCGCACCTTCGCGGGTGCGTGGATTGAAACCATACAGTTGGATCAAGCTTTTTTCGGTATCATCGTCGCACCTTCGCGGGTGCGTGGATTGAAACACGCATACCCGATTATATCAGCGGTACCTACGCCTGTCGCACCTTCGCGGGTGCGTGGATTGAAACCAGGAGCGGTTGCGCCCCTATGAGCGATACACGGCGCGTCGCACCTTCGCGGGTGCGTGGATTGAAACAAGCTAGCCCAAACTAGCTAGCCCTCCCCATTGCTAGTCGCACCTTCGCGGGTGCGTGGATTGAAACTACAATGCGCTGCCGATCTGCGGTCCCCGTTGCTAGGTCGCACCTTCGCGGGTGCGTGGATTGAAACCGGGCAGGCCTGTATAAAACCTGGGATCAGATGGGTCGCACCTTCGCGGGTGCGTGGATTGAAACGGAAGCTTGAAGCGGAGGTTTTTGGGAGGAGCCATGTCGCACCTTCGCGGGTGCGTGGATTGAAACATTTTTCCTCCGAACGGCGTAAATTTCTCTTGACGTCGCACCTTCGCGGGTGCGTGGATTGAAACAGGCGCAGATGAAAGTACGATACGGCGCAATCTCAGTCGCACCTTCGCGGGTGCGTGGATTGAAACTGGACTGGCAATGAACAGGTCGAGGTAAACGGAATAGTCGCACCTTCGCGGGTGCGTGGATTGAAACGAAAAAAGAAACGGATTTACCAACCAATACCGGGGGTCGCACCTTCGCGGGTGCGTGGATTGAAACATACCACCATTTGCGGCCGCCGGAAATCCAGGTGTCGCACCTTCGCGGGTGCGTGGATTGAAACTTTCATTCCAGGTTGCCCTGTACGGCGGGTACGTCGCACCTTCGCGGGTGCGTGGATTAAAACCCGGCGATATATGCAGGTATGCGTGACACACGCATGTCGCACCTTCGCGGGTGCGTGGATTGAAACAGCCTTGCTGGGGTATGCATCAAGGGGAAGGAATGGTCGCACCTTCGCGGGTGCGTGGATTGAAACCAGGACTATAAACTCCACTCGCTAAAAAAGTATCTAGGTCGCACCTTCGCGGGTGCGTGGATTGAAACCCCGTTGCGCGTACAAGGGTGATGATACCCTACGAGGTCGCACCTTCGCGGGTGCGTGGATTGAAACCCTTCCCCTGAAGCTTTTCCGGTACGTTCATGGGCGGTCGCACCTTCGCGGGTGCGTGGATTGAAACAGAGACTTTGGCCTCGAAGGCTCTTCACTCATAATCGTCGCACCTTCGCGGGTGCGTGGATTGAAACCTTGAAAGACTTCCCCTGCCTATGACGGTATATCCGTCGCACCTTCGCGGGTGCGTGGATTGAAACTGCGATATGGCTCCACTCCTTGTATACGGTACGCAAGTCGCACCTTCGCGGGTGCGTGGATTGAAACACCGTCCCCAATACCCGTAAACCGGCTGAGCTCGTCGCACCTTCGCGGGTGCGTGGATTGAAACCAGGGGATTCACGTAGGCCAAGAACGGCGCCGGCGGTCGCACCTTCGCGGGTGCGTGGATTGAAACACCGTCCCCAATACCCGTAAACCGGCTGAGCTC
>NZ_JAJQRB010000024.1:0-66757 GCF_046533075.1 Treponema primitia | reverse complement strand
AACGGGGCAGGTCAGGGGTTCAATTCCACTAAGATTAGGGGTTTGTCGATGAAGATTTACGGTTCTAAAAAGCTCTGGAGGTGAGGGGAATTGAACCTTCGTATCTTGCGCCTAAGACCCCATTGCGGCCCTACGCACCTACTTGGGCCGTAACGGGGGCAGAGCAGGGGGTCAATTCCACTGGGATTAAGGTTTTTCGATTAGGATTTACGGTTCTAAAAAGTTCTGGAGGTGAGGGGAATTGAACCTTCGTATCTTTTGTCAAAGACCCCGTTGCGGCCCTACGCACTTGCTTGGGCCGCAACGGGGCAGGTCAGGGGTTCAATTCCACTAAGATTAGGGGTTTGTCGATGAAGATTTACGGTTCTAAAAAGTCTTGGAGGTGAGGGGAATTGAACCCCTGACCTCTTGAATGCCATTCAAACGCTCTAGCCAACTGAGCTACACCCCCAATTGACCTTCTGAAAGGTAAATCTACTCGAAAATATTACCCGGCTAGGTGAATTGTGTCAAGCGGAGATCGGAGGGCGCGGCCTACTCTGTTTGCAAATACCGTGATAGGTCCCGGGCTCCGTGTAAAATCCTGTGTATCTCGACTGTTTGATTTTTATCATCCACTTTGTAAAAAACCAGGTAATTGGAAACGACTAGCCTGTGATAGGAGGGATTGTCGTGGTACGCTTCATACATACCGGGCATGGACGAGAGGTTTGTAATATTTTTCTTCAGATCGGCCAAAAACTTTGCAGGGGTGGATGGATAAAATTGGGTTAAATAGCTTTTTATCTCTTTAACATCACTTTTTGCTAAATCAAGATACTGAATTTTATATGCCATAGAAATTATACGAGATCATCCCAAAATTCTTCATGGTTTAGCCATACGGCATCGGGTTTTGTAGCAGCAGCTTCCGCTTCGGAAAGTTTCTCCCGGACATAACGGCGGTGTACGTATTCTTCGTAATCGGCATAGTCCTCAATGCTGATAAGCACCGCCTCGCCTTTACCCTTATTGGTTATGATAATTTGGTCGTGATCCTTCAGGATCGATGAAAATTGCGCGTAGTTGTTTCGGAGCTCCCGGGATGGTTTAACATGGATATTGAACATATTGTATCTCCTATTTACCTCATAATTGTATCAATTTATGCATACACTGTCAAGGAACGCGGAGATCGGAGGGCGCGGCCTACTCTGCCTGCAAATACCGTGATAGGTCCCGGGCTCCGTGTAAAATCCTGTGTATCTCGATTGTTTGTTTTTTATCGTCTTTGTCCGTGTCCTTCGTGAGGTCCGTGGTTGAATTCCTAATTACGGTGGCGAAGAGCCGCTCTTAGGGGGACTTTCTTTATATCAATCGCTTTGACAGGGCAGATTTCGTGGCAGCAGTAGCAGCGGATGCAGGTGTTGTAGTCGATGCGGACCTGCTTGGCTGGGCCTTCTCCGCTTAGGGTCATGGCTTTGGAGCCGCAGATACGGGTACAGTCGCCGCAGCGGAGACAGATTGAGGGATCAATTTCCGGGCGGGGGGTTAGGCGTTCGCGGAATTTGCGGAAAGGTTTGGGGAGGAGGAATTCTGAGAGCTGGCCTCCGGTTTTTTTAAGGGGGATCTTCTTAAAATCGGGGATGCGTAGTTCACCGGGGGTAAGCAGGGTGTATTGGATTTCCGACAGGGAGTTGAGCCAGACGCCTCGGTTTAGGGCTTCACGGGTAACCGGGATCTCCAGGGGGGGATAGCCTATTATGTCACTGGCAGCGACATCCATGGCCAGGAGGTTGGAGGAGCCTAGGATTAGGCCGATATGGCGGGGGTCTCCTGATCCGGGGCCGGGGCCTTCCATGCCTATGATGGCATCCATAAGGGCATAATGGGGTTTGACTGCGGTATTCAGATCCACGATCATAGCGGCAAAGGTCTCGCGGCTGGGATAACGGACATGCATGGGGCTCTTTGCCACCGAGGGGATAAGACCGAAAAGGTTCTTCATGGCGCCGGTGTAGTACATGAGTTGATGGGTCTTGAGCTTGGGGAGGCTGATTATGCAGTCCGCCTCTTTGACCGCGGCGGTAAGGGTAAATTGCTTTGCCGCCTTGCCGTCCGGACAGGGGATGTCGATCTTTTCCCGGGTAAAATCTACCCATTCGGCGCCCATACGCTTGGCCGCATCCCCAAGGCCGGAGAGTTTGGCGGTAAAGTGTGGTTTTTGCAGGCCGGGGCTGTCCCCTACCAGGATCCGGGAGGCGCCCAGTTCACGAACCAGTCGAATCACCGCCTCCAAAAACACCGGATGGGTGACTATAGCCTTTTCCGGAGGCGAATCAAAGACAATATTCGGCTTTAGGAGGACCGTTTTGCCCCGGACATTGAGAGGCGCGGCTGCTTCTACCGCAAAACGGAGGGCGGCATACACCAGTTCGGGCTCATAGGCTTCACATCGGGTAATGGCAACCTGTGTATTCATAGGGGCATACTAACACGAAACAAAATATTATACAAAACAATCACCGCAGCTATTCATAAAACGATAAAAACCACCGAAATTATAGAATAATTGTGGATACTGAATTAAACTAAAAATAGGAGTTTTTATGAAAAAATTGTTCCCCCTAATTTCAGCATTTTTGATTGTATTGTTTATCTCTGCCTGTGCCGTAATTCCAGCTCTTATAAAACCACCTTCCCAGCCTCAACCGGTGGAAGAGGCCGCGCCTCCTCCGCCACCGCCGCCCCCTCCTCCTCCGCCGCCACCACCCCCCCCACCCCCTCCGCCGCCGCCAGAGCCGGAGCCAGAGCAGGAACAGGAGCAGGAAGTTGAGCCTGATACAACAGGCCCCACACTGAGCGCGGCTTTCTCTTCCGATTATTTCAGTCCCGATGGGGATGGCGAAAATGATGAAATGCACATCACCCTGAGCGCTGAAGACGAATCCGGCATATGGAGCTGGATGATAGAAATTTACGAGCCCAATTCTACGGACCATCTTTTTTATCAGATGAGCGGTTCAGGGGAGCCTCCCACGGAGCTTACTTGGGATGGGCGCAGCAATATCAACGGTGAAATAGTACAATCCGCTTCGGACTATGCCTGTTCTTTCAGCGCCACCGATACTGTGGGCAATGTATCAACCATACAAGGAATAATACAAGTTGATATTCTGGTCATACGCGAGGGCGATAGGCTCCGGGTACAGGTTCCGTCCATTGTTTTTGGAGCCAATTCCGGCAGCTTCGATGGTCTTGCAAGCGATGTTGTCGAAAATAACATGTATATCCTCGCCCGTATTGCCGCGGTACTCAATAAGTTCGCAACCTACAAGGTTCAAGTGGAAGGGCACACCAATCCTGTTGGGCGGACTGAAAAAGAGAAAAAGGCTGAACAGGAAACGGATCAGCTTTTAAGCACCCAAAGAGCCCAAACGGTGGTGAACTATCTGGCAGATCTCGGGGTAAATAAAAGCCGCCTGACCGCTTCCGGCATCGGCGGCGCCCGGACGATAGTACCCTTTGAAGACCGGGATAACTGGTGGAAAAACCGGCGGGTTGAATTCATATTGGTTAAATAAACCGGTCAGATTGGCTAAGAACAAAACCAGAGGCTTATCCGGAAACTTCGTTGTTTTCGGATAAGCCTTTTTTATCAGGTTAGTTTTTCTCTTTTGGTAAAACTAAATTGAGAATAATACCAACAATGGCCGCAAACGCAATTAAAGTTAATAATGGATATGCGCTTCCGGGTAACTGAAATACGGATCCGCCGCGTAAAACAGTGATTTAGCGGGAGGGGGGCTTTCTTCAACATCATAAATTGGCTTCATAAATTCTCCTATAAAAAAGAGCGCCTTGGAATTTCCAAGGCGCTCTTACACTTCTTTTTAACGACAAATATTATTCCGCCACCGCAGTAAATATGGCTGTTATGGCATCCTTCCCCAGATCCACATACCCTTGGATGGTTCCACCCTGGGCCTTTACGCAGCGATCGATAACCGCCTGCAGGTCCGCCTTGGGTACGCCCAGCTCTTTAAGGGTGAGCGGCATACCGATGGATTTGAGCCAGGCCCGAAAACGCCGTAACCCGTCATCCGCCGTGGCCTTTATGTCCGCCGGGTCCGGATCGGCGCCGAATACCTTAATCCCAAACTTAGCTACCCGGGCAACCTGATCGGGGGTACCGTGGTCGGCGATGTACTGGAGCCAGGAAGGCATTACCACCGAAAGCCCGGCGCCGTGGGCGGTGTCGTAGTGCCCGGAAAGCTGCTCTTCCAAGCCATGCTCACCGCCGAAGGGTGCGCTGCGGCCAATACCGGTTAAATCGTTATGGCTGAATGAACCGGCCAGCATCAACTCCGCCCGCCCTTCATAGTCATTCGGCTTTGCCAGGACAAGGGGGCCGTACTTAACCACCGTACGCATGGTAGCTTCGGCATACTCATCTCCCAGATAACTGTCGGCCTGTACAAAGTACCGCATCACCGAGTGTGCCAGGATATCCGCGGTGCCCGATCCGGTCTGGTAGGCGGAGACCGAGTAGGTGAGTTCCGGGTTCATAATAGCGAACACCGGCCGGCAGGGTTCCCAGAGGAAACCGTGTTTGCCCGTACCGTCGATATCGTCCACCAAAACGCTGGAACGGCTGGTTTCGCTGCCCGCGGCGGAAATGGTATGGATAGTCCCCACCTTGGCCATCTTCGGCGCCGGGGTTTTGTTATAGAACTTCCAGTACTCACCGTTATTCGCTATAGCCAAGGCAATGCCCTTGGCGGTGTCGATGGTACTCCCCCCGCCGACTGCCAGGAAAAAATCAATTTTTTCATCCTTGGCTATCTTGATGCCCTTTTCCACTAATGTCCGCCGGGGATTGGGCTGTACGCCGCCAAGCTCCACAAAGGGAAGACCCCCGTCCTTGAGTGATTTTACAACCCGGTCATACAATCCGGTTTTTTTAATCGAACCCCCACCATATACCAGCAACACCTTGGTTCCGCCATGTTTTTTAACTAAAGAAGCAGCTTCAGTTTCCGTACCCTTACCAAAAAGAATATCGGTATACAGGTTGAATGAGAAATTTGTGAACTTTTTCATGAAAAACTCCTTTTTTTATTGAGGATGGTTGATTATACCATCTACCACCGTCTCCGCGTCAAGATAAGGTCCCCCGGACCACACGGACATTATCGTCTTTGTCCGTGTGGTCCGGGGTTGAACTTAGACTTCAGGGCATCCTGGGCACGACGGAAAGGAGTTCCCGGCTATAGGTTTCCCTGTATAGTAAAGATATAGGTACATCAGGCATACCCGGTTTCCATGGTCAACTCAATCTCAATCCTATAAAACACATATGTTTAATAAAATTATTGAATTACTCTAAAAATGTCATGGGGAATTCAACCACGGACCTCTAAGAAGGACCTCTAAGAAGGATTGACAAAGCATGGAAAGTGATACAATTATACTGCGAGGAGGCTCAACCATGGCACAATGTGTGAAATGCGGAAAAAAAGGCTTTTTGTTGAAAGTCAATAATGAAGGACTATGTAAAGAATGTGATATTCTTGTAGCCACAGCCGCCGGCGGTGTGCCACTTTTAGCCGCGCAGGACGGTGGGAGCTTCCGGTATCTGGTGGCAGAAGGCGCCGTGGTCAAAAAATCCCAGCCCGTTTGCGGTATAAAATACAGCTACAAAACGATAGGAGGCCTCGAAAGATGGGAGGAACGTGAGTGTTATCCCAATTCATCGGGAAAAATCCATTTTCTGGTACCCGCCGGAGCCAGCGTCACATACAAAGAACCTGTAGCGATAGTCACAGCTCTCCAACCGGTTATCCTGGGCACTCTTGAAGGGTTTTGGGGTATTCCCTGGAGCACAGGTCAAAATGCCGCAGAGGGAATACTAAAGACAAAGGATAATTTATCCTCTTCTAGCATATCTTTTTGGGAATGGGAAAATGCTCTTCATATTAGTAACGGAGACTTTGCGGGATTTAAATTCGAAACAATCAATTTATATTTTTATGAAGATAAATTCTATCGCGTGAAGGTAGAATATAAAGAAGCTGCCGCGTCTTTTGAAAGTCTCTATGACAAAATAAAAGAAAAATATGGCAATGGCCTGGATCTGTCTTCCTGGAATTCGCAAGATAAAACGTATCAGTGGGATTTTGAAAATGGCCGTATTGAATTACAGAATGTGTATCGCGCTTACACATACATTCCAGAATTAAGATATAATGAAAAAAATATCGAGAAACTGAAACAAGAAGGGGAACAGGATAAGGCGGCACGAGAACAAGCCGAGATTGAAGCAAGGGGGAAGAATGACCTCTGAGCTTCCGACAAACACACACCGAAAATAACTGGTCCCGGAAAGCCCCGGGAAGGTATTCTTTATCGGGGCGATAAAAAAGCTATAGAGGCTGAAACCGCGCGGCTCCTGCGGGAAGCCGGAACAACCGGCGTTGTGTCTGGGTACGCGTCCGGGCCGCATCCCCGGTTTGAAAGCCCGGAAGCCGTGGCTATTTCCCTACTTCCTTCACCTTCGCTATCTCGTCCCGTATAGCCGCGGCCTGCTCGTACTCCAGATTCTTCGCATGTTCCAGCATCTCCCCTTCCAGGGCGCGGATAAGCTGTTTCCGCTGGGCAGGGATAAGCACATTGTAGGATTTTTTAAGCACCTCCACTGCGGTGGCGGCGGCGTCCTTCTCCTCCTCCGCATGGCGGGTCAGAATATCTGCGATGGCCTTCTTTACCGTGGTGGGAGTAATGCCGTGGGATTCGTTGTATTCCATCTGAACAGTTCGCCGCCGCTCGGTCTCCGCAATGGCAGCCGACATGGCGTCGCTCATGCGGTCGGCGTACATGATCACCTTTCCTGCGGCGTTCCGGGCCGCCCGGCCTATTATCTGGACCAGGCTGGTGAGGGAACGCAGGAATCCTATCTTGTCCGCATCCAGAATTGCTATGAAGGAAACCTCCGGCAGGTCTATCCCTTCCCGGAGGAGATTGATCCCCACCAGCACATCAAAGACGCCCTGGCGGAGCTGGGTGAGTATTTCTACCCGCTCAATTGTTTCAACTTCGCTGTGGATGTACCGGACCTTAAGACCAAGGCCGGTAAGGTAGTCCGTCAGATCCTCGGCCATCTTTTTTGTCAGGGTAAGAATTAGTGAACGTTCCCCTGCGGCGATGCGGGCGCGGACTTCGCCGTAGATATCCTCCATCTGCCCGTCGCTGGGGCGGACTTCGATAATCGGGTCCAGGAGCCCAGTGGGACGTATCATCTGCTGGACCACCCGCTTGGATTGTTCCAGCTCGGTCTTGTTGGGGGTGGCGGAAACGTAAACCGTCTTGTCCAGCCGTTCGGCGAACTCGTCGAAGCGCAGAGGCCGGTTGTCCAGGGCGCAGGGGAGCCGGAATCCGTAGTCCACCAGGCTCGTTTTGCGGCTCCGGTCCCCAGCGTACATGGCGCCGATCTGGGGAAGGGTCACATGGCTTTCGTCAACAAAGGTGAGGTGCTTTTTCGGGAAGTAATCGATGAGGGTGTCCGGCGCTTCACCGGGTTTCCGGCCTGCCAGAGGGGCGGAATAGTTTTCTATCCCCGGGCAGTAACCCATCTCGGTGAGCATCTCAATATCGTACTCCACCCGGGTCTTAAGACGCTCGGCCTCCATAAGCTTGTTTGTATTTTTAAGGAATTCGTAGCGGTCCGCCAGTTCATCCTTGATACTGTCCAGGGCGTTATGGATCATCTCCGCGGGCATGACAAACTGTTTGGCGGGATAGATCATGGCCCGGTCCAGTTCCTCAAAGACCTCCCCGGATATGGGGTTAAAGCGGCGTATCCGCTTAACCTGATCCCAGTCAAGATCCACCCGGTAAGCGTCCTCCAGGTAGGCAGGGTAGATGTCGATGGTATCCCCCCGGCGGCGGAAGCGGCCCCGCTCCAGAACCGCGTCGTTCCGCTCGTATTGGAGCTCCACGAAGCGGCGGATCAGGGCGTCCACATCGATGGTTTCCCCCACAGAAAAGGTGGCGGTCATCTTCCGGTAGATCTCCGGGGTAGCCAGACCGTAGATACAAGAGACCGTGGCCACGATGATCACATCCTCCCGCTCCATGAGGCTGCGGGTGGCGGAGAGACGCAGCCGCTCAATCTCTTCATTAATAGAAGCATCTTTTTCTATATAAAGGTCCCGGCTGGCCACATAGGCTTCGGGTTGGTAATAATCGTAGTAGGAAACATAGTATTCCACGGCGTTGTGGGGAAAGAAACCCTTAAATTCCCGAAAAAGCTGGGCTGCCAGGGTCTTGTTATGGCTGATAATCAGGGTGGGCATCTGCACCGCCTCGATGATCTTGGCCATGGTAAAGGTTTTCCCGGAGCCGGTAACCCCCTGAAGGGTCTGGAATTTATCCCCACCCTTAATGCCCGCCGCCAGAGCCGCGATTGCCTCGCCCTGGTCCCCCGCCGGGCTAAAGGGGGAAACTACCTCAAATAAACGCATTATAGGGGGAATTATAACTGCGGTGAAACGGATTGGCTACCGGATAGGAGTCAGGTTTCCTTGTATAAAAACTCTTTTTCCTATATATTCGGATAATTCAGGTCAGTTTGGTCTATTAGCAACTTCAAGGAGAATTTTTAAATGAAATCAATCGTTAAGGCATTATTTTTAGGCGCCATTGTTCTGTCAATTGCGTCCTGCAGTTCCAGTCCCACGGTTACCCGGGTGGATGCAAGCACCCAGACCGATTTAAGCGGCTATTGGAATGACACCGATGTCCGTATCGTCTGCGACAGCCTGATCAGGGACTGTCTTGATTCGCCCCGGGTTACCGCGGAAATTGCCCGGCGGGGACGGCTCCCGACGATCATGGTGGGGAGTTTCAAGAATGACAGCGATGAGCATATCGACACGTCCATCATTTCCAGTACCATGGAGATTGCCATATTTAACAGCGGGAAGGCCGACTTTGTGGCCGGCGGCAATACCCGGAACGAGCTTCGGGCGGAGCGCCAGGATCAGCAGGGCAATGCCAGCGAAAGCACCGCCGCAGCCCTGAGCAACGAAACCGGAGCGGATTTCCTCCTCACCGGCGCGGTAAAGACCATCATTGACCGGGCGGGGGGTACATCCACCAGAACCTATTTTGTCAGCGCCGAAATGACCAACATCGAAACCAATGCCCGGATATGGATGGATCAGAACAGCGAAATCAAGAAGGTGATCCAAACCCCGAAGTCAAAGTTATAAACCATGATCTACCACATGAAGAAACTGAAGCTTGGCGTACTGCTCACTGTTTTATGTCTCATGTTGTTTTCATGTGCCTCGGGGAATCCCTACGCAAAGGTTGATAACCGCGTTTCTAGAGGGAAGTACCGGGAAGGTTTAGAGCTTATCGAAAAGGACAAAAAGAAATTATACCGGGACAAGGATGCGATCCTCTATTACCTTGATACGGGAATGCTCAACCACTATGACTTGGAGTACCGCCGGTCCACAGAGCTGCTCCAGGCAGGGGAACGGGCTATTGAAGCCGCCTATACCAAAAGTATCACCATGGAAATAGGCACCTATCTTCTCAACGATACTACCCAGGAATATGCCGGGGAGGATTACGAGGATGTCTTTATCAACACCTTTAATGCCCTCAATTATTACCACGAGAATGAGCTTGAGGATGCAATGGTAGAAATCCGGCGGATGAATAATAAGCTGCAGTTTCTCTCTTCTAAGTACGGGATTATTGTGGACAACATGCAGAAAAAAGCCCTGGAAAATTCCGCTGAAATACCGCCCAACCAAGCGGCGGGGAAAACCACCTTTACTAATTCAGCCCTGGCCCGTTACCTGGGGATGCTTTTCTACCGGGGAAACGGAAACTACGACGATGCCAGGATTGACCGGGACCAAATAAAAGTTGCCTTTGCCAATGCCCCTTCGGTATATACCTATCCGCTGCCACATTCTCTTGATGGAGAACTCAATATTCCCGAAGGCAAGGCACGGTTCAATGTGATTGGCTTTAGCGGGTCGGCGCCGGTTAAGGAAGAGGAGACCCTCCGTATCTTTATTCCCAATGCCCGGTATATAAAGATCGCCCTGCCCGTCCTGGTCTTTCGCCCCTCGGCGGTGAACAGAATTACTGTTCGTTTTGATTCCGGAGAATCCTTTAGTCTGGAACTTCTGGAGGATATAGAGGCGATTGCCAAAGAAACCTTTAAGGGAAGAGCCAATCTGGCTTATCTGAAATCGGTTATCCGGGGGACAGTAAAGGGAGTTACATCCTCGGTTCTGGACGCCGGTTCCGAACGGACAGAGGGTGGAACCGCCCTTGTTCTGGGGATACTGAGCCTTGGCACCCAGATATTCGCGGAGGCCAGCGAAAAGGCGGATCTGCGAATATCCCGGTATTTCCCCGCCAAAGCTTATGTGGGGGGTATTACCCTTGATCCCGGGATTTATTCCTATACGATCACCTATTATTCCGACAACAGGGTGGTTGATTCGTTACGGCAGGAAAATGTGGAGATCCGCGCAGGGGGGCTTAATTTAGCGGAAGCGGTTTGTTTGAAATAAAACAAGCTTACGCCGGGGCCCTATCTTTACCGGTTAATACCAAAAAATAGTACTTTTTTTTATCGCACCTAAAGCAATTTTCGCCCCGGATCCCTCAATAGGGTATGGTGCGAAAATTTCATTTTTTTATACGGTTCCCCTTGGCAGCCCTATTACTGTTCTACCCAGTCCCCGGTATTCTTCCCATGGGCTTTGGCATACCGGGGCTTTTTTCTACGGATCTTCTCTGGTCCGGGTCCTGGGCTTATGACGGGAACATGATCAACCGGGGGGATATCCGCTTACGGGCTCATAAGCCGGCTCTAACCCTGCGGGCACAGGTGACGGACAAGCGGCCCAGTCCTCCCGGAGATGGGTTTGAGCAGGGCAATACCGCCTTTGCGGCGGGACTCTATCATGATACCACGGGGTCCCGGCTCCTTTGGGGGATCCTGGATGAGGGGGGACTTCCTGCACGGATCAAAAATGTCTGGAATCGGGGCATACCCTTTGCGGAGCAACACCAGGGCGCCATAAGCGACTTGCTTACCGAACCGTCCTCAACAAAAGAACCGGGGAGCTATCTCTGGTTAGGAAGTCCTGAGATTACAGTCCCCTGGATTGGCCCGGTACGGGGTTTTGGCTCGGTACTCTTGGACGCTGAAAACCAGGCTGCCTTTGACGGGGGCTTTGAGGCCCGGTTTACGAAAAAATCCGCCCTGATGTTTGAAGGATTTTATACCCGCAGCCATCTGCCGTCAAAATCACCCTCCGCCTGGTTTTCCGAAACCCCTCCCCTGCCTGAACGGGACTCGGATATTCTGGCGGGGACTATTTTCTTTAATAACCCCATCTTTGCCGCCGCCGCCGACATATCCTGGTCCCAAACCTTTGCCTACGGCGAAGACCTGTATGGAAACCTGGCGTTCCGTATCGGGGACCGGCCCTGGCGGCTTTCCCTGGCGGCGGATGCAGCGGGGAGCCGTTATGTGGGCAGGGATGGCGGCGCCACCGGGGCTGGGTTCAGGGCAGCCGCCCGGCTTGAGCGGCGGGGGAAAAGGAGCAGCCTGTTCAGGGTAAACGGTACGGTCCGGGCAGCCGGTATCGGGGACCGGTTTTATAAAGGCTCCGCCCTTTTCTATTACCACTTCCCCACGGCCCCCGTAAAATCCACACACCTGTTCTGGCCATCCCGGGCTTCCTTGACCTTAAACCGGGATGCTTCGGATCTGGAAAAAATAGCGGACAGTATCGATATCCTTGCGGGGTTTCGATTCTGGGAAATACCCCTTGTTTTCCAGGGCAGCCTCGACGGCATTTATACCGATCAATATACATTCGGCTCCGCCAAGATCAGCGGCGAGACTTCTTATACTTTAACGTTCCTTCAATTCGGAACAAAACTGGGGTATAAAATTAAAAAGAACGGAAAAACCCAGGCAGAAACAAGTGCATCGATCACCGCCCGTGGAAAATGGGGAAGGTTCAGCATAAAGGCAAGCAGCGCTGATTTTCCGGAGGACTGGGACTTGGGTGTTTCCTGGCGGGTACAGCTGTAATTATTTACAGTACCTCTGCCCGAGCAGCCCGCCGCTTTTCGACAAATGCCCGGAACCGTTCCAGGGAACTGTTGATAACCAATTCCGGGGGAAAAGCTACTGCTTTTAAAATGGTCCTGGCCTTAGTAAAGTTACCCACATCTGCCCAGTAGTGGGAGTCGCTGCCGACACTGAGGAAGCTTCCGTATTGTTTAGACAATTCCGCCACCGCACGGCAATTTTCTTCGCAGCCCGGCCTGATCCGGAAAGAGCTGTTGTTGATCTCCAGGGCCTTGCCGTATTTTGCCGCCGCCTTCACCACTTCCTCAATATCAATGGGAAACATAGTGTTCCCGGGGTGGGAAATTCCGTCCACCAGGGGGTTAGCCAGAGCGGCGATCAGGGTTTTAGTATTTGCTTCCCTGCCCTGGGAACCAAAACATATCTCATGGAAACCGGTCATGACAAAGTCAAGACGTTTACAGTACTTCGTAGCAAGGTCAATGCCGCCCTCAGCATTCATGATATTGGTTTCCACCCCTGTAAAGAAAAAAACCCCCTGGATCTTCTTGGGGATAATCCGCAGGTTAGCGAAGTGGTAAGACACCGGTCCCCCGGGCATGGCGGGGCCGTGATCGGTTAGGACAAAGCCCTTAAGCCGCCGTTTCCGTGCGCCCCGGGCAAGATCATCAATGGTGGAGTAGGCATGGCCGGAAGTCACCGAATGGGTATGGGTATCAATACATATATTCATAGATACTTTTATTATAGTATCCTTTCTATAAGTGTTACAATAAGGATAGGGAGTATGGCGGGAAATAGCAGCGGCACAATATTTAGGGTAACTACCTTTGGAGAATCCCATGGTCCCGGTTTGGGCTGCATTGTGGACGGTTGTCCGGCGGGACTTCCCCTGGATATTGAGGATATAGGCCGGGAACTCAATCGACGCCGCCCCGGCGGAGGGGGCCCTTCCACTACCCGTTCCGAAGCGGATGTCCCGGAAATCCTCTCCGGAATCTTTGAAGGGAAAACCCTGGGAACCCCTATCGCCATACTGGTGCGGAACACCAACCAGCGTTCAGGGGATTACGACAAGCTCAAAGACCTATACCGGCCCGGGCACGCCGACTGGACCTGGGAGGCCAAATACGGTTTTCGGGACCACCGGGGAGGCGGCCGCAGTTCCGCCCGGGAAACCCTGGGCCGTGTTGCAGCCGGAGCCATTGCCAAAGCCTTCCTGCGCGTACAGGGTGTTACCATCCGGGGCTGGACTTCCTCCGCCGCAGGAATTGACGCCCCCCTATTCGGGGAACCAAATTTTGATTTTGACGAAGTTGAAAAAAACCCCCTGCGTTTCCCCAGCCGGGAACTATCGGAACTGGTTCTACAAAAAGCTGAACGCCTCCGGAACGAAGGCGACAGCGCCGGTGGAACAGTCTCTTGCCGGGTCACGGGGCTTAAACCGGGCCTGGGGGAACCGGTCTTCGGAAAGCTGGATGCCCGCCTTGCCGCCGCCATGCTGTCCCTGGGAGCCGCCAAGGGCATTGAGTTCGGCTCCGGCTTCGACGCCGCCTATACGCAGGGCTCTGCCAACAATGACCGCCCCATACCGGGCCGCCGTACTGCGGGAAGTACCCATACCCTGCCGCCGGGGGTACCGGATCTGGAATACGCCGCCAATAACGCAGGGGGCGTACTTGGCGGCATATCCACGGGCATGCCCCTGGAATTCACCGTGGCCTTTAAACCGGTCCCATCAATTGCGAAAAAGCAGGAAACCGTGGATCGTCAGGGAAACATCCGGGAGCTGATCATAGAGGGCCGCCACGATGTATGCGTCTGCCCCCGGGCGGTACCGGTAGTAGAGGCAATGACAGCGCTGGTGCTGGCGGATCTTGTACTGCTTAGCAGGATGGATAGGGCCTAGGGTCTTATCATCCCCAGATTGATTTTTCTGCAATATCCTTTAGCTTGTTTATAAAAACAGTATCATTAACTAAGGTTCTGGTTCCTTTACCTTCGGGAATTGTCCCGGTTTTACAAGTCCTTAATTGACGTATACCCAAAACCACTCTATAGTTATAGGAGCAATGAGTGTACTTACTAAGCAGAAAATAGCGAGCTACTATGATCGGTATAAGGGTATAGACGTAACCTTTACAAAAGAAATCATCCAGGTTACCGGTCTGATTACCCAGCAAGTATTGATCAAGTGCGTGGGGGATTTCTGGCCCTGCGTGGTATATTCGTCCTCCTTTGGGGGGGCGAAGGTGGTGGCTAACATCAAATCGGGCATTACCGATAAGCTGCAGCAGGCAAACAACTCCATAAGTCTCCGGTTAAGCTTCAGGAGTCCCGACAAGGGCCAGCCGGTAACCTTCTTTGTGTCCGCCCGGGTAGCGGGTTATAACGCTTATGGGGGCTCTACGGATACCGCGCTGTTTAACCTCCAGTTTACCCAGAGGCCGCCGGACGATTTAATCGAAATTATGGGGCGGGTTCTGGACGCTAATATTAATTCCTCAAAACGGAAGGATGAGCGGGTCCTTCTAACCGCCGATTCCCTGCGAAAACTGAAGATCCTCTCTAAAGACACCGCTGCCTTTATCGAGGGGGTGCCCCGGCGCTGTATACTCCGGGATATTTCCTTTTCCGGGGCCAAGATCATCATGATGGGGGTGGCGAAGTTCCTGGTGGACCGGGATACCGCCCTTAGGCTGGATTTTGACGACCCCCGGGAGAGTTTCCTTGTCCGGGGGAAGTTTGTCCGGGCGGAAACGGTGGAGGGCCGGAAGGAACTGATAGCCCTGGCGATAATCTTCGACGAAGGGACGATCCCCATGGGCTATAAGGTACGGCTGAACGACTTTCTCAGCGTGGTGCGGGCGGATAACCGGCCGGATAATACTCTGGGCGAACAGACACCCCCGGCAGCCACGCCAACTCCGCCGGTGTCTGCTAAATAAGATGGAAACGACAAGAAATAATATCGTATTTTTATCGGTCCCCGAGTCCTTGAGGGGCCAGTTTGAGTCCATGGCCCATGGACATCACCACCATGATCACGAAGCTGAGCATGACGAACACGAAGAAGAAGAGGATTCGGGGTCCGGCTTTTCTATCGACCCGGCCATACCTATTCCGGTGGAATTGCCGCCCGGGGAAAGCAGCCTGGATTTGGAGCAGCTTTCCTGGGAGATGATCCTCTCCGGGATGATCCGGGTTGTTGCGCGGGAAACCGCGTTGCAAGGAGCGGACTCTGCCCAGGAAGGCGAAACGGTGAGCGCCGAGGATGCGGACTACTACCGTCATTTTGTCCTGGCGGTAAAACCGGATATCCTGGAAGAATTTACCGAGGCGGCGATCCTCAAGGCCCGGAATGGTGATTATGACATGGCCCTGGAAATTATCGGCGCCCTGAGGGGGCTTTTCCCCGCAGCGCCCTCGGTACTGCTCAATACAGCGCTTATCCTGGAAAACCGGGCAAGCGCTTTGGAACGATCCGGCCGGGAAGAAGAGGCGGAGGCGGAATTCGAGCCGGCCCATCAGGCATATAAGGATATCATTGCCCTGAACCCGCCCTTTCCGGATGGGCTTTTTAACGCGGGGTTTTTCTATATGAAACGCCAGAATTTCCTTAAGGCCCGGGACTGCTTGTCCGCCTACCTCGCCCTGGAAGAAGACCCGGAACCCGTACTGCTTCCCAGGGATAAGCGGGACAAGGCCCGGGAAATAGTCCGGGAAATTGAAAGCCGGAGCCTGGATGACGAAATATTCCGGACAGCCTACGATAATATTCGCCTGGGGGAAGAACAGAAGGGGCTGGAAAAGATCCGGGTCTTCCTGGAGCAGCATCCCCGGGTTTGGAATGGCTGGTTCATCCTGGGATGGGGGCTCCGTCG
The DNA here is from genome assembly GCF_046533075.1 of Treponema primitia. GTDB lineage: Bacteria > Spirochaetota > Spirochaetia > Treponematales > Breznakiellaceae > Termitinema > Termitinema primitia_B. Next base: position 50,755 of record NZ_JAJQRB010000024.1, on the reverse strand, counting down.
TCTTTCCCGCTGGAACGATGCCGCAGTAGCCTTTACCGAGGCGATTGAACTGGGCGGGGACAATAGCGATACCAGGAACGAGCTGGCCATCTGCCTTATGGAACAGGGTAAGTTCAAAGAGGCGCGGAAACAGCTGGAGACGGCCCTCCGGGAAGAACCGGAAAACGTAAAAATTATCTCAAACCTGGGGGTACTGGCCCTGCGGAATGGGGATGATGACGAAGCCGCGGCCTTCTTTCGTACGGTGCTGGAACTGGAACCGGAAGACCCGGTTGCCAAGAACTATTTACAAGGCGGGGTATAAGTTCCCGTTATCTAACGGAACCTGCAAAGCGGGAAGAGCGGGAAGAACTGGTATCCTGAACCCGGTATTGCGGAAGTGCGCCCCGGACATTGTTGATACGCTGGGCCGGCGAAGGATGGGTGCCGTTGTAACCACCGGCTCCTGCGGTTCTTTGCAGAAGCGTTAAAACTTCGACAAGGCTCGCGGGGGAATAGCCCGCCAAGGCCAGCAGGGTTAATGCGTAGCTATCCGCTTGGAATTCCGTATCCCGGGAATAGCCGTTTACAACCAGAGTGTTAACCATTTCCCTGACATAATTAGTAAAAAGAACTTCCCGCTCGCTCAGACCGGCTTCCCGAACGGCAATGTCGCTAGCCCTTTGAGCCACATCGGTAAGAGCCTGGGTCAGCCGCATATTTTTAATGATCTGATCACTGTGTTTAAGCTGGATGTGGGCAATTTCGTGAGCCAGAACCGCCGCCAGGGCATCTTCGGTGGTGACCGCTTCCAGCAAACCCCGGCACATAAAAATATGACCCCCGGTGGTGGCAAAAGCGTTCAGATCCGGGGAATCGAGGATGCTCACGTGATACCCGCCGTAAATTTCCGGCATAGGGGAATTGATCGTTATGGCGGTGCAGATTTGGTTCAGATATTGGGTTAGCGCGGGCTTCCCGGTGTATAGCCCGTACCGGGAAAGGATATTCGCCGCCACCGCCCTGCCAAGGAAATAGGCGTCCTGGGAAGATATATCTTCATCGCGCTGGGCAAGGGCATTCTCCATCTGGGAAAAAGCGCCGGAAACATCCGCCCCCAGGCTCTGGGAACCGGAGCCTGTACCCCAGCTTTGCGCCGCCGGGGCGAAGGATATGGCGAAGCCTAGGATTATTAAAAATACAAAAGATTTCATAAAATATTCCCTTGATTATTATACACTATACTTCACCTAAAGAAAAGTCCCCAATTATCTTAAACCGCTTCCCGTCCCGGACTACGTCAAGTTTACGATCCGGAAAATATTCAGGAAGTTTCTTTTGTATCAGTATAGCCGCCTCTTCCATGAGAAATTCAAACTGTTCCGGCGTTACCCTATCCAGGGTCGCGGCTTTGAGGGAGATGACGTAGCCCCTCCCCTTTTCGGAACCCAGACCGGGGGTAAAATCCGGGCCTACATTGTAAAGGCCGTCCATTTCCGGGTTGGCGGTTTGCCCCCGCCCGGGCCGGTTGGGGTGCAGGGAAAAACTATCACCCCACTCGTCCTCCAAAAACTCGTCCACGTCCAGGAACAGGGCTTCCAAGGTCTTGGTAAAAGCCGCCAGCTTTGGGTGGATATACATAGCTTAATTCGGCAAAGCCAGGGCAAGTACCTCGTCGAACCGTTCCACCGGGTGGAAGGTGATGCCCTTCTTTACGTGCTCGGGTATTTCGTCCAGATCCCGCAGGTTCTGCTTGGGGATAATGATATGCCGGGCCTTATTGCGTTGGGCGGCGATAGTCTTTTCCTTAAGCCCCCCAATGGGTAATACCTGGCCGGTAAGGCTTAGCTCCCCGGTCATCACCAGCCGGTCGGTGATGGTCTGGTTCCGTATCAGGGAAAGCAGGGCGGTAGCCATGGTAATCCCTGCGGAAGGCCCATCCTTTGGGGTGGCGCCTTCGGGAATATGGAGGTGGATGTGGTTTTTCTCGAACCACTCGTTGGGAATCCCATAACGTTCGGCCCCCATCTTGCGGGCCAGGTTCATGGCGATGGTGGCGGACTCCTTCATGGTGTCCCCCATTTTACCGGTGAGGGTAAGCCCCTCCTTGCCGGGCACGGAAATGGCCTCTATCACCAGGGTATCCCCTCCCATACTGGTCCAGGCAAGCCCCACGGACATACCCGGCCGGTCGGCCCGTTTCGTAACTTCCTCGGGGAAAATAGGCTTGCCCAAATGTACTTCGATAAGTTTTTTATCAAGGGTAAATTTAACGGGTCCCGGATTTTTATCCACTCCGTCAGCCCCCCCCTCTTCACGCTTTTCGACAATCTCCTTTGCCAGTTTCCGGTGTATCTTGTCCAGGTTTTTCTCGAAGTTCCGCACCCCTGCCTCCCGGGCATAGCCGTTGGCGATATAGAGCAGGGATTCCCGGTTGTAGGAAACCTGGTTTTTCTTAAGGCCGTTTTTCGTAAGGCTCTTGGGTACCAGGTACCGTTTGGCAATCTCCAGTTTTTCCGTATCAATGTACCCCGGCAGCTGGATGATCTCCATACGGTCCACCAGGGGCGGCGGAATAGTATCCAGGGTATTGGCGGTAACAATAAAAAATATCCGGGAAATATCAAAGGGAAGATCCAGATAATGATCCCGGAAACTGTTGTTCTGCTCCGGGTCCAGCACTTCCAAAAGCGCGCTGGCGGGGTCCCCCTGATAGCTGGCCCCCATCTTGTCGATCTCGTCGATCATGAACACCGGGTCCTTGGTCTTGACGATCTTAAGCCCCTGGATGATCTTCCCCGGCATGGCGCCTATATACGTACGGCGATGGCCCTTGATTTCCGCCTCGTCCCGCATACCCCCAACGGAGAAGCGGAAGAACTGCTTCCCCAGGGACCGGGCTATGGACCTGCCCACCGAGGTTTTCCCCACCCCCGGCGGTCCCACCAGGCATACAATGGAACCCGCGGGACCGCCCTTCCCCGAGTTAGCTCCGCGGAGTTTGCGAACCGCCAGGTATTCCACGATGCGGCTCTTTACATCCTTAAGGCCGTAATGGTCCTCCTCCAGGATATCCCTGGCCTTACTTAGTTCCAGATGTTCCTGTTCGGGATCCTTCCAGGGTAGATTTACGATCACGTCCAAATAGTTACGGGTTACGATAAATTCGCTGGAATTGGGATCCATGAGGCTGAATTTCTCCAGTTCCTGGTCCACGGTCTCCTTAATTTCGCCTTCAAACTTAAACTCGTCGGCCTTATCCTTAAAACGCTGGTATTCGGAACTCTTGGCGTCGGTGGTCATCCCCAATTCGGTCTTAATTGCCTTGAGTTCCTCCTTGAGGAAGTACTCCCGCTGGGATTTTTCGATTTTTTCGTTGATTTCCTTCTGAATTTTCTTCTGAATCCGCAGCAGTTCCTGCTCTTTTTTAATAAAAACCAGAACCTGCTCCATCCGCTTGCGGACATTGAGGATCTCCAGGATCTTTTGCTGCTCCGTTTTGTCGATATTGAGAATACTGGCGATAAAATCAGCGATCTTGCCGGGATGATCGATGTTGATCATATTAAGCCGCATTTCTTCGGAAAAGAGGGGGTTATTCTCGGAGATTTGCTTCATCTCACTGATCAAAGCCCGGGTCAGGGCCTTAACTTCGTTGGTATCGTCCTCTTCATCTTCCATATAAGTTACTGCGGCAACAATGGGGTTTGTCTCGTTCAGGGTTTTTCTGACCTTGAAACGTTTCAGGGTGGAGATGAAGATATTCACCCCGCCATCGGGAAGGTTGATCTTCTTAACGATCTTGGCGGCGGTCCCTACCTTGTAGAGATCCTTTATGGTAGGGGTATCGGTCTCGTTCATCAGCATCACCAGACCGATGAGGCCATCCCCGGCCACCGCGTCGTCAATTACCTTCACGTCCGCAGGATTGCCGATCATGATGGGGGTAAAGATCCCCGGAAAAATAGGACGCCCCATAAGCGCCACCAGGGAAAGTTTATTAGGGAGGAGTTGATCTATGGGCACCACACTTTGTTCAGACATATACCAAATATCGTAAAAAAAGCCGATAAAAGCAAGAAAATGAAGGGCCTTGAAGGAGGTATTAAGGGAAAAACGAAAGATCCGGGAGGCTTTTAGCTCAGGTACGGACCGCAGTTCCCCGCGCAGCAGCGGCCTGTGCGGACTTTTTCCTCATGTTCTGGATATATTCGCCGAGTTTCTTGTCGGATACGGCTATATGGGTCAAAACCCAGTCCCGCAGGTACATGGCAAATTTATTGGGAAGAAATTTCTTCCCGGAGTTGAATTCCGCGACCGTAAGGAGGACTTCCTTAACAAAGGATTCATGCTGTTTTTTATGGGTGGCATACTCCGGGTAATTGATTCGCTTCTGAATGGCCTCTTCGGTAGCAAAATGGAGCTGCACATACTGAACCGTTTCACGGATGGTTTTGAGGAACCGGGCGTTGGCAACATCACCCCCCTTGAGACAGCTCAAAAAAAGCTCATTGGTCAGCCTGATAAGCCCCTGGTGCTGCTCATCAACTAACTTGATACCAATAGAAAGGGAAGGACTCCATTTAACGATTTCTCTGTTTTCCATAAAACCGGATCTCCTTGTCGCGAAAAAACATCCACTGTTAGTTTAACCTTTTTTTTTCTGAATAAGCAAGTATTTTAGTTATTATCGGCAGTTTTTCCCCCTTTCAGGAATTTTACTTTTAGTATTAAATAAGATCATGGATAATACCGAATCGGCATGGTCCCAGGTGGACCTTATCAGGGAAGCATTTCATTATCAGAGCCGCTTTGAAAGTTCTACCATGGTTTTCAAGATCGACTATCCCGTTACGGAAGACCCGGGCTTCCCCTATTTGATGAAGGATCTGGCCCTATTGGCCCAGACAGGGTTCCGGGTGGTAATTGTTCCCGGAGCCAAGGAATGGATCGACTCGGTGCTCCTGGAATACGGAATCGTATCAAAATATTCAGGCAGTACACGGATTACCACGGCTGCGGCGATTCCCTTCGTGGAGATGGCGGCCTTCCATGTGGCCACCCAGGTTATGACCGGCCTTGCGGCGGGGAGTGCCGTGGCGCCCGGCGATAAGATCAGCCGGGTTGACGCGGTAATTGGCAACTTTGTTCGTGCCAGGGGGCTTGGGGTAGAAGGCGGCATTGATATGGAACAAACCGGCAGGGTGGACCGTATCCTCACCGACCCCATAAGCCGGGTCCTGAACCTGGGGATGGTCCCCATACTCCCCTGTATAGGCTGGAGCCCCGCAGGAAAGCCCTACAACGTGTCCAGCGACGAAATTGCTCTGGCTGCCTCCACCGCCCTGGGGGCGATAAAGCTCTTCATTGTCACCCTGGATCAGGGGATCCGGGCGCCGGTCTATGCCTTCCCGGAAAACATCCAGCTTGGGGAAAATGGCCGCATCGTCCGGCTCACCCCCCAGGAAGCGGAGACCGTTCTTGAGATGAACCTCTCCTTCGGCGCCGGGAATAAGCCCCTGGATGAACTACGGCTGGCCCTTCAGGCTTCAAAGGCCGGGGTTGAACGGGTCCATATCATCGACGTCCGGGAAGAGGGGGCCGTGCTCCGGGAACTTTTCTCTAACCTCGGAGCGGGGACTATGATCTACGCCGACGATTACGAATCTATTCGGCCCTTAAAGAACCGGGATATTCCGGACATACTCCGGCTCATGGAACCCCTGATGCAGAAGGGGGTTCTGGTGCGGCGGCGTCCCGAGGATATTCAGGAAAAGAAAGACGACTATGCGGTTTTTGAGATTGACGATTCGGTCCACGCCTGCGGCGCCCTCCACGACTGGGGCGAATTGCAGGGCGAAATTGCCGCCCTTACCACGGACCCCGCCTACGCCGACATGGGCTTGGGACGGCGCATTGTCCGCTATCTCATCGACAGGGCTAAAAAGCAGGGCCTTCGCCGGGTCTTTATCCTCACCACCCGTACCCAGGATTGGTTTGAACTCCTGGGCTTCAAGGAATGTCCTATTGACAGTCTTCCCGAAAAGAAACGGCGAAACTATGACAAAAACAGGAATAGCAAAGTCTTTGCACTTGAACTTAGCCGGTGATAACCCGCCATGCGGCCCCGCTTTTCAACCCTATTTCTGGTACCGATCTACGTTGTCCTTGGTAATAAGAACAAAGTCAACCATGGTCCTTTTCGGTATACTCTGGCCCTGGATAAGCTGTTTTAACAGATCAAGCGCCTTGGTAACCTGTCCAACACCGTCCTGGTAGATAGTGGCCTGAAGTTCGCCGTTCTTGACCATACTGAGAGGTCCGGGATTTCCGTCAACACCAACAGCCACAATATCCTTGCGTCCGGCGGCGTTCATAACATTCTGGGCAGCGGATGACATATCGTCATTGTCGCAAATGAGCGCATTGAGCTGGGCGCCGTACTTTGTCCGCCAATCTTCGGCAAACCGCGCCGCTTTTTCCCCTTGCCATTCACCGCTCTGTTCATCAAGCAGCTTCCAGTTAGAATCCTTGTCCAGGATATTATGCATACCGGTACCGCGGTCAAGCTGGGCGGAATTACCGATGGGGCCCTGAATGTGCCCGTATCCGCCGCCGTTGGGGAACCTGGACTGCACAAATTTGGCCATCATTTCACCGGCCTGTACATCGTCTGAACCCACATAGGCGGTAGCCAGGGCATCAGTATTGGTGGTGGTGGAATTGACCACTATAACAGGAACATTCCGCTCCTTGGCTTTATCAAGAACAGGAGCGCTTCCGGCCGCTTCTGCGGGCAGGAAAATAATAAAGTTACACCCTTGAGTCAGGGCTGTATCCATCAGGGAAACCTGGGTTACAGGGTCGGTTAACCCGTCATAGAAGTGCCAATCACTGATGATCCCTTCTTTTTTATAAGCGTCCAAAATGCTCTTGGCAGCGGTATTAATAGGATAATGGAAAGTGTCGGTGGAATTCTTAGCGATATACCCAACAACTATCTTCCCACTTGATTCCTGCGGTGTTTGCTTGCGGCAGCCGGTTGCAAAACCCAGTACCATAACCAATGTGGTTATTACCATCAAAGCTTTTCTCATTTCAATAATCCTCCAAAAAATATTTCTTAATCCACATACGTAGAATAAGTATCACTTTACCACTAAAAGAACCGGGGTATTTTAATGCTTTCTATTTAGTATCATATCCAGCAAAACCGCCCCGATGATCAAAAGTCCCTTCATAATAGTCTGCCAATAGGTACTGATACCGATCAGATTCATGCCGTTATAAATGAGTCCGATGATGATGATGCCAATCACCGTACCCGGTATGGTGGCGACCCCGCCGGCAAATGAGGTTCCCCCGATAACACAGGCGGCGATAGCATCGGTTTCATACCCAACGCCGATATTCGGCTGGGCTGCGTTGATACGGCTGGTCATAATAATGCCGGCGATCCCGCAGCAGAAGCCGGAAATGACATAGGTCTTTATCTGAGTCCATGGTACATTCACTCCGGACGCGGTGGCGGCGTTAATATTGCCCCCAACTGCGTAAATATACCGGCCCAGTTTTGTGTTGTGCAGGATGATATACGCCACGATGATTACCCCCAACAAAATGAGGACCGGGTATGGAATAAGGCCTAAAAAACGTTCCGTACCGATTTTTTTAAACTGGTCGTTCACCAAAGAGTGGGAATACCCTCCGCTTACAAGGTATGCCATACCGCGGATCACCAACTGAGTCGCCAGGGTAACCACAAAAGGGAACATCTTAAACTTGGCTACCAGAAAGCCGTTCATGAACCCGAAAAAAGTTGTCGCCGCCAGAGACGAAAGAACGGCAAGGAAGATGTTCCCGGTGCTCAATAATACCATACCCACAATAGAGCTGGTCAGCGCAAGCAGGGAGCCAATCGACAGATCGATTCCCCCGGCGGTCATCACAAAAACCATGCCCAGGGCAAGAATTCCATTGATAGAGACTTGCAGCAAAATACTCAACACGTTACCGCTGGTCCTGAAAGCGGGGGAAACTATGGACAACCCCACAATCATAATCAACATAACCATACCAATGCCGTATCTCCTGGTAAAGAGATTAAACTCTGTTTGATCCATCCCCAAAATTTTTTTACCCGCAGGCGCTGCCATTTTATTCTCCTATTGCCCGAATTCTTTTGCTAAAATTACTTCCTGAGTAACCGCTCCGCTCAGGATATCTTTCCGCGCTACTTCACCATTGGTACTGCCTTCATGGAATATGATGATACGATCGCTCATCCCCATAACCTCCGGCAATTCCGAGGAAATCATGATAATCGCCATGCCCTCCGCCGCGAATTGGCTCATCAGGGCATGGATTTCAGATTTTGCCCCCACATCAACCCCACGGGTCGGTTCGTCCAGGATCAGCACCTTGGGCTTGGCCATAATCCATTTGGCAAGAACCACCTTTTGCTGATTCCCCCCGCTGAGGGAGTAGGCTTCGGATTCCATGCTTGCCGCTTTAACGGTAAGGGATTTTGCGGCTTCCCGGGTTTCGTTGGTTTCACGTTTTTTGTTTATAAAAATCTTCCTCTGTTTGTTCTCTAAGTTGGGCAGCGAGATATTTTCCCGCAAGGAACGGCTCAGGCAGAGGCCGAAGAGCTTACGATCCTCGTTGACCATACAGATACCGCTTCTGATGGCGTCCGTAGGTTTCCTGATGATTATCTCTTTCCCATCCAGATATAGCTTACCCTTCGTCACGGGGTCGAGACCGAAGATTCCCCGCATGGTCTCGCTTCGTCCGGAACCGACCAGGCCGGAAAAACCCAATATCTCCCCCGCATGGACCGTAAAACTGATATCCCGGAATCCCTTCCCGGAAAGCCCTTCAACCTTAAATACCGCATCGCCAATGGGGCACTCTACCTTTGGGAAAACGTTTTTCAAGGTCCTGCCGACCATTTTTGAAATCAGCTCATCCTTTGTAACATCCTTCACAAAACTGGTATCAACATACTTCCCATCTCTAAAAACAGTAACCCTGTCACAGATTTCAAAAATCTCTTCCATACGGTGGGATATATATATAACTGAAACACCCTGGGCTTTTAAATTACGAATCGTTTGAAACAGCCGGTCGGTTTCCTCGCTGTCAAGCGAAGAAGTAGGTTCATCCATGATGATAAGCCGGGTATTACAGGAAACCGCCTTGATTATCTCGATCATCTGCATCTGCGCCAAGGTAAGATCTTCCATCAACATCCTGGGGTTTATGTTAAAGTTAAAACTTTCAAGAATCGATACGGCTTTTTTGTCCGTTTCCTTTTTGTTAAGGAACCCCGTCTTCCAGTACGTGTCTTCCCGGTTAAGAAAAATACTCTCCGCCACCGACAGATAGGGCTCCGGATTCAGTTCCTGATGGATCATCGAAATCCCGCAACTGATAGCTTCCGCAGGTCCCCGTGCGCTATAGGGCTTCCCCTCAAAGGTCATGACGCCCATATCGGCCTTATACAAGCCGATAATAATTTTCATCAGAGTCGATTTTCCTGCGCCGTTTTCCCCCAGAAGGGCGTGTACCTCTCCCTTATCAACCTTCAACCGGACATCTTCAAGGGCCTGTGTACCGCCGAAGGCTTTTGAAATGCTCTGACACTCAAATATGCAGTTACTTTGCTGGACTTCCATACGGCCTGTACCTCTCCGGTTCAGTAATTGATGTTTAAATTACATTCTACTGTGTATATACCAACGCTGTCAAGGATTTTTGCCTTATGTCCGGCGGCAAGCAGATCGTCCGCCGGATCCTTACCCTCACCACCCGTACCCGGTCAGATAAAATCCGTTGGATTAGCGCCGCCCAAGTTCAGTAAGACTTTGTATTGTCTTTTGGCTTCCGGTGTATGCATCTTTAAACAAGCGATAGTATTGCTGATATATGCCATGGTTTTCCGGGTTTGGAGTATAAATCCTGTCTTTATACCGGACAAAGGCAGCGCAGGCTTCTTCAATGGAACTAAAAACACCGGAACCAAGGCCGGCCATAGCCGCAGCGCCTATACAGGCCTGTTCTTCCGATACCGTTGTTTTTAACGGAATGTTATAGATATCCGCCTGCATTTGCAGCCAAACCGGGCTCCGCGCCCCTCCGCCTGAGGCGATCAACTCCCCTGCCTGTAAGCCCAGGTCACCGCAAACTTCGATACATTGCATCAGCGCATAGGTAACCCCCTCCATAACCGCCCGGGCCATGTGAGTTCCCGAGGTATTCAGGTTAAGTCCCATGAACATACCGCTTATATTGGGGTTTACATGGGGGGTTCTTTCGCCGTTTAGGTAGGGTAAAAAAAGGAGGCCGCCGCTGCCGGGATGTAGTTTTTCTATTTCCCCATCCAAGGCACGATAATCCCCCGGAGGGAGGATGTTCCTGAACCATTTGAAGGCCAGGCCGGCGCTCATGGTTGCCCCCATGGTTATCCAGGCTCCGCTCCGGTAGGCACAGAAGGTGTTGGTAGATAAGCCGGGATTCCGGATCGGCCGGTCACTTTGGAAGCAAACCTGGCCGCTGGTTCCGATGTTCACCGTAGCCTGGCCGGGCCGTATCGCTCCGTTTCCAACGGCCTGCATGACCTGATCCGCGCCGCCGTTAACAACCACCGTCCCTTCCCAAAGGCCCGTGGCTTCCGCAGCCTTTTTGCTTACCCTTCCGGCGACATGATCCGAAGCGGAACATTCGGGGAAAAATTCCGGGGGAATATCCAGGGCGTTCAGCACTTCCTTAGACCAGCAGTTATGCTGTATGTCATAGGCGAGGGTGCCCGATGCGTCTGAGTAATCGGTACTCAGTTCCCCGCAGAGCATCATTTTCAAAAAATCCTTCGGCAAAAAAGCATACCGTACCCGGCCGTACAGTTCGGGCTCATTGTCCCGTACCCATACCAGGGAAGTTAAAAGAAAGCCCGTATATACCGGATTCAGCTGGGAATCCCTGAGATGTTTTTCTGTAAAGATCCGGTTAATTTTCTGTACCTCTACGCCGGACCGGGCATCGCAATGCAGTATGGCAGGGCGGATTACATTCCTATCCTTATCAAGAAGCACGGCGCCGTGCATCTGCCCGGAAAAACTTATCCCCCGTATTTCAGAAGCGGGGGCGTTCAAACGGGAAAGGGCGTCCCGGATACATTCACAACAGGCGGACCACCAAACTTCTGTTTTCTGTTCCGCATATCCGTTAACCGGTGAATCAAATTGATACGCCTTGGAACTTTCCGCTTGTATAACACCCTTCGTGTCAATGATGATCACCTTCAGGCTTGAGGTGCCTAAATCAATACCCATTAAAAATGCCATGGATCTGCTCCTTAACGCCGGTTAATTTTCTGTATAGCCCCGGCCAATGCCCGCAGCCGTACCACCCGTCCTCCGCCAAAGGCCCGGTAACGCTCGCCGTCATCGGAGAAGGCGGAGGCCTGTTCGCCGGGGAATGGGGGGTACCGGGACTGGGTCCAAACCAGGGAAGGGTCGGAGAGACTTACTTCCGGGTGGGTGGGGTTAAAGTAGATAAGGGATTCGTGGACCCCCCGTTCCGCCAGGGGCGCCTCGTCGGTGCTTTGGAGGTAGCGGACTACCCCTTCGCGGAGATCCACCGATTGGATCACCGCAGAATGGACCATGCCTCCGTTGGAGCCCCGGAAAAGGAGGACATCCGCCGGCTGTATGTTCCGGATTTCATCATTGACGGAAATTATTTCCCGGCTCCGGGAATTGAAGAACCATGTTCCCACATAGTAGGAAACATCACTACCTCTGGCGCCTATGGCCCGGCGCAGGGTCCGGCCCAGGTCTACGCCGCCTTTTTTGGCCACCAGGGAAAGGGTATGCCAGACAAAGCCGGAACAGTCCATGCCTGTCCAGCCTATACAGTAGAGGTAATTGTATACATCGGTTTCGCTGATGCCCCCGCCGGACACAAGTACGTAGGGGCGATGGGGCAAGCCCCGATAGGCTCCGGCCTTCATCCGGGCTATGTCGAAGAGGTCCCGGGAATTGGTCCAGGTCCGGGTGGGGATATCGAGGATCATCACCTTTTCTCTGCCATCCCCCAGGGTTTCCATATAGCTCTGAAAATCATCGCTGTCCAGGGTTTCGGTAATGTTTTGCCAGAGATATGCGGGGTCCGCCTTACCGCCTCCCAGGAACTCCCATGACTGTTCCGACAGCTGATCCCGCTCGTTGTTCTGGGCAAAGGGCATACGGAGGTTCATCACCTTACCATCCAGGATGTAGGTCTTGAAACATTGGCGGTAGGCTTCCTCGATTACCCCCTCAACGCCGCTTCCCCAAATCCGGGCGGGATCGGAAAAAGCCGCCAGGTTCCGTTCGGTTTCCTCATCGGGATGTAAAGCGGGGATAATCAGGAGATATAGGGCATATAAAAAAACTATCCTTCTTCCCATTTCAGCCTTATCTTAACTATAATACTAAATATATCGACCGATTTATGTATGAATACAAGGGGGCTCTGGTTACCATGGGACAAAGCGCAACAAAAACTTTCGGGATTCTTACCGCCGGCGGGGATTGCCCGGGCTTAAACGCCGCTATCCGGGGGGTGTGCCGCGCCGCCCATGACCGGTATAACATGACCGCCGTGGGTATCGCCAACGGCTTCCGGGGACTTATCGACGAAGACTGGAGGATACTCCGACCGGTGGACTTTATGGGGATACTCACCAGGGGAGGGACCATCCTGGGGACCAGCCGGGAAAAGCCCTTCAAAGCCCGGTCCAGGGAATACAACAACGATATCGGGGAAGATAAGGTGGCGACGATTAAGGAAAACTACCGGTCGCTCAAGCTGGACTGCCTGGTGGTCCTTGGGGGAAACGGTACCAATACCACGGGGTACCTCCTCGCCCGGGAAGGGCTGAACGTTCTGGGGCTCCCCAAGACCATCGACAACGATATCATAGGGACCGACCGGACCTTCGGTTTCCACTCCGCCCTGTCCATCGCCACGGAAGCCATAGACCGGCTCCATTCCACCGCCCAGAGCCACAGCCGGGTGATGATCATCGAGCTGATGGGACATAAGGCGGGCTGGCTGTCCCTCTACGCGGGGGTGGCCGGCGGGGGTGACATCATCCTGATCCCGGAAATTCCCTACGATATTAAAGTTATTGCCCGGCATCTGGAAAAGCGGACAGCGAGCGGCAGGAGTTTTTCCATTGTGGTGGTAGCCGAAGGCGCCCTGTCGGTGGAGGAAGCGCGGATGGAAAAGAAGGAACGGAAGAAGTACCGGGAACAAACCGTTTCCCCCTCCATAGCCTACAGGCTGGCCCGGGAAATTGAGGCCGAAACGGGGCTGGAAACCCGGGCCACGGTCCTGGGCTATACCCAGCGGGGCGGCATACCCAGCGCATCGGACCGGGTTCTGGCTACCAGCCTGGGTACCGAGGCGGCGAATCTTCTGGCCCGGGGGGAATACGGCAAAATGGTCGCCCTGCAGGGAGATGCCATCGGCGCAGTGGATCTCAGCATCCCCGCGGGAAAGGTTAAGACCGTACCGGCGGATCATTATATGGTAGATACGGCTATGGCCGTGGGAACCTGTATGGGGGTATAAAATGCGGTTTGAACTTACCGAAGCATTGATCGATGATATTGTCTTCACCATGGAAAATCAGGAATGGATTTCTTACCTGGATACCCGGGAGGGAATGGTGGTTTCCGAAGAAGACACTGATCCGGAGGATGATGACGGCGACCGGTACATAGACCTTCCCGACTGGGATTCTTCTGATGGTTTCAACCTGATGGAACAGTTTGCCGCCGGGTTTAAAAACAAGGTGATCCGAACTAAACTCAGTGCCGCCCTGAACCGGGGAAGGGGGGTATTCCGGGCCTTTAAGGATACCCTCTCTGAACATCCGGAGGCGGAAAAGCTCTGGTATGCCTACAAAGACCGGGAGATGAAACGGGCGGTGATCCGCTGGTACAATATCCTGCGGGAAGAGTGGGGCTTGGAAAGTATTGGCGAAGAACCGGAGGAAACCGAAGATCTGGTTCAGGAAGATTTTCGGTTCCGGGAGCCTGTGCCGGAGGATGCGGAAAGAGCGGCGGAACTGCACAAACTTTGCCTTGATGAATGTCCTCCCCCCTCAGGCGCAATCCCCCGTTGGTCCTTCCCGGGGCAACTTGCCCTGGTTGCCGAAACCGGCGGCGGGGATTTCGCCGCCTATGTCGGCGGGGCGGTTACGGGAAAAAGCCTGGAAATTACCGCCCTGGAAGTCCTCCCCGAATACCGCGGCCTGGGTATTGGGGAAGCCCTGCTCGGTCGGCTCGTGGATATGGCGGAGACCAGCGGGGTATCGGAAATTCTCATCGATGTTCCCCAGGGCGCCGAAGGTTTTTCCCGGGTACTGCTCCGTGAATCCTTTACGCCCGTCCGGACCAAATACTGCAAAAAAATATTGCATATTGAGTAAATTTTATTTATATGTCATGCTGAGATAGATTTTAATAATAGGATGCATGAATGTCCGCAATAAATGATGAAAGAGTTAAAAACCGTCTTGATGAAATTTTAAAAAATATTCAGACCGAGGCGGACCCCCAATTACTCAATCAATACCGTTCTCTTATCCGGAAGAAGGTTTCCTTTTTCCAGCGTTCCTACTTGGCTGCCTATCTTCTGATGCTTCAGGATCAGACGGGCGGCGGCCGCTCCCGTGACACGCAACGAAGTTCCCCGCGCAGATCCGGCGGCGGCGAGTCGTCCCCCCGGGCCAAGCCGAACAATACCCGCAGTAATGAGCCAAGCGAGGTGACAGAGCAAAATCGCCAGCCCTTACCGTTGGCCCTGCCGGAGGATGAGTCCACCCGGCTGTTTATCAGCGTAGGCCGGAATCGCCGGGTTTTCCCCCGGGAGATCCTGGGGCTCATCGGTACAAAAACATCGGTCTCCAAGGATGATATCGGAATCATCAATATCCTGAACAACTATTCCTTTGTTCAGGTCCGCAGTTCTGCGGCGGAGGAGATAATTGAAGCCCTGAACGGCGTTAATTTCCGTGGCAGGACACTTGCGGTAAACTACGCCAGAAGCCGGAAAGAAGAAGACGGAGACAGCTCAGCAGACCCGACTGGGCCATTGGAAAGACTGCCCGGGGACGACGGCAGCGATACCGATTCCTACTCCGACTTCGATAATAGTTCCGCTGCGGATTCCGAGACTGGCGCTGATTCCGAAGAAGTCTGATCCGGGCAGCTTACTGCAACAGGTAGAAGATCATGGTGATAAAAAGAATATTCATCGCCATCCCTATTACAACGAATAAACCTCCGGCTATCTCCAGGATATAGGCGCTTTGGGTGTAGCGTTTGGCCAGAATCTCCGGTTCCCCCGGTATGGCGCCAAAGGCTGCACAGGGGTCCCGGGGTCTAACCGGAACCCCATCAGGAAGTGCGCCAAAAACATACCAGCCTTCACCTTTCCGGGGCCTCTGCTCCGGAATGAGCAGAGGAGGAGAACCCTCTCCGGCGGGAAGCTCCTCATACCAGACCGCTCCATAACTTTCGCCATTGGGAAGAATTCCCGTTGGAAAATATTTAAGGGGTAGTCTGGCTAAATCCCGGTAGGCCCGGAAAATACGAGCCCGCCACCAAAGCCGCCGGTACAGCACCGTGAGCAATACCCCTGGCGGCAACAGAGGCAGCAGGGGCGCAAAAAGGGCGATAACCGCGGTGATTACGGTTAAGCGGAAGGCCGGCCGGGGGAGAAAGGCTGCGGCAATGGAAATCTGGGAAAATGCATTAAGGATGAATCCGTAGGGGGTAATACGGTTCCAGTACTCATTCCGGTGCCGCCCCGCCCGGATTGCCCGGGTAGCAAGGGTATAATCCGGACCATCATAAAAAATAACCAGTAACGGATGCTCCTTGGTAGAAACAAAGGTCCACCGGTCTTCCAGGCGGGTAAGGAGCCCTCCCACAAAAACCTTTGCCCCCTCGGTGAGGGTGGAAATCCGGTCCCAGCGTATCCGTTCCGGAGACTCTTCCCCGGGATCAAATGGCCCCAGGGATTCACCCCCCTCGGGCATGGGAAGCATGTAGGTATGAGCCCCATCCAGGGCAATGGGAATAGTCAGAGTATCACTGCGTATCCAAAGGGTTTGGCTGTCCGGCGGGGAAGCCCGGCCTTTACGGGTCTCGGCGGTGGAGCCGGTGAGGGATTCAAAACCACCGGTAAACCGGTAAAGGCCCCCCTCCGGGGGGGTATTCTGGCAGGCGGCGTAATCCAGCACAGGCTGCAGGCACAGTTCGTCAAACCGGCTTCGGAAAATACGCCAGGAGCGGCGTATTAAAAAGGCCCCTGCCACCGGAACCAAACCGCACCAGAGAAAGACCATGGCAATGATTACTAGCAAATCGGTGATACGCAGGGTATTATACCTCCATGATCGATTCTATTGTGGTGGGCTCCATTGCAACCAACTGTTGGATCTACTCCCGAAACGCCGAATGCACGGTTATTGATCCCGGAGCGGACCCCAATGTCATCATTTCCCGGCTTAAGCGGCACAATCTGCAACCCCGGTATATTCTACTTACCCACGGCCATTTTGACCATATCGCCGCCCTACCCGACCTTGTAGCGGCCTTTAAGGACGCCCCCCCGGTCATTGCCATCCACCGGGAGGATAGCAAGTATCTAGGTCCCGATGCCTACGAAGTCCACCGGGAAAGTTTTTCCGCGGCTGCCGGGAACGCCGCCTATGTGGACGCCCTCTGGAAAGACATGCCGGCAGCGACAGAACTCCTTTCCGAAGGCAGCGTCATCGGCCCCTTTATAACCCTGCACCTCCCGGGCCATACCCAAGGTTCCGTAGGCTTCTACGACGAAAAAGCAAAGGTCCTTTTTAGCGGCGACACCCTGTTCCGGGGCAACTGCGGCCGCACGGATCTCCCCGGCGGCAGCTGGCCCGAGCTCCAACAAAGCCTCCGCCGCCTATCAACCATGGACAAAGCCATTACCGTCTACCCCGGCCACGGCCCAACCACAACCATTGGCGATGAAGCCGGAAACACGTACTAATCGCCTATACGGGCAGGGGGAGGGGAGTGCCGGGTCGAGCACGCTTGTAGAGTCTGCTTCCGCAGCCCCGCTACGCGGGTCTACTACAGCAGGGAATTCCAAATGTGCTCGTCCCGGCACTCCCCTCCCCCTGCCCGCCGGTGTTTATTATATGTTTCCTGCATCATCTAACATCGCCAAACGAAGTGGGGGGTGAAGCTCCTCCATTCCGTTCGGTATACCACGCTTTCCCGCTAACCAAAAGCACAGCAGTATTTGTGTGTTTCCCCACGCAATTTAGCAAACGGAATAAAACCCCAACGTTTCGTACAGCGCAATTGGGTAAACGAAGTGAAACCCCTCACGAACCGGCGCCGGTGGGGCGGGGAATCCACAGCGTGGGATATTTGGAATTCCCTGCTGTAGTAGACCCGCGCAGCGGGGCTGCGGAAGCAGACTCTACAAGCATCCCACGCTGGGGATTCCCCGCCCCACCGGCGTTTTTTCGAATAACTTGGTTTCTCTTCGTTCCTTAGCTCCGCATCAAAGACTCCGCGATATTATAACAATAATCCCCCACCTTTTCTATACGCCGTACCACATCGATAAACAGTAATTCTGTTTTAACATCCTCCCCGGCTTCTATCCGTTTACGGCCAAGCTTCCGGAGCTTATCCCGGGATTTATCAACGGCGTTTTCCAGCTGTTCCGCAAAGACCGCCTGTTCCTCAGTAATGCTGCGGCCCACATGGCCCTTAACAAAGCTGAGAAAATCTTCCACTTGGGCCACATAGGGGGCCAGGGCTTCCATTTCTTTATTTTTAAAACGCAGGTTCTTTTTTACGCTCCGGTCCAGGAGGAGGCTGACACTGTAACAATCGTCGGTCATATCCTCCAGATCGGAGATAATGCGCAGCAATTGGTAAACCTTTTCTTCCGACTGGTGGCTTAGCTGCTGGCGGGTACACTCCAGAAGGAACCGGGTCAACTCTACCCGCATCTCATCGGCATACTCTTCCTTGTCCTTCATCTCCGTAACCAGAGCATCCACGGCCGCCGTCTTATCACCCTCTTCCCGGAAACCGGACAGGACTTTGCTTACCCCGGCGAACATGGAGGAGGCAAGGCCCGTCATGTCCCGTATCTCCTTTTCCGCCCGTATGATGTTCAGATCCGGAGTACTGCGGACCGAGTGCTGGTACTCCAGCCGGTAGGGCTTCGGCATCCCCTGCTTTCCGTCCTTGTCTTTAATGAGGAAAGAAACCAGGGCAGCAAACTGATGTACAAAGGGAAGAAAAACCAGGGTACCTAAAATATTGAAGACCGTATGGAACATAGCCAGATGGGTGGCTATGCCTGCCCCCTCGGGAGAACCCGGAACCAGAAAGTTCACCAATAAAACAAGGGGCCTAAAGAAGATAAGGGCAATAATACTTCCCACCACATTGAAAAGCACATGAACCAGGGCGGTTTGTTTTGCCGCAGTCTTGGTCCCAATGGCAGCCATGATGGCGTCAATGGTGGTACCGATATTGGCGCCGAGAATCATGGCTGCGGAGATCTCAAAATTGATAACCTCTCTAAAGGCCAGGGTAATAACCAGGGTGATGGTAGCTGCGGAGGAGTGCATCAGCAGGGTAACCGCCGTACCAATAGCCATCCCAATGATCACCGAAAGGAAACCCAGGTCGGAGATTTTCCGGATAAACTCCATAGATTCGGGGTTCACCGCGGGCAGTGCATTGGTGAGGAACTGGAGCCCAAGAAAAAGAAATCCGAAGCCCAGGAAAGCTCCCCCCAGATCCTGGTACTTCCACTTGGCGGCCCCCATAAAAAAACCGATGCCAATCGCCGGCAGGGCAAGGGCGGAAATATCGATCTGAAAACCGATAAGGGACACAATCCAGGCGGTGGTGGTGGTACCGATATTGGCCCCCATGATCACCCCAATGGCCTGGGTAAGGGTAAGGAGACCGGCGTTCACGAAGGATACCAGCATAACTGAAACCGCCGAAGAGGACTGGACCAGGGCAGTTACCGCCATGCCGGTCAATACCCCGACAAACCGGTTTTTTGTCATAAAGTTCAGGACCCGCTGCATCCGGTCGCCGGCGGCTTGCTGAACCCCGTCGCTCATCACCTTCATCCCATAGAGGAAAAGACAGAGTCCGCCGATTATCCTGAATACAATCCTGATATAATCCATAACAGCGAGTATACAAAGCTTCGTTTTTTTTTGAAACCCCGGCCCAGGACCGGCATTTCCGGCCCCTATACGAAAAGGCCGTTTTCCGGTACATTACGGGTAATGAAAAAGATAGCCCTGACTGGTATTAAGCCTACAGGAATATTACACATAGGGAACTATTTCGGCGCCATCAAGCCGGCTCTGGAATTAGCCGACGACTACGATGCCCGGTACTTTATCGCCGATTACCACGCTTTAAATACCGTAAAAAACCCGGCGGAATTGTCCGCCCTTATCCGGCAGGTTGCCGCGGGCTGGCTTGCAGCCGGGCTGGACCCGGAAAAGGTTATCTTTTACCGCCAGAGTTCCGTCCCGGAAACCTTCGAACTTACCACCGCGCTCATGGCCTTTACCAGCAAGGGCCTTATGAACCGGGCTCACGCTTATAAAGCTGCGGTCCAGGACAATACCGAAAAAAACGACGACCCCGATGCGGGGATCAACATGGGGCTTTTTACCTACCCGGTGCTCATGGCGGCGGATATCATCCTTTTTGATTCCGATGTGGTTCCCGTGGGGAAAGATCAGGTCCAGCACGTAGAAATGGCCCAGGATATCGCCCAGGCGATAAACTTTAACTATAAAGCTGAGATCCTCAAAGTACCCCAGGCAGCGGTGCAGGAGTCGGTAGCGGTAGTACCCGGACTGGACGGCCGGAAGATGAGCAAAAGCTACGGCAATACCATTCCCCTATTTGCTCCGGAAAAGGAGCTCCGCAAACTTATCATGCGGATCGTTACTAATTCCCAGGCGGTGGAGGAACCTAAGGATCCGGAAGTCAGCCAGATATACCTGTTGTACAAGCTCTTCGCCTCGGCGGAGGAGCAGCAAAGTCTGGGAGCCCGCTATCGGGCGGGAGGCATGGGCTGGGGGGAGGCCAAGGAAGAGCTGTTCAGGGTGGTGAACCGGGAACTTACGCCAATTAGGAACCGGTTCAACGAAATTATGTCGAACCCCAAGGGCCTGGACGAAACCCTGGCGCAGGGCGCGGAAAAAGCCCGGGCTATTGCCTCAAACACCGTCACCCGACTCCGAAAAGCCATCGGTATTGATCTGTAAGCTATGTTGAAAAAATACGCCTTCATCCTGGTTCCGGTCATAGCAACGCTCCTTTGTTCCCTCATCTTCTTTACTTCCCTGGATAACAGGGTCTTCGACCTTTTCCTGGGTACAGTCCCCAGCCTGACCGAAGACGATTCAATCCTCATCATTACCGTGGATGACGACGCCATCGCCAATGTGGGGATTTTCCCCTGGACTCGGGATATTCTGGCGGATGCCATAGTGTTTCTCCGGGAAATGGGAGCCGACACAGTTGCATTCGACTTAAGCTACCTGGACCGGAGTCCCATGCGGATCGATCCGGAGTATGTGCAAAACACTCTGCCGGGTATTCTGGACAATGAATTCCTGAGCATCAACACTTCTGTGGCACAGGTCCTGGACGCCTTTTCCACAGGATCTCTGCGATCATCGGATCTGGAGGAATATAAGGAACAGCTTTTTGAGCATAACCAATCGGCCCGGAATACTATCGGCGAGGCCGTATCTTACGTAAGCCGGGATGTGGATGAATACTTCGCCCGGAGCCTTGCTTTTTTTGGGAAAGCCTATCTGACCCTGACCCTGACCCCCGATTCATCTCCCGTTGGCGGCACAGAAAATCTGCTCTACCTGAAAGACCGGATTGCCTTAAAAAACATCCGTGCCGCCGGGGATACCCTGACCCCTAATGAGGCGGGGATCATCCCCCCAATTGCGCCTCTTTTAAACAGCGCAGGGGGTGCAGGTTTTGTAAACGCCCTGCCCGACAAGGACGGTTACCGGAGGCGGATACATTTAGTACAGAAACATGGAGATACCTATTACGGCCATCTCGCCCTGGTTGCACTGAGGGGAATGATAGGCAATCCGGAAATCATAGTTACCAATACTGCGATAACCCTTAAAGACGCCGATATTCGGGGAACAATTCGGGATATCAGGATACCCCGATCCAGGGACGGTACGGTCCTGGTCAAGTGGCCTAAAAAACCCTTCGCAGACTACAAAATCCTGTCTTCCTGGCAGCTCATCCGGTATAAGCAGCTGGAAGAAGAGTTTGTTCAGAACCTCCGGGTGATGGAATCATCGGGGTTCTTTTACTATTTAGGGGACACCATCAACCCACTGGATGCCTATACCAAGGCCCTGCATATTCGGGAAGAATCCACCCCTGGGCAGGGCAGCTTTGAGATTTACCAGCAAGTCCGGCATGAATATATTGAAGCTGCGGAAACCTTTCTTAAGGGCCCCGCAGAAACACTCATCCTGGAGGATGTGGCAGGGAACGGAGACTTAGAAAATTTCGTCAGCGCCCTCTTTGTTGCAAGCCGGGAACAGTTTGATACCCTCTTGGATATACGAAGAACGGTAAGTAAAAAGGTTCAGCGGGGCCTTTCGATTATCGGGGTTAACGCCACCTCCATGACCGATAACGGGATAATTGCTTTTGAGGAACGTTTCCCCAATGTGGGGATCTATGCGGCGGTGGCTAACATGATCCTCGCCGGAGAATTCTTGGACGATATCCCCTACATTGTATCCCTGCTCATCGCCTTAACCTTGTCCCTGGGCTTAGGGATACTGATCCACCGGCTGGATGTAGGTAAATCCATTGCGGCGGGCATCCTCGCCATGGCCCTAAGCGCCGTTTTCTTTCTCCTGTTCTTTATTATCACTAAACGCTACTTAGGGGTGGCGGTTCCCTTCATCTCCGTAACCCTTACCTTTCTTAGTCTTTCGGCAATCAACTTCTTCTCCACCGTACGGGAAAAATCCTTCCTCCGTTCCGCCTTTTCCCGGTATCTTGCTCCGCAGGTGATTGAGGAGATCCTCCTGGACCCGTCTAAACTAAACCTGGGCGGGGAAGAACGGAAAATGACAGCCCTCTTTACGGATATCCAGGGCTTTTCCACCATTTCCGAATACCTCAGTCCGGTGGATCTGGTAAGCCTCCTCAATATCTACCTTACCAATATGAGCAATATCATCCTGGAAAACCGGGGAACGGTAGATAAATATGAGGGAGACGCCATCATCGCCTTCTTCGGCGCGCCGGTTCATATGGAAGAACACGCTGCCCTGGCCTGCCGTACGGCTATTCAGATAAAAAAAGCCGAAACCCGGTTGAACCAACAAATCCTGGACGAGGGTACAAGCCCCCTCCTGCCTTTTACCAGGCTTGTATTGGATAAAACCCTGAATTCCCCGCCCCTATTTACCCGCATTGGGATCAATACCGGGGATATGATTGTGGGAAATATGGGAACCCCCGACAAGATGAATTACACCATCATGGGCCACTCGGTAAACCTTGCGGCCCGGCTGGAGGGGGTAAACAAACAGTTCAATACGGGCGGCATTCTAATAAGCGAATATACCAAAAAGGAAATAGGGGATAAATTTGTTACCCGGCGCCTAGATCGGGTCCGGGTAGTGGGGATCAATAGCGCCGTACAGCTTTACGAACTCCTGGAAGAACAAGAGCAAGCTCCGACAAAGTTGATGGATTTTGTACAAAACTGGGAAAAAGCCCTGTTATTATACGAAAACCGGCAATTTTTCGAGGCAAAAAATTTATTCAAGACATTAACGGAGGAAGCGCCTGATGATCCGGTGGCGCAACTCTATCTGGATTGGTCTGAGCAGTACTTTAACAGCCCCCCTGGCCCGGATTGGGACAGGGTGTACACGCTAACCCAGAAGTAGCGCTATTCAGCCCAATCCAGGTCGCCGGCCGCATCGCTGGCCCGGGTAGACGAGGTGGAGATATTGGAAGTCCCCGAAGCCGCTACGGACACATTAGAATTAACCACGTTGCCCCCCACAGAAATTTTTGCCGTACCGCCGCCAAGGAAGCTTTCCAGAGTACCCTGCCGTGCGGCAGCGCGAATGATCTCTTCTTTATCCCCACTTTTAACAACCAGTACGGAATTAATCCCGATTTTTACCGTTGTAGAGGGACTCAGGGTGTCCCCAACCGAAACCGCTACCCATTGCCCGGAAGCCCCAAGCTTATCCACCTTTCCGGTGATATTCTGGACCGCATAGTTATCTGCGCCAAATACAAAACCCGCAAAAAGTGCGCCCAAGAGCACACTAAAGACCAGTACCTTTTTCATAAAAACCTCCTACCCTCCAAATGTCAGAGCGGTATATTGATTATAGTACCACAAATTAACTTAAAATCCAATGTTTTTCAAAAATTTAGCATGATTTATTTTTTTGCGTTGATACCTATTACCATCAGTTTTCAGGAAAATCAAGCGTAAACCTATTTTTCTGCCACTCCGGCAGAAAAATAGGTTTGCCGGTGTGAGGATTTTAGGCGATTGCGCCTTGACGTCTTAATAACTTAAAAGTATATTTGGGGTATGTTTGAGCTTATCTTTTACAAGGATAAGAACAGCAAAGAGCGAAAATGATGGGTGAACAAGATAAAATTAGTCCTATCGGCAGCAACTGGGAGGATGTCAGGGAAGAGCTTTTTCCCCCTGAAGAAATCGTGGAAAGCAATTTACGGGTAGCCATCACCGGCGAACTGATAAAAGCGCGGCAAGAGAAGGGCTTAACACAGAAACAGCTTGAGGAACTCAGCGGGGTAAGCCAACCGGTTATTGCCCGCATGGAAAGGGGAAACAATCCCCAACTGGATACGGTTCTTAAAGTTTTAGCTCCCTTGGGTAAAACCTTAAGCGTTGTTCCTTTACCGTAGTGAAATAAATGATGAGACAGCAGCCTATAACATTGTGGCAGATATATTTGAAGACCGGGCCGGAGACTCAGATGACATGTTGCATGAACGTAAGATTCACAATCCGGCAAGAGGTTAGCAGCAGATGATAACAGGCGTGATTAAAAACAAGGTTGATAAAATCTGGACCGATATTTGGGCCGGGGGCATAACCAACCCCATAACCGTCATCGAGCAGCTTACCTATCTCATGTTCATCCGTTCCCTGGACGAGAAGGAGCTGGAGAACGAGCAGTTTGAAAACACCGCCAAGCTAAAGATGGACAAAATCTTCCCCCAGACCAAAGAAGGCCAGTCCATGCGTTGGAGCAAGTTCAAGGAACAGGACCCCCGTGAAATCTTCGACATCATCTCCCAACGGGTCTTCCCCTTTATTAAAAAATTACAGGGTAAAGAGGAAACCGCCTTCTCCCGCTATATGGAAGATGCCATGTTTCTTATCCCCACCCCCCAGGTGCTGCAAAAAATCGTCACCGGCCTTGATGATCTTTATCAGAATGACCTCGCTGGTCTGGACATGCAGGGCGATCTCTATGAGTATATGCTGGGCAAACTTTCAACCGCCGGTCAGAATGGTCAGTTCCGTACCCCCAAGCATATCCGCGAAATGATGGTCCAATTAACCGCGCCCACCCCCGATGATTTAATATGCGATCCCGCCTGCGGAACCGCCGGTTTTTTGGTATCCGCTGCGGAATATATCCGTGGCCAGTATGAATCGAAGATGACCCCCGAGCAATGGGACTTGTTCGCCGGTGACATGTTTACCGGTTTTGATACCGATCATACCATGCTCCGCCTATCAGCCATGAACCTTATGCTCCACTCCATCACCCACCCGCAAGTGGAATATAAGGACTCAGTCTCAAAGCAAAATAAGATCGCCGGTATATACGATATCGTACTCGCTAATCCGCCATTTAAGGGAACCGTGGATGAGGAAAGTATCAATGATAATCTAAAGGCGGTGACCAACACCAAGAAAACAGAGCTTCTGTTTATCGCCCTGTTCCTTAGGCTGCTGAAAAAAGGCGGACGCTGCGCCTGCATCGTACCCGATGGCGTTTTGTTTGGCTCCTCCAACGCCCACGCCGCGCTCCGCAAGGAACTTGTGGAAAACCATCAGCTTTGGGGGGTAATCTCCATGCCCTCCGGCGTGTTCAAACCCTATGCCGGGGTTTCGACCGCCGTACTAGTGTTTACCAAAACAGGCGCAGGCGGCACCGATAAAGTTTGGTTCTACGATATGCAGGCCGATGGTTTCTCCCTGGACGATAAGCGCAGCAGCATAAACGATAACGACATACCGGACATAGTCAACCGTTTCCGCGCACTTGATAAAGAAAGCAAGCGGAAACGCACTGACAAGTCCTTCCTGGTGCCTAAGCAGGAAATTGTGGTTAACGGATACGATCTGAGCATCAACAAATACAA
Source organism: Treponema primitia (assembly GCF_046533075.1). Classification (GTDB taxonomy): domain Bacteria; phylum Spirochaetota; class Spirochaetia; order Treponematales; family Breznakiellaceae; genus Termitinema; species Termitinema primitia_B. Next base: position 25,229 of record NZ_JAJQRB010000024.1, on the reverse strand, counting down.
AAAGACGATTACAAAAGCGGTTGAATACCCGCCTACAAGCGAAATTATGGCAGGTTTGTTTGACTTGGAAAAAAACATAACCAAGGGACTAAAAGAGTTGGAGGCGATGCTGAAATGACTCATTGCGCAGAAAAAGAAATGGATTTTTGTATTTTTCTAATCCACAAACTTGCAGAATTCTGGGGTAAATCCACACCGGAGACCTACAAAATAATTTCGGACTCAAATATTCTGGATGGGTATATTATCCCCTGTTTCGATGCGTTACACACCCTCGGCGCTGAATATTTGGTCGAAGATGTGACTGAATTCGTCCGTGAAAAGGGTATAGCACTATGAAAGTGTATCACGGGTCATCAGCCGTGGTAAAAAATCCTGACGTACAGTTTTCTAGGGAAAATCTTGATTTTGGAAAAGGTTTCTATGTAACTTCATACCAGGAACAAGCAGAAAATTGGGCGAAACGAAAGGCACTGCGGAAAGGAACATCGCCTATTGTAAGTGCGTATACCTTAAAAGAAGATTTTGACGGGTTTCAGGTTCTGCGATTTACGCAGGATAATAAGGCTTGGATTGACTTTGTCTGTGCATGTAGAAGCGGTAAAGATATATACCGGAACTATGATATTATCATTGGAAGTGTGGCAAATGACAAAGTGTATACCGCAGTCGATATGTATTATCGGGGAATATGGGATATTGATCGAACGCTTGCTGAAATAAAATATTATAAAATGAATGATCAATACTGCCTCATTACGCAGCAATTCATTGATGCAAAATTGTTGTTTATTGATTCTTATGAGGTTCCCCTATGAACGATACCCATCCCCAGCAGGCCGATTTGGAGAGCCTTCGTAAAGAGTTCCTTGAAAAAGACATTATTGCAATTATTGCCAACAAAGTAGGGATTGATGTCAGGAAAGCGATGGATATTTATTTTCACAGTAGCCTTTCTGTCCAGATTGACAATGGTGTATATGGCATTCAGTATCTTGATGCGCAGCATCTCGCGGATGATCTGATGGAAAACGAGAGCGAATTGTTTGCGAAATCGGTAGGCTGAAATGAGTAAATGGAGGATGGCACAAATCCCTGACATTGCTTTCTTTCAGGAAGGCCCGGGTGTTCGAAATACACAGTACACCAATACTGGTGTTAAATTGCTTAATGTTGCGAATCTACAAGATGGTGTGGTCGATTTATCTACATCCGAACGGTACATATCTTCAGAAGAAGCCTATGGGAAATATAAACACTTTTTGGTAGATGCGGGAGATTTAATTATTGCAAGTTCGGGCATTAAGGTAGAGTATTTTGAAAAAAAGATGGGTTTCGTCAACCAGTCTCAGTTACCTCTCTGTATGAATACCAGTACAATTCGTTTCAAAACACTCGATCCCGCAATCTTGAATATGAAATATTTTATGTATTACTTAAAGACGGACCTTTTCAAACGGCAATTGGAATCGCAAATTACAGGTTCAGCGCAGTTGAATTTTGGACCAAGCCACTTAAAAAAAATGTGCATTCCTCTTCCACCGATTTCCATTCAACTCGAAATCGCCGCCGTGCTCGACAAAGTAACTTCTCTTATTGCCCAGCGTAAACAACAGCTTGCACAGCTAGATCTACTGGTCAAATCCCGGTTTGTCGCCAAGGGTCAAAGCAGATGGATGGTGGCGGTATGAAAGACGATGTAGGGTTTAACGAAGTATTCTTTGATTGTACAAAATATGGTAAAAAAATACCTAAGGAAAATTATCTAGTAACTGGTAAATATCCTATAGTTGATCAAGGACAAACCATAATTGCCGGTTATACGGATGATCCGGAGGGAATATTTAACGACATACCTGCAATAGTATTCGGAGATCATACCCGAGTGATCAAGTACGTTGACAAACCATTTTTCTTAGGTGCAGATGGTGTGAAATTGTTGAAAAGTAATCGAAGTGATGTATGGTATAAATACTTATTCTATGCCCTTACCGCTGCACATATTCCAAACACTGGCTATAATAGGCATTTTAAATGGCTTAAAGAATTAATAATTCCAATCCCTTCTCTTGAAAAACAGCAGGAAATAACAACAATTCTTGATAAAGTCACAGAGCTGATAGCTATGAGAACGCAACAGCTTAGTGAATTGAATTTGATGGTCAAGTCCCGGTTTATTGAGATGTTTGGCAACCCGGCAAGTAACCCGATGGGGTGGGATAAACGACCGCTTGCTGAGTATATTACATATGCAAATAATGGGATAGCAAGGCGCGGAAATGACAAAAATGGTAGTATTGTTTTGCGCTTGGTTGAGTTACAAAGTGGTTTTATAGATTACAGTCAACCTAATAGAATTATCTTAACAGTTGCTGAGCAATCGCGTTACTTATTGAAACATAATGATTTCCTATTTGCTAGGGTAAATGGGAATCCATCATATGTTGGGAGAAGCTCTGTTTTTCACGATATCGGCGTACCCGTCTATCACAATGACCATATTATCAGAGTTCATTTATCAGAAGCTGATTTGAATGGTGTTTTTGTTAGCAACCTTTTGAACAGTGATTATGGTATACAAGAGATGAAAAGCAAAATAAAAACATCCGCTGGACAATATACAATCAGCCAAGATGGCATATCTGCTATTCTTGTTATTAGCCCCCCTCTCCCCCTCCAAAACGAATTCGCCGCCTTCGTCCAGCAAGTCGACAAATCGAAATTTGAAATACAAAAGGGGTTAAAACAGATGGAAATTCAGTATAATGCCCTCATGCAGCAATATTTCGGTTAACAATCATTTTCCTTCAATGGCGGTATGCCAAGTATAATCACGTAAAGGAGAATGAAAATGAAAGAAGCTCTTATCATCGAAATCGAACAAGGTATGATCGCGGCATTGGACAATGCCCAAATGGAACACTTGCATAAAGTCCTAATCCATTGTTTGTACAACGTCACCGTAACAAAAAACACCGATAATCCGGTGCAAGAGGACCAGCCGAATGAGGTTATGCTTGAATCATTTCTCGCTTCCAAGCGTGTGGAAGGATGTTCCGAGAAATCCCTAAAGTATTACCGTTCTACCATACAAAATATGCTGAATTCTGCCAATAAAACAGTCAAACACATGACTACCGATGATTTACGGCAGTATCTTGCGGACTACCAGAGCAAAAACCGTGCCGGAAAAGTAACCCTTGATAATATCCGGCGTATTCTGTCCAGTTTCTTTTCTTGGCTGGAGGATGAAAACCATATTCTCAAAAGCCCGGTACGGCGTATCCATAAGATCAAGGCGGGACAGACCGTCAAAGAAACGTACTCAGATGAAGCATTGGAATCAATGCGCGATAACTGTGCTTCAATTCGAGATTTAGCGATTATTGACCTGTTGGCTTCTACCGGGATGCGTGTTGGCGAAATGGTGAAACTAAACCGGGATGATATTGATTTTGCAAACCGTGAGTGCGTTGTCCTTGGTAAAGGCGAAAAAGAGCGGCCGGTGTATTTTGATGCAAGAGCGAAAATACATTTACAAAACTATCTTAACAGCCGACCTGATGATAATTCAGCCCTATTCGTTTCATTGATAAAACCATATAACCGGCTCGAAATTAGCGGTGTGGAGATAAGGCTTCGAAAGCTGGGAAAGCAATTAAATATCCCAAAAGTACACCCACACAAATTCCGGCGTACCTTGGCCACAAGGGCAATTGATAAAGGAATGCCAATTGAACAGGTTCAGCAGCTTTTAGGACATCAGAAAATTGATACCACCCTGCAATATGCGATGGTAAGCCAAAATAATGTAAAGCTGTCGCACCGAAAGTATATCGGTTGATCTCAAATCCCGGTTTGTCGAGATGTTTGGGGAAGGGATAGGTTCGAATACTCACAAAACACCGCTTTCTTCTTTGGGGGATATTGTTTCAGGAGTCACAAAAGGGCGTAAAATTAACGAACTCGATATTCTAGAAATCCCTTATATGAGAGTAGCAAACGTGAAAGACGGGTATATGGATTTATCCGAGATTAAGACTATTCCTGCAACAAACAATGAAATCCAATTATATCACTTGGAATATGGAGATGTATTATTAACAGAAGGTGGCGATCCGGATAAATTAGGCAGGGGGGCAATATGGTTCGGGGAAATTAATCTTTGCATACATCAGAACCACATTTTTCGTGTAAGATTAAATAAAGATCAAATCAATTATCAGTATTTTTCATTGTATTTACAAGAGGCTTTTACAAAGCAATATTTTTTAAAAGCCGCTAAACAGACGACAGGCATTGCCAGTATAAACATGACTCAATTGAAGGCTTTGCCGGTATTTGTCCCCCCTCTCCCCCTTCAAAACGCCTTCGCCGCCTTCGTCCAGCAAGTCGACAAATCGAAATTTTCTGATCGGAAATGGATGGAAATCCTCGTTTCTTATACAACTGCTGGCCAATTTTACCGCAAATGTATAAAAGCTATACATTTGACTGGGTAAAAATGACTCATTTTTTGGAATATTTGGGCGATTTTCAGTAGTTGGTTCTTTAACCAAGGCAAAAAATATGGTATACCTTAATGGTATTTGGGCTACCGATTGATAAAGGATGGATGGCTATGTCGAACTTTGAGTTCCTTCGGCAACAAAACGAATACGCCCTGTTTGCGCCTGCTGCAATAGAGGCCGAGAAGGTTTATGCTACATCCTCAGCCATGTGCGCCGTTGGCTGCCGGAAAGCCCTCGAATTGGCGGTAAAGTGGGTATATTCCGCCGACAACACTATTGAAATGCCCTATAAGGATAATATCCAGTCCCTCATCCATGAGTCGTCCTTTCGCTTTGCTATGGATAGTAAAACATGGGGCAAACTTTCTTACATTATTAAGCTGGGTAACCTCGCAGTACATACCGAACGAGCAGTGGATTCAGGCGATGCGCTAAACTCGCTGAAGGGTCTTTTTGAGTTTATCGGTTGGATTGATTATTCCTACGGTCCAAAGTATGCAGAACGCCGTTTTGATGAGGCCCTCATTCCCAAGGGCAAAGTGGTTATTGTCACTAAGAAAATCAAGGAAACCCAGAGTCTTCTGGACGAGAAAGATTCTGAAATTAAGCGTCTGCAAAAGATCATTGAGGACATGGCCCCCCAATACACCGCCGGGAAGGAACAGCGCCAGCAGGATCGAACTTTCAAGGCCGATGATATTTCCGAGTTCAAGACCCGTAAAATTTACATTGATGTGGATTTAAAGCTAATGGGCTGGCGTTTTTCCGGCGCCGATGCCGATGTCATTGAAGAATACGAGGTTAACGGTATGGCGGGCGTATTGGGGCAAAAAGGCTATGCCGACTATGTCCTGCTGGGTAAAGACGGGCTTCCTCTTGCGGTAATCGAAGCCAAACGATCCAGTAAGGATGCTAATACAGGACGCAAACAAGCCTCATTATATGCCGACTGCCTGGAGCGGCAGTTTAAGCGCCGCCCAATGATTTTCACTACCAACGGTTTTGAGACCTACTTCTGGGACGATCAATCATCTCCCCAGCGGAAGGTGAGCGGCATTTTTAGCAAGGACAACCTGCAAAAGCTGATGAACCGCCGGATTGATCGTAAAAACCTTGATGAGATTCCTATTAACAACTGTATAGCAGGGCGGCCGTATCAAATAGCCGCCATTCGAGCCGTAGGCGATAGTATCAAAGCAGGCTTCAGAAAACAATTGTTGGTTATGGCCACCGGATCGGGAAAGACGAGAACTGCGGCGGGGCTGGTAGATGTCTTGAGCCGTGGGGGTCACGTTACAAACACCCTGTTTCTGGCTGACCGCAGGGCCTTGGTCAAACAGGCAAAAGATGCATTTAAAAACTACTTGCCCGATATGTCCCTATGCAACCTGCTTTCCAATAAGGATGACAGAACAGCGCGGGTTGTTTTCTCCACCTATCCAACCATACTCAATGCAATCGACACCGCGAAGAACGCCGATGGCTTGAAACTTTTCACCCCCGCCCATTTTGACCTTATCATCGTGGATGAAAGCCACCGAAGCATTTTTAAGAAATACCGCGCCATCTTCGAATATTTTGATGCTCTCACCCTTGGTTTGACAGCCACCCCAAAAACCGATGTGGACAGGAACACCTATGAATTCTTCGAAATGGAACATGGTGTGCCAACCTATGCCTACGACTATGAGACGGCCGTGTATACCGACCATGTTTTGGTACCCTACTATAATATCGAAGTGAAAACGAAGTTTTTGGAAGAAGGCATTGTATATGATGAACTTTCCGATGAAGACAAAAAACAATATGAAGATGATTTCACGGAAGATGATACCTTGCCCGATTTCATTCCCGCGCCTGCGCTCAATAAATTCGTGTTCAATCAACAAACCGTGGACACCGTGTTGCAAGACTTGATGGAGCGGGGCATCAAGATTGAGGGAGGGGATTGCGTTGGCAAATCTATCATCTTCGCCCAAAGCAAGCTCCATGCCGAATACGTTCTGGAGCGTTTCAATAAATTGTATCCGAATCTTAAAGGCTCCTTCGCCCAGCGGGTAATTTGTGATGATAGCTATTCGCAGGAAATTATCGAAAATTTCAAAGTTCCCGAAAAAGAGCCGTGTATTGTGGTATCAGTTGATATGATGGACACTGGCATTGATGTGCCGGAATGCGTTAACCTGGTCTTTTTCAAAAAAGTACGTTCAAAAACAAAGTTCTGGCAGATGATCGGTCGCGGTACCCGAATTTGCATCGGCTTGGAATGTCTGGACAATAAAGATGGCGCTTACACCGACAAGCGATGCTTCTTCATTTTTGACTATTGCGGCAACTTTGAATATTTCCGTGAACATACCGAAGGCTTTGAAAGCAAGGATACAAAATCACTTTCAGAATCCATATTCAGCAAAAAGATTCGCCTTGCCGTGTGTTTGCAGGATAGCATTTATGCAGGAGATGACTATCAGTCTTTTAGAAACAACCTGACCACTGGCTGCCAATCCCAGGTAGCCGCGCTCAACCCGGAACTGGTGTCCGTTAAACTCAAACGGCAATATGTGGAGAAATACAAACTCCCCTCGGCGTATGTGTTTATAAGTGAAGGCGATAAAGGCAACATCATAAAACACCTTGCACCCCTGGTACTTTCGGATGACGCGAACGCAGCAGGTCCGTCCGACGAAGCCGCCAAGCGGTTCGATAATTTCATGTACGGCATGATGCTGGCGGATATAGAGCACATGCCCAGCTTCACCTACGCCCGAAAACAACTTTCCGATATTGCATTCCTGCTGGAGAAAAAAGCGAGCATACCGCAGGTAAAAGCAAACCTTGTTCTCATCAAAACTATCAACACCAATGATTTTTGGGATAGCAACAATATTCTGGTCCTTGATGAAGTGCGCCAAACATTGCGCGGCTTAATGAAATTTCTCGTGGAAACGAGTGGCCCTAAAACGATCATCACCAACTTAACTGATCCGGTGATTTCCTGGGATGTAGGTGAGCCCATGCCCCCAGCATACGATTTTGAGGATTACCGGAAGAAGGTCAATCGCTACATCGAGGAACACGCCACCGCGATGTCCATACACAAGCTAACCCATAATATTCCCCTCGGCCCAAAAGATTATCAGGAATTAGAGAGAGTTCTAACCGTCGAACTCGGCAGCCGCGAGGACTACCAGCGTGAATATGGCGACACCCCCTTCGGCCTGCTCATCAGAAAAATAGCAAAACTCAATCACGAGGCTGCCATGCACGCCTTCTCTCAATTCATCAATGATCAATCACTCAATCATAACCAGATTGAGTTTATCCAAAAGGTCATTAACCATGTTGAGCAAAACGGCTATATGGAAGATTTGAAGGATTTAACCAAGCCGCCTTTTGACAAACCGATAACCTTCGTGAAACTTTTTGACCCAAAGCGACAGTCACAGTTGATGGATATTATACGGACAATTAAGGAAAATGCCGTAACAATTGCAGCATAGGGTATTAATGTATGCGGAGGCATTAACTCAATGGATTGGCTATTTGACCGATGGGAAAAATGGATGGATGACCAGGTCGTAAAATCAGGGCTGAGCTTATCACGGGTTTTACAGGATGCGCTTAACGAGAGGCTTGCTTAGATTCCGCTTGAATAGGTGGTATTTCCCAGAGCGGTATGCCACCCTGCGGGGCCTCCTGGTGGAGGCATTAGCAGCGTCTTTTCCGCCTGGAAAAGACGCTGTCCCTTGCGGGCTAAAGCCGGAGTAGGAACCGTGGTTTAAACCCGCTAAAGCAAAAAAAGGGCTGTCCTTATGGACAGCCTAAACGCTCCCCCGCGCGGGTTTGAACCACGGACCCAGTGGTTAACAGCCACTTGCTCTGCCAACTGAGCTACAGGGGAATGATAGAACCAATATACCAGGATCGTCAAAAATATGTCAAGAGGAATTCACCGCAGGAGTCGGAAGATATCTATTTTCGCCCTCCCCTATATTCAAAATCATACTATTCATATCGTATTAGTATGATATTGAATATACCCCTGTATAAGTTAGTTTGCCTTCTTCCGTGTAATATTTGACAGAGCCACCGCCAGGATTATAATAACCCCCCGGACTATGGTTTGTTGGCTGACGCTGAGGCCGCCGAGGATCAGTCCGTTATTGATCATTCCCATAAGCAGGGAGCCAATCAGGGTTCCAACCACAAAACCCGTGCCCCCGGCCATGCTGGTACCCCCTAGGATGACCGCGGCAATGGTGTTCATTTCGTCGCTGTCGCCGAAGGTGTAACGGCCCGCCTGCATTCTTCCCGCATAGAGGATACCCGCAAAGGCCGCAAAGGTACCGCTCATCATAAAGGTAATTATCTTAACCCGGTCGGTATTAATGCCGGTAAATCGGGCGGCAATTTCATTCCCGCCGGTGGCGAGGGTCTTTTTCCCAAAACTTGTTTTATTGAGCAGGATCACCCCGCATACCACAAAAACCAGGGTCCATAACAGCAAGACGGGAATCCTCCCCGCAATATTTCCTACGCCGAATATAAAATTAAAGGTAGTATTGGAAATAGAAATGGCCGCCGTATTGGTAAGCCACATGGCGCTGCCCCTAACTATCCCCATCATTCCAAGGGTTACCAGGAATGCAGGTATCCTGACCTTGGTTACCAGAAGACCGTTAATCGCACCGATGATAAATCCTGCCAAAAGTGAGAGAAAGAGGGCTAAAAAAATACTATGGGTGGAACGCAGCGTAAGGGCAGCAATCAGTGATGACAGGGCTACGATTGACCCTATGGAAAGGTCTATCTGGGCTGCGCCGATTACAAAGGTCATGGCCACCGCCATAATGGTAATCATCGCCGTTTGCCTGGTGATATTCAAAATATTATTTGCAGACAGAAAGCTCCTGTTTCCAAGCCAGACTGAAAGAAACAAAAATACCACGATAAAGGCGATATAAACAATGTACTTACTCCAGTCAATCTTTTTCAAAATACTAACCTTGGATTGCATGCTGAATAATCTCCTCGTTTTTCATTTCACTCCTGGTAAGTTCCCTGCTTTTCTTTCCGTTGACTAACACAATAATTCTGTCACACATCGCCAGAAGCTCGGATATTTCCGAAGACACAACGATCACACTGTTCCCCTGGTTGGCGTAGTTTTCAATTATTTTAATAATCTCACCCTTGGCGCCTATATCAATACCCGCCGTAGGTTCATCCAGCAAAAACAGTTTTGGATCGTTCTTCAGCCACTTGGCAATAACTACCTTCTGCTGATTCCCACCGGAAAGACTGCTGATCGTGGTTTCTATATTTTCTGCCTTAATATTAAGTTGTTTGATACTTTCTTCGGAAATTTTTCTGAGCTTGCGCTCGTCTATCAACAGCTTCGTTTTAACCCTTTGAAAGAGGCCTATCAGTAAATTGTCCTTCAGGGAATGGGACAGCACCAGTCCTTCCCGCCGCCGGTCTTCCGGAACCAGGGCAATTCCCGATGCAATAGCCTTTTTTGTGTTTTTTAAGTCCACAGACTTCCCTTGGATCTTAACAGTACCGTTTTGAATTTTTCTGATACCGAACAGAGCTTCAAGAATCTCTGTCCTGCCGCTTCCCATCAACCCGGCTAAACCTACAATTTCTCCCCGGTGAACCTGAAACGAAACATCCTTGACTAAATTGTCAACACACAATCCTTCTATTTCAATCATAGCGCTTTGGTCATGGTACTTTTCTCTTTCGTGGTATTCAAAAGCGTTTTTTTCCGCATCCCCGAGCATGTAATTGATAATACCGGAGATTGTTAGTTTTTTTGCATCCTCCGTAATAATACGCTTCCCATCCCGGAGGACGGTAACCTCATCGGCAATCGTCAGGATTTCATTCATCCGGTGGGAAATATACACGATAGAAACCCCTTCGGATTTTAAGGTTCTGACGATCTTAAACAGCTGCGTTACTTCCATATCCGATAGGGATGCGGTAGGTTCATCCATCACAAGGACTTTAACATCTTCCGACAGTGCCTTGGCAATCTCAATCATCTGACAATAACCAACACTCAGGTTGGATACTTTTTCGGTAACGGGAACATCAATACCAAGCTTGGCAAGCAGCTTTTCTGCATGATCCTGCATAGCTTTATCGTCATTAAAACCCCATTTTTTTTCTTCATGGTTAAGGAAAATATTTTCAACCACCGTTAAGGTTTGAATAACACTGAGTTCCTGGAATATCATGCGTATCCCCGCAGCATTGGCATCGGAATAGTTGTGAAAATCTACGCCCTTGCCGGCAACGGTGATCTCCCCCGAATCTTTGGTGTATATACCGGTCAGAATTTTCATCAGAGTTGATTTTCCGGCCCCGTTCCCGCCGACTATGGCATGTACATGGCCCTTCTGAAGGTCAAAGTCAATATTTGCCAGTACCTTATTGCCGTAAAAGGATTTAGTAATATTCCGCATTTGTAAAACAGACTCGCCCATTTTAAATCCTAATCAAAAGACATACCCGCCTCTCTTTACGAGAGGACGGGTATATATAGGGTATGAATTTTATTCAACCTTTCCGACTTTCTCCCATAATCCGGAGGCAGCGGATTTAAATGCAGCTTCACCGATTAATTCGATGTTGTAACCGTCCTCAAAGGATGGGGAAACCTGCTTGCCTTCCGTAATTGCCTTGATGAATTTATACATCTCCACGATCTTTGTTTCCGTATAACCGATGCCAAGGGCCGGAATAGGCCAGAGCGCTTCACCAAATGGATGAGCCGGTCCGGTATATACCGTTCTGAATCCCCGCCGGTCACCGGGATCGCTGGCAAAGCATACCTGCAATTCGTCCCGTCTTTCATAGTTGAAGTAGATGGAACCCTTCGTTCCGTGAATCTCAAAGGTGATATAGTTATTTCTGCCCCAGGCGTTTCTGGTCGCTTCTATAGAACCGAAGGCGCCGTTTTTACACTTCAGGGCCAGGAAACATTGATCATCCACATCGACTTTTTTCTTTGGGGCATCCGAACCGCCCTTTACGTTTCCCAGGCTGTCGGCAACCCCGGTCTGTATGGGGCGCTCGTTAATATAGGTGGCCATACGGGCATTTACTTCCGTAAAGTCGCCCAGAAGGAAACGCAGCATATCTACCACATGGGTCGCTATGTCGCCAAAAGCGCCGCTGCCGCAAATTTCCTTCTGGAATCTCCATGAAAGGGGCGAATTGGGATCAGCCGACCAATCCTGCAGATAGGTACCCCGGAAATCCAGGATATCACCGATTGCACCCTCGTCAATGTATTTTTTCGCAAGCTGCACCGCCGGAGTCATCCGGTAGTTAAAGGCCAGCATATTTACTGTTCCGGCCTTTTTTACCGCGTGGTACATTTTATGGGCCTCTTCTATGGTCCTGGAAATCGGCTTTTCACAGAGAATGTGTTTGCCCGCTTCCGCTGCGGCAATCGCAATTTCCGCATGGGCGTTATTCGGAGTACAAATATCGATAATATCAATATTCGGGTCCTCAATAACTGACCGCCAATTGTCGGTTCCCCTTTCAAATCCGAACTGTGCGGCAGCCGCATCGGCCCGTTCCTGAGTCAAATCGGCGATTACCTTCTTAGTGACCAGCGCCGGCGCGGGCCAGAAAAAAATGGGCATACCGGAATAGGCGATGGAATGCGCTTTTGCCATAAAACCGGCGCCAATTAATCCAACATTATAGGTTTTCATGTTATGCTTCCTCCTAAACCTTATTATTTGTATGCGTTCTTTATATCCGCCGGAGCGTCCTTGTGATAGATGTCCTTATAGGCTTCCAACACATTCGAGTGGGTAACCTTGAGCGCCGGGAGAGCGACATAGGCCGGCGCTACTTTGCCGATCAGTGCATAGCCTATCAGCGTGGCCTCCGCAACACCCTGATCGTAGGGCCGCTGGGCGCCGAGCCCCTTAATGATACCGCCTTCGGCGATAATCTTAGCTACGTTATCGCCGAGGTCAATGGTGGAGACAATAACGTTGTTCCGGCCCGCAGCCCTGATGGCGGATACTACCCCTTCAGCGGGAATATCCCAAGTAGCGTAGATACCGTTCAGATCCGGATGTTTAACCAGCAGGGCATCGCCGAGCTCGGCGCCCTTGTTTTCATCGTCAAATCCAATTTCCTCTACAATCTGAATATTAGGGTATTTTTCCTTGATGGTCCGACGGAATGCATTATCACGTTGATTGGTAACAAAAAAATTGGCGTCATGGAATACCATGGCGATTTTTCCTTTGCCTCCCAGGGCATCACCCATAACTTCCGCCGCCGCAACGCCATTACCGTAATTATCCGCAGAAACAACAGAGGTATAATCAACACCGGCGGTCATATTGTCCGGGCAGTTGTCCATGAACACGATCTTTATACCCTGCCGGGAGGCTTGCTTAAATGCCGCTTCGGAAGAAACCACGTCCACCGGGATGGACACGATGGCATCCGGCTTTAGGGTCAAGGCATTTTCAATATCGGAAATTTGTTTTTCCGGCCTGAACCCCGCATCGGTGGTGGAAATAACGTTAATCCCCATCTTTGCAAACTGATCCTTCAAGCCCTGCAGCTGCGCTGTGGACCAGTCGTTCCCCGCATAGTGGAAACTGATGGCAACCTTATAATTACCGGCTTTGATCTTCGCCAGTTCATCCGCAGAAAGAGAAAGATCCGATGCCGCGCTTGCTTGCTCACCGTGAGGGCCGGTACTCATAATCGAACCAGCCGCGGGTCCTGCCGTTGCTGCCGCCGAAGGAGTATTTTTCTGGGCTTGACTTGAATCATTACCCCCCCCTGCCATAACCAAAGATGTTACAATTGCCAAACATATTGACACCAACAAAAACCTTTTCATGCTAGAACTCCTTTTCTTTAATATTTTCTGTTATGGAAAACTTCCACCGTATCAGCTGAAATTTAGTTTTGATTTAAGATATTCCCGGGTAATCCGCGCACCTTCTGCGGGATCACCGTTCCATCCATCACACTCAATGGCATATAAAACATCAGTGGGTTTTTTTCGTAAAATATCCAGGATAGATGGAAAATCAATTCCGCCCTTCCCCAGGGGGCAAAACATACCGTCCCCGGTAACATCCTTGAGGTGGATATACTTGATCCGGTCGGCATATTTTCGAACCACCGCCACGGGATCTCCGCCGCCTAATACCACATGGCCCGTATCGGGACAGAGGGGAATACCGGTATGGGGCATTACCTTGTCTAACTGTTCAGGGGACTGTACCAAGGACCCCATGTGGGGATGATAGCTGGCGGTCATCCCCAGCTCTTCGGCGATAACACATACTTTGTCCAGGGCTGCGGCAAGTTTTTTGTAATCCCCTTCTTTAATGCCATCGAATCTTGTGGCGCCTCCGCCCAGGGCAATCTGGGTAGCGCCAAATTTTTTAGCGAATGCGGCGGCCTTCTTAATCCTGAAAAGTTCTTCCGGAAGGATATCATCGTAGATAAAATTGGCCGCGCTGTAGACGGCCAAAAGGGAAACCTTGTTACCGGATAATAGTTTTTGAAATACATCTTCCCGGCCTTCGTAGGCCAGTAGATTACCGTCAAATATTTCTATCTGCTCGTACCCCGCGGATGCAATACCGGCAATTGCATCCGCATCTGCGCCGGTAGAAAGGTAATACGCACCATTTGCATTATTTGCCGCTCCGCAGTGGGCCACCACGGCCCCCCATGCGTTTGTCATATACGCAACTTTCATAAACCCTCCTACTGAAAAAGGAATTTACTAAACAGAATAAAAACTAGGCTCTCTTTTTTTTAAGGGGAACGTATAACATCGCTCCCATTGCGGTTGTGATAGGAGCCACAAGAACGAGCCCGAAGCTGCCAACAACTGTATGCAATATTTCCGCCGCCACATAGCTTATGTTAAGCAGATTGCCGTTTGGTATTCCCTGCCCCATAAATAACATCACCATGGCAAGGTAACTGCCGCTATAGGCAAACAAGAGGGTAGTCGTCATGGTACCAATAACGGATCGGCCAATAGTATTTCCGGAAACAAGCAGATCCTTCCGCGATATATCCGGTTTATTCCGGACTATTTCACTCATAGCCGCCGAGATGTCCATGGCAAGATCCATTACTGCCCCGGATGCGGAAAGCACCACCCCGGCAATAAATAGACGGGTAAGGTCAAGATGAGTATTTCCGGCATACAGCAGGGTCTCCGAAAAGGGCCGCACCGCACCATTGACTTTAAATGGGCCGGAAAAAATAAGCGTAATAATTGCGGTTACCCCAAGGCCAAGGGACGCGCCAAGCAAGGCTACTATACCTTTCCTGTTTACCCCGGCAACCAAAAATAGGATAACTGCGGATAGAATAACAACAGCCACAAAGCTGAGCAAGATCGGATCATAGCCCTTGAGCATCATGGGTATCATCAACTTCCACATGGCGAAGGTTGAGAAAATAAAGGACAACATGGCCTGAAAACCAAAAAAACCGCCATAAAGAAGCAAAAAGAGGGCAAAAACTCCCATGAGTACCGCTTCTATGCGCAGCCGGTAAAAATCCGACGTATTAACGTTGGTAATGGTTTCGTCCCCATTGGTGGAAATAGTCACAAACGCATGGTCCCCAGGTTCAAATTCCCGATCGAGTTCCATCTTGCCCATGTAAACATTCCCCGTATGGAAAACGGTACCCTTCAAACGGCCTTTGAGTATCTGAATGTCCAAACTCTGGGACCCGGATCGAATAAGACCATGCAGTTCCGCACGGCTATTATCCACGCTGAGTACCAGCCCTTCGGTGTACTCAGCATTTTTTGGTAAACGATCTTCAAATCCCGTAGGGATTTGGTACATCACAACACAAAGAAGCAGGACAAACATCGAAAAGACGATGTCCTGCTTCTTCGCGTTATGGAAAAAAAAAGATAACTTATCCAGTTTCATATAATGACTTTTTCTCCCATAACGACATTCAATCTACTGAAGCTGTCCAATCTGAACAACTTTCTTGAAGATGTCCGTGTTGTCATAGTAGCCGTTAAACAGCTCATATCCAACACCAATCACAGAAACAGGAGTGGGCAATCCGGTATGGGAGAAGGTCGTCCAACCGACACCGGCTTTGTTGTTCAAAATATGGGTAAGGGTAACCGTAATAGGTTCATAGGAACCATAAGAAAGATAATACTCATCGGTCGAAGTGGGACGATTCGTATTATAGCTCATGGCTAAGGCCTTGGTAAGATCGGCAATTTCATAATCCCTGAGCGCCAGGCCCAATTTTTCAAACGCCGCCTGATCCCCGGTCTTGGCAGTAGCCTCCAAAGCCGTAAATTCACTCTGGCTGTAGCGCTTAAGTCCAAAATAGGATTCTACCAAGGGCAGGAAAGCTTCGATGTTGGCAGTGGGGTTAGCCGCTTTGAATTCAGCAAATTTTGTGTTGAAATCAATGTAGGAACCCTTCTGACCACTAAGTCTCTTCAGGAATGCATCATACTTGGTTCCCGCAAAACCCATGGTCATACCACCGGTCTCATGGTCCCCGGTTACAACAATGAGGGTCTCGGTGGGATGCTTCTGATAGAACTCATAGGCAACCTTAACACCCTTATCCAGGGTAAGTACTTCATTCACCGTTGCAACGGCGTCGTTAGCATGGGCGGACCAGTCAACTTTGCCGCATTCGGCCATCAGGAAAAATCCCTTGTCATTATCAAGAACTTCGATAGCCTTAGCCACAAAGTCTTCGTACCGGATCTCGCCGGGCTTCTGATCAATTGCATAGGGCAGAGCATTATCGCCATCCAATACAAAGTTGCTGGTTATGACCTTGTCATCACCGGCTTTAATCTTGTCGAAATCCGCACGGGTGTTGTAGACCTTATATCCGCCTTCTTCCAGGACTTCCTTAATGGGTTTAGTCGCCTTCTTATCCTGTGCAGCAAGGAATCCGCCGCCGCCGAAGAAGTTAAATCCACTGGCAGGAATCTGCGAGGTGATATCATAGAAGGAATTCCGGTTGGGGACAGATGCATAGAAAGATGCGGGTGTCGCATGATCCAGGGAAACCGAACTAACGATCCCGACTTTCAATCCCTTAGCCTTGGCCAATTTTGCCATGGAAACGTACTTTTCAGTTCCCGTGGGGTCCATACCGACCACGCCGTCCCGTGTTTTCTTACCGGTGGCAATCGCCGTTCCGGAAGAAGAAGAGTCGGTAATCAGGGAGTTAGAGGAATAGGTGCTGCTGAAGCCCTGCCCGGGGAAGGTGCTCATCAACATACGCTGAACAGTGGGCGCAAAGTCCGCAACCCCGTTTCCAGAGGGGAATTTGCCCGCGGCACGATTAGTCGCGTTTCCCAAATCCACCGAAGCATTAATACTGGCCAGATACAGTTCCGCAGCGTTCCGTTGGGGGATTGATGTTCCGTCCCCAATAAACACGAAAATGTACTTAGCCGGCCCGGCGGCGACCGCCGCTGCACCACCGGTGCTGGCGCCGGCGGGAGCCTTTTCACCGCCTCCACTAGCGAACGTCAATGTAGAGATCGCCAATAAGACAGCCACAAACGATACAAGTTTTTTCATAAAAGCTTGCCTCCTAAATATATTTTAATAGGGATTATACCCTATTAATCACGATAATAATGTCAGCTTTTTTATAATTTTATTTATCACAAGGGGTCCCTGCTATACCTTTCTAATTATACCTATACATATTTACGTAAAAAACCAAAATATTTACGTAAATAAAAGAAATAAATTTACCTTTCACTAGATGTATTATACCATTAATACTTTTCCCCTGTCAATGATTTTATTATTATTCGCAAATTATTTTTTACGTAAAATTATGCGCCATGGCGTTTTTCAGTTCCTCAGGAGCCGGAGCATGAAAAATATCCTCCCAGGCTTTCAGCAATTTATTTTTCTGAACCACATAGGGGGAAATACCGATGTACTTATAGCCCCCCTGTTCCAGGAGAGCCTTCAGGGTTGCCAGGGCAACCGCCGTCCCCTGGGCGTAGGGCTGCTGGATAACCAGGCCCTGTACAATATCTCCCTGGGCAAAATGCAGGGCAATTTCCCGGTCCAGGTCAAAGGTGATGATCGCGATATCCTCCCTGCCCAGTTCCTTCAGAGCCCTTATGGCCTGAAGCGCCGGCCGGTCCCATGAAATATACAGCCCCTTGATATTCGGATGTTCGGCAATCATTTTTTTGCATACATCATAGGTCCGCTCAATCTGATAGAAATCCTCAACCGCAGCTATCTCTATGGAAGGATAATCCTCCCGGATAACCTGCTCTGCGACGCTATCCCGCAGATGGGTACCCCGAAAGTCCGCCCCATGGTTGATAAAACCAACCTGTATGCCCGTGCGGTTTTTGAAGTATTCACCCAGAAGGACCCCCGCATTATACCCATATTCCCGCTCGTTAACGGAAATACAGGACGCGTATTCATCTGCCGTCATACCCGCAGGAATACTGCTGATAAAAATGAGCTTGGTCTCCTTTGCCAGTTCCTTGAATTTTGCCGCAGTTTTTATATCGTCCGCAGGGATCGCTATAATCGCATCGGGTTTCTGCATCCTGAGCCCTTCCAACTGGGTTATCTGCAAATCGGGATTGAAATGAGCATCGGTTACTGCGAGGATACGTATCCCGTATTTTTCCAGGGTATCCCGAATACCGTTTTCGTGTAACCGTGTCCATGCACTGTTGTCATAATGAAAAGAGATGCACACCTTAAAATGGCCCTTCCGAAGTGCATCCTGCTCTTTTTCCGACAAAGTTAGTGCGTCCATGGAAATCGCTTCTCCCCCGAAGGGTCCTTTCCCAATCAACCGGGTCGATTTTCGCAGCAGGAAGTTCGCTTGTATTTTCCGGGAATTTGCCTGGGCCGAACCGCCGCGTATCTTATCAAGTATTTGTGACGAAATGGCAGCTCCCATGGCCTCATAATTTTCTTCCATAGTGGTAATGGGCGGATCGATAAGTTCGGTCCAGCCCTTATTCCCTGCGCCGATAAACGAAAGTTGTTTTGGATACTCTAATCCCAGATCGTCCAGAAGCTGTAATATCCTGGGGGTAATCCAGTTCGCGCCGGAAACGATGGCGGAGGGTTTTTCCTGTTTACAGAACCGGAATATCTGCTGTTTAGTGAGATCCCCCTGGTTACTGTTAACCGTCATAACCATTTCCTGCCGGTAGTCGATGCCATAGGCGATTAAAGCGCGGTGGTATCCCAGTATTTGTTCCACCGATGTGCTGAATTCTTTTTTTTCCGTTACAAGACCGATCCTTTCATGGCCGCACTGGAGCAGGTAGGTGGTTATTTTGTAAAGCGCCGCTTCATAATCCGTGGTAACCGAGTCGATCCGGTTATCCGGGAAATGACGGCCCGCCAGGACAAAGGGGATAGATCGGTTAAGGATCGTGTTGTAATACTCACTGTTATTTGCCGCAGGAACCAGAATAATGCCGCCCACAGATTTATTGCTTAGCAGGGTTGTGAGGAGAAACTTTTCTGTATTTATATCGTCATTGGTAACGGATATAGACAGGGTGAATCCTGCCTGTGAAAAATAACGGGAAAGGACATCGGCCAATAAAATATAATCCTCAAGACCGGGAACAAGAAGGGCAATGGCCGACATCTTGCCCACGCGGATTTTATAATACGTATCCTTTTTGTAAGCGCTTTTCTTAATGATTGTATTGATCTTCTCAACCAGTTCGGGGCTCACATAACGGGTTGAGTTAATTACATGGGATACGGTAGCAATCGAGACGCCTGCCTGTTTCGCAATATCCTTAATTGTTACTTTCATTGATCGGTTGTTTGGTTAATCAGATTCGCCTGATACCCCGCGCCAAAGCCGTTGTCGATGTTTACCACCGAGATGCCCGGGGCGCAGGAGGTGAGCATACCCAGCAGGGCGGAAAGGCCGCCGAAGGCCGCGCCATAGCCCACGCTGGTGGGGACCGCGATGACCGGTACGGCAACCTGACCGGCGAGGACCCCCGCCAGGGCGCCCTCCATACCCGCTACGGCCACCACCACCCGGGCCTTCCTGATGTCCGGCAGACGGTTGAAAAGACGGTGTATCCCCGCAATTCCCACGTCGTTAATCAGCTCCACATTGCTGCCCAGGAATTCGGCGGAAAGGGCCGCTTCCTTGGCGATGGGGATATCCGAGGTGCCGGCGGCCACCACCGCCACCAGCCCTTTCCGATCATTTTTGGGGCGGACGCTTCCCAGGGTAAGTATCCGGGAAATTTCGTCGTACTCGGCATCACTGAAACGGCGGAGTATCCGTTCCGCCAGGACACCGTCGGCTTTGGTACCCAGTACCGGCAGCCCCTGTTCCCGCATCCGCACGATGATGGCCTCCGCCTGATCCGTCGTTTTTCCCGAACAGAACACTACCTCGGGGTAACCGGTACGCTTGTCCCGGTGGCTGTCTATAACCGCAAAATCCAAGTCTTTATTTTCCGGCGAATCCATCGTTGATGATCCTTTCCGCTTCTTCCAGGGTTATGCCCCGTTCCCGGGCCAGCCGGGCGCGGTCTTCAAATTCGACTTTCGAACGCAGTTTTTCTGCGCCAAAGTACACGGTTTTCCGCCGGGCCTCACCATACTCAGCGCCCAGCTTTTCTACTTCCCGCCGCAGGGAAAGCCGCCGTACCGTGGTCTCCCGGAAACCAATGGTAGTAGATCCGCGGAACAGGATTTCCCGGAGCATATTGAGCTTTTCCTGCCCGGTCAAAACCGAGACAATAGTTCCCGGCCGGGACTTCTTCATCACGCAGGGGGTAAGGGTGACATCCAGGGCTCCCGCGGCAAAGAGATTCTCCATGAGAAAGCCCAGGGCCTCGCCGGTCATGTCATCGATGTTGGCTTCCATTAGAACCAGCTCTTCGGTTTTCCAAGGAGCCACAGTGCCGGAAACTGCGGTTCCAAGATCGGCGGATTCTTCCCGCAAAGAAACTCGAAGCAAATTAGGCTTATCCATCTTCCGGGTCCCGATACCGTACCCGGTTTTCAGTTCCCGGTAGTTCGCGGCTCCGGTAAATTCGTCCACGCAGGAGGCGAGGATCGCCGCTCCGGTGGGGGTGGTCATCTCTTTCGGGAAGCCCCCGGTTTTAACCGGCATACCCCGGGTTAGGATCACCGTGGCCGGCGCCGGTACGGGCAGCAGGCCATGGGCACAGCGGACCATACCGCCCCCGAGCTCGACTTCCGAGCAGGTAATACGATCCGGTTTGAGCAAATCCAGGCAGACCGCGGCGCCCACAATATCAATAATCGAATCCAGGGCGCCCACTTCGTGGAAAGCCACATCCTCCACCGCCGTCCCATGCACATGGGCTTCCGCTTCGGCGATGCGGGTAAAGATATCCAGGGCCCGGTTTTTCACCCCTTCACTCAGGCTTGAGCCCCGTATCAGGGAACGGATATCCTTCCAGGTAGTTCTACTGTGGTCATGTGTATGGCCGTGCTCGCAGCTATCGTGCGAATGGCCGTGATCATGACCATCGTGTGTATGCCCATGATCGCCGCTGTCGTGGGAATGACCGTGGTCATGTGTGTGATCCTGGCCGCCGGAAGCGCCCTCCCCATCGTCCATGGCGAGGTGATCCGTCCGGCCTTCAAGGTCTACCACCGCGTGGGTACCGGTGATGCCGCCGCGCCGGTCCTGTTCAAAGCGGAGTTTCCAGCCCTCAAGGCCAAGCTTGGACAGTTCCGCGCAGAGGGTATCGGGGTTAACCCCCAGATCTACCATGGCCCCCAGAGCCATGTCACCGGAAATGCCGGCGAAGCAGTCAAAGTGCAGAGTTTTCAAGCTAAGGCTCCGGCTTTTGGTATGGCCCGGTTCAGGTTCCCCATGACATAGCCTTCAAGCTCCAGGGAAACGTATAAAAAACCGTAGGACTTTAGGGATTTAGAAATACTGTCCAGAAGATTTTCATCAAAGAAGCGGCGCCGTTCCTCCGGAGATACCTCGATCCGGGCAATGTCGCCGTGGGAGCGGACCCGGAACTGCCGGAACCCCGCTTCCCGCAGATAGTCTTCGGCCTTTTCCACCCGGGATAGTTTTTCCCGGTCGATCCGTTCACCATAGGGAATCCGGGAAGCCAGGCAGGCAAAGGCGGGTTTATCCCAAGTGGGAAGATCAAAACGTTTGGACAGGTCCCGGATATCCTGCTTGGTCAGCCCCGCCGCCCGGAGGGGGCTGAAGATTTGAAGCTCCTCCAGGGCCTTAAGCCCGGGCCGGTAATCCCCAAGATCATCCATGTTCGAACCGTCCAGAACCGTGTTGATCCCCCGCTTCTTGGCTTCATCAAGGATATTGCTAAATTCAATTTTCTTGCAGAAATAGCACCGTTCCTTGGAATTTTCCGCGACCTCAGCATCGATCTCAGATTCTTCTATTAAGATGTGCTCAATCTCAACTTTCCGGGCAACCATGGCGGCGCAATCAATTTCACTCTTAGGAAGCATGGGACTGACCACGGTTATGGCGATAGCCTTAGAGCCCAAAGCGGCGGCGGCAGCATGGCAGAGAAAGGAACTGTCCACCCCGCCGGAAAAGGCCACCGCCACGGACGCTTTTTCGGCAATCATGGCTAACAGATCCCGGTATTTTTTATCTAATGTTTGTTCAGGTGTCGGCATAAAGATACTCCTGTGTCCGTAATACCATTTTAGGGTTTCTCCGTCAATGAAGGTTTCTTAATGGTCGCCGCATAGACGCTGTTGAGGATGCCCAAGATGGCGGAGAGGGAAAAGAGTACCTCGATGCCCGTAACCTTCCATATCCAGCCCCCCATAAGGGCGATGAAGATGCTGATCACATGGTTCACCGATATGCCTGTGGAAATGGTGGCGGTAACCTCCTCCTGGCTTGAGGCAATATCCCGAACATAAACGCTGCTGGCCATGCTGGCCAGGGAAATAATGGCATCCAGGATGTAGTTTACATAGACCACTTTATAAGCGATGTGCGGAGGAAAAATCCGGTGGGCAAAACCGTAGAAGAAACAGACCACCACCAGAATGAGGGTATCGGTAACCATGATAAACTTATACCCCACCTTATCGATGAGCTTTCCTATCAGGGGATTAAAGACGATACCGAAGGCGGCGCTGATCGCCATAAGCATGGCGATGACCGATGCATTGGCGCCGTACTGGAGGATCAATACGTAGGGTGCAAAGGTGAGGAAGACCTGTTTCCGGGCGCCGTAAAAAACTTCCAGCATATAGAACTTGGTAAATTTTTTCGCAAAGTAAAAACGCCGGCGCGGGGCTTTGTTCTGTGTCTCCTCCAGGGGCAATACGAAGATTACTGCGGCGAACATAAAAGCTACGGATACGCCGAATATCACCTTAAAGGGGAGCAGATCATTCCGTTTGTACCCAAACCGGGCAAAGATGAGGAACAGCACCGATACCAGGATAAACCCGGTGATCCTCCCCACATGATCAAGGGCGCCGGCTACACCCAGAGCTGCACCGCCGGTTTCTTTTTTTGCCAGGTGCATAGATATGGTACTCCGCAGGGGTAATACGATATGTTCACCCAGGCTGTAGAGCACCATGAAAAGTACCACGATGAACTTCCCGGTTCCCGCAAAAAGGAGACAAATGAGCCCCAGGGTCATGAAGCACAAACCGATCTTGAATATCCGGTTTTCCGAAAGGCGGTACAGTACCGCGAATATCACCACCACAAGAAGGCCGGGAATCTCCCGAAAGAATTCCACCACCCCCCGTTCAAAATTGGTGATATGGACCAGCTCCGCCAGGTAATTATCCTGTATGCCCCGGTACAGGCCGTAGGAGATACCGGTAAAGAGAAGGACCGCGAGGAAACGCAAATATTTAATATCCGGACGGTAAATGTCCTTTAGAGAAATCCGCTTAATAGTAAGCTTCATGAATTACTGCTCCTTAGAAAAACTAATCATCCGATCTTTGAGAATCTCCACCGCCCGTTCAATCATTTTCCCCAAGGGAAGGGAATCAATCCCGGAAAGGGTAAAATGTTCCTGCTGTATGGGGATAAGAATCCTATCTCCCGGTGCGGTAAGGATTGCCTCCGCCATGGAAGCGCTTATCTCCCCCATGAGGCTGTTGGCCAATACAATGCCGATGGGGCCGAGGATAAAATCGCCAAGACCAACCGATACTTTTACTGCGTTTTCTCCCGTAGCTCCCCGGTGAGCGCCGGCTTTAACCATCCGTTCCGTGGCGGCGGAATTGGCCCCCAGAGCAATAATATCCCACGCCCCGGGCCATTCCTTTTCGATAAGCTCCCGTATTTTGACTATCAGCTGGACCCCTATGCCGCCGCCCATACCGTCAACAATTACAATGGTTCTTTTCATGTTACTACTTCTGTTTGCCATATGTACCATAATGGACCCGGCGCGGATCGAAGCGATCCTTTTTTTCCGGACACCCTACGGTGTCAGGATACCCCAGGGCGATTACCGCGAAGGGAACAATATTACCCGGCAGGCCGAAACGCTGAGAAAAGGCCTCGACCCGGCTTTTATCGGGATACCAGCCGAGCCACACTCCGCCCAGCCCCTCCTCCACAATCTGCAGCAGGATATTTTCCGTAGCCGCCGCCAGATCCTGGACCCACCAGGTATCCTCAAGGTCCCCGCCCCCGCCAAGGTCGAGGTTGACGCAGACCGCAATGGCCGCCGCAGCGGAGGGCATCATTTTGGCGTAGGGGCTCATATCGGCAATAGCCTGCCGATCCGCCGCATCGGTAATCACCAAAAACTCCCATGGCCGCCGGTTATGAGCCGATGGGGCCTCCATTCCGGCCCGAAGGAGCCGTTCTATCTTATCGCTTTCCACCGGTTTGGGTAGATAACTCCGCACTGAGCGGCGTTGAAAAATTGTGGACATGGGCGCCTCCGTTAATATGTATTTACTTAATCATATTGGCAGGAATTTTTCCAGTCCCAATATCGGATGGATACCCCTTTTTTCGGACTTATCGGCAAAAACGGGCGTGGGGAGGGGTACACCTGGCTTCATGTGCGTGTAGAGTCTGCTTGCGGAGCCCAGTAGGTCTCCTCCAGCAGGGAATTCCACATACATGAAGCCAGGTGTACCCCTCCCCACGCCCGCCTTTATCGGCTAGATAATGGTCAATCCCCTACGAAGCGCGCGCACGGATGTATGGCGTTCTTTTTGGTTTTTTCTGGATTCAAATTCTTTTATTTTATGTCTATTATAAAGGTTAACCGCTTTAAACAGACTTTCTTGTCCCGCCGGTAGAATAAAAGCCCCAATTAATTCGGTAACTAAACCACCCAACATTACTCCAAGTGATATTTGTACATTTTGTAGATATGTATCAGAATCAGAATCACTATTTAATGCGAATAATGGATAATAGGCGCCGCCTAAGACAACCGCTAAACCGCCCCACATTAAAATATTACCCGCTAAATTTTTCCGATGATACGAATCATAATATTCCTTAGTATCTGAGTATTGGTTAAATGCCAAAATCATATTTTTATTTATTCCAAATGATGTTGATGAATTAATATTTTGCAAAGTAAGATTCAATCCGCCAAGCACATTTCCCCTAGCGGGCGCCAGGGCAAAAGCATTTACTAAAATCTCAAGAAGAAGGAGAAGGGAGCCGATAAAA
>NZ_JAJQRB010000023.1:0-32419 GCF_046533075.1 Treponema primitia | reverse complement strand
TCGCTGGAGGAGACCCGCAGGGGCTCCGCAAGCGAATTCTACTTGCGTGCTCGGTTGGGGATGCCCCTCCCTCCGCCCGTCTTTGCCGATTACACATAAAACGACATAAAATAACAAAAAATAACTAAAAAACCTTCTTCAACGCCGCCTCAACCAAAGACGGCACATACCCCGAAAGGTCCTTGTGAAACGAAGCCAGCTCCTTAATAGCCGAAGAACTTACCTGGGCATACCGGGGAGCGGAGGTCATAAACAGGGTCTCCATATTCGGGTATAGGGTTTTATTCCAGAGGGAAAGGTCAAATTCGTAGGGAAAATCGACCGGCCCGCGGATACCCCGGATGAGTACCTTGATGCCCCGGGCTTTCATAAAATCCACCGTAAGCGCCCCGGAACTTTCAACGGTAATATTTTTCCAAGGTTTGACCAGCTCCGAAACCATGGATAATCGCTCTTCCAGGGGGAAAAGGCTCTTTTTTTGGCGATTTTCGGTAAAAACCACGGTCAACTCGTCAAAAAGAGCGGCTGCCCGCTCAATTATATCAAGATGGCCGAAGGTAGGGGGATCAAAGGATCCGGGAAAGGCAGCTTTTAACATACGATTATCACTTTAGGCTTTTTTTTTACTATTTTCTAGTCTTTTACAAAAAAAAGGGATATGCTAGAATGGAGGTTGATATGAAAGCTCTATTAATTATTATTTTATTATTAGGTATTTTTTCGTGTACCAGTAAACCGACGCCCCAACCTGAAGTAATTGTCCGGGAGCTTGAGACGCCGAAACAGGAGGAGCCGGCGGTGGTTCAAACCCCGGCGGCAGTAGTTGTGGAGGAAAAGGCAGTTGTGGAGGATGTCGTAGCTGTGGAAAATACGGCGGATTTTGATCCCAAGAGCATAACCAAGGAAGAGTTTAATTCCACCAAGGAGGAGATGCAGCGCCTTATCGAAGATATTAATCGGATTATCCGGGCAAAGGACTATGCCAAATGGATTAATTACCTGGCGGATGATTTTATCCAAACCATCAATTCACCGGCTTTTTTGGCGGAGCTTTCCGAATCGTCCCGGCAGTTGAAGGGCCAGAATATCGTTCTTAAGACCTCTCTGGATTATTTTACCTATGTGGTGGTTGCCTCCCGGGAGAATATCAGGACAGACGCATCCCTTGACGATATCGAGTTTTTAAGCCATAACCGGGTAAAGGCTTATACTATAAATGCCCGGAAACAGCGTTTACGGCTTTTTGAATTTGTGAGGGATGGTGGCGCATGGAAAATTGCCTTTTCCGGCTGAGTTTTCAGGAGGGATTTGCATTTTACGATGCCCCGAAGACGCCATGAATAGGAATTATTCGGGGGATTTAAATAAATAATAGGAGGAGTTATTTGATGATAACTCAAAAACGTGTTTTAGCGGTAGTTGCCGCAGGACTTTTTACGATATCCCTGGGGATTGCACAGGAGATGTCCGTTGAAGAATCTTATCTCCAGGAATCTATTGAAAATATGATTATCCGGGAGCAGAGCCAGGCTGATGGACGGGATACGAAACTGGTTGCCCTGGAATATATCGCCGACGCGATAAACCATGGCAATACCAGCGAAGATGTGCGGACGGCCCTTGAATACCTTTCCTTGGAAGGACTTACCAACCAAGTTCGGGAAAACGGCAGGCTGATGAATAACTTCCCCGATGTCCGGGCTCGAGCAGCGGCCTATCTTGGGGAAATCGGTACTCCGGAAGCTAAAAACACCCTTCTGAAGATCATGTTGGCGGAAACGGAACCGATGGTGCTTACCGAAGCGGTTAAATCGCTGGCAAAAATCGGCCTTAACGACAATGAGGAAACGGCAAACACCATCTCCTGGGTAGTGACCCGTTTTGATGTGCTCAACCCGGATAACCTTCTGGCCCTTTCCGCCCTTGAAGCCTTCGAGATCCTGGCGCAAAAAAATGGCGGTTTAAAGGATCCCTCTGCGGTAAGGACCATACTCCGTATTGCCGACGGACATTACATTAAACCGGTTCAGGACCGGGCGCGGCAGCTGATTTTTGATCTGCGGCAGTACAGTAAATAATTCGACCGGATACCCTGACAGGAGCGTGTAGGATATGGCCAGTGCAACAACCGGAACGGCGAACAACTTTCTGGAAAAGTACGGTGATCGGACCATTACCTGCACCCCCTATGCGCTCTCAAAGTTGGGGGTAGAAAAAAACAAGTGCTTCTTCAAAATAGAAGAATACAGCATCCTCTGTATCCCCTTTCAGTTTGGTTTTAAGCGGTCCCTTTTTCTCGCCACCATTACCCCGCGGGAATTGATCTTTTTTCAGAAGTATGTAAATACCATCATCGGCCTTTCTATTTCCTTTGTCCCCCCCAACCGGTCGCCGGCTAAGTTTTTGCTCCGCTGTACCCTTAATTCCCTGGGGCAGATGAAGGGCCGGGAAAATGTGGGGCTCTTTGTGGCGGATTTTAAAACCAACCCGGAGGAATTAATCATACTGCTGGGCGGATTTCTGGAAACCCAGGACCGGCTGCAGGTCCAGTATGAAGAATACGGAAGCATGTTGATAAAGATGACATCCCCGGTGGCCAAACAGCTGGGGTATAATCTGGAATCGGTGATCTCCGAACCGGGGAAGGAGACACGGAAAATACAAATCCTCAGCCTGACTTCCAAGAGCATTGAACACATGGAAGCCGAAGGGACGCCTGTTCGCCTTCCCGGAACCCCGGTGACCTATGAAGTTATTTTTAAAAAAGCCCGCCTGTTCCTGACGGGAACCGTGGCCTCCGCCGATATCCTTCCCCAGGGCCCGGTCCGGACCGTATCAAACCTCACTTATTCGCCGGAACTAGTAGAAATAATAGATGACTACTGGTACACTATCAGAAATCCGGTGAAGATTGCCAAATGATTCACCCCTGAATCGGAGATCACATGTCAGATATAATTGAACCCCGAATTTTGAAGGGTTTTCGGGATTTTCTCCCCCCCTCGGAGATTGAACGCCGTTTATTGCTGGAAAAGGTAGAAGAATCCTTTCGTTCTTTTGGATTTGTCCCTATCGACACCCCTGCTCTGGAGTACGCAGAAATACTTCTGGGAAAGGGCGGCGGCGAGACGGAAAAGCAGATCTACCGCTTCACCGATAACGGCGGCCGGGATGTGGCCCTCCGGTTTGATCTAACCGTCCCTTTTGCCCGTTTTCTCGCAGAGCACCGGGAGGAACTATCCCTGCCCTTCAAACGTTACCATATTGCCAAAGTCTGGCGGGGAGAAAATACCCAGCGGGGCCGGTACCGGGAATTTACCCAGTGCGATTTTGATACCGTGGGCAGCGATACTGCCGCTGCGGATTTTGAGATACTCCTGATGATCCAAAGTACCCTGAAAAATATAAACGCCGGGGAACTGACCATCCGGGTCAACCATCGGGGTTTGTTTAACCGCTTCCTGGGCAAGATTAGTGTCTCGGATAAATCGGTAGAAATACTGCGGACCGTGGATAAGCTCTCCAAGGTCGGACATGATGCTACGTTAGAAACCCTGGAAACCCTGGTGGGATCTGAAAATGCCCGGAGCATCCTGGACTACATAGCGCCCCGCGGAAGTTTTGAGGAAACCCTTGCGGCACTCACTAAAGCTGCGGGGGGGCCCTGCCCCGAATCGGAACGGCTCAGCCTGATCCGCCGCTTTATGACCGATACGGGGACCGCAGATTCCTTCACCCTGGACCCCTCGATTACCCGGGGCCTTGATTACTATACCGGGGTGGTGTACGAGACCTTCCTCAATGAGCTGCCGGGAATCGGTTCGGTATGTTCCGGCGGGCGCTACGACGATCTGGCGGGGCTCTACTCAAAAGAAAAACTAAGCGGGGTAGGCTCCTCCATAGGATTGGACCGGCTTATCGCCGGCCTGGAAAGCCTGGGCAAACTCAAAGGCAGGGGAAGCTACGCCCGGGCTGCGGTGGCCTGTATCAGGGAAGAGGATGGCGGGATAAGCCAGGGGATCGGGCAGAAGCTTCGGGAAGCGGGGATTAATTGCGAAGTATTCCTGGACGAAAAAAAACTTACCCAGCAATTTATATTGGCGGAAAAAAAAGGGATCCCCTGGATGATCATACCGGATGGCGGCGCCCTTACCCTGCGGAACCTTGCAGCCCGGAAAAACAGTGAGGGGCTTGCCCTGGATAGTATTATTGAATTACTAAAAAAAGGAGATATATCATGAACTATCAAACCAAGAGGGTCCTTTTCGGCCTTCTCCTGGCAGCATTTCTGTCGGCGCCCATCTTTGCCCAAAGCCCGGCGGCCGTGGAAACCCTGGAACAATTGGACGGAGAAGCGGCAAAACTGGGCGCCGCTATTATCCAAAAGCTGGGAACCCTTGGGACCGGTCTCCGGATCCGGTTTGGCGAATTCTCCTTTGAGGGGAGCGATACAAGCCTCGGAACCTATCTGACAAACCAACTTGCCGCCGTCCTGGTCAACCAGGGGGGCAGCGGGTATACTATCATCACCGGTCCTGTTACCGGAGCCGCCGGTGAAAACGCTTATACCCTAAGCGGGGAAATCCTGCAGCTTGGTTCCAATATACGGGTTTACACCAAGCTCACCCGTTCCCAGGATTCGTCCCTGAGCGCCGTATGGAACACCGATTTTGTGCTGGGTTCCTTTATAGAGGATCTGACCGCCGTTTCTTCGTCATCATCCTCAGGCCGGGTCCGGCGGGACAGCTACGAGACGGACAGCAGGGATGCTCCCGTGACGGCGGCGCTCGGCGCCTGGATATCCCGGACCATTCACGAAGGGGATGAAGACTGGTTCCAGGTAAGCTCCGATAGGGCCGGACAACTGGTCCTGGAGACCGCCAACAGTTCCTTTGACCCGTATATGGAGTTATACGACGAATCGGGTCACAATCAGCTTGATGAGAATGATGACAGCGGTGATGGTTCCAACCCGCGCATTGAAGTTAACGCCGAAGCAGGCCAGATTTTTATTGTCAAAGTCCGGGGTTATGGGTCCGGCGAAACCGGGGACTACCGTTTCCGGGCAAGCTTTGAAGCGGTGGAGGAAGATGCAACCGAACCCAACGATTCTATTGAACAGGCCACGCCTCTTGAGCTGGGTTCAGAGCCGGTTACCGCTTCGCTCCGGAGCAGATCCGATGTTGACTTCTACCGCCTGGAAATCCCCGCCGCCGGCCGCCTTAAGGTCTATACTGAAAGCAGAATGGATACCCTCTTAACCCTTTACGATGGGGAAGGCGAAATACTCGACGAGGATGACGACTCAGGTTCCGGCAGCAACGCCCGTATTTCCCGGGACGTTCCCGCCGGAACTGTCTACATCAAAGTCAGGGGCTACGAGGGCGAACGGGGAAGCTATACGCTGCACCTTGAATTCTAAGCCCAGGTCTCCACGGCTTTTTTAAAGGCTTCCCCGGAAGAGCGGATGACCGTTTCGTCCACACAGTAGGCGAAACGGAGCCAGCCGGGTTTGCCGAAGCCGCTGCCGGGGACACCCAGGATCAGGTACTGCTTTAAGTGGTTCACGAAGGCGCCGTCATCACCCACAGCGTTACTGTCAATGCCTTTTTTGGGCGGTACTTTACAAAACAGGTAAAAAGCGCCCTCGGGTTCCGCATAGGGGATGCCCGCTTTATCCAAGACTTCCTTAAAGGCGTCCCGGCGGCGGGCGTAAATTTGTACATTCACCGATTCTTCCGTAAGCTCCGCCACGATACGCTGCATCAGGGCCGGGGCGTTCACGTATCCCAGAACCCGGGTGGCATAGATCAGGCCATTCAGGAGATCCTCCTCGTCCTGGATGCCGGGGTTTACCGCGATATAGCCGATCCGTTCCCCGGGCAGGGAGAGGCTCTTGGAGTAGGAAGTAACGCTGATGGAATTCCGATAGGTCGAAAGCACAGGCGGGGTTCCGCCGGGGATGTAGATGATTTCCCGGTAGGGTTCGTCCGCCACCAGGAAGGGATAGCGGCCGGTTTTTTTGCCATGGGCTTCCAGGATTTCAGCCAGAGCCGTTAGTGTTGCTGCGGGGTAGACCCGGCCCGTGGGATTGTTGGGTGAGTTGATCATCACCGCCGCAGTTTTTTCGTTCAGCCCATTCCGGATGGCCTCCAGGTCGAGGTTGAAATCCGGCAGGGAATCCACCTCCCGCAAAACACCACCATGGTTGGTCGTATAGGTCCTGTACTCCATAAAATAGGGCCGGGGTACAAGAACCTCGTCCCCGGGGTTGAGTATGGTCTTGAATACCACATTGAGCCCTCCGGCAGCGCCCACGGTCATGATGATGTGGGACCCCTCCAGTTTGACCCCCTGCTCCCGGGAAGCCTTTTTCGCCAGAGCCTCCCGCACCGCCGGGAAACCCGGGTTGGACATATAGCCGTGGGAGCCCTTGGTTTTGCCCTCCGCATCCTCCTGGGCAAGGCGCAGGAATACCCGGTGGAAAGCCGGTGGCGGCTCAACATCAGGATTCCCCAGGGAAAAATCAAAGACCTTATCGGCGCCGTACTGTTTTTTTAAAAGATTTCCCTCCTCAAACATCTTGCGTATCATGGAGGATGAACTTAAGGCGTTTTTTACGCCCTTTGCTATGGCCATAGGTTTCTCCTTATCCGTATCTAATTTATTATGTAGTCTACCACAAACCCACTCAGTAATGCAAAGAGGATGGTAAAGATTATGTAGAGAATGAAATTCTTCATCCCCAGGATAATCTTTACTGCCCCCAGGTTGGTGATCTTTGTTGCCGGACCGGTGATCATGAAGGCCGTAGCGGAACCCATGCTCATTCCGGTCTGGAGCCAGCCCAAAAGCAGCGGGATGGTACCGCCCCCGCAGGCGTAGAGGGGCACCCCGATGGTAGCGGCCATCAGGAGACCGAAACCCCGGTTCCCCCTGCCGAATAGCTTTGCCATGGCGTCCGGAGGCACATAGCGTTGAAACAGGGCGGAAAGGGCCACGCCGATAACAAAATACAGGGCGGTGGCCTTGAAGTTCCGGCCTATGTTTTTCAGGAGCCGCAGGAAAATATTCGGATCCGTATCCCGATTTACGGTTTTACCGAAGCTTGTAAAGCTAAAAAATCGCCGGTTCTTATAAAAGATACGTATACAGAGCCCCGCAACGGCGCCGCAGAGGAAACAGGAAACAAGGCGGATGATCATGGCGGTACTGCCCAGGGCGGCGCTGTAGAGGAGCAGTTGGGGGTTGAGGAGTATGGAGCTCATCATAAATGCGGCGAGCCAATCCTCTTCCATACCCTGCTCAGCGAAGGAGGCGGCGATGGGTATGGTTCCGTACATGCAGAGCGGCGAGGCGATACCCAAAAGGGACGCGGGGACGAGCCCCAGGACACCGAGCTTTCTGGTACGCATGGCGGCGAACATCCCATGGATCTTCTCCTTGCCGAAAACGGAGATCAGGGAACCCAGAACCATGCCTAAGGCATAGTACCCCGCAATCTGGCCGAATTGCAGGGAAAAATAACTCCAGAAATAGGTCCACTCCCTAAGGAGCAGCTCCCCTAGCCCAATATCACCGGTCACATCTTTTCCTTATGTATCAACGATATCTACGCCTTATAGTACATGCTGCGCTGTGATTTATTCAATCTAGCAGCAGCGTCCTTGGATAATTCAAGTTTAAATCATATAATTATACCTTAGGAGGATTTTATGATTCCAAACAAAAAAGCTGCTGAAATGACCCAGGCTGAATTAGGCTCTTATATTGATCAGTCCGTTTTAAAACCCGAATTTACCCAGGGGGAGATACGAAAATATATCCAGGAAGGGATTGACTATCAATGTAAAACCGTGTGTATTAACCCCGCTTCTATTCCTATAGCAAAGGAACTATGCATCAATACTAAGGTTGGGCTCTGTGTGGTCTGTGATTTCCCCTTCGGGCTCAGTTCCACCGAATCCAAAGCAGCCCAGGCGGAACTAATAGTAAAAAACGGCGGCATAGAGGATTTGGATATTGTTTGTAACTATGGGTGGATTCGAAGCGGCCTATGGGACAGGGTTGGCGCGGAAATAGAAGCGGTCGCCGGGGTTTGCCATAAATACGGCGTCCTCCTAAAAACTATTTTTGAATCCGATTCTCTGACCCTGGCGGAACTTGCAAAAGCTACGGACGTCGCCTGCATTGCAAATGCGGACTTTGTAAAATCTTCAACCGGGTTTTATACGAGCGGCGAAAACAAGGGCGCCACCCTTGAGGTGGTCCGGACCATGATAGACGCCGCAAAGGGCCGCGCAAAAGTAAAAGGCGCCGGCGGAATTCGGGATCAGGCCCGCTTTTTTGAACTTATCGATATGGGGATAGACCGGATGGGCATAGGCTACCGTTCAACTCCGGTGGTGCTTGGTATATCGAAATAAACAACAGAGCAAAAGCATTTACTTTCCAATCGCTGAGAAACTGCAAAGAAGCGGTTTACCCATCCTTTACTTTTTCCCCGCTTTCTCATCCTGTGCGTTCTGTAAATTATTTTTTGCCAAAGTATGATTAGGATCAATCCGTAACGCCGCTTCGTAATCCGCGATAGCCTGGTCGTAGTCGCCCTTATTTTGATATGCAACTCCGCGATTGTTGTACGCCATCGCATCATTCGGGTCAAGTCGTATCGCCTCGGTGTAATCCGCAATTGCCCGGTCATGGTTGCTCTTATTTCCATAAACATACCCGCGATTGAAGTACGCAAGCGCTGAGTCCGGGTCAAGCCGTATCGCCTCGGTGTAATCCGCGATAGCCCGGTCATAGTCGTCCTTATTTCTATATGCATTCCCGCGATAGCTGTACGCCACCACAAAATTCGGGTCTAGCCGTATCGCCTCGGTATAATCCGTAATTGCCTGGTCGTAGTCGCCTTTACTGTAATAGACATTCCCGCGACTGTTGTACGTAAACACATAATTCGGGTCTAGCCGTATTGCCTCGGTGTAATCCGCAATTGCCTGGTCGTAGTCGCCATTATTTCTATATTCACTCCCGCGATTGTTATATGCAAGCGCAAAATCCGGGTCAAGCTTAATAGCCTGGTTATAATCCGCGATAGCATGGTTGGGATCTTTTTTGTTGCCATAAGCAGTCCCACGTTGTTTATAAGCAACTGCGTCTTTCGGGTCAAGCCGTATCGCCTGGGTGTAGTCCGCTATAGCCCGGTCAAAGTCGCCATTGTAATAATTATAATCAAATAATTTGGAAGCGGCAAACTTTTTTTCCAAATCCCCGGTATCTATCCGCATATAGCCATTGGCGTTAAGGGTGGCTGAGGGAATTCCATTCACCGCGCTTATTACAATGGTCAGGGACGGCGTAAGGTCATCAGCTTTGACGTTGGCGAAGCGCATTATGCGTACCGCACCCCTGGGCGCCGAAAGTTCCGTTTGCCCGGTGACAAAGTGCAGCGAACCGCTGTTCAGCGTAACGCTGCTTTTCCCGATGGCTTTGCCGTTTTCGTTGAGCAGCGTTACGTCAAGCTTGAAACCAAAGGTCTGTTTGCCGGCAAACACCACGGTTCCCGGCGTTTTGGGGCTTATATCCTGTAAAGGCCAGCCGTTAAAGCCCCAGATATTGCGCCTTCCGGTTTTTTCAAGCCCCGCCAGCAGGGCGTTGATGGCCGCAAAGCCGGCCTCCGAGGGGTCCAGGGCTATACGCATGGCAAGGTTCGCGGTCCGCTTCGCGTAATCCGTTTCGCCTTCCTGCATCAAATTCGGGTCAAAGGTGATCTCGAAGGGCGGATGCTCATTGAAAAAACGGGCCGCTTCCTTAAATGCCCCAAGCCAGCGATCACGGGCCTGTAGGTCGTTCACGATGCGTTCGCTTAAGCTGCCGCCGCTTATGGACGAAGACAGTACGTTAAGCCGGGCAAGGGCCTCTATCTGGGACGAGTCAAAGTTAATCGCCTGGGTGTAGTTGAACAGCGCTTCCACGGACGCGCCGCTTGCCTGGGCGGTAATACCTTTAGCAAGGCCGGTTTCGGAGCGAACCACAGCGGTATTGCCCGCTATAAGGGACTGCCTGCCGGCGGCGGTAAGCTGTACTCCCAACTGGGCAAGCAGATCCGCGCTGGCCTCGTTGATAAGCAATCCGTTTCCCTCTATCTGCCGCAGCGTACCGTTCTTCATAAAATCGGCCTTAACCACGCCGGTAACAGAATCGCTGACGGATAAGCGCAGAGAATACTGATCCCCCGAAAGTTTTTGGATAGTTCCGAACAGATAATATTGGACGTTGGTAAGCCCGCCGATTTTAACATAGTCCGCATCGGTGAACCTTCCGTTTACCGCTATATCCTGTTCGGCCATTATCCGATCCAGATCCTGCCGGCTGAAAAGGTTAATGCCGGAATATTTTTTGAAGTTGTTGTTCAACAGGCCCTGCACATATACCGGCAGATATTCCGGCGCCGCGCCCTGAGCTTCAGGAGCTAACACCGCAAGCCGTATCTCTTTGCCCCCGTCCCCCTCGAACATTGGCCCGGAAACAGCCGCTTCCAGCCGCCCAATCGCGCCCCGTGCGGAAATCTCCCCGTCCTCCCCGGAAACTTGTCCCCCGGCGCTGAAAGAAGCGCAGGTCGCCAGAGCCAAAGACAAGGCAACAAGTACTACTTGCAACGAAGTTCCCCGCGAAAGCCGGTAAAAAGTGGCTTTTCTCATATAGTTCCTCTTTTTTTCTTCATCGATGCTTAATATTAAGCCCTAGCAAATAAGGGCAAAACATCGGGCGGTATCGTCTGAACGCGCTGGTTCTCTTTCATACGGTCTTCTCCAAGTAAGATAAAATACATTACGCCAAAAAGAGGGGGATTTGCAAGGAGCGGGCTATAGAGACCAGGGCAAAAGCATTTACTTTTTTTATCATCCAAATTTCCTTAAAATGATATTATTTTGAAGAAAAAAGTGACCGCGAAGGCGCGCAAAGGCGAAAGTGGCCTCTTTAGCTGCTTCCTCGGCAAACATGACGCTTATGGTTGCAGCGGTATCCAGCATGGCCGCCCTGCCTTTCTTTGTTCCGTGGTAAACATCGGCGCCGCCTATACGTTCTCTGCCATTGCTTGGCGGAGTATTGAATTCAGGCGGGTTTGATACCCTTCCCCGGATCCTTTAAGCCACTCCAGAACATCCGCATCAATCCGAACGTACACCCCCTTTTTGATAGGCTTGTAGTTATCCATATTCACCATGTTCTGCGGCCGGCGGTGCGAGGGCTTAAGCTGCGCCAGCTGGGCGGCGGTCAGCTCCGGATTGTCGGAAAAATCAGTATTCTTAAAGGCCCTGATTTCCTCAGCTAGTTTCTCGTTTGTATTTTTCATAATAAGCACTCTCCTCATTCGATGTTGATTCTCTTGCAGATATTAAATGGCACTCTTCCCCGCGATCCTCGAAGATGACGGTCAATAGCATGGTTTCGGTTAATCGCCCTATGAGGATATACCGCTCGTCCCCTGTGGATGAGTGTGTATCATCATAGAACTATTGCCGGTAGGGAATATTCCGCCGGGACAAAATGCCTTTATGACGGGATATTCTTCCTACTCTGAAGGCTTCACGAATCGGTATACAAACAGCAGCCAGGATTGAATTGACGGTCTTTGCCTTGAGTTTGGTTTCTTTTTTAATCTGAAGCTGCAAACGATCCAAATCTCCGGCGCTTACCTTCCTAAGATGACATCCTGCCTCTTTTCTAGCGGCAATAGGGATTGGCTTCCAGACCTCAGCATCCTGCTTCGGTCCTCCAGCCCGGGGTTTTGCCCTGCCGGGGCCATCCATGGCCCCTTTCCTTCCCGCTCGAAGCCGCTCCCACTTGGTCGCGGCATCTAAAGAAGCGGGCAAAACCCTTCAATCCCTATTGCCGCAACTTTTTTGGCTGTATTCTAATTTTTTCTAGCGGCAATAGGGATTGAACCTATGACACTACGGATATGAGCCGTATGCTCTACCAACTGAGCTATGCCGCCGTTATTTCTCGGCTCGCGGCCCGAAGGGACGCATGCCGCCGTTTAATGGCTCACTTTACTAAATCCCTCTAATTTTGTCAAGTTTCGTTAAATTGTGATAAATCTCTTCGCCTATAAATAACCCGGTGAATTTCTATTACTCCCTCTAAAACAACATAGAAGACCAAGTAGTTTTTTACCGCCATTACCCGGTACACCGTATTAATTGGTTTTAAGGGGCGGTAAAGACGATGTTTGAGGGGATTTTCTTTAAGATCCGAGATTGACTCCTCAAGGGCATCCAGAAAATTGAGAGCTGACTGCGGAGCATTACCGGAATGAAGAACCTATTAGGCGCTGGCTGGTTTTTCACCGTAAATATGGGCGTATTCGTGGAGGAGTTCCAGGGCTTTTGCCTTGCACTCCCCTTTTCCGCAGCCGGTACCGATCTTGGTGGCCGCCTGGAAATCCTCCCAGGAACGGGCGCCCTTGAGGTAGGCGTTTTCCAGGTCCTTGTCGGTGATTCCCAGACAGGTACAGATCACCGTAGAGGCTTCCTTGAAAAGGCCCGGACGGCCGGTCTTGGCAAGGTAGTCGTCGATGGCCTTGCGCAGGGCCTTATCCCCCAGGACGGAGCAGTGGATCTTGTTGGCAGGGAGACCGCCCATCTTTTCCACCAGATCTTCGGGTTTGATGGTGTAGGCGTCCTTGATGTTCATACCCTTGATCGTCTCGGAGAGCACGCTGGTGGATGCGATGGCGCTGGCACAGCCGTAGGTCTTCCAGCGGACATCGGTGATGATATCGTCCTTGATCCGCAAAAGCATCAGCATCTGATCCCCGCAGATAAGGTTCCCCGTTAAACCCCGGGCATCGTGGGGATAGGTAGACTCATCCTCCATAAGCACATTCCGGGGATTGGTAAAATGGTCTTTGACCGTATCAGAGTATAACCATTCGGGCATACTATACCTCTCTCATGATTGTACCGATGGAACTGTCGGTACCGATGATACCGTGGACATGGCCCGGAACCGGGCGATGATAGGCGGTACCGTATCTATAATATACTCAATATCTTCTTTAGTGACACCCCAGCCAAGACTAAAACGGATGGAACCGTGGGCTAATTCCGGCCCTACCCCCACAGCCATGAGCACATGGGAGGGTTCCAGGCTGCCGGAAGCGCAGGCTGAACCGGTGGACGCCTCAATGCCGTTGAGATCCATGCCCAGGAGAATCGATTCCCCCTCGGCGCCGGGGAAGGAAACGTTCAGGGTGTTGGGCAGCACATCCGTGGGATGGCCGTTGATGGTGATGTTCGGGACCTTTGCTAAAAGACCATCCCGCAGTTGGTTGCGCAGGACCCGGATATCCCGGCCATAGGCTTCCAGGTTTTTTTTGGCCAGTTCCGCCGCCTTACCGTAGCCCAGGATACCAATGTTGTTATAGGTTCCCGCCCGGAAGCCATCCTCCTGGTGCCCCCCGTGGATCAGCGGGAAGAGGGGTGATCCGGGCCGCACATAGAGGGCGCCTATGCCTTTGGGACCGTAGATTTTGTGACCCGACATGGTCAGATAGTCCACCTTAAGATCATCCACATTAACGGGGATCTTCCCTGCAGCCTGTACCGCATCGGTATGCATCCAGGCTCCGGCGGCCTTTGCCAGTTCTGCTATCTCTTTTATATCCTGAATGGTCCCGATTTCGTTATTGGCCATCATCACCGAAACCAGGAGGGTCTTTTCACTGAGCACCTTCCGATATTCATCCATTTTAACCTTACCGTATTGGTCCACCGGCAGGAAATAAACCGTAAAACCCAAGGATTTGAGGTAGGCGGCGGAATTGAGCACACAGGGATGCTCGATGGCGGTGGTGATAATTTCAGTCCGGCCCCCAAGCGGCTTCCCGGCGGAATCTGAAGCCAGGCGCCGTATGGCTTGGAACACCGTATTATTCGATTCCGAACCGCCGGATGTGAAGATCACCGTTTTAGCGGGAGCCCCAATCAGATCCCCCACGGCTTTCCGGGCTTCCTCAAGGCGGGCATGGGCATGACGGCCGGAGCTGTGCATACTGGAGGCGTTTCCGTAGATCTCGAAATCCTCTATCATCCCGGCTTTGACCGCATTATTTAAAGGGGTAGTTGCATTATAATCCACATAAATTCTTCGTTTTTCCATATTCTGCACTCCATCGTTTTATACAATAGGACGTACTAATCCCTAGCTTTCACATGGTATTAATATACTATATTTTTTTCTCGTTGACTATACTAATCATACCTTTTCAGTCAGTTAAATTCAATTCCCTATGACAATTTTTTGACTATAGTAATGGAAACAAAAACCGGGTATAGTAGTTCACCATGATTTTCTCTGCGAATGACCCCAATTTAAGTGATTCTCTGTTGGATAAGGCCCTGGGGGAACTGATTCTTTCCGCCTCGGGCTGGCGGGGAGTATTCGCTGCGGATGGGAATGAAGAAAGCGCCGCCGGGGATATTAGCCCTGCCCATGGTCTTATCGCTGCCGTTGCGGCTGCAGTTTTTGCGGATTACCTGAAAAAGACCTTCCCTGCTCCGCGGGTGATCGTAGGCATGGATACCCGACCCACAGGACCGGCCATAGCGGATGTGATAATCCGTGCCCTGTTGGTTTTGGGCTGCGGGGTCAACTATGTTTCTGTCACCGCCGCCCCGGAAATCATGGCCTTTGCCCGCCGGGGTAAATCCGATGGCTTTGTGTATATTTCGGCAAGTCATAATCCTATAGGGCATAATGGCCTCAAATTTGGCCTTACCGATGGCGGTGTTCTGCCGGGCGCCGAAGCCCTGCCCATTATCGAAGAATTCCGCCGCCGTATGACCTTAGGGGATCGTATCCCCCAGGCCATGGGGCTGATAAACCGGGCAAATACCAAGGCCCTGGAGGAAGTATACGCCGAAACCGGCAGGGTTAAGCAGGAAGCCTATCAAGCCTACCTGGATTTTATCCGGGAAGTAAGCGCCGGAGCTGCCTCCGCTCAGGGCGAGGGTATCCCGGGGCTTATCTCCCGGAATATTCGGGACCGGCCTTTAGGCGTGGCAATCGATTTTAACGGTTCGGCCAGGACCCTATCCATCGACAAGGAATTTCTCGCTTCCCTGGGGCTGAAGGTCCACGCTATGAACGATAAGCCCGGGCAAATTGCCCACCGCATAATCCCCGAGGGGGAATCCCTGGAACCTTGCCGCCTTTTTTTGGAGGAAGTCCATGCAAAGGACCCTTCGGTAATTCTCGGTGTCGTTCCGGACTGTGACGGCGACCGGGGAAACCTGGTTTTTTGGGATGATGCCCAGAACAAAGCCCGCGCCCTGGAAGCCCAGGAAGTGTTTGCCCTGGCCTGTGTTTCGGAACTGGCCCACCTGGTGTGGACCGGGGAACTCACCTACGATAATAAGGGTAACGCCCTGCAAAAAGCAGCGGTGGCGATAAACGATCCCACCTCCATGCGTATTGACCGGATCGCCATGGCCTTTGACGTTTCGGTGTTCCGCGCCGAAGTGGGGGAAGCCAATGTGGTAGGCCTTGCCCGGAAGCTGCGGGAACAGGGCTATGTGGTCCGCATCCTTGGGGAAGGTTCCGCCGGGGGGAATATCACCCATCCGTCGGCGGTACGGGACCCCATCAACACCATGCTCTCCCTGATAAAGCTCCTCACCATACGGAGCGAGGGTGAACGGAAGGGGTTTTTCGAACTCTGGTGTGATCTTTCCGACCAGGCCGAAACCTACCATCCGGACTTTAGCCTGGCCGATATCATCGCCGCCCTCCCCGCCTTTATCAGTACCGGAACATCCACCCCCGAGGCGATGCTTCAAGTAAAAACCACGGATCAGGGTCTTTTAAAAAGCCGGTACCAAAGGGTATTCCTCCGGGACTGGGAAGAAAAGAAAGAATCCCTCCTAAGCCGTTATGGTATCACCGCTTGGGAGGCCGCCGTTTATAACGGTATGGAAGAAAAGCGGGGCATCTCCGATTTTTCCGCCGCCGGACGCGGGGGTCTAAAGATTAGTTTTATTAACAAGGCCGGTCATAAGGCAGCCTGCATCTGGATGCGGGGTTCCGCTACCGAACCGGTATTCCGGGTTATGGCGGATGTGGGGGGCTCGGACAAACGGATCGAGCGGGCCCTTATCGAATGGCAGCGTAAGATGGTCAGCGAAGCGGACAATTATTTAGGAGCATAACATGGGTATACGGGGCGAGTTATTTTCAAGCACGGTTTCGCTGCAAAACAGGACCTATTTCTTCAATGTGAAGGAAAACCGCCTAGGGGATCTCTATCTCAACATTGTGGAAAGCAAAAACAAGGATACCGGCGGCTTTGAGCGCCAGTCGGTGATCCTCTTTGCGGATGATCTCCCGGAATTCCTCAAGGGCTTCGACGAATCCCTGCGGGTCCTGGAAAAGGCGGTCAAGGAAAAACGCCGCGCCGGCCCCCGGGAAGACCGCCCCCGCAGAAAGCCCCCTGCGGACAGTTCCGGGGACACGCCAAAACGAGGAACCGGAGATGAAGCCCCCCGTGATAAAAAACGCTATACCGGGAAGGCAAGTAGCGCTCCCCGAAACGCTCCCGGTACAAGTTCCCGTCCCGCTCCCGGCACAGGCCCACGCGCCGCTTCCCGCAGCAAGCCAAAAACCACCGACCGGAAGCCCCGGAAGGTAGTGGTTCGAAAGCGGGACCGGGATGATTAATAAAGGGATACTATTTTTGAAGAGAAATCCGACCGCTAAGGCGCGCAAAGGCGAAAAAGGAACGAACTTGTACCAAAACCTTTTGCGCCTTATTCGACTTCGCGGTTAAAATTCTTCAATTCATAGTAGTTTCTCAGCGATTGAAAAGTAAATGCCGGAGCCCTGATAGACCGACTTGCCTATCACCTTAATTCTAAGGTATTATATCAATATAAGGAAGAATTGTGGCAAAACAGAAAATACCTGCTACGCCTTCGGTTCGGCGCCTGCCGTCCTATTTAAATATAATTCGCCAGATACAAAAGGAAGGCGGTAAGTACATATCGGGAACTCTGATTGCCCAGGAACTGAGTCTGGAACCCATCCAGGTACGGAAAGATCTGGCAATTACCGGAGTTATCGGAAAGCCAAAGAAGGGATACCCAATAAATACCCTGATTGACGCCATTGAGCGCTTCCTCGGTTGGGATTCGATGCAGGATGTGATTCTGGTCGGAGCGGGGAATCTGGGCAGCGCCCTCATGGGGCACCAGGAATTCCGGCTCCACGGCCTGCATATTGTGGCAGCCTTTGATAAGAATCTACAGAAAGCCGGGACCACGATTCACGGGGTACGGGTATTTTCTATAGATGATCTGGAGGCTCAAATCCATAAGTTAGGGGTCAGGGTGGCGATTCTGACTATCCATTCCAGCGCAGCCCAGGAAACGACGGATATCCTGGTTAAAGCGGGCATCCTGGGGATCTGGAACTTTACCTCGGTAAAACTCAGGGT
Organism: Treponema primitia; assembly: GCF_046533075.1. Lineage (GTDB taxonomy): Bacteria > Spirochaetota > Spirochaetia > Treponematales > Breznakiellaceae > Termitinema > Termitinema primitia_B. Next base: position 14,916 of record NZ_JAJQRB010000023.1, on the reverse strand, counting down.
ACCCGAGTCGGTGGTGGTACAAACAGAGGATCTTTCTTCGGGATATGCCATGCTCTGTGTGAGTATGCAGTCCCGTCAGGATGCGAATAACGGAACAGCCCCTTAAAACAGCCGCCCAGGCGGAGATGTTGGCGAATCGCCTGAAAAAGCGGTACCGGCATCTGCGGAAATGGGCCCGGCGAATTGGAACCGACGCCTTCCGTCTCTACGATCGCGATATTCCCGAAATTCCCCTGGTTTTAGACATCTATGGTGATGCTCTGGCGGGCGCCCTCTACGAACGCCCCTACGAAAAGGATCCTGCCGAAGAAGAGCGCTGGCTCGCTGCCATGGCCGGAGCAATTTCTCAAGCCCTGGACATCCCCCCGGAACGGATTTTCCTAAAAGAACGGGGCAGGCAGCGGGGCAAAGTCCAGTACGAACGGATCATCGACCGCCATGAACTTCAGGATGTCCGCGAAGGTGGTCTGAGTTTCCGGGTAAACCTATCGGACTACCTTGATACGGGGCTTTTCCTGGACCACCGAAAAACCCGGTCCCTGGTCCGGGCCGCGGCGCCGGGCAAGCGGGTTCTCAACCTTTTCTGTTACACCGCATCCTTCTCGGTCTATGCCGCCGCCGGGGCTGAATCGGTAGATTCGGTGGACATGTCCAACACCTACCTGGACTGGGCTAAAACAAATTTTGCCATGAACAAGCTGGAAGCCCTGCCTATCACCCCCCGGGATCTTATTGGTAACAAAGCCCTCCCCCCCTGGCGTCTCATCCGCGCAGACGCCCTTCGTTTCCTGGACGGCGCCGCCGCAGAAGCCCTTAGGTGGGACATCATCATCCTTGATCCCCCCGCCTTCTCCAACTCCAAGAAGATGACCACCACCCTGGACCTAAAGCGGGACCACCAAAGCCTTATCACCCAATGCCTCAAGCTCCTGTCCCCGGGCGGACAGCTCCTTTTTAGCGCCAACACGAAAAGTTTCAGCCTGGACCCACTGCTTTTCCCGGGAGTGGTAATTGAGGACATACAGGAAAAGATACGTGACGAAGATTTCCAGGGAAAACGGCTGCCCGCTTGTTATACGATGAGAATATAAGACATTATGATCCTACGGAGGTTTTAATGACCGGTTCAAAAAGGCGGCTTGCTGCCCTAGGCACGATGATACCCGAAATAACCCTTCCCGGCGGGGATGCGGACCTGGAAAAATGGGCGGTTATTGCCTGTGACCAGTTTACCCAGGATCGATCCTATTGGGAGGATATCAAGAAAACCGTCGGCAGCTCCCCTTCCGCCTTAAACATGATATTCCCCGAGGTTTACCTGGAAGACGCCGGCCGGGAAAACCGGATTCGGAGCATCCACAAAACCATGGCATCCTACCGAGCAGACGGCGTTCTGGCCCCGCCGCAGCAGGGTTGTATCTATATTGAACGAGGGACCTCTTATCACCAGCGCCGCCGGGGCTTAGTCCTGGCCATCGACCTGGAACACTACGACTGGAAACCCGGGTCTCAAACGCTGATCCGGGCCACCGAAGGAACCGTTCCCGAACGGATCCCCCCCCGGATGGAGGTACGCCGCTCCGCCCCTCTGGAAACGCCCCACATACTCCTGCTCATCGACGACGAGGCGGACTACCTGATCCCCGCCCTGGGTGAACGGGCCAAAAAAGGAACCCCCCTCTACCGTACCCCGTTAATGCGCGGCGCAGGGGAAATTTCCGGCTGGGCTCTGGATACCGAAACGGATTGGATGGTCCTTACGGAGGGGCTTGAAGAACTGGCCGGAAGATCGAAAACCCGGTACGGCGGCGGAAACCCCTTCCTCTATGCCGTAGGTGACGGCAACCATTCCCTGGCCACCGCCAAAGCGGTCTGGGAAGAATACAAGCAGGCCCATACAGGCGAAGAGAACCTTGAGCAGCATCCCGCCCGGTATGCCCTTGTCGAATTAGAAAACATCTACGATCCGGGAATCTCCTTTGAGCCTATACACCGGGTCATCTTCGGCTCCGGCTTGGAGGAAATCCGAGCCGCCCTGAGCGAGCTGCCGGGTTTTTCCAGCCATACCGTGGCAAGCCCGGCGGAGCTTTCCCAACTGGTGGCGGAGCTTCCCGCGAAGCTTCCTGCGGGGAACCGTTACGGGCTTATCGGCGAAGGCCGGTACATCCTGGTTGAAACCGAAACCACGGGCATCGCCACGGAGGAGCTCCAGCCCCTGTTGGACCGCCTTATCAGCGATAGCGGACCCGCCATCGACTACATACACGGGGAAAAGGAGCTTTTCCGTATCGCCGACAGGGAGAAGCCCCCGGCGGGCGAAAGACCCGTGACGGGCCTCCTGCTCCCGCCGGTAAAGAAAGCGGGGCTCTTCCAAACCGTAGCCCGTTCCGGCCCCCTGCCGCGGAAGAGCTTTTCCATGGGAGAGGCTGTGGAAAAACGCTTTTATCTGGAGTGCCGAAAACTATTTGACTAAAAAGCGCTATATTGGTAAGATAAATAACCCAAGCGGTTGGGTTATTTAACGATACGTTCATGCCGGCATGGTGGAATGGTAGACACGATAGACTCAAAATCTATTGCGCGCAAGCGTGTAAGAGTTCAAGTCTCTTTGCCGGTAATTCGTAAGTCTTATTTTGTAAGGAACCGGGGGCGGTGTCGTTTATAAAGCCGCTAACAATGCGGCTTTTTCTTCTTGAGTGAGAGTGCTGCAGAATATGCAGCCCTGGCATTTGGTATTGTCCTTGCAAGACAGGCAGATTTTTGACGGGCCTACAAGGGACGGCAAAAATTTGACCATGGAATCCACGGCTGCGGGCATGGACTTACCCATAACCCAGGCAAGGCGACAGACTGACACGGCAGCAAGGGCCGAAGCCGTACTTTCGACCAATTCCGGGGTGTTACGGGGCTGGCCCGTGGAGAGGGGGAGCGGAAAGCCGGAGGCTTGAGACGCGGGGAGATACTTCTCAATTACCGTTTGTGTGGACTATGACTGGAAAAACCGGGTATAGTGGAACAAAGCGGATGATCAATGAAAAGGAGCTGTACCATAATATGATAATCCGCCTTTTCCGTAATTTGCCCGATTCCCAGGACTGCTCCATTGTGTTTTCGGAACGGGGCAAGACCTTTAGCGATAACTCCCTGGTTGAAGCCTTGGGTAAGGCCAGAAATTTAGGGGTAAGTGGGCAGACAGCGCAAACAATTATCAAGAAAATGCCTTCCAATGAAACTGGGGTACTTTATGGTGAAAAGAACGAAATTAGCCTGGAAAAAATAAAAATGAGAAAGTAAGTTCAGGATGGTGAGGCAAACCTGACCCCCGAAGCACCGTCAAAAGGGACGATATTTTCCTTTCTCAATATGAATTTATGGCTCTGAGCAGGAAAAGTCAAGGGGTAGCCAGCGGTATAATTTGTTGTTTTTGAGTATTTTTTTCTTAGTTATTCATTCAGGTTTACAAAATATAAACGGCTATACTACCCGAAGGAGTAAGTATGGCCTTTTCCCCAACCCGACTCTGGTTGATGCGATCCTTGACCGCCTTATTCATAACGCTATCCGTTACACCATTTCCGGAGAGTCCATGCGGAAAATTATCGCTGAAAGAACTGGTAATTTATAAAACACCGCAGGCGCACTGCCCTATGCCATTTATCCCATGCTTGCAAATTTTTCAAACATGGGATATACTTTCCTTGAAGCGGCAACTGTTCAAATGTTGCCGGATTTATGTTCAAATAAAATCGGTCTTTCTGTTCAAATCCGCCGGATTACGCATTCTCCCCGGAAATCCGGAAGGCGGTGTACACCACCAATGCTATCGAGTCGGTTAACTACACAATTCAGAAAGTTGTTAAAAATCGGCAGTCATTCCCAAATGATGAGGCGGCTATGAAATTAATTTTTATGGCCTTGCAAAAAATATCAAAAAAATGGACAATGCCGATACGGGATTGGGTGGAAGCCCTCCATCAATTTGCTCTCATCTATGGGGATCGGGTTCCTCTATGATGCTGCCGTTTACACAAAATAATTTACAAGCTCCCCCGCGAGGGGCGTTCAGCGTGCAATGCTTATGATGTAGGACGAAGAAGCTGCGGGTGGGCCACTCCCGAACTTTTGCCCTATCGCCTTGGTGGCGGGCATCTTTTTATTTGTCCTTCTGAAAAATAAAATCCACGATTCTCTTAGTAGCCTTTTCTGTTGCTGTAACAATATCATTTTTGTCCCAAGTAGTTTTTGGGTACTTAGTCAGTTGGGCCGCAATAGCATATCTACTATCCTTGTAGCCAGATTTATCATGAATTGAACTCTGTGTCTTGGTCTTGAACCACTCATTACCTATCGACTTGTTAATGTCCTCTTCCAGCAATATTTTATTGCCTATCTTATTCACAATGTTATTAAACTCATCTTTGTCTGCGATTCCCGCATCTTGGCGGATGGAATCAATATCTCGGCCACTTGCCGGCATAATATGCTCAACATTGACATTTTCCGTGAAATCAAACTTGATGCCCTTACTTTTCGCATATAAATATTCGTTGAGATAAACCAAAATATTTTTATCATATTCAGAAAGCAGCTCCGAAATACGTTCTTCTTTCCAATTTTCACGAATATGCTTATTGAAATCTTTCTTAATGTCGGAAATTAAAATATTTTTATCCACCAACTTAATATCTTCACCAAATAAAAATGTCTTAAAGTATCTGCTTGAATAACCAGCATCAGCCAGTTCCAATATCGTGAATAATCTCAATAAACATTCACATACGTCCAATAATTTTTTTTCGGTAATATCTGTTGTTTCATACCGATAAAAATATCCTGAAAAATACAATTTTACATTTTCATTAAACTTTGAGAGCAATTTGACAATCGGAAAATCCTTAACCTTTTCCCAAATTTGTGTAATCTTCATTAGTTTACCACACAATACCAAGGGATCATCCAATAGCTCTTTTTTGATATCAGTGTAATATCGTCTTAGTCCCGGTACGGTCACATCGACAGAATCATTTTTCAGATATTCCTTTTCATATGCACGATTTATATACATAAACTGCATCAGTATCGCATTAATATCGACAATTTTTTGCGTATTCAAGTCGCTGGCTAAGCTATTTATTGCTTCCCATTGCTTGTTAAATTCATCCTTATTGCTTCCGGCCTTGGAATACAGTTGTGCCGAAATAATATCTGCATCTGAAAGTGGCATACCTGTCGAATTAAGCGAATTAAACATTGTAATCGCTTGTTCAATTTGCCAACTGCGTATTTCGATAATCTGACATTTTCCTAGAAACACTTTTGAAAATTGATTAAGTTCAGAGTCTGACTTGTCACAAAGCTTATTGTAAAAGTATTTGAAATTGCGGAATTGATTGGTGTATTTATTGTCTTTTTGTCTATGTGGAATTTTGTCGACTTTTTGTTCAGCTGCATTAAAATCTATTGCTTCTAAAATGAATTGCAGTTCATCCTTATGCAATTCATTGATTGATTTGTTTTCTAATATTAAAATATTTCTTGCTTTGGAGAAATCCTTCAGCATTGACGGGATGTCTTCATCTTCGGCTTTATACAAAATCGCCATAATTCTGTTACGATTACCTTTTAGACCCGCTTTAAGAGCATCAGAGTCTTCATCATAGTGGTTGTTCGTTGCTGCCCGTCTATCAAACTAAACTTATTATCTTCTGAGCAATCTACGATAATCGTGCCAAAAAAGTATGGGTCTTCTCCATCGGAATCAATAAACGCTTCAACATCTTGCCATAATTTGTCGCATTGGGTAATATTCCACGAATACGGACGTTGATATTCTGGAATTTCAAAGTTTTACGATTTTTTCAGTTTAAGATATTCACTGATTAGTTTGAGCGTAGGCTCAATATTTTTCGCCATTATTGTATCCCTTACAAATTACTATTTCCGAAGTAGTGGCGCTGGTAGCACGAAGGCGGCGGATGCTAATCGTCCTGATATATTATGGCATAGATCAAATTTAGAGACAATACCTCAAAAAAAACCGCCCCGCCCTGGCCGGTGGCGTTTGCCACCGGTATGATGGAGGTGGCGGTACCTCGAATTCTGAATTTTCTGCTTAATTTGAGCATAAATTTGGATGATCATCACCAAAATATCCATTTCCCATCTATAAATAAATTACTAAATGCCCTACACCATATCTTACTTCATCATGACAAACTGGAGCAACATAAGGTATAATTCAACTTGAGAGTTACAGAATCATGAAATTAATACCCGTTAACACTATATATAGTGTCTTATTGTCAATTATAACGCTATATATGGTGTTATTATTGAAGAGTTGTGATACCCTAATGTCTAACAAGATTCCAAAATATTTCGTTTCAAGTGTTAAGTCCCTTCAATCTTGGATCTATATAAATATATCAAGATTGAAGGAGCTGATAGCAATGGCAATTAACTTTTTTGAGGTCAAGGCAAAATGCGGGCATGTTGGTAGAGGTTACTACTATGAAGGGATATTCTACATAAAGGCTGAAAATGCAAAAGAGGCAGCTGCTAAAGGGCGATTAATACCGAGGGTTAAACATGACCATAAGGATGCGATTCTTTCCGTAATACCGCTCACATATGCGGAATTTAAAGCGGGATGTGAGGAAAGAGGCAATATTCCATATTATCGATGCAATAATAAACAAGAGCAAAGCGAGATTTATGAGGTTATTGCCTGTGGCATAGTCGAAGATCCGGAATTCTTACAAGAGCGACCGGCAGAGGGCTTCGACAGGAAAGATCGACTTGCCGTACTGCGCCGCATGGAAAGAAAAAACAACAAATACCGTAATTACTACGAGCCTATAGGAGCATAAGTAAACATGAAAAAAATAATTATCTGTAACATTATGATGAAGAATCGGCTCGACCATTTTAGATATAAGGTCAGTGGTAATAGTACCATAGAATTTGATGGGGAGGTTATTTTCCCCATCAATGGAGTCCTGGCAAGAACACTCAATAAAAATGATGAAGTAAAAGTTGTGTTACTCAAAAAAGAGGATATCAACGGTAACAGCGACCGTAACGTAGGTGAGTTTATGCGCGAGTTAAATCTCATCAACAAGGATATCGGTTCAGTCATAGACTACAAGGTTTTAAGTACACCACATAATGAAAGCCGAGAAATACAAGAGAAGCTGCTTAAAGATATAGTCGATGAATTTACCGATAACGCAGCAGTTTACGCCGATATAACCTATGGTACAAAATCATTACCTATTATTGTATTCAGTGTTTTGAATTTTGTTGAAAAATTTTTCAAGGCAGATATTAAAAATATTGTTTATGGCAAAGTTGATTTTGACAAAAATGGTATTCCCATAAATCCTGAGCTTTTTGATATGACACCACTTTTCTATTTAAATTCTATAGCTAATACAATGGAGTGTAAGGATAGCGATCAGGCAAAAAAACTGCTTGATAGTATCCTTACAGCGTAGGGGAATTATAGGGAATGAAAAGAGATAAGGAAAAATATGAAAACTTAATTAATCATTCTCAATTATTCCTTATCAAAAAAGATAAAGATGGCGATCTGTATGCCTCCGAGGAAAGACGATTCTTGAATGATTTGGCAGAATACCTTTCATACTATAATATATTTAAGCCTGATTATTTTACCGAAATCGGCCTTGAAATCATCGAAACAGCGCGATCGTGTATAAAAGCGTATGATAACAAGACAGGAGAATTTCTTCATTACTTTAACAAGGCATTAAGTAACCGCCTGCAAGTAGCAAAAGGAAAAAGAGCTGCACAGGAAAGACGTCAGGGATTAAAGGTTGGTGATGATACACTTATTAGAAAAATTGATAAGTTTGCGCTCATGAAAGGTTACGATTTGTCAGATATATCAACAGTTAAACGTCTATGCTCCGCTGAAAATATATTGGACATTATAGCCGAGTTTTGTTGTGTAGCAAAAAAAGATGTTATACAGGCAATCCGTACAAGGTATGAAACAGCAGTGCTTGGAGAATTCACGGTTAATAATGATGGAGACGAGATAAGCGTTTTTGATACCCTAAACCAGGGTTTATCTCCGGATATTATTATTGAAGGGCAGGATGAAGTTGTTGAATTGCTGAAATCAATTGCCAGAGCCTATGTAAATTGTAGGGGCAGCCAAAAGCCTATACTCAAAGAGCTTATAAGTATCAAGCTTATTCCGTTGGTATTAGAGATTGAATCTGTGACAGAATCATGTATGGAATATGATTTTTGGGATGTTGGAATTTTAAAACAATACCGTTTGACAGGTCTTGTTCCTACCGCCAGGGATATTGCGGCGAAATATGATGTAATGGAACAGAGCGTAAGCCGAACGATTAATAATTTTTTCACTAAGGCAACTTTAAAGTGTTAAGTTGGATTGGAATTAAGGCTATAGATTAGCAAGGAGAATAACAGTAATGAGTCTTAACGATTTTGTTTCAAAAGAACCAAGAGCCCTGCCGATTTTCATCCTTGCGGATAAATCTGGGAGCATGGTCGGTGAAAAAATCAATGAACTGAATCTTGCTATGCGGGAGATGCTCACTTCGTTAAAAAATGTAGATGACATCAGAGGTAAATTTGAATTGTCCGTTATAGGTTTTGGAGGTAATGTTGAGATTATGCAACCCCTGACAGATATAAATCAAATATCTCTACAGGAACTTCCTGCCAACGGCAATACCCCTATGGGAGAATCCTTCCAGGTTCTAGCGTCAATGATAGACGATAAGAATGTTGTAAGCTCCAGAGCCTATACACCCACGATTGTTCTCATCAGCGATGGGCAGCCTACTGATTTTAATTTAAACGGGAAGAATTACCTTGACTGGGAACCGCTCAAGAACCTCCAAAACAATAGCCGTGCTGCGAAATGCCAGAGACTGGCTATGGGAATAGGAGATGACGCCAATATTGACATGTTAAAAGCCTTTGTTAACAATCCTGAAATTCCGGTCATAAAAGCAAAAGACGCTTCCGGTATTTCGGCCTTTTTCAGGTGGGTAACAATGTCTACAATCAGCAGAATGAACAGCGTGAATCCTAATGCGACCGTTGTGCCGCCCCCGGTTTTTAACTCCGACTCTGTTGAAATAATTATATGACAGTAAAACAGGAGCAAGCCGATAGGCTATCATTCCTGGGAATTTCGCATATTGGCGAATCCCATATCAAGAAAGGTAGCCAAAATCAGGACGCTATCGCTTTCAATTTATTTGGTGACTCTTTTTTCATTGCTGTTTCTGACGGTCTGGGTTCATGCAAACGATCCCACATAGGGGCACAAACAGCTGTTTCACTTTGCAATGAAATTTTTCTTAAAGTCATGGATAATCATCTGGATTTCCTCCCCAACGTCATCGTTGATGAAATTTTAGCATTATGGCTCAAATCTTTTTCCGAAGCTGAACTTAAAGAATATTCAGCTACGTTAAAAGCTGTATTTTTGAAAGACGGCACTATTATTGCGGTTTCAATAGGCGATGGTTTTTTATTCATACAAACAAATGGTAAAATCCATACTCTTGAAGGTAAAGGTGGTGATTTTGTTAATGAAACTGAGTGTCTGTCATATGCTTTGAAGGAAAGTGATGTTAAGACATTAAAATTAAGTAAAGGAAATGAACTTTCCATTCTATTATGTACTGATGGGATATCCAGCAGTATAACTGATGGAATGGAACAGGCGTTCTTTGAGGAAATTTCAGCAATTGACGATATCAAGGATCTACAAGATCAGTTAATAGCTATGCTTTCCGAAATCTCAAAGGTAAATACCGATGATAAGACTATAGGGATAGTTAAAAATGCTTGAGAAATTTCAAGATCTTGTCGGTAAAATAATAATAACTAAAAGTGGGAACAGATATACCCTTACTGAAACTGCCGGTAGCGGTGCCCAAGGAATAGTTTATAAAGAATCCCAAGGTAAGTACATGGTAAAATTCTATTATCCCAGCAGTATTCGCCAGATAGATAACGATATTCTTGAAAAACTGGTATTTATACAGAAAGTCCAGAAACCGGGAAATTTTGTTGCTATCCGGGATCTTATTGATACTCCTTATATCGGTTATGTCATGGACATGGTAGTTGAGCATAAACCGCTTAACACTTATCTCATACCCAATAAAAATGAGAATTTTGCAGATTGGTATAATTCTGGTTATGGCCTTCGTGAGAGGTTATACATCGGTTATGTTATTGCAAAAGCTTTTCATGCCCTTAGCGAAGACAACCTTTCTTACTGCGATATATCGGGCAATAATATCCTTGTTAAGTTCAGCAACACAGCGGTCTCTGTCCGTATGATTGATATAGATAATATTTATGTTGCGGGCAGGGGACAGAGTTCCGTTCTTGGTACGCCAAGATACATAGCACCTGAAGTGGTTAATAAAACTCATAATCCAGATATTTTTACGGATAATTATTCTTTGGCGGTAATCCTGTTTGAACTTCTCCGTGTAGGTCATCCCTATGTAAGTGACGAGATAGAAGATGGTACGCCCGAAGATGAAGAAGCTGCGTATGCTGGTAAAACTGGTTATGTGACTGACCAAAATTCAAAAAACATGCTTCCCGCGTATGTCGCTTTTACCGATACTCTTAAAAATCTGTTTAAAAAATGTTTTATTAATGGCAAAAAAAATCGCATGGAAAGACCTTCAGCGCAGCAATTTGAGCTGGCCTTATTAGATGCTGTCAATAAAGTTATAAAATGCCCATCCTGTGGATCATGGCATTATCCTCGAAGAGAGAATGATAAATATACCTGCCCTTGGTGTGATTCAGAATCTAAACCACTTGCATTCCTAACTTTTTATGATGAATTGTTTGAAGTAAATTCAGATATTACAGAGGCATTAAAAGAAGGAAAAGAAAAACCTGTGTCATCTTATATATTACGGGAAGGGAAAAATTACATACATAGTTCTTATATTTTGCGCTCAGTAAACAGCAATAACCTCAACTGGGGAGGTCGGAATGATAAGTATTTAACCATTGCGAAAGATGCTGATGGTTATCATGCTTACAATGAATTCTCCAAAGCAAAGATATTCGTTAAAAAGTACGTATCTGGTGAGATGGTGCTGGTTGAGCCGCATAAAGATCAGCCTCTTATAAGTGGCGATAAAATATTCTTTGACAGTCCCGATAATAAAGATGCAATCAAGAACAATGATAAACAATTTAAATTAATCCGTAGCGCTCTTTTTGCGGAGGTCAATCAATGAAAATATCAGATTTATATGCGGCAAAAGGGGAAAAAGTAAAATTACGCGCCCTTAGTAGGTTAAAACAGGAATATGCCGGAAAATTCGTCCGATTACGGCAAATTGGAGAGAATGAATTTCAGGTAGCTCCCTTTGGCTGCGATTCTGATGAATTTATTGTTGACAAGCCCACAGCAGACAATATTAAAGAAAATATCGAATTGGAGAAGAATGGCTCCCAATGGAATTTCTTTGTTGCAGAGGAAACAATTCATGGTCAAAAAGCTGATCATATTCTCGTTCAAATTTATACATTTGCAAGTAAAACCGAATATACCACTCCAATTATAATCAATATTTCTGAAGGTATTTTAGAGAAAACAAGTATAGATGAAATTAAAAATAAATTTGTTTTCAATGATATTGGTGAACCAGCTATTTTTGCTCTTCGCTATAAAGATAATAAGAAAACAGATATACGACTTATATCTGAAAAGCAATTTTTACATATCAAAAATACTCCCCGTGGTTTGATAGCTACAAATTTGCGCCATGACAGAGATAAAACTAATATGCCTATCGATGTCTATTTTGCCCCTGACATACAATTTGTACGAGAATCAGAATCAAAAATTGGCGATGAAAAATTCAGTCAAGATCTGGACAATATAAGCAGTGCGGCAACATATTTCGATAGATGGGATGCTTACAACAAACTTGCCAGTAAAGAAATGGCTAACAGGAAGTCTGAATTTGGAGAAATTAAATACCTTCGATACGAAAAAATGACAACTGAAAACGGTTTTTCATTTATGTTCTCAGTTGAAGAATCGCCTGATAAGTCTCTATATGGTGAATCGTTGGCAGTTAAAGATGCTGCTATTTTTAAAGACGGAAATCCTGGGGAAGTCTGGGTAGGTAAAATCAGTCGAATTGATAATGCATGTATTGAAACCATACTTGAAAAAGATGACGCCATAATCAACATACCGGATAAAGGATCATTAGTGCTTTCTGATATAGGGGACCGGTTTATTATAAGACGGAGAAATAAAGCAAAAGACAGGATGTTGAGCGGTCATTCTCCAATACGTAAAATCGTAGGACTTATAGAAGAAGGTGTTTCTGAATATTTCTTTGACAGTAATTGGACTTTTAATCCAGCAATCACCTCAGAATTAGAGAAAAATTTTCCTAAATCAAAATCTTTAAATGCCCAACAGCAAAAAGCGCTTGATTTGGCTATCAATACTCCAGACATCGCTATAATCCAGGGACCTCCTGGTACTGGAAAAACTACGCTAATAAAAGCTATTTGTGAACGTTTTCAAGAAATATTTGAGAGAGATAATGGATCTCGCCCAAGAATTCTTATTTCAAGTTTTCAAAATGACGCCGTTGATAACGCGATTTCAAATGCCCTTCCTGGGGATCTACCGGCTTTCCGGATTGGAAAAAAGAGAGAAACTAATTACAAAGCCAGCATTGATGCCTGGGTTGCAGAAGTAAAACAAAACCTTACAGCCAAGATAAATGAGAAATCCTTTTTTGAACTTGCTGCAATAACTTCCAATCTTTCTGACAGCTATTACTCTTATAGAAATACTGGCGAAAAGATTCAAGATGGAATTAGAATTATCGAGTCATATTTAAATATAAACGACATGAAATTTCCCGATGCAATACGAGAAAATGCGTTACGGATAGTAAAACAGTATAAGCAGCGTATTGGTTCTGGCGTTGTTGAGCAGGATGAAATAGTCCCCTATATTCAATCGTTGCGGATAAAAAAGGAAGCTTTCAGTGATGATGGCTTAAAATGTATTAAACGACTCCTTGCACATATAAAGAACAGGACCGACCTTGTCATCTCTCAAGAAGTTCTTGATAATTTACATGCGCTTTTAGATAACGGAGTCGATAATCAAGAGAATTTCACTAATTATATTTATTCTGTAAAGGTTTTGCAAGACAAATATTGTCCTACCGAAGAAAAAGTGAATATTGATGATACTACAGTGATAGATGACTGCATTCAGGAACTTGCTGCATCATTAGATGTGAATAAATATTCTCTTGCCGTCAATCTTGAAGCGAAAAAATCCCTTGTTGTTGGAGAGTTTCTTGAGAGATTTGAGAATGAAGCCCAGGATCTCGTCCAAAAATACTCCTTAACGACTGCGGCAACTTGTCAACAGGCTTTGTCTTTATCAGGGAATAATGACGAATCCTATAACTTAGTTATTGTTGATGAAGCTGCCCGTGCTACTCCGTTGGATCTTTTTATTCCCATGTCTATGGGTCGTAAAATTATCCTTGTAGGAGACCATAAGCAGCTTCCCCATATGCTGGAACCTGATGTCCTAAAACTTATTCTCGAAGATCCCCAATACAAAGACTTATCGGGACTTGAAATAAGCCTTTTTGAACGGCTTTTTGATATGTTTAGCAGAATTCCTCGTCCAAAAGCTCTATTATTGGACACCCAATACCGTATGCATCCCGATATATCTACATTTGTAAGCGAAGCCTTTTATAATAATGAACTAAAATCCGGCGTAACCGTAGATGAAAGACTTATCCCGAATGAACTTTTTAACGGTAAAGCCTTGGCTTATATAAATATTACAAAAAACAAGGGTATGGAGCATGGTGGAATTTCAAAATCCCGGCCTGAGGAAGCAAAGGCTATAGCTAATGATGTGAAAAAAGTGATAACTAAATGCCCTGATAAGACTATAGGTATAATATCCTTTTATTCTGCCCAAAAAGAAAGAATACTCGAAGAAATAAGCAAAGAACTTAACGCTGAACAGATGGTTAAGATCGAGTGCGGAACCGTAGATGCTTTTCAGGGTAAAGAGTTTGATTATGTGTTTCTGTCCTGCGTCCGTTCCAACAATTACAAAAATGACGAGAAGAAAAGTGTCGGTTTTCTGGTTAAACCAAATCGTATTTGCGTAGCTCTTTCACGGGCTAAATATCATCTTTCGGTCTACGGCGATTCAGAGACCATAAACGCGGTGCCCTGCTTTAAACTGCTTTATGAAAAATGTAAGGAAAAAGGGGAAGGATATTACCATGAATATTGAGATTATAAAATTGCGTAATTTTCAAGGAAATCCTTCTTCAATCGATTTGGCTTTACCTATTATTGCCTTTGAGTGTGAGGCATATATTCCGCAGGATAATGAACTTGACGCTTATCAAGAAGCTGTATTGAAACTTGTTTCTATTGGGCTGGCAGAGAATGGCATAAGAAATACCTTAGGTATAACCCAGAGCTTATGCGGTGATATATTCAACACTTTAAAAGATCAAAGTTTTCTAAATAAAGAAAATAGTAAATGGGAATTATCTGAAAAAGCTACAAAAGCATTATATAATACAAATACCAATGAAATATCTGATACTTCCAGATTTGGATACATGTTTTTAAGCGCCATCAAAAAAGACCCGTTTTGGTTTTTTTATGAAGGTGATATTCATACTCTGCCTCTTTCAGATCAATCTTTACTATATAAGTAGTGAAAAATGACCTTTGTGAAATATGCAAGGGGTCGTTTTTAGGTAAATCCTTATCAGACATAGAATTAAATCGGCTATGAATGGCGGTTTAAATCTTAGTTTGGCGGGTGTATGCAGGTAT
>NZ_JAJQRB010000022.1:0-39354 GCF_046533075.1 Treponema primitia | reverse complement strand
TTTCGGCTACAACCAGCAGTCGTTTTACCGAACCGCTTAAGTATACCAGATTCCGCATCTTTCTTTTAGCATAGCTTCGTTAGGCGCAATTTTGGTTGAATTATTTTATAAAAGGAATTGACAAAATAAAAATATTCAGTATAATTTACAAAAGGAACAAGAAATGAAAAAATTAGTTATTACTATATTAATTATTTTAGTACTGTCATGTAATAAAACAACAAATGTTGATTCTAATAAAAATATTCCAGAGGAAACCATTGTATCAAATGATAGAATCCAATTTTCAGTTAATGATAAATATACAGCGGATAATTTAATTTCTGTACAACCTTATGTTGAAAAATTTTTGGAATTATGCCCTGAAATTAATGAGAATAGAAGTGAAATAGAAATTGCTAAATTCTATCTTGTTGATCTTGAAAAAGATAATCAATTTTATCAACAACTCGGTTGGACAAAAGCAATCGAAATAATGTTTGAAATAAAGAAAAATAATAATTTACCAAATGCATGGGATATTGGTGGTAAAAAATTATATTATATCATAGGATCAGGACGAGTTCCAGGGATTTATGTAAATACTAAACAAGAACATTTGTTTGCAAATATTTTAAATGAGAAAATAAGTGTAGTTACAGAATCATATTTTTATGGTATTGATGAGATTGGTGAAAGAAATATTATAGAAAATGTTGAACGAATTAAGGGACAATATTTAATTGATAATTTTCAAAAGAATATTAGTAAAATAAGTACTAGATATTTCGGTGAATGGAAACAATTGACTAGTTCAAATGTTCAACTAATCACGGGTAATAATTCATCTGTATTATTAACATTAGATTTTGGACAACCTTATTTTGTAAATTTAGCGAATATAAAATATGATCAAAATGATTTTACTAATAAAGAAGATTTATCTTTAATTTTATTTTCTCTAGTTGAAATATTAGAACCATATTTAACCGAAGAAGATGTTAATCAATTTTGTAAAACAATAATTCAATATGATGTTAATTTAAGTTTTTTGATGCCCAGTGGAAATAAATACATAATTATATATAATGAAAATATAATTAATATATCAATATCATGGAATTATGATCAGTTATGAAGCAACCAAAACAGCACATAACCAGGGTGCACTTTTAATAAGATTTCGCATAACGACAGAGAAAAAAGATCGACAAACCAAAGAAATGATGATACGATACAAATACTATGGCAAATTATAAGCAAACAGATAAAGAACAAGGGCTGTTTCTGGCGATAAACTTAGGAGAACAAATACTACCGGGGACGTTTGAATGGACCATGAGCCGGTTTATCGATACCGAAGTGGACTTTACGGGATTCGATGAGGG
Organism: Treponema primitia; assembly: GCF_046533075.1. Lineage (GTDB taxonomy): Bacteria > Spirochaetota > Spirochaetia > Treponematales > Breznakiellaceae > Termitinema > Termitinema primitia_B. Next base: position 37,987 of record NZ_JAJQRB010000022.1, on the reverse strand, counting down.
GTACAACAACGACGAAAAGGGAGCGCCGGCGTATGAACCGCGAATACTACTGAAAATTGTGCTATACGGATATTCGCAGGGAGTACTATCATCACGGAAACTGTACGGACTGTGCCGGTATCATATTATTATGAAGGCGCTTGCAGAAAACCAGGAGCCGTTTCATACGACGATTGCGCGGTTTATTGTGGGGAACGGGAAAGAAATAGAGAGAATAATTACGGAAGTACTGTATTTCTGCAATGAACAACATCTAATCGGTGGAAAGATGCTCGCGGTAGATGGGTGCAAGCTGCCATCCGGAGCGTCAAAGGAATGGTCGGGGACGAAAAAAGAATTAAGGAAGAAACGAGAAAAGATAGGAAAATTAGTGAAGAAATTGATATCGCAGCACCGTGAGGAGGATGGGAAGAACGGTGGGAGCGGCGGCACGGAAGAAGAAGAAAAATACCGGGAACGGATACGGCGATATAAGGAACAGATGAAGAAACTGGACGAATTCGACCGGGAGCATGAGGCGCATATGGGGAGTCGTGGACAGGAAATACAGTCGAACGTCACCGACAACGAGAGCGCGAAGATCCAGGGGCCGCACGGGGTTATCCAAGGATACAACGGTATAGCGGCGGCGGACAGCAAAAACCAGATAATAGTTGCGGACACGGGATATTTTTCAGAGGATAATTTGCAGGCAGCGAAAAAGAAGGGGGTAGGGGTAATAATCCCAGACCCCCAATTCCGGCAGCGGTATGAACAGATGATAGCCGGTACGTATGGGAAATACCATGAGGTGGCGCGGTTTGACGCGAGAGATGTGCGGGGTGTGTGTGATGCGGGAACAATGTATCAAGGGGAAAAACAAAAAATACCGGACACTGTATATACCGATACATGAGTATGAAGAAAACGTAGCCGACAAGATGCGGAGTAAGATAGATAATCCGACGGTAAGGAAGCTATACGGGAAACGGATGCAGATTATAGAGTCGGTATTCGCGAACATCACGTATTGCAAAAGGATGAACCGGTTCACGCTGCGGATGAAGGAAAAAGTAAACATCCTATGGCTGTTGTATTGCATAGTGCATAATCTGGGTAAGTGTGTTGGGGTAATGAGGGAGCAATACGCGGCATAGGGACGAATAACGGAGTGATAATCGCCTTAGGATGAATAAATGATCTTATATTGATATGAAGCTGGCAAATATAAAATAGTATAATTGAAAAAATATAAAAATCATGATAAATAGTAATTGTAATATAATTAAAAATGCAGCCTGAACACACGGTTTACGATTCGTCGCATACGCTCATCGGCCTCAACAAAACACCAGTCGGACTACGCCCTTTGTGGTATTTTGTTCCACCACATTTTCGCAGTTACTGGAACGCTTCGCGTTCCTTTATTGCAATCGCAAAAATATCGCAAACCTATTCGCATTATGCGAAATGGCTCCTCAATTTATTGACAAAATAGAAAAGGAGGTGTAAAATATACAATATGATTGGAACTGTTTGTTATATTGACTTATTGGGTTTTTCTTTCTTGACAGCTAATCCTGACAAGGGTAAGTATCAAAAAATAATTTACAGGTATATTAAAAATTTGCATAAATATATTTCACAAGCCATTGAAAAGACAAATATTCGTTACTGTATTCTTTCTGATTCCGTATTTTTATATGTTGAAAAAGATGTTGATATATTATTATACGCCTTGACTCGAATATTTCGAAATTGTATATCCTCTGGCGTTTTATTAAGGGCCGGTTTAGCATATGGAGAATATAATTTTATTGAAACTAAAATTGACTCGAATAATATTTTTGGAGTTGCAGTTACAAAAGCCGTTTCTTTGGAAAAGAAAGGGAAGGGGTGTAGAATATTTATTGATGCAGATTTACCTAGTAAAAGTGCATTAATAAATCTAGATCCCAAGATATTTATTCCTTATATCAATCATGTAGATTATTCGGCAATTGATATTTTTGAATGGCCGTTGTTTTATAAGGATTATTGTTTTAGAAGCAATGATATAGTTTCAAAACACAATATTAGAAAAGAAATACGAGAGCTTTTATATAATAATTCAAGAATAATTGCTTGTTTAAAATATTCGCCATTGTTTGACTGGAATGCCAAATCAACAGATGGAAAAGTACAGTTAAAAGCAACAATAGAATATATAACAAAAATAACAAATGATACAATTCAAAAAACGAACCAATTTGAATTGTTGCCAACGGAATATACTTTTGATATTATACGTAGAGAAGCGACTGTAAAAAATTTACAAGGGACGTATAAAGGAATATATAATATTGAAGAAACAATAGTGTAGGAGGAGCCACTTTGCCTAACCAAGGTGCTGAAGTACGACACTTTAAAAATTATTAAAAAGAAACTTGACATGAATATTTAAAATATAGTAAAGTAAAATCTCTGGAGGATTGTTTGAAAAATTACTTAATTTCTTTGTTAATCGGTTTAATTGCTGCTATTGTTGATATAACCCCAATGATAATAAGAAAAATGGATAAGTTATTTATAATTTCGGCATTTTTTGTGTGGATTGTTTTGGGATTATTTATTCCAAAAATAAATTTTGTATCAATTTCTTTTTTAAATGGTATTATTATATCAATTTTATTTGTTTTGCCAATTACATTTTTAATATATAAACTTGATCCAACTGGTCTTCCAATTGTTATCGTTACAACAATAATATTAGGGTGTGCTGTTGGATTTTTATCAAAATTATTTATAAAGTAAAACATGGATACAAATATAATTTAATGCCATCAGGAGATGGTTATGGAGAGTACATCCATTAGAGAATGACAAAAAATTTATCTGTAAACAGGAGCAACAAACTTCACATGTACTGTAAATAACAAACGCCCGCAATTTCCCCCACGCTCCATTTGGCGCAAGTGGGGAATAACAGGGTTAAATAGATCCTCCCCCACCGGCGTTTTTCCGAATGACCTATATACTCTGACCCAGCTAACCTCGAGCTAATCCCCGACTCGTATAGTAAGCCAAGCATCATCATAGAGCGTCAGATTTTCTCCCATATCATCCTTGAGCTCAACATTGGTAAGTTCCTCCGCCTGATAATAGGGGGTAACTTTTTTCAGCTGCCGCGCAGGAATGTTGGCGGTGGCGGGGAAGCCGAAATAATCGGTAAACTCCGCATAGATTTCCGGCCGGTGGATAAAGTCAATAAACTTATAGGCCAAGTCTACATTCTTGGCGCCTTTGAGGAGGCACATACTGTCGATATAAGCGGGACCGCCTTCGGGGGGTATGAAGAAAGCGGTATTCTTTTTTTGCTCCTCACTAATTTCTTCGTATACCACTTCGGCGTAACCCTGGACTACCCAGAAGTCCTCATCGGCAAAGCCCTTGCCAAAGGCTTCGGCGTCGAACTTAATCAGATTCGGCTTCCAGGCACTGTTAACCAGATCCCGGGCGGCGGCGATCTCCGCAGGGTTTGCGGTATTGACCGAATAGCCCAGGTGTACCAGGGCATCCCCGAGTACTTCCCGCATATCATCCAGCATGGTCATTTTTCCTTGCAGATCGCTGCGGCCAAATATGGACCAGCTCTTTTCGTATTGAGGAACCCTGGCGGTATTTACGGCAATCCCCGCAGCGCCGAAGTAGTAGGGCACGCTGTATTCCATCTTCGGGTCGTAGGTCGCCTTTTGGAGTACCATCGGGTCGATATTTACCAGATTAGATAATTTTGATTTGTCAATTTTCTCAAGCATGTTCTGCTTGATCATGATGGAGACATAATCCCCGGAGGGAAAAACCAAATCGTAACCCGTCCCGCCGGACAGAAGCTTAGCATAGAGTTCTTCATTGGAAGCGAAGGTATCATAAATAATTTCGCAGTTATTCTCCTTTTCAAATTGCCGTAATACAGAGTCGGGCGTGTAGTAGGTCCAGTTGTAGAGATAGAGCTTCGGCTTTTTAGCACAGCCACTGAATGTGGTGAGCATTACAACACTGAGCAGCGCCGCACTCAGCGCCGCAGCCATAACAGGTATTTTTTTCATCTTTTTCTCCTCGTATAATAGAATCCCATACGGAATCTTTATTTTGCGGCGATATATTTCAGGAAGTTCCTGAGCAAGTAGGTAAGGGCTACGGTTCCCAGGATCATCACCACCGAAAGGGCGTTGATAACCGGGGATACGCCGAAACGGATTGCCGAGTAGATATACAGCGGCAGTGTTGTTGAACCGGGCCCGGCGACAAAGTAGGTAATGACAAAGTCTTCAAGGGAGATGGTAACAGCTGTCAGAAAGCCGGAGACAATGCCGGGCATACAGATGGGCACCGTTACCTTGAGGAAGGTTTGCTGTTCATTGGCGCCCAGATCGTGGGCAGCTTCGATAATGGAAAAGTCAAATTCGTCCAGCCGGGCCATTACCATGAGGAATACAAAGGGCAGGTTAAAGGTGGTATGGGCGATAAATATGGTGAGTAATCCAAGCTTTAGTTTTATTCCCGCAAAAAAAAGGGACAGGGAAACACCGATGATGATCTCCGGCAGTATCATGGGGAGGAAGGAGATGGCCTGAACATAGTTTCGCAGCCGGAACCGGTACCAGTTGACCCCCACGGCGCCCAGGGTTCCAAAAACCGTGGCGGTTCCCGCAGAAGTAATGGCGATAAGGATACTGTTCCAGAAAGCCCGCCAAAGGTCCCGGGAATGGAGGAAGAGCTGTTCATACCAGACCATGGAGAAGCCGGTCCAGCCCATACCCTTGGATTCGTTGAATGAGTAGACGATTAATACCAGCAGGGGGAGAAAGAGAAAAACCAGGGCGGCGATAAAAACGGTTTGGGAAAAGGAAAATGGTTTTTGCCGGTAGGCCCGCCGGGCGTGGCGCGCCGCCTCACCCTTGGCCTTCCCGGGGGTGAGGTTGGTGATGATGCCCTTGATGTCGAGTTTCAATTTCCGGCTCCCTTGGCTTTCAAATCCGCAGTTCTATTGGCGTCCTTTTTTTGGAGGTTCATCATGATCAGAACCCCCGCGGTGGTGATCACCGTGAGTACCATGGAGATCGCCGAAGCCAAGGGCCAGTTCCGGGCTTTGGTAAGCTGGTCCGCAATAACGTTACCCAGCATGTAGGAATCCTTGCCGCCCACCAGGAGGGGCACCGCATAGGCGCCGAAGATGGGAATAAAGGTAAAGAGTACCGCCGTATAGAGACCGCTGCGGATATTGGGGAGGAGTACCCTGAACATGGACTGGGGCTTGGTGGCCCCCAGATCCCGGGCAGCTTCCAGAAGGGAAAAATCGAATTTATCGATGGTGGAGAAGAGGGGCAGTATGGCGTAGGGCAGGTACATATAGACCAGCACCAATATTACCGACCCCTGGTTGTACAGAAATTGAACATAATTATTGATAAGTCCCATTTTTATGAGCAGATCATTCAGAAAGCCGTTGTTTCCCAGGATATTCATCCAGGCGAATACCCGGATAAGAAAGTTCGTCCAGAAGGGGATGATGATTAGGAGGAGCAGAAAGGTCTGGTTTTTGCTCCTTGCCATGAAGTAACCGCAGGGCAGAGCGATAAGGATGGTAATTAAAGTAGCAATCAATGCGGTAATAAGGGTACGGATGGTGATAATTACAAAGCTGGGATTACTGAGATTTCTGTAGGCTTCCAGGGTAAATTCTCCCATGGTTACGCCGCCGTAGAGACCTTTCCGCAGAAAACTGTAGAGTACAATAATTAACAGGGGCGCCAGAAAAAATACGGTAAACCAGACCGTCATGGGCGCTGAGTAGAGGAGGCCGTAATGACGCCTGACGGAAGAATTGGCGCTCACGATTCTTTGACCCCGACGATGTACCCGTCATGGGCGCTCCAGGAAAGATACACCGAATCTTTCCAGACAATATCGGGACCTTCATCGGAATATTTGGCGTGCTGTTTAATCACCCTGATAAGGAATTTGTCCTTGACCTTAACATAGAACTTTGTTTGAAAACCCGAGTAGATGGGTTCCTCCACGAAGCCCTGAAAAAGGTTGATGTCCTCCCGGGTGGTGGTGGGCTTTTCCTTTGAGATAAGCACCTTTTCCGGGCGGATGGTAAAGCTTACCTGTTGGCCGGGGCTGAACTTATCTACGGTGGTCACCTTGATCCTGCCGAGATCGGGGATATCCAGTTCCGCCATATATTCACCCTCCGCCTTTTGGATGGGCGCGGCGGAAATTATCTCTCCGTCAAAGAGGTTGGTTTCCCCGATAAACTTGGCCACAAAGCCCGTGGCGGGGCTTTCGTAGATTTCGTGGGGGGTACCTACCTGCAGGACGTCCCCCTGGTTCATCACCGCAATACGGTCCGAAACCGAAAGAGCCTCCTGCTGATCATGGGTAACATATATGAAGGTGATTCCAATTTTGTCGTGGATCTGATCCAGTTCGATGAGCATGTGCTGCCGCAGTTTGGCGTCCAACGCCGAAAGGGGCTCGTCCAGGAGAAGTACCCGGGGTTCGTTGATCAGCGCCCGGGCTATGGCCACCCGTTGTTTCTGTCCCCCGGAAAGCTGGTTGGGCTTCTTGTTGGCGTGGATCTCCAACTGGACCAGCTTGAGGTATTCATTAACCTTTTGGTCTATTTCAGATTTCCCCGCTTGCTTGATACGAAGAGGAAAGGCCACGTTCTCAAACACCGAAAGATGGGGAAAAAGGGCATAGTTCTGAAAAACCGTATTGGCCTGCCGCTGATTTGGAGGCAGGGGCAGCACATCGGCGCCGTCAAAGGTAACTACCCCGGTATCGGGGCTTTCAAACCCTGCAATAATACGGAGGAGTGTGGTTTTTCCGCACCCGGAAGGTCCCAGGAGGGAGAAAAACTCCCCTTTTTTTATTTCCAAACTGACACTATTTAATGCCTTAAAATCACCGAAGAGCTTGGAAACACCCTCGATAACCACATCGCTCCCTTTCAACCCCGCTCCTTCAACCTCTCTTCAAATACAGCTCATGCCCCGGCAACCCGGTATTTCTCCTATTTATTCTAAAAGGTACAATGCGGATTTTAAAGGGTGTTGTCAAGACTACTAGGGCTTTAAAAAGTAAAAAAAACAACCTAAAATTGCAATAACGGAGGCATACCATGTGGGTCCTTTACGCCCTGTTATCCGCCCTTTTTGCGGCTTTAACTTCGGTATTGGCCAAAATCGGCATAGAGAATATCAACTCAAATTTGGCCGTGGCGATACGTACGGTGGTGGTGTTGATCCTCTCCTGGGGCATTGTATTTTTAACCGGGAAACAGCAGAATCTTACGAACCTGGGGCACAAGAACCTGCTCTTTCTGGTTCTTTCCGGTATCGCCACCGGCCTATCCTGGCTCTGTTATTACCGGGCCCTGCAGCTTGGCGAAGCCTCAAAGGTAATCCCCATTGATAAGTTCAGCGTGGTCATCGGTATGGTCCTGGCCTTTATCGTATTAAAGGAAGCCTTCACGATTAAATCCATTATCGGCGGAGTTTTAATCACCATTGGTACCTTTGTTTTGATCCTGTAGTATTACTATTCCCGAAGCATCAACAGTGCCATCACCTTGGCGTCTCCACGTTGGGCTGGTGGGAAAAATTAGACGAAAATAATCCAGCACATCTTTGGCGTATTTAATGGCACTGGAAAGATCTTTTTCGGTAAGCAACAATTCACGGGGATACCTTGGTTGGACGCCATATCGATTTAGGGTATTACATTGAACCAATATAGCTTTGATGTCTGTAACAAAGGGTTCGCAAAGCTGACATAGTTCTATCAGATCATGATTTTTTGGCGGGCGAATTTTATTGATGACTAGAAAGCCTTTTAAGCATTTTTCAGCAGATTGCTGGCAATGGAAACAAATTACTTCGATAGGAATGGGTCGCATATTCAATAAATAATTGGCACTGTTTAGATCCATTTTGGCAAATCTGAACCATTCCAATGCATATTCCTTTTCGTCCATATTATCCATAGATCAATACCCCCTTTTCTACCACCTCCTGTTCCAGCGTAGGGGCGGAGACCCGGTATTGGAATCTGGATTTTTTGGCCACAAGGATATCCGTTGGCATTGATTTATGGCCATAAAGGGCAAGTCCTATTCTGTCCATTGCCTCAAGATCCCGGTAGGGAGCGTCATCGTTCAGTATCACATAAAAATCCAAATCCGAATCGGCTTGAGGTTTGCCATAAGCATAGGAACCAAAGAGGTATATCTGTTCCACCGGCACCGTATCAACGATAATATTTTTGATTAAGGCAATCTGCTCCTGTACGGTTACGCTGATGGTCTCTTTCATGGTTCGCTCAAACATCTCCTATTCCTAATCAGTATACTTTAAAAACCCCGGCTTATCAAGCAATACATTATTCCCGAAACATTAACAGCGCCATCACCTTGGCGTCTCCAAGAATGTTGTTCACCAGGGTGTACTCGTTGGGCTGGTGGGCGGTGTCGTCCATGCGGCTCCACACCACCGAATCGATACCGGCGTTACGGAGATAGGCTCCCACGGTGCCACCCCCAATACCGATGGGCCGGGTTTCAGCCTGATACACCTCTTTGACAATCTTCGAGAGAAGTTTTACCAAAGGCGCATCGGGGGAAGTGGGTTTTGACTCTTGGCACTGGGGAAGGGTATAGCTGATTTTGACTCCGCGCTTGGCTTCTATCTCCGCCTTGATACGATCGATTTCCGCCAGTACCGTTTTGGCGGGATACCGGGGGAGGATACGCATATCCATGCAGAACACGTCATCACCGGGAATAGTATTGATGTTGGGGACATTGGCCTCTTTTTTGGTGGGCTGGAAGGTAGAGTAGTCCGGCTCAAAGAGGGGGTCGTGATCGGAAAACTTTTTGGAAAGGCCCTCGTGGAGCCGTACCGCCAGTTCCGCCCCGGCAAGGTGGGCGTTTATGCCCTGGTCGGGCCTGGAACCGTGGGCCTGGGCGCCAATGGTGCTGAACCGTGCCCAGATAAGGTTTTTCTCCGCAATCTCAATAGTTTCTCCCTTTTGGTCGCCGCCGTCGGGGATGAGTATCATATCGTCCTTGCGGAAGAGTTCCGGAATTACCGCGCCCTGGTTTCTGATGAGCCAGTCTACGCCATAGGCGCTGCCGTTCTCTTCGTCGGCGGCAAAGAGCAGTTTTACTGTGTTGGCGGGGACTATACCCTGCTTTACCAGGGCCAGCGCCGCCACCACCGATGCGGTGAGTCCCTGCTGGTTATCCTCCACACCCCGGCCTATGAGCCGTAATCCCCGGCCGTCGCCGCCGTCCTTTTGGATCACCGTCCAGGGATCGCTCTTCCAGAGGGATGCCTCCCCCGGAGGTACCACGTCTATGTGGCTCATGATCCAGAGCCGCTTGGTATCCGCCTTTCCGGGGATGGTCGCGATCAGGTTGGGCCGTACCCCGCCCTTGGCACGCGTATCCGGTGCATCGTAGCGTTCCAGTTGGGTGATCCCCTGGGCTTTTAGCCAGGACTCCAGGAATATACACTTATCCAGTTCCCCCTCACCACCCGATTCCGGGGATATGGCGGGCCGCTTGGTCAATTCCGTCTCCAACTCCACCGCTAAAGGAGCGCTCGTTTCAATAAAACTAAATATTTTTTCTTTCATCCCGAGCTCCTCACGTTTTATCCCCTAGGATCAATTCTTTTGATACGCATTCCAACTGGTTTTTATCAGGGTTTCCAGGTCCGAATACTTCGCGGTCCAGTTTAAAAGTTCGTGGGCCAGCTTGGATGTGGCGGTAAGTTTGGCGGGGTCCCCCGCGCGGCGCCCCACAATTTTTGCGGGGATAGGTTTACCGGTGATACGCCGGGCGGCCTCGACAATCTCCAGTACCGAAATGCCGGTTTCACTTCCCAGGTTAACGGTGATGCTCCGGTCATTTTTGCTGGTGTAGTCCAGGGCCGCCGCATGGGCCGCGGCGAGGTCGCTCACGTGGACATAGTCACGGACTCCGGTGCCGTCCGGGGTATCGTAGTCATTCCCAAAAATCTGCACTTCCTTCCTGATACCGCAGGCGGCTTCCATGATAACCGGGATGAGGTTTGCGGGGTTGCTCTCCAGGCCGGTGATCCTGCCTTTGACATCGTAGCCCGCGGCGTTGAAGTACCGGAGGGCGGCAAAGCGTATCCCCTTGAGCTTATCGTACCAGCCCAGGAAGCGTTCGATTTCCAGCTTGGTGAAGCCGTAGTAGCTTTCCGGATTGGTGGGATGTTTTTCATCAATAGGGAGATATTCCGGCTGGCCGAAAACTGCGGCGCTGGAGGAAAAAACGAAGTTTTTAATGCCCCCTTCCACGGCGGCGTTCAGAATATTGACGGTACCGTTGATATTGTTCACCGAGTACTTCTCGGGTTTTACCATGGATTCCCCCACGGCTTTAAAAGCCGCCAGATGAACCACTGCGTCAAAGCCCCCTTGGGCCGCCCGGGACAGGCCGGTATAGTCAAGAATGTCTCCGTGGATGAATTCCGCTTCACTCAAGAGGTTCCCCCGGAGGCCGCTGGAAAGGTTGTCGAAAACAGTGACTTTATGGCCCCGGTCCAGAAATTCCCGGGCAACATGGCTGCCGATATACCCGGCGCCGCCGACGATTAGGATTTTCAAATTATACTCCTATAAAAGTGTTACGAAATAACGTTCTTTATTCTGAGTATATCAATTTTTCTTGTTTTGGGCTATTCCCTGTCCGAGGATTAGAACTTACTCTTTACTACCCTAAAGGCATCGTCGGCTACGCTTAGGGCAAACTCGATATCCGCTTCGGTCATGGCGGCGCAGATAAAGTTGTTGTGGTGGTTAGTTATAAAGACTCCCCTCCGGACACATTCGGCTACCCAGGCTTTGTGGAGATCCCCCGACGGGTCAAACCAGTTCCACTTTTTTTCAACAGGGTCCTGAGCCAGGGCTATATAGAACAGTGACGGTTCGGCGCTTATTTCCATATAATAGCCATAGGATGCCGCAAGTTTTTGCAGGCCATCGGTGTAGAGCTTTCCTATTTTGAGCATATGTTTTGCCGCATCCAGTTTTTTCAGTTTGTTGATACAGGCAATTCCCGCTGCAAAGGGCACCGCACTGAGCCAGTAACTGCCGGTGTAGTAAACGCTTTCGCAGGCTTCCTTGAGGGCGGCCTTCCCCATCAGGGTTGATACGTTGTACCCGTTTGCCAGGGATTTACACATACAGATAAGATCCGCATCAAAGCCGTAGTATTTATCCGAACCCGCAAGATCCAACCGGAATCCGCAGCGTACGTCATCCAAAATGAGTACGATACCATTCTTGGTACAGAGTTCCCGGACCTTCTTCCAGTAACCTGGACCAGGCAGCCGGTTTGTTATAAAGGCAGGTTGGTAATAGGGGGTGGAGATAAACCCGGCGATCTGTCCGGGGTTATCGGCGATAGCCTTTTCGATCTGTTCTATGTTATCCCAATCAACATACACCAGATCCTGTTGTTCCTTTTCAAAGATACCCTTTGCTGCGCCGGGCGTTTGAGCCCAAGGGGCTACCCCGTGATAGCTGCCGTTGACCAGCATGATTTTTTTACGGCCCGTGGCAACCTTGGCCACCATCAAGGAAAGGCTGGTCACATCGCCGCCGTTCTTTGCCATAAAGGCCCAGTCAATGGAGCTGATCGTATCCACGAGGACTTCTGCAAACTCAACCATTTTGTAAGAGGGAGCGGTTACGCAGTCTTCTTTTTTCATCTGCTCCGACACCGCAGCGTTGACATCAGGATCACTGTAACCCAGGATATTTGGTCCATAGGCGCACATGAAATCCAAAAATTTGTTTCCGTCGGCGTCCCAGAAATACGCTCCCTGGGCATGATCTGAGAAAATAGGATAACTTTCCAGGGGTTTATAACTTCCTATCCCCTGATGTCCGTGGATTCCCTTTGGAATAATCCGTTTTGCCTTTTCAAACCACTCGTTGCTTTTTGGGTAACCATAGGTGTCCATACTGTTTTCTCCTATTTATTTGCGTTTTAAGACCGTTAGTGTTTTTTGTACAATGGTCTCGGCATCAAGCCCAAACCGTTTAACCAGATAATTCTGGGAGCCCACTTCACCAAATTCATCCTGAACGCCGACCATTTCAATTGGGCAGAGGGGACCATGGAGAGCCAGAGTTTCAGCTACGGCACTCCCCAATCCGCCGATGATATTGTGGTTTTCGGCGGTGACAACGGCTCCGGTTTTGGCGGCGCAGTCCCGGATAAGCTGGGTATCAATGGGCTTTATGGTAAATATATCCACCACCTGTGCGGATATCCCCCGGCTTTTTAGCTGCTCTGCGGCAATCATAGCCTCGGGTACCAGCATACCGCAGGCAATAATGGTCACATCCGAACCGTCCTGCAGCAGATTTGCCTTACCAAAGCTAAAGGTAGATCCGTCGCCGTAGATTGTCGGAGGCTTGCTGCCCCTGGCAAAGCGGAAGTAGAACATACCGTATATGTCGGCGGACTGGGTGAGGACATCCTTAAGCATTGCCCCATCGGTAATATCCACAATGGTCATATGGGGGATACAACGCATAATACCCACATCTTCAAAGGACATGTGGGTTCCCCCGTTATAGGTAGCGGTTACCCCCGGATCGGAGCCGATGAGCCGGATGTTGAGTTTACCGTAAGCCCCGGAAACAAAAATGACATCAAAGGTGCGGCGGGTCACAAAGGGCGCAAAGGAATGAACATAGGGAACCTTTCCTCCGGCGGATAAGCCGCAGGCGATGCCCACCATGTCGGCCTCCTGAATCCCCGTATCGTAAAAACGGTCCGGGTAGGTATCCCGCATTTTCTGCGTGATCGGCGCCCACATGCCGTTGGCAATATCCGCTTCTCCAATGCAGATCCTGGAATCACTTGCCATAAGCTCCGTGAGGACGCCGCTGTAGACTTCTTTTAAAGTGAGGGAATCACAGTCCCCGTTATAGACAACTGTAAGAGACATGGTTTACCTTCCTATTCCTTCTCGATTTTAGCTGCTTCCTGTTGCAGCCGGGCAATTTCAGCTTCGCATTCGGCGCGGGGCATGAGAATATGGTGGTTATAACCCATCTTCTCTACAAAATCACAACCCTTGCCCTTGATGGTACGCAGCACAATCACCGAGGGTTTACCCGGATTCGTCTTTGCCTTTTCAATAGCTTCCAGAATAGCCGCTGCATCGTGGCCGTCTACGGCATAGACATTCCAGCGGAAGGCGGTAAACCGTTCAGCAAAATTTGTAATATCGTTGACCTGCTCAAGGGTTCCGTCTATTTGTTTGTCATTAAAGTCAATAAAACAGATAAGGTGATCCAGCTTGTACTGAGCTGCAACCATGGCGGCCTCCCAGATCTGGCCTTCCTGACATTCCCCATCCCCCACGATACAATAGGTGTAAGCGGGTTTACCGTCTGCCCGGGTCGCCAAGGCAAGGCCCACTGCACCGGAGAGCCCCTGTCCCAAGGAGCCGGTAGTCAGGTCGATGCCGGGTGTTTTGGTACGATCGCAGTGGCTCGGCAGATTCGTACCCGGCTGGTTGAGCGTATCCAGCCAGTCCTTGGGGAAAAAGCCCCGTAGCGCCAGGGCGGCATAGATAGCCGGACCTGCATGCCCCTTGGAACACACCAGTTTGTCCCGATCTTCCCATGTAGGATTATGGGGGTCCAGGTTCATCGCCCCACCATACAGTACTCCCACCACATCCGCAATTGACATGGAACCACCGATGTGACCAAACCCAATGATCATCATTTGACGGATCGTTTCTATACGAACATTGACGGCCATGAGCCGCATGGCCCGTAATTTTTCTGTAATTTCCATTCAGTGTACACCTCTCCACATAAATGTGTTGTACCCGTAAAAGTACTTCTTTAATCCTACCGCCCGGGAATAGATTTGTAAAGAAAAATCGGAAATTTTCGAAAGGGGAAACCTAAAGGGCCTGCAAAAAGTACAAAAAAGAAATTTCTTGCCATACTGGAAGATTTACGATACCATATTTCATCAGTTTGACGTATGGAGGTGGAATTGTGGCCACTAGAGAAGAGATATATAACCGTGTAAGTTTTGCTCCCGATGCAAAGCTCCCCTGGTGGGATAGGATTCGGTATTGCGCCGGTTCCATAGGTACAAACCTTCCCTGGGTTGCATTTGGGTATTACCTGATGTTTTTCTATACCAACGTTCTGGGTATCAGTCCGATCATTGCCGGTACTATCATGCTGGGCGCCAGGGTCTGGGACTGCATCACCGACATGATCATGGGATGGGCGGTGGATCATTTTAATCTTAAATGGGGTAAATACCGCTCCTGGGTTCTCATATCCCTCATCCCCAACGCCCTTCTCTTTATCGGCGTCTTTACTGTTTTCCCCGGGATAAGCGATACGGCAAAGATAATATGGGCCGTTATTACCTACGGTAACTATGGCGCTGTTGCCGCAACGCTCTGCTATATACCTATGTCGGCTCAGATCATGAACATCACCAAAAATGTGGAAGAACGGTCAACCCTGGTGGGTATTAAGATGATATTTGCCAATGTGGGACGGATTATTGTTTCTGCGGCGATCCTGCCGATGGCCAAGTTGTTCAGCGGTATTTCTCCCAACGCAGAAGTTCCGGACGCCAGGGTTCTTGCCCCCGGCTTCTTTTGGATGGCGGTGGTTCTTGCGGCCCTTGTGGTGGTACTGCTCTACGGTGTCGCCGCGATGAGTAAAAAATATGAGCTTAACGCTGATGGGAGCTACCGGGAGCACCTGCGGGTATCTAAGGCGGTCAAAACAGATCCTCTCTTGGAACAGATTAAAAATGTCCTTACTAACCGGGCGGCGGTTATCCTCGTGTCGGGTATCTTTATCCAGTACATCATGGATGCAGTAAAGAGCGGCATGATAATGTATGTTTTTGGGGACTATTTTAAAGTAAGTACCTTTATCCCCACGTTAATGCTTGTGAACACTGGTATGATGGTGGTAGGGGCGGTGTTGCTTAAACCCACTATTCATGTTTTTAAGGATTCTAACCGGGCCTTCTGTATAACCATGGCGCTGCATCTTGTTACAACCCTGCTTTTCTATGTCCTGTGCCTGGGATTAGGTCCCGAAAACGGAGCGGTGTCGATCCGATTCGGACTTCTGTTCTTTCTCTTTGGGCTCAGCGGCCTGTTTATGGGCAGTCATTTGGCCTACATGGGGGTATTGCTTCCTAACTGTGTGGAGTACGGCGCCTGGAAGAACAAGAAGTACCAGCCCGGCATGATCTATTCCTTTGATGCGGTAAGTCTTACCTTTGGCGGAGCTCTCGGCGCCCAGCTGCTGGGAATCTTGCTCAATTGGTCCGGGTATGTGGCCAATACGGCTCAAGGCGCTGACACCCTGAAGAAACTTCTTGTTGTCGCCTTCCTGATACCATCTGTCCTCGTGGGGGTTCAACTGGTCATCCAGCTTTTCTTTGGCCTTACAGACAAGCAGTGTAATGAGTACGCCGTTGAAAATCAGGCCCGGCTTAAGGCTGAGGCTGAACAGGCAAAATAGCCTCATTCTACTCAGCCGAGGCCAGTTCCAGTTCCGCCGCCTTTGCTTCCCATTCCCGGTTCTTCCCCTCAAGTTCCGCCGTTACCCCGTCCAACCGGGCCTTTACCGCCCGGGCCTTTTCGCCGTTGCTGTAAACATCAGGCCGGGCAAGCTCTGTTTCCAGGGTTGCCTTCTCCGCTTCCAGTGCTTCCAGTACTTTGAGGATCTCCCCTTCCTCCCGCTCAAGCCGCCGGGTAAGGGTCTGCCGTTGTTTTGCCAGATCCCGGCGGGCGGCCGCTCCAAGGGGCGCTTCGGTCGACCCGGCCTTGATCAGCACGGTCCTGGGCAGGGGCGCCGAAACCGTTTCTGCCGGGGACTCTGTTACAGGCAGGGCAGTCTCAGCCGCAGTATTACTGTTGCGGGTGAAGTCGCCGGTAGTCTCCCGCCCAATCCGGTCCAGGTAATAGCCGTAGTCGCCGTAGAAAAGCCGAGCCTCCGCCGCTTGTTCCGGGCCCCGGGCGGATAGTTCTAAAGTTTTGGTGGACAGGGCTTCCATGAAGGCCCGGTCGTGGGATACGAAGATGATGGTTCCGTTATAGCCCTTGAGGGTTTCCAGGAGTATGTCCTTGGACTGGAGGTCCAGGTGGTTGGTAGGTTCGTCCAGGATCAGGAGGTTCATGGGTTTGAGGAGCATCCTGAGCAGGGCCAGGCGGCTTTTTTCGCCCCCGGACAGAACCGAGATGGACTTATACACATCGTCTCCCCGGAAGAGGAAAGCCCCCAGCATGTCCCGTACCCGGGGGATAAGTTCCGTGGGCGCCTCTTTTTCCAGGTACTCCAGGACCTGCTGTGAACCGGTCATGGTTTCTGCGGCATCCTGGGAAAAGTAGCCCGGCTGTATGCCCGCGCCATAGCTTATCTTTCCCATAAAGTTTTGGTCCGCCCCGGAGAGGATGCGCAGTAATGTTGTTTTTCCCGCGCCGTTACGGCCTACCACCACGAGCTTTTCCCCCGCCTCCAGGATCAGGTCCAGCCCGCCGATGATCGGTCTGTTACCGTAGCTTTTCCCGATGCCTTCAAGGGTCATGGCTATGCGGCCTGAGTGGGGAGGTTTAGGAAAACTGATACTGATTTTTTTGAGAGACTCGGGGATCTCTATGCGTTCCATCTTTTCGAGTTTCTTGATCCGCTCCTGAACCATGGCGGCCTTGGTAGCCTTGTAACGGAAGCGGCGGATCAGATCTTCCGCCTTGGCGATCTCTTCCTGCTGTGCGGCGTAGCGTTTGAGCAGGCTGTCCAGCTCGGTCTGGCGGACCTGCTCGTAGGCGCTGTAGTTTCCGGCGTACCGCTTAAGCTGTCCCTGGAAGAGTTCGTAGACCTCGTTGACGGTGACGTCCAGGAAGTAGCGATCGTGGGATACCAGGAGGTAGCCGCCGGTAAAGCTGCGCAGCCACTGTTCAAGCCAGGAACGGGCCTCAATGTCCAGATAGTTGGTGGGTTCGTCCAGAAGCAGTATATCCGGCGCTTCCAGGAGCACCTTTGCCAGGGCGATCCGCATCTGCCAGCCCCCGGAAAATTCCTCCGTCGGCCGGTTCAGGTCATCGAGGGAAAAGCCCAGACCGGAAAGGATCATGGCGATGCTCTGATCCCGGTTATAGTAGCCGGAATTTTCCACCAGCTCGTGGAGGCGGTGATGCTCATCCAGAAGCGCTGTGGTACGGCTGTCATCGGTGGTGGCGCTTTCCAGGGTCCGGCCTATGGTTTCCATTTCACCCATCAGGGCAGTAATTTCAGCGTAGGCGGTCTCCGCCTCTTCCCGCAGGGTGGAGCCCCGGTGGACTATCCCCGACTGGGGCAGGTAGGAGATACGGCAGCCCTTTTGGACCGCCCGCTCACCGGAATCGGCGGCAAGCTTCCCTGCGATAACCTTCATCAGGGTGGACTTGCCGGAACCGTTGGCCCCCGCAAGAGCTGCCCGGGAACCCGAAGCCAGGTTGAGGCCCACCTCCTTCAGAATATCCCTGTCGGCAAAGGCCAGGGAGACCCGGGTAAACTGAACAAAGGCCATGGACTCAGAACTCCAGGGGATTTGCGGCTTGAATAGGGGCAGCCGTTTGCGGACGATCGGTCTTAAAAAAGTAAATCACCGTGGGGGTCGCCGCCCGGCGCGTCACCGTGACCCCTTCCAGATTATCCGGGGGAACATATTCGATCCGGAGTCCCTGATCTTCTACGATGTACATAAAATTCACCTTTATACCGGAACTGCTAATCCCATCAAATTGCAGGGTAAAGGCGCCGGTATACCGTTCCTCCAGCTCACGGCCCAGGAACAGCTCCATACTAACGGAACCGCTGCCCAGGGCGGAGGCAGGAATAATTTGGGGTATGAGGATATTGTTACCGGTCCAGGTGAATTTTCCGGTCCTCGCAAAGCTTAGGTTCCCATAATTGGTGCTTTGAAATGCCGGCCCCAGGGTGTAGAGATTCTGAAACAGCGCTTCCCGCCGTTCCGTTTCCTGGACAATAAGATCCCCTAATTCCATGGGGAGGGATACAAAGATCACCGACTTCAGAGCGCCGCCATTTTCAGTATACTGTACCGTCAGGGTAGTATCCGACTGGAGGTGCATCTGGAGGGGCGCCCCTTCAAAACGCCAGGAACGGCTCCCGGCGCCCTGTATTCCCGTATAGGAAAAGCTCAGATCCACCGTGGGCAGGTAAATGTGGGCAATCCCCGTATCGGGAGACGGACTAAAGCGCCACTGTTTTTCCAAATCCTCCAGATCGATCCGCTTTGAGGAAATCATGGTTCCGTACCAGTCCGGATACCAGGACCGGGACAGGAGCATATCCAGATCCGGATCTTCCTTCTCCACAGCCGGCGCTGCCTGGGTAAGCGCCAGGGCGCCTCCGGTATGTTCAAAAAGTTTAAGCCGATAGGAGAAGCAATACCCCACGGCGCCGTCTTCGGTGAGAACCCGGTACCAATCCCCCGGAAGGGGATCCCCGGTGGCGCTTATGGCGGGATTTCCCTGGGCCTTGGCAAGTATCTTGATGATCTGCCCCATCCTCAAACGGTACACCCTCCGTGCACCGTTATCCGGATCGTCCCGGATTGGCAGGCCATCCTGGGCGGTCTCGGCATAGAGCCGGGCATATTCGGAAAACTCCGCCGCCCGCGTCCGCGCCGCTTTTTTCCCGCCGCTCAACTCAAGCTGCCAGAGGGGTATTTCAAACTTATTCGTGTCCTGCTCCGCTTTTCTATAGGCATCGGGGATTCCCACCACCCATACATGGTCTATGTTTGACCTGATATACACCGGCAGCACTGTCCCCGAAGGGATAGCGGGATCCTCCGTGGACCAGAGCAGTACCCCCCATCCCAAAAGCCGGGAACAGGAACTCAGCGATACGCTTGCCAGAATAAAAAAGATGAAAAATGATAAGCCCCTATACCGCATTGTCTTACTTTACCGGAGCGCAGGGGGATTGGGAAGTACGTCCTTGGTCAAAATCCGCAGTTGATGGGCAGCCCAGTGGGAGATGAGGAGTTTGAGCCGGTTATAGGAGGCGAATTCATCATCCAAAATAAGCTCGGAAAGGACCACCCGGATGACCTCCTGTATCAGATCCTGGGGAAGTTCAAGGATCCAACGCGACAGGGCCGCGCCTTTGGATTCATTCATGTAGGCTCCAATCGCAGGCTGCAGGGCTTTAGCCTGTTTCGTTGTGAAATATCCCTCAGATTCCGTCCGGGATGCCCTCCAGCCCCGGCGGCCGGACATGAACAGTTCGTAGGCTTCTTCGGCTTCATCCCGGGCAAGGGTGGGCGCCAGGGAAGGATCTTCGCGAAAACGGATCAGGAGGGGATAAAATTTGTTCTGGATATCCAGGATACTGGCCATAGCCAGGATCACCGTGTCCCGGAGATAAGGCGGGGGATCCTTCACCCGAAGTATATCCATAAGCGCCGAAAGGGAATTGGGGGAACCATAAATCCCCAGGGATTCCACCCCCATGATCTTAAGCCGGGGATTTTTGGTTTTGGCGATGAGCTTTTCAATTTCCGGCCGGAATGCCTCATCCCGCAGTTTTGCCAGGGCAATCGTGGCTTCCCCGGCAAGCATATAGTCCTTGGAGGCTGCCAATTCCCGAAGGATCGGTACGGCGGGAAAAAATCCGTGGTTCCCCAGGATCCGGGCGGATAAATAGGCGGTGGTAAAGGGATTGTTAACCAGATCCGACATCAGGGCTTTTTCAGCGTCCTCCCCGAGATTCTCCAGGGCGCCCACGGCACGGAGTGCGTCGGAACGGGTAGCCAGCCGGGGCGACTTTGCTTTATCCAACAGTCCCTTTAGGGCAAGCTTGGAGGGGGTTTCATAAAGCGCCTCCAGGAGCAGTTCCTCTTCTTCGGAGGCCTCGGTTTTTTTCAGCTTATCCAGAAGGGTGATAGCCCGGAGATCCTTGAATGAAAACATGATCTCCAGGGCGCCCTTCAGGGGCAGGGACCCCAGGGATACCAGCTTCTTCTGGAAAATAAGGACCACCGCCAGGATTAACGCAAGGATAGTAAAGAGAACTTTGAAGGTGATGAATACGGAGATCCCCATACTGTTAAAAACATCCAGAAAGATACCCGCCAAAAAGGATCCGCCGCCGCCGCCGATGCCGAAAATGAAAAAGTAGAGAATTCCCAGATCCAGCATTCCCCCTGCAGGGATTAGGGAAAGGAAATAGGTCTGGGCAATTCCTTCGGCGCCAAGGAACCCGAAATTCACAATAAAAAACAGGAAGGATAGGTAGGGTATCACCGAGGCGACATTATCCACCGCGCCCCGGGGGAAAAAAATTGCCGGAAGGAGGCTTACAAAGCCCACGATAATACAGGTGAGGTACAGGGGTTTTGCCCCGACCCTGTCTACCAGGAATTTGATGATCACCCCCATCATCAGGGCGCCCAGGCCGCCGAAAACCGTGTAGAGGGAAACCATGCCGTCACTTTGGGAGAATACTTCCCGGGCATAAACCACGATGAAAATCCGGGTAATGGCGGAAACCATGGCTACCAGCAAAAACAGGAACATAAAGTTCCGGAAAGCGGGCTTGGAAAAAGCGTCTTTGGTGATTGCCCAGAGTCCGCCCTTTGAGCCGCCGGAGTCTTTTGCCGGTTCCGGAATGCCCCGGAGCAGGGCGCCGCTGAAAATCCCTCCCACGATACCCGCCGCCATGATAACTGCGTAGAGGATTAGCGAGGGGTTCCGGCCCAGGAGCATGGCCAGGGCAAAACTGGCGAACATAGCCACGGCGTTGTTGATAATCTGAATCATGGTCATATAACTGCCCCGGTCGGGCCCTGCCGCCAATTCGTCCAGTACCGGGTTGTTCGCGATAAGCCCGGCGCCCCGGAATAAATGGAATAAGGATACCCCCAGGAGGGTTAATTTCAGAGCATCGTTATGGCGGCCCGCGCTTTCCAAAAAGGGTACGAAAAGCACCACCCCCATGGACAGAGACCGCAGGACCCAGGCGATGGAGTAGATCCTTATAATAGGAAATACCTTACAGAGTACCTTTCCCAGGGGTAAAAAGAAGTAGGAGACATATACCAGGGCATTGAGAAGCCCAATCATGGTGGAGGATGCGTTCAGCCGCAGGGCATAGAGGGTAATTATGTTCCCCGCAAGGAGAGCATAGGATAGGGCATTGAAGAAGTTAAAGACATTGTACCGATCCCGGGCTTTACCAAGGCGATAAGGCGAAAGTGAGCTACCCATAATTAAAGTAATAAGCATTGTAGGAGGAAATTTCAAGGAGGGATATCTTGTGGAGCATGTCTTGAAACGCTCCCCAGACGCCGTATATGATACTCATACTACGAAAGGAGTCCGTATCACCATGGCAAAATATCCCTTTGAGACCATCGAACCCAAGTGGCAGAAGTATTGGGAAGAGCATAAGACTTTTAAGGCCGTGGAGGACCCGTCTTTCCCCAAGGAAAAGCGCCGGTATGTGCTGGATATGTTCCCCTATCCATCGGCCCAGGGGCTCCACGTGGGGCATCCCGAAGGCTATACCGCCACGGATATCTACTGCCGCTACCTGCGTATGAGCGGGTACAATGTGCTGCACCCCATGGGCTTTGACGCCTTTGGGCTGCCGGCGGAAAACTATGCCATCAAGACCGGGACCCACCCGGCGCTGACCACCGCGGCGAATATCAATCATTTCCGTACCCAAATTAAGTCCCTGGGTTTTTCCTACGACTGGGACAGGGAAGTTGATACCTCCGGGGAGAAATATTACCGCTGGACCCAGTGGATCTTCCTCAAGCTCTTTGAAAAGGGGCTGGCCTACGAAGCGGAGAGTCCCATCAACTGGTGCCCCTCCTGCAAAACCGGGTTGGCCAACGAAGAAGTAAAGGACGGCTGCTGTGACCGCTGCGGAACCAAGGTAACCCGGAAACGCATACGCCAGTGGATATTGAAGATCACCGCCTATGCGGAACGGCTCCTGGAAGACCTGGACGGCCTGGACTGGCCGGAACCGGTCAAGCTGATGCAGCGGAACTGGATAGGCCGCTCCGAGGGCGCAAATGTCAGCTTTAGGATTGACGGGCATAGCGACGCCCTGGAGATTTACACCACCCGGCCGGACACCCTCTTTGGGGCGACCTACATGGTCCTCTCGCCGGAACATACCCTGGTGGACAAGATTACTACGCCGGACCAAAAAACTGCGGTGAACACCTATATTGAAGGGGCGGCAAAGAAGAGTGATCTTGAACGGACCGATTTAGCAAAGGAGAAAACCGGGGTTTTCTCCGGCGCCTATGCCATAAACCCGGTGAACGGAAAAAAAATACCCATCTGGATAGCGGACTATGTTCTTATTTCCTACGGAACCGGAGCTATCATGGCGGTTCCCGCCCACGACGAACGGGACTGGGATTTTGCCAAGGCTTTTAAGCTGCCCATCATCCAAGTGGTATCCAACGAAAAACCCGCGCCCGGACAGGATTACTCCGCAGAGCCAACCGAGTGTACGGTAGCCGACGGCTGGTCGGTAAATTCCGGCGAGTTTACCGGGCTCCCCACGGTGGAAGCTAAGACCAAAGTTACCGCCTGGGTCGAGGCGCAGGGCCTGGGAAAGAAGGCGGTGAACTACAAGCTGCGGGACTGGATCTTCAGCCGGCAGCGTTACTGGGGGGAGCCGATTCCGCTGGTCCACTGCGATCACTGCGGCATCGTACCCTTGTCCGAAACTGAACTGCCCCTGCGGCTGCCCGATGTCCAGTCTTATACTCCCACCGGTACCGGGGAATCCCCCCTGGCGGGGATCACCGATTGGGTGAACACCACCTGTCCCAAGTGCGGCGGCCCCGCCAAGCGGGAAACCAACACCATGCCCCAATGGGCGGGGTCCTGCTGGTATTACCTGCGCTACCTGGACCCGGATAACAGTACTGCTTTTGCCGCAAAGGATAAGATTGATTACTGGGCGCCGGTGGACCTCTATGTGGGCGGTGTTGAACATGCGGTGCTGCACCTGCTCTACAGCCGCTTCTGGCACAAGGTCCTCTACGACCTGGGGCTGGTCAATACCAAGGAGCCCTTCCAACGGCTGGTTAACCAGGGGATGATCCTTGGTGAAGATAACCTGAAGATGAGCAAAAGCCGGGGAAATGTGATCAACC
Source organism: Treponema primitia (assembly GCF_046533075.1). GTDB lineage: Bacteria > Spirochaetota > Spirochaetia > Treponematales > Breznakiellaceae > Termitinema > Termitinema primitia_B. The sequence goes on along the minus strand of NZ_JAJQRB010000022.1, from coordinate 14,715 downwards.
CCGACGATATCGTGAAAAATTACGGCGCCGATTCTATGCGGGTCTACGAGATGTTCATGGGCCCCCTGGAAGTGACAAAGCCCTGGCTCACCGCGGGGCTTGTCGGGGTGTCCCGGTTCCTGGAACGGCTCTGGGCTATCGCTGAAAGACCGGTAAGCAACGGCGCCGGGAACGAAGACCTGGTGCGGCTGCTTCATAAGACTATCCGGAAGGTAAGCAGGGACACGGCAACACTGAACTTTAATACCGCTATCAGCCAGATGATGGTTTATTCCAACGAGCTGGCGAAACTGGAGGAGGTCCCGCGCAGCCTCTGGGAGCCGTTGGTACTGATGATAAGCGCCTACGCGCCCCACCTGGGGGAAGAGCTCTGGGAAAAGCTGGGACACACCGGTTCGGTGTCCCGGGGAACCTGGCCCGTCTGGGACGAGAAGCTTACTGCGGACAACGAAATTACCGTGGTGGCCCAGGTGAACGGCAAGATCCGGGATAAGTTTACCGCCGCGGCGGGGACGTCCAGGGAAGAGCTTGAAAAGACCGCCCTGGCCCTGCCGGGGATTCTCAAGTGGACCGAAGGGCAGAGCATTGTTAAGGTCATTTCCGTGCCGGATAAGCTTGTTAATATCGTTGTAAAATAATGGCAACACTTTTACTGTGTATCATCTATCTTACCTTTATCAGCCTGGGCCTGCCGGATTCGCTTTTGGGTTCCGCCTGGCCGGTGATGCACCGGGACTTCGGCGTACCCCTCTACTTCGCCGGGCTGGCCTCCGCAGCCATTACCGGGGGCACCGTCATCTCCAGCCTCTTTAGCCATCGCGTAATACGGCGCTTTGGAACCAGCCGGGTAACGGCGGTGTCCGTGGCCCTAACCGCAGCGGGGCTCCTGGGATTCAGCTTCATGCCGTCGTTTTTTTGGTTCTTCATTTTTGCCCTGCCCCTGGGTCTGGGCGGCGGCGCCATTGATACGGGGCTGAATAATTTTGTGGCCCTCCACTACAAGGCCCGGCACATGAACTGGCTCCACTGCTTCTGGGGCATAGGCGCCGGCCTGAGCCCGGTGATCATGTCCTGGTTCATCTCTCAGGGCGACCAGTGGCGCCACGGGTACCGGACAATCTCCATAATACAATGGGGTATTGTACTGGTCCTGGCAGCCACACTGTTTCTGTGGAAGCCCTTTGAAATTAAAAACCCGGACATCACGGAAAAGGCGGAAACAAAGGTTCGGAGAAACATCTTTCGTATCCCCGGGGTTAAAGCTGCCCTGCTGGCGTTTTTTTCGTATGTATCCCTGGAGGGAATTATCAATATATGGGGTCCCACCTATCTCGTCATGCAAAAAGGTGTGGGCGCCCATACCGCCGCCCAGTGGCTGTCCCTTTATTTTATGAGCCTTACCTTCGGCCGTTTTATTTCTGGCCTGATAAGCGCCTTCCTCAGCAATAAAAATCTGATCTTCCTGGGCTGTCTCTTTGTCGCCCTGGGAATTATCCTTCTCGTCCTGCCCCTGCCGCTTATATTCTCCTTCCTTGCATTTCTTCTTATCGGTTTTGGCTATGCTCCTGTTTTCCCATCCATGCTCCACGAAACACCCCGGCGTTTCGGTATAGTGATTTCCCAGGCCATCATGGGCTGGCAGTTTGCCGTCTCGTATATAGGCGCGTCCCTTACCCCCATGTTTACCGGACTGGTCATTTCGCGGGTCAGCATGACCCTTTACCCCTGTATCCTTGCCATCTGCCTTGCCCTGCTTGTGGGAAGCACGGCGTTCATAGGTTCCCTGGAAAAACAGGGCAAACTGGTCGCCGATAATTAGGAATTTTAACCACAAAGTCGCAGAAGGCAAATAAAAGGGGGGGGGAGGGGAAAAGAAAAGAAAATATTTTCTTTTAAATACTTTGTGCGCCATATTCTCCTTTGCGGTTAAATGTTCTTCCTCTTTTATCTACCCGTTCATGGCGGCCCGCCTGTCCCGCACCGTAGCCAGCCGCTGTTCCAGGGCTTCCCCCTGATCGCCTGCGATAAGTGTCTTTAAGGCATCGAGGCTTCCTTCAAACTGTTCTATACGCCGCAGTAATTCTGTTTTATTTTCCAGGAAGAGTTCGGTCCACATGGGGGCGTTAAGCATGGCTATGCGGGTAAGATCCTCGAAGCTGCCGCCGCCGAACCGGGTAATTTCCCTATCCGCCTCGCAGTCGATAAGAGCGGCGGCAATGACGTGGCAGAGCTGGGATGTAAAGGCTATCTTCCGGTCGTGTTCCTCCGCCGTAGTTTCGGTGATCCGTCCAAAACCCATGCCGTGGATGAGAGCCTTCAGAAAGTCCAGGTTCTCCCTCTTATTCCGCTTAAGGGGGGTAAGGATGTAGTTCTTCCCCTGAAAGCTGCAGCGCTTCGCCTGGGCGAAACCTCCCTTCTCGCTCCCCGCCATGGGGTGGCCGGGAATAAAGTCCAGGTCCGGCCGCAGGGTCCGCTCTACCGCAGCAACAATGTTCCCTTTTATGCCGGCAATATCCGTTATGAGCGATCCTGAACGAAATGCTCCCATCCATCTGCCCATAAACCGGATCAGCGTAGCGGGGTTGAGGCAGAGGAACACCAGATCGCAGCGGTTCAGCATTACTGCTGTTTGTTCGTCACCATCTTCCCCGGCCAGCCAGCCGTCGTCGATAACCCCATCGGCCTTGGCGGCATCCAGGGTTAGGCGGTCCGTCTCTAAGGCCAGTATCTTCGCCGGTTTCAAGGGACGGAGAGCCAGGGCCATTGCGCCGCCCATGAGGCCCAAGCCGACTATGCCCACAGTGCAGTCTTCGATTGGTTTCATTTCTTCTCCTACCTTCCCATCTTCCCTTCTTCGACTTTGCGGTTAAAAATTCTTGTATCTTGGACCCTGCTCATAGTGTTTTCTCTTCCAGGGCTGCGTACTTCCGCAGGACCGTCATGAGGGTTCCGAATTGATCCGGGGTGATGGACTGTTCTCCATCGCAGAGGGCCGCCTCAGGATTGTTGTGGACCTCAATGATCAGGCCATCCGCTCCGGCTGCCAAGGCGGCTTTGGCCATGGCGGGCACCATCCAGGCGAGACCCGTGGCATGGCTGGGGTCCACGATCACCGGCAGGTGGCTCTTCTTTTTCAGCGCCGGGATGGCCGCCAGGTCCAGCACATTCCGGGTAAAGCTGTCGAAGGAGCGTATGCCCCGTTCGCAGAGGATGATCTTATCATTCCCCCCGGCCATGATGTACTCCGCAGCCATGAGCAGTTCCGTTATCGTACAGGCGTAGCCCCGTTTAAGCAGTATAGGTTTGCGGCAGCAGCCAAGCTCCTTAAGGAGGGTAAAGTTCTGCATGTTCCGGGCGCCTATCTGGATGACGTCCACCTCATCAAAAAGTTCCAGTTGATGAATAGCCATGAGCTCGGTCACAATGGGCAGCCCGGTCTCCTTCTTCGCCTCCAGGAGCAGGTCCAGCCCTTCGCAGCCCAGCCCCTGGAAACTGTAGGGGCTGGTCCGTGGTTTAAAAGCGCCTCCCCGGAGGAAACCCGCACCGGCCTGCTTTACCGCCCGGGCTACCGCCACAATCTGTTCCCGGGTCTCCACCGAACAGGGCCCGGCGATGATCCCCAACTGCCCGCCGCCTATGCTGCGCGGTGAATCATCGGCCGCGGGAATATCGATCCGCGTATCCTGGGGATGAAACATCCGGTTGGCCCGCTTATAGGGCTCCTGTACCCGGATAACCTTTTCCACCAGATGGTGGGCCGAAAGGGTCTCCTCGCTGATCCCCGTGGTATCCCCCACAAGACCCAGAACGGTCTGGGACGCCCCCTCGGAGTAATCAACCTTAACCCCCTGGCTTTCCATCCGGGCGATAAAAGCCCGGATGTCCTCTTTTGTAGTTCCCGGTTTAATAGCAATAATCATGACACATAACTCCTTATTAGTGTGGCGGCTGCCGCACAGTTTAATCGAAGCGAAACGAAGTTTCGCATAACCCCTTATTAGAAATAAAAAAAGGGAGGCCCCTTGGCAATTTTATTGCCCCGGAGTCTCCCTGGTTTACAAGGTTTACAGCCCTAGTCTAGGCAAAGGCCGCCGGCTCCGCATTCGAGGACAGATAAAAATAATAATAGTAGGCCTGCATAAAAGAGGGGGTTTTATCTGTTCTTAGCATCACGGAACCTTTCAATCTATTTTCCTTTCGTAGATTAGTATGCAATAGGTTGGCGGGAAATGTCAATATGGGAAACGCCGGATCGCATAAAAAAACCGGCTCCCTAAGGAACCGGTTAAAAGCTGTGCTGCTAACGCCGGTAAACGGCGCGGGTTAGATTAGAAGCTCCAGACAAAATCGATCTGGAACTGGTTTGTAAAAAAGTTCTTATCCTCGGAGTTTTTAACATCCCCGGCGCCCAAATTACCAAACTTGTCAAAGATTTCGATGCTGATGTTCGGGCTAAATTCGAATACGGCGCCCGGCTTGACAAAAATACCATTACCGGCCAGATAATGAACGTTGTCCGAACCGATTGCAAGATACACACCGATACTATCGGTAAGTTGGTACTCGACGCCCAGCTCAATGCCGATAGAAGGATCACCCTCACTTGCCGAGGGGTTTGCGAGTGGAATATCCGCTTTCCTGGTACCAAAGTATGCAAACTCAGAAGTAGGCGTTTCACCATCGTCACTGAGGTCAATGTCGATATCACCTTCGATGTATACACCAAACTTATCGGCTTCAAACGATATTGCCGGGGCTATGCGGAAATACCCCTCGGCGCCGCTCTGGTATACACCGGTGATGTCAATACCCACGGGTAAAATGTCGGGAACCTGTAATGCAAACATGGCTTCTAAATAGCTGTCGCTTTTCTCATAAGTTTCACCAGAAAGGGGATCAGTAAAAGGTACTTCATGATGAACTAATGTGTCGACTTCGCCATCTAAATCTGTGTCAGACCAATAGTACACTGCGCCTTTCCGGCCAGAATCCAGCCGGAAGGACGCAAGGGCAGTAAAAATATCGTTCGAGTACTTAGCGCCAAACCATGAACCGCCAAGAATATCGTTTAGTGAACGTACCCCCGAATCCTCATCCGGAGAAAAAAGAGGAGAAATGGGAAAACCATAAGAAAGGCTTAGGCCGTCAATCGGACGTAGTTCTAAACGAACCATATCACCGCTATCGATGAATTCATCGACAACACCCCCGGTAGCGTAGATGTCATCAACACCGTGTCCGCCCCAGATTACGACTTTATCGCCGAACAGATTAACCCAGCCGAAGGCTTTTGAGAGGGTGACACCATAGGTATCCCATGACTCAAGCTGAACCTTTGTTCCGCCTATATCACCTGTCCAGCCGAGATTCAACCGCCCGCGGAAACTATATTCGCCATCATCGTTCCATGCCATAACATAGTTATCATCACCGTTCGCTATTCCGTCATCCTCCGTGAAGATGCCGAGACCGGATATGACTTCGCCGGTGACTTCGAAACCATCACCCAAGTCTACCGCAAACATGCTCCCTGCTACTGCAAGGAGCAATAAAAAAACCAACATTTTCCTCATTTATGTAGGACCCTCCTAAAAACTGACAAGAGCAGGTAATCTACGAATACCTGTGATCTCCTTTATACATATCTTTAGTATAGCGATATGTAATTAGAATTGTCAATAATGTTAGTCTCGTTTAATTTTTTTTTCGAGCTTTTTAAGAATTTGACAGTTCCTTATACCATAACGAATTAGGCTAATGCAAAGCTGAATGGAGATGGGGCAGCCGAAAAAAGGTATACTTTTCCCCACCGTATACTTCCTAATCCGGTTAGGGAGCGATCCATGATTTTGGCTTTAGTGTTTTATAAAAAAACTTCCACCGGGATGGGCTTTCCATCCGGTCTGTACAGGCCGGCGGCGTTCAGGGCGGCTCTAAGGGAGACGGCGCGTTCTTCCAGGACCGGCGCCGGCAGGGAGGATGCGGTGGGATCACCGGGGCTTGGCCGGGCTTTACCGTAGATTTGGAAGGCAGCGATACGGCCCGAGGCGGCCAATTCCAGGGCGAGACGTTCCCATGCTGCGGCTTCCGGCGGCGGCGGCGGGGCGCCGTTTATGGCGCAGATCATGGTCTGGAGGGTAAAAGGGGCGGTACGCGCAAAGGCTTTTATTGCGGCAATTAAACGGTCATAGGGTACGGCGGAACAATCCATTTGGGCGTACCAGCCTTCGGTACCGGCGTCCAGTTTGAGCCAGATGTTCAGGGCTTCAGAACCGGCGGCGGCGCAGCGCAGAAGCTCAAAGGTTTCGTCTTTCAGCAAGCCCGTACCATTGGTAATTAGTACCAGGGCAGCCTGAGGAACAAGCTCAGAGCGGATTTGGGCAGCCGCTTCCAGGGCCGCAGGGAAAAACGGGGAAACCGTGGGTTCCCCGTTACCGGAAAAACAGATATCCCTCACCGTTTCAGACCGATCGCGAGCTTCGGCAAGAACCCCACGCAGTGTTTCTGCCATGGTATCCACAGAAAAACTAATATCAGTTTGAAAAGGGAAAACCTCGCAGTAGGGACAGTCAAAGGTACAAACCTTACGATCCGGGAAAAGATTGATCCCGACAGAAAGACCCTTGGACCGGCGGGAATAAACGGGGTACACCATGGCGCCCCCTTCACGGCTGCGGTGATTTTCCACAGAACCGATGATCATGTAAGCCTCCTGGGAACTATTCTGCTGTTAAAATATACCACAAATTTTAGTCAAAAGCAATCTCCCCGCAGGCCTTGAGAAAAGCGTCCATATCTTCATCGGTACCGATACTGACCCGGAGGAAATCTACGATACGGGGCTTGTTGAAGTGCCGGATCAGGATGCCCCGCTCACGGAGGGCGGCGAATAACTCCGGGCCGGTTTTTTTGGGAGAGCTGACAAAAAGGAAATTCGCCCCGGAGGGGATCACCCTAAAGCCCAGGGTGATGAGGGCGGCGGCGGTCCGTTCCCGGGTGGCGATTACTTTTTGTGTTATCCCGTCATAATAGGCAGTATCCCTGATAGCAGCGGCAGCCCCGGCCTGGGCAAGGCGGTCCAGGGGGTAGGAGTTGAAGGAGTCCCGGACACGGCAGAGCCCTTCGATGAGCTCCTCACTGCCTATGGCGAAACCGGCCCGGAGCCCCGCAAGGGAACCCATCTTTGAAAAGGTGTGGACCGTAAGAAGGTTGGGATACTCCTGAATATGGGGAACCGCCGACTCATCCCCGGCGGGACCGCTAAAAGCGGCATAGGCTTCATCAATGACCACCACCCGGTTCTGCTTTTTCTGATAGCCTGCCACTGCCAGTATGTCCCGAAGGGGCAGGGTCCGGCCGGTGGGAGCGTTGGGGTTGGGAAAGATCACCCCGCCGGAGGGCACAAGATAATCATCACTGTTGATAGAAAAATCTTCCGTCAATGGGATGGTACGGAAGGGGATGTTCCAAAGCCCCGCATAGACCGGGTAAAAGCTATAGGTAATATCGGGAAACAGTATTGGTAACGCAGTATTACTGTTAAAAAATGCTCCAAAAACAAAAGCCAGAACCTCATCGGAACCGTTGCCCGCAAAGACCTGATCGGGCTTAACGGCATACCGCCCAGCGATAGCCTCCCGCAGTTCCCGGCAGCCGGGGTCGGGGTACAACCGGAGCCGATCCCCCATGGCGGGGCCGTCGGAAAGAACCTTCCGTATCGCCTCTATCACCTTTGGTGAGGGCGGATAGGGGTTCTCGTTGGTGTTCAGCTTGATAAACTGTCCGTCCCGGGGCTGTTCGCCCGGCACATAGGGGTCCAGTTTTTTAACGCGATCATTCCAATAACTACTCATTTTAAAAACGCCTCAATATTTCTTTTTCCATGCAAAACCCGGTAGATCCGGATTGTCTTACCGGTTTTAAAGGTTTTATAAAACACCAGATAGTCATTAACTATCATCCTGCGGTATGTTTTATTGTTTTCATACTCAACATACATATAGGGATTCTGAGCAAGACCTTCTATTGCCCGTTCAAGATCATCAAGAAATCTGCCTGATGTACCGGGATAGAATTGGGATAAATACTGGCAGATGCCATCTATATCCTCAATCGCTCGTTTTAAAAGTTTTACCTCATAGGCCATGGTATTTCTTTTTCAAGCGCCTAAAGACATTCCTATAGTCTTCCCAAACAGCTCCCGGGGAAGCTTCTTCTTTTTCCGCTTCCTGCAGCTTTTCCTCTATGTACATAATATGCTGGTATTCTTCCATTTTGGCATAATCTTCGATATTGATAAGAACCGCCGCTCCCCGCCCGTTTTTAGTAATAATTACCGGATCATGGTTTTCGAGCAAGGATTCTATTTCAGCATAATGATTCCGCAAGTCCCGTACCGGTCTGGCTTGTATATTTCTCATATTAATTACTTCCTAATATAAGTGTATCACATTTGGGATACATTGGCAAGTTCATTTTTTGTGCCTCCGGTCCAGTTCATCCAGTACCTCCCCCACCTCAACCCCGGAGCGGGTTATGAGGGCGGTGGTGAAGTACAGGAGGTCCGCCGCTTCCCAGACGATTTCGTCGTGGGTTTTGGCGGTACAGACTTCCTCGGCTTCCTCCAGCACCTTTTCCCGGACCAGTTCGTCGTCCAGGGTGGCGGTGTAAGAGCCCGGAGCGGGGTTGCGGAACCGTTCGGCGATAATGGCCTGGAGGTATTCCCAGGTGTAGCGGCGGCCGGTCTCGAAGCAGGTCCAGGCGCCGGTGTGGCAGACGGGGCCTGCGGGCTCCACCACGGCGAGGATGGCGTCCCGGTCACAGTCGGCGCGGAGATGCAGCAGTTTTAGTGTGTTTCCGGAACTCTCACCCTTCATCCAGAGTTTGTTACGGGTGCGGCTGTGGAAACAGAGGCTGCCCCGCTTGAAGGTTTCGCTCAGCGCTTCCCGGTTCGTGAAGCCGGTCATCAGGACCTGGCCGTCGGGGGACTGGGCTATTACCGGGAGAAGCGCGGCGGCATTTTCCGATGAAGCGGCTTTTTTCCAGTTGAGGGAGGCGATAAAGGCGTCGGCGAGTTTTATTTTACCCGTGTAGAGGGCCATACCCAACTGAACATCGCAGTTAAGGGCGGCCAGGGATTCGATTTCTTCCAGGGTGGAGACACCGCCGGCGGCGGTAATGCCGCAGGAAACGGCCTCCCGCAGTTTTTTTACCGGGCCCAGGTCGATGCCGGTCATGGTACCCTCCCGGTCCACGCAGGTAAAGAGGAGTTCCGATACGTAGGGCTCCACCGCCTTGGCGCTTTCAATAAGGTCCAGGCCGGTTGGAGTTTTCCAGCCGTCCACAACAATCTCGTAGTTTCCCGATCCGACACTCTTGGCGTCCACCGCAACGATGATCCGTTCCCGGCCTATGGCCTTAACCATGGCTTCAAGAAAAGTTTTATTAACGAGGAATTCCCCGCCGGTACGAAACACCGAGGAGCCCAGGATAATTTTCTGTGCGCCAAGGCTTACCAATTCCCGGGCCTGTTCGGGGGTTCTGATCCCTCCGCCCACCCGGCACTGCGCCGTGCGGAGCAGGGGTTTGATAAGATCCGCGTTGTTTCCCTTACCCATGGCGGCGTCCAGGTCGATCACCGCCACTTCACCATAGCGGTCAAATTCCGCTGCCAGCTCTTCGGGGTTATCCCGCTGTAACACCAATTCTGAACCCTGTTTTAGCTGGACGACCTTGCCGCCCTGCACATCTATAGAAGCGATTACCATCTGACACACACTCCTTTTGATTCGGCGTATTTTTTTATTTTGGGAATCGTGGTCTTTCCAAAGTGCAGCAGCGATGCTACCAGGGCAGCATCAGCGTTACCCCATTGATCGCCGCTCTGTTCCCCGGGGGGCAGCAATACGTTCGCGATCTGGTCCAGGGTCCCCGCCCCACCGGAGGCTATTACCGGAACCGGGACAGCTTCCAGGATGATCCGGGTCAGTTCCAGGTCGTAGCCCGCCCCGGTACCGTCGGCGTCAATGGAGTTGAGGAGTATTTCCCCCACGCCCAGTTCCACCGCCCGTATCGCCCACTCCACCGCATTCAGCCCGGTGTCCTCGCGGCCGCCGTGAGAATAGGCATTCCAGTAGGGTTTGCCGCCGGGGGTAGTTCCGGCACGGGCGGCGTCTATGGACAGTACCACGCACTGGCTCCCGTAGGCCTTTGCCATTTCGGTAATAAGGCCGGGGTTCTGTAAGGCCGAGGTACAGACCGAAACCTTGTCCGCCCCGGCGTTCATGGCTTCCCGCATATCTTCCACGGTTCGTATGCCGCCGCCCACGCAGAGAGGGATAAACACCTCCGCCGCCACCTGACGGACCACGTCCAGTAAAGTTGCGCGGCTCTTATAGGAAGCGCCAATGTCCAGGAAGGTGAGCTCGTCCGCCCCCTGGTCGTTGTAGCGCCGGGCCAGCTCCACCGGGTCTCCGGCATCCTGTATACCCTTGAACTTTATTCCCTTAACCACCCGGCCATCGTCTACGTCCAGACAGGGGATTATTCGTTTGGCTTGCATATAAACGCCTCCTTTACTTGGCCCAGTTTTCCAGCAGCTTCAGTCCCAGGGCGCCGGACTTTTCGGGGTGGAATTGGACAGCGGCCAGGGCGCCCCGCTCTATCACGGAACAGTAACGCACATAGTATTCGGCCCAGGCGGCTGCGGCGGAATCATCATTCGGGGCCGTGTAGTAGGAATGTATATAGTAGAAAAATGAATTTTCCGGCAGGTCCCGGAATAGCTTGGAGCCGGATCTGGCCTGGGTTTGGTTCCAGCCGATCTGGGGAACCTTACGTCCGGGGAAGCGCTTTACCGTACCGGGGATCACCCCCAGGCCGGGTATGGGCTTACCGTCAACCGGAGGCGCCTCCTCGGAGCTGTCAAACAAAAGCTGGAGGCCGATGCAGATCCCCAGGAAGGGCTTATCCGCCCGGATCCATTCCCGCAGGGCATCGGCGTAGCCGGATTTTTCCAGGGAGGCCATGGCGGTGGCAAAGTGGCCATCACCGGGGAAGAGGATCTTTTCGTAAGGCGCTTTAGCGCCCCCGCCGGCTAACTCCTCCGGACCTTTAACAAAGCTGCTTTTAAGTCCCAGCCGTTTCAGGGCGTTCATCACCGAACCCAGATTGCCGGCGCCATAGTCAATCACACCAATCATGCCAGTACGCCCTTTGTGGAGGGGATCATGTCCGGTAAGCGGGGATCGATTTCCGACGCCTCCCGGAGCGCCCGGGCTGCGGCCTTGAACAGCGCTTCTATTTTGTGGTGATCGCTCCTGCCCCGGAGTATATCCAGGTGCAGGGTTACTGCCGCCGCCGCAACGAAACCCTGCCAGAAATCCTCGATGGTATCGGTCTGGAAGGTGGACACCGCAGCGGAGCTGGAGGCAGAACCGGCGGGAGCCGACACCAGGGGTATCCCCGAAAGCTGGACGCCAAATATCAGGAAGGCCCGGCCGGAAACATCCACCGCCGCCCGGGACAGTGTTTCGTCCATAGGGTAGAGACAGCTCCCTACCCGCCGTATCCCCCGCTTTTCCCCCAGAGCTTTTGCAAAACATTGGCCCAACACTATTCCTGTGTCCTCCACCAGGTGATGCTGATCCACCTCCAGGTCTCCCCGGGCCCGGATCTCCAGATCAAACAAGCCGTGCCGGGCAAAGGTATTGAGCATATGCACCATAAACCCGATAGGATAGTCCAATTTCGCCACCCCGGTCCCGTCCAGGTTCAGCCGTATGGTAATATCCGTCTCCCGCGTCGCCCTGGTAATCTCCGCAATCCTCGCCATCATTCACCTCCTATTTTCAAGGAACCACTTTCCTTAAATCGTACTCCACAATATCCACGGCGCCGAGTCTCTTTAAGCGGGGGATAATATCAGGAACCTCGTTTTTCTTTACCGCAATCTTCACCGCGTACCCCTCATCCCCATAGAGGGGCGCCACGGTGGGACTCTTCATGGCGGGAAGCCCGGCAACCATAGCCGGGAACCGGTCTTTGGGGACATTCATTTCCAGCATCACCCTATCCCGGCCGTCCAGCACCGCCTTAAAGAGCATTGCCAGTTCTTCAATACGCAGCCGTTTTTCCGGGTCCGCCATGGCCGCCCGGGAAGCTACAAAGCGGGTAGAGGATTCCAGAATTGTAGCGATGATCCGCAGGCCGTTATCCTTCAGGGTTTGGCCCGAGGAGGTATTATCGATGATCATATCCGCGTCGTCCGGAGGGAAAACCTCGGTAGCGCCGTAAGTACGGAGTATGCGGTAGTTGTAACCCCGGCTTTTAAGCCAGCCTTCGGCGATATTCACATATTCGGTAGCCGCCGCCAGCGTCTTTGTTTTGAGGCTTGCGTCGTCCAGGCCTATGGGAACCGCCGCCACGATCCGCACCCGGTCCAAGCCCAGGTCCAGGAGCTCCACCACATCGGCGCCGCTTTCCTTAATCCAATCAATGCCGGTGAACCCCGCATCGTGGCTCCCCATTTCCAGCAGATCACCCACATTTTGGGGCTTCATGATCTTGGCATCCAGCCAGTCGGCGATCACCGGCCTGTAGGTCCGGTCCGCAAGGTAAATGGGGAATCCGGCCTCAGCAAAGAGCCTGGAAACGTTGTCAAAAATCCGTCCCTTGGGAATCAAAATCCGTAGTTTATCCATATTTTTCTCCAAAAAAAAACCGTGGACTCCGGAGAATCCACGGTTATGTTACCGTTTTAACGCTTATAAAGCGCCGGACTCCGGGGTGAATGGGTATCCCTGATGGTGATGATGGTCCGAAGTCCTATACATATTTCAAGTTTATCTAATATTTGTTATCTGTGTCAATATGTGTTTCCATATTGATGCAAAATTAATGCAGATATCTCTATCGGCAAAAACGGGCGTGGGGAGGAGTGCACCTGGCTTCATGTGCGTGTAGAGTCTGCTTGCGGAGCCCAGTAGGTCTCCTCCAGCAGGGAATTCCACATACATGAAGCCAGGTGCACTCCTCCCCACGCCCGCCGGTGTCACAGAGTACGAAGAGGGGGATTCCTTAGAGGAGTTCACATGCCGGGGTGGGAGGGGAGGGGTGCTAAACTTTAATTATTTCATATGTTTTTATAAATATATGTATCATAATCTTTTATTAAGCTATGTAATTTTTCCACAACTTTAAACCGGCCAGTATCCATCAATACATTGTGATCAGATGGATGAAAATATATTATTGTTATTTCACGTGGTTTCGTGTTTAGACTTTCAAGTATACGCTCGATTACAATTTTTAATATTGATCCGGGAAATGGATTATATAAAAAGAAATGATCATATTCATCATAGGCATAATTTGTCGCATCCGCAATAGATATATTAATACGGTTATCAAGGTTAAGTATCAATATATTTTTACGTGCAATTTCCGCTGTTTTGGGATCTATTTCTATTCCCATAATTTTTTGATATGGATATTTTGCGGCATAGGTCAATACAAAACCCTTTCCGCAACCAATATCCAGGAAACTGTTTTTTTCAGTGATGTTTAATACTGAGAAAATTTGTTTTAAATGACTTTCCGGAGTTATGGCATAACCATGATTTTTCCCCTTAACCTTTAATTTTTGATTTCGCTGATGAAAATCTAATCCGCGAGGCTTTTCTAAAATATAAGCGCGAAAAGCATACCATATTCGTCTATACCATATTAATATGGCGTGACAAATATTGTTCATAACAACCTCCGAAACGTCTCCTAAGAGAAACCGGCGTTTTTTTGGCTTTTCTATAGCCAAATTTCTTTCCAAATATTGCCAAACAAAGATAAGAAACCTAACGTTTACGCTGAAAAGGCAATTTATTATTAATAAATATACCTTATAAGGTGTTTTGTCAACTATGAAATACCCTTTTGTAAGTAATATTTCAAGCAGTATGGGCTTTAGAGAAAATTTGAAATCAGAATTGGAATTCAATGATATGGCCGTTAAAGAATTGGCCGCCTTATCCGGTGTACAGAAAAGGGCAATTGATAACTATCTCAGGACCATAAATGCCGCAATACCGGCGGCTGACGCCGCAGTCAAAATTGCCCGTACCCTGGGGGTTACCGTAGAATATCTCGTTATGGGTGAAGAACAGCAAATTCCGCAGGAAATCCGAAAAATCACCCGCAATTTACACAAAGTAAGCATGAGAGACCGGAAATTAATAGCGGATATGCTTGAATCAATGATTGAGCGGAAAGAAAACAAGGAGTAACCAAGTCCGATGGGGAGATCTGTATCAACATGGCAACAGGGCAAAAGCATTTACTTTCCAAAAAGGACGGTAAAGAAGTAATTCTTATTCATGGAAGCCTTGAACATCCTGCGATGAATACTGAATTGTTTTTTACCGGCGTCAGCCATTCTCAGCCGGGAAAGCGCCGTTTTTCGCAGGATATTGAGGTTTACCGGAGAGTGATCCTTACGCGCTCGGGAGGCATCTTCCCCAAAAGTAACGTCCAAGGCCCAATGCAACTGATTTTCTATCGCCCAATGGCCGCGTATCACCTGTGCGAACCGCTGGGCGTCCGCCTCCAAATCGATCAGCTTATGTTTGATATTCCCCCAGGGCCGCCGGGGATCGGTGAGTTCTCCCAATCCCTCTTTCAATCGTTTGATATCTTCTTCCGGTATTTCCATGGTCCCTCCCA
>NZ_JAJQRB010000021.1:0-29406 GCF_046533075.1 Treponema primitia | reverse complement strand
CCAATCCATCTATGCCGATACCGGCGTCCCATCAATGATAGACGTGAAGGGTTAAATGTCATTGACCGGTAGGATAATTTAGAACTTTACGGAAGCCGATACATACAATACTATAGGAGTATGAAAGAACCCCTCTATCTAATCGACGCCTACGGCCTTATTTACCGCTCCTACTTTGCCTTCCTGAACCGCCCCCTGCGGAACAGCCGGGGCCAGAACGTATCCGCCCTTTTCGGCTTTGCCCGTACCCTGGTGAGCCTCCTGGACGAGGGCGCTGCCGCGGCGGACGCATCGGGGAAGATCCTCCCCACTCCCCAAAGGCCCCGGCGGCTGGCGGTGGTGTTCGACTCCCCCACCCCAACCTTCCGGCATAAGCAATACCCCGAATATAAAGCCACCCGGCAGAAAGCCCCGGATGATCTCCACACCCAGGTTCCCCTGGTGGAAGAAGTCCTGGCTGCCCTCAAGGTCCCGGCCCTCAAGGCCCCGGGCTTCGAAGCGGACGATATCATCGCCACCCTGGCGAAAAAATGCCGGGAAGAAGGACGGCAGTGCTACGTCCTTTCCTCGGACAAGGACCTTCTCCAATTAGTGGGTGACGGTACCTACCAGCTGCGCCCCGCCAAGGCGGCAAAGGCCGGGGAAGCGGGGTCCGGCGGCGGGACCAACACCGTCAAGGGCGGCCTCTCCTACGAGTTGGTAGGCGTAGAGGAAGTTAAGCTTGAATGGGGTGTAAACCCGGACCGGATCCTTGACCTCCTCTCCCTCACCGGCGATACTTCCGACAATGTCCCGGGCGTCAAAGGGGTGGGTGATAAAACTGCGGTTAAGCTCATGGCCCGCTACGGTTCCCTGGATGAAATCTACAAAAATCTTGCCGGTATTGAAGGCGCGGTAGGCAAAAAACTCGCCGCCGGCAAGGAAAGCGCCTACCTGGCCAAATCTCTGATAACCCTGAGCTACGAAGCGCCCCTTTCGATAAACGCCCTGGATGATCTTTCAGTAGAAGATCTGGACCGCCCCGCTGCCGCACAGGTCCTGCTTCGTGAGGGGATACGGCAATTAGCGGCGGTCCTGGACCCGGCTGCCAAGAAGACCGGAGACAAGGCTGCGGATAACGGTTCGACCGCCGACGGAGTTCCAAGCCCAGTCTACGGCGGTCAGCGCCCTGACCAAAGCCCCGTGGATGCGGCCCTCCTGGGGGACGGCGTCTATAAAACCATCCTGGACTTTGCCGAGTTCGAAGCGCTCCTCATCAAAGCTCGTCAACAAAGCCTCATCGCCCTGGACTTTGAGACCGATTCCCTGGATGCCTGGAACGCCCACCCCATCGGCATCTCCCTGGCCCTGAAATCCAAGCAGGCCTACTACGTGCCCGTGGCGCCCCACCAGGGAACGGCGGCGGATGGCTCTGACGCCGGAACCCCTGCGCCCTTCATCGATCCCGCTGTGATCCGGGAAGCACTGGCTCCCCTGCTGGCGGACCCGGCTATGACCGTAGCAGCCCACAACGCTAAGTACGATTACAAGGTAAGCCGCGGCTGGGGACTCCCCCGGTGGAAGTGCAGGATTTGGGACACCATGGTTGCGGCTTGGGTGGACGATCCGGAGCGGAACAACTATTCCCTGGATTCCCTGGCCAGCTACCATTTTGGCCATACCCCCGTTGCCTACAACAGCATCGTTCCCAAGGGCGGAACCTTCGACCAGGTTCCCCTGGAAACCGCAACCCGGTATTCCGCGGAGGATGCGGACCTTACCCTGCGGGCCAAGGCCTTCCTGGAACAGCGCCTCGAAAAATCCGGTTCCATGGGCCTCTTCCGGGATCTGGAAATGCCCCTGCTCCCCATCCTTGCGGAGATGGAAGGGCTGGGTATCAAGATTGAACCCAAGGTCCTCCGGGACTTCGGGGTGGAACTATCGGCGGAACTGGACCAAATACAGGCGGATACCTACAAGCTGGTGGGCCACGAATTCAACCTGGCGTCTCCCAAGCAGCTCCAGGATGTGCTTTTTACGGAGCGGAAACTCAAGCCGGGGAAGAAGACTAAGACCGGCTACTCCACCGACGTATCGGTCCTGGAGGAGCTTGCCCGGGAAGACCCGGTACCCGCCAAGATTCTCCGCCACCGTACCCTGGCGAAACTCAAGTCCACCTACGTGGATGCGCTTGCGGACATTGCGGACAAGGAAGGCCGGCTCCACACTAATTTTGTGCAGACCGGCACCGCCACGGGCCGCCTCTCCAGCCGGGAACCAAACCTGCAGAACATCCCCATTCGGGACGAGGAAGGCCGCCGCATCCGGGAAGCCTTTATCGCCAAGCCGGGCTGCGTTCTCATCTCCGCGGACTACAGCCAGATAGAACTGGTGGTACTGGCCCACCTGTCCCAGGACGAAAACCTCATCGCCGCCTTCAAGGGGGGTAAGGACGTCCACGCCCGGACCGCCGCCCTCATCTTCGGCATAGACGAAAAGGACGTACAAAGCGATCAGCGCCGCATAGCCAAGACCATCAACTTCGGGGTCATGTACGGCATGAGCGCCTTCCGCCTGTCCAACGAGCTCAATATCACCCGTACCGAGGCGGCCTCTTTTATCGATGCCTACTTCAAAACCTACGCGGGGATCCGCAGCTACATTGACGAGCTCATCAGAAAAACTGAGGAAACCGGTTACGCCTCCACCATACTGGGCCGGCGCCGCTATATCCCGGCGATCAATTCCCGGAACAAAACCGAAAAAGCCGGAGCCGAACGGGTTGCGGTGAATACCCCCATTCAGGGTTCCGCGGCGGACATAGTCAAGACCGCCATGCTCAACCTGGACAAGCGGCTTACCAAAGAGAAAAGCACAGCAAAACTGCTCCTACAGGTCCACGACGAACTTATCCTGGAGTGCCCCAAGGCCGACGCCCCGGAGGCTGCAGCGTTGGTCAAAGAGGTGATGGAAAAAGCAGTAAAACTGCGGATACCCCTGCGGGTCAGCGTAGAAACCGGCAAACGCTGGGGGGACTTTCATTGACGGGCCGTATCGGCTAAGGCTTCGTCCATGCGTTCCAATACCGCCGCTATATCTTCTTCCGGAATAATCGCCGCAGGCTGGAAACGGATACACTTTGCGTTTACCAGAGTCCCGGCGGTCATAACCCCCCGGGAAAAAAGTCCCTTGGCAACGTTGTAGCCTGTTTCAGTACTGGCAAATTCCACCGCTATCATCAAACCCGCACCACGGACATCGTGGATAAGCTGTGGATATTTTTGAGCAAGCTTATCCAGGCCGCCCTTAAGTAAGGCGCCCTTGACCCGGCAAAGACCGGGAATATCGTGGTCTATCATGTACTTTATGGTGGCCAGGGCGGCGGAGCAGCAGACCGGATTCCCGCCGAAGGTGGGGGACCCCAAAAGCCAGGGGTTCTCCACCAGCTTTTTTGTCCAAAGATGGGGCCGGCAAATGATGCCAGTGATGGGCATGATGCCACCGCCAAAGGCCTTGCCATAGGTCAATATATCGGGGGTAACATCCTCAGACTGACAGCGCCAGAATGTACCGGTCCGGCCCATGCCGGTTTGTATTTCATCAAAAATCAGGAAGACTCCCTTTTCGTCGCAGATCCTCCGCACTTCCCTAAGGTAGCCATCGGGGGGGATAATGACCCCCGCTTCGCCCTGTATGGGCTCCAGTATCACCGCAGCAACGCTTTCGCCCACGGCTTGGAGATTGGTAATAGCTTTTCTGATATCCTCGGCTTCACCGAATTCAACATGCTGGACCTGTTGCACCATGGGGGTATAGGGAATCCGATAGGTGGACTTGCCCCCCACGGAAATGGCCCCCATGGATTTGCCGTGGAATCCGTTTACTGCGGAGATAAACCACTTGCCCCCGGAGGCGATGCGCGCCAGTTTAAGCGCCATTTCCACCGCCTCGGCGCCGCCGTTGGTAAAGAAACATTTTTCAAGGTCCCCGGGGGTAATGCCCGCCACGGCCTTTGCTAAATAACCCCGCAGGGGGTCCAGGAGTTCCCCGGAATGAAGGGCTTGGTGTTCCAGCTGCGCCTTGACTATGGAAAGAATTTCCTCGTTGCGGTGGCCGCAGGTGTAGATGCCGAAACCGCCCAGACAGTCAATAAACTGCTCGCCGTAAAGGCCCGCACAGTAATTATCATGGTCGGTCCATTCTACCACCGCAGAATTGGTGGAAACCGATTTTCGGTACTTGAGCCAACCGGGGCTCACATACTTATCAAAAAAATGCAGTGTATCGGAGGTGATCTTCTTTTTATCCCTCTCCGACAGTTTTTCGCTTTTTATAAATCCTAAAACACTTTCCAAATCTTTACTTACTTCTTCATAACTCATACCATGCCTCCATACAGTATCAAATCGGTTCATTCCAACCGATGCTTAGGGGCTGCCGTTTGCGGGCATATTTTTTGCCCGCAAACTCTGTAAAACGATGATCCCGTTTTGCTTCCATTCAAATATTCTCCTTACTCTTTACTATAATTACCGGGGCTACTCCCCGATTCTGACCCGGTCAAACCAGACATTGTTATACAGATCCAGCGCTTCCCCCACATCGTCTTTTATTTCCGTGGGCGCCAAATCTTCGGGGGTGTAAATCGGCGTCCCATCAACCAAGGACCGGGCGGGGACATTTACCGTAGCCGGCAATTGCCAGCAAAACAAAACCGGTTAAAAAACCCGGGCCCAATCCCAAAACAGGCCTTTTAAAGCCTCCGCTTTTTTTCATCATACTAAACCCCATTATTTCGCCGCTATGTATTTTAAGAAATTACGCAAGAGATATGTTAATAAAACTGTGCCAAAAATCATTACCACCGACATGGCGTTGATCACCGGGGACACGCCGAAACGGATGGCGGAATAAATATACAGGGGCAGGGTGGACGAGCCGGGACCAGACACAAAGTAGGTGATGACAAAATCCTCCAGGGAAATTGTAATCGCCGTAAGAAAGCCCGAGACAATACCGGGCATACAAATTGGAATCGTCACCTTGAACAGGGTTTGCCGCTCCGTAGCGCCCAGATCATGGGCCGCCTCAATTATGGAAAAATCGAACTCGTCAAGACGGGCCATAACCATAAGAAACACGAAGGGCAGATTGAAGGTGGTATGGGCGATAAAAATCGTGAGCAGCCCCAATTTAAGCCCTATGCCCGCAAAGAAAATCGATAAAGACACCCCCACGATGATTTCCGGCAGCACCATGGGCAGAAACGAAACAGCCTGAATATAACTGCGCATCTTAAAACGGTACCAGTTGACCCCTATGGCGCCCAGAGTTCCTATGATTGTGGCGGTTCCGGCGGAGGTAATGGCGATTAACATACTATTCCAGAAGGAACGCCACAGATCCCGGGAATGGAAAAATAACTTTTCGTACCAAATAAAGGAAAATCCGGTCAAATTCATGCTCTTCGATGAATTGAATGAATACAAAACCAAAACAAACAGCGGCAAAAACAGAAAAACTATGGTTGCAATAAAAACAGTCTGGGAAAATGAAAAATTCTTCCGGTATGCCCGGCGTGCGTGCCTGCCGGCTTCACTCTGAGGGCTTCTGGGCCTGATTACGGTGATTGCGGATCTAACAATATTTTTGAAACTCATTTAGCCGCCCCCTTCACATCGGTGTTTTTTGCTGCATCCTTCCGCTGCAGGGCCATCATCACAATGACCCCTATGGTAGTAATAGAGGTTAGGACCATGGAAATCGCCGATGCCAAAGGCCAGTTACGGCTCTTGGTAAGCTGGTCGGCAATAACGTTGCCGAGCATATAGGACTCCTTACCCCCCACCAATAAAGGAACCGCATAGGCGCCGAATATGGGAATAAAGGTAAACAGCACCGCAGTGTAAATCCCGCTCCGGATGTTCGGGAAAAGCACCTTTACAATGGCGGTAAATTTTGACGCCCCAAGATCCCGGGCGGCTTCCAGCAAAGAAAAATCGAATTTATCAATTGATGAAAAAAGCGGCAAAATAGCGTAGGGCAGATACATATAAACCAACACTAAAATTACCGTGTTTTGATTGTATAAAAAATGAATATAATCCTTAATAACCCCGATACCCATCAAAAATTCATTCAAAAAACCGTTGTTACCCAGGATGTTCATCCACGCAAAAACCCGGATGAGAAAATTGGTCCAAAATGGAATTATGATGAACAAAAGCAGGGTAGTCTGGTTCCGGCTTTTGGCCATAAAATACCCACAGGGCATGGCAATCACAATCGTTATTAAGGTTGCAGTCAGGGCAGTACCAATAGTATGGAGGGTAATCTTGATCAGGCTTGGGTTTGCAAGTCCCCTATAGGCGTCAAGGCTGAATTCCCAGGAGACGCCGCCGTACCGGCCTTTGACAAGAAAACTGTACACCACAATAATTGCCAGGGGAGCCATAAAAAAGACCGTAAACCAGATTCCCATGGCACCCGTATAAAAAGGCCCCAGGTTCCTGCGGCTGCCGCCGGACAGTGCGTTCATTGTCCGGCCCCCTTTGCGGATTCTTTAATTTCCACAATATAACTGTCAACGGCGCTCCAGGTTACATACACTTCGTCTTTCCAGACAATATCCGGTCCCTCGTCGGAATACACAGCGTGTTGTTTCATAACCCGCAGGGTTATGTTTTTATCCGAAGAGATTCCCGTCTCGGGAATAACTCTGGAGGAAGCGCCGGCTTCTGCCGCAGTCCCGTCTATTCCATCAACTTTGATATAAAACTTTGTCTGGAAACCTGAATATATGGGCTCGTTTACCATGCCATGGAGCATATTTATATCATTTCTGCTGCCGGCGGGTTTTTCCTTGGAAATAAGAATTTTCTCAGGCCGTATGGTCCAGCTCACCTTATCCCCCACATGTATCTCGTCCAGGGTGGTAACCTTTATCCTGCCCAGACCGGGTACATCGATCCCGGCCAAAACCTCGTGTTCCGCCCCCCTATCGAAGGGTTCCACGGAACTTATGACGCCGTCAAACAGGTTGGTGTCGCCGATAAAATGGGCTACAAAATCCGTGGCCGGGCTTTCGTATATTTCGTAGGGGGTTCCCACCTGCAGCACATCACCCTTGTTCATCACGGCGATACGATCGGAAACGGAAAGGGCCTCCTGCTGATCATGGGTTACATAAATGAAGGTAATGCCGATTTTGTCGTGGATCTCGTCAAGCTCAATGAGCATGTGCTGCCGCAATTTCGCATCCAGCGCCGAAAGAGGCTCATCAAGCAACAGGACCCTCGGCTCATTGATAAGCGCCCGGGCAATGGCGACCCGCTGTTTCTGCCCCCCCGAAAGCTGGTTCGGTTTTTTGTGGGCATGGGCCTCAAGCTGAACCAGGTTCAGGTAGTCCATCACCTTGTCGTTGATCAGTTTTTTGTCAAAGTGTTTCAGCCTGATGGGAAAAGCTACGTTTTCAAATACCGTAAGATGGGGGAAAAGCGCATAGTTCTGAAAAACCGTGTTGACCTGGCGCTTATCCGGCGGCAGGGGCAGCACATCCTGATCGTTCAGTAAAACTACACCATCGCCGGGCATTTCAAAACCCGCAATGATACGCAGGAGGGTGGTTTTGCCGCAGCCCGAGGGACCCAGAAGTGAAAAGAATTCTCCCTGTTTAATTTCGAGGTTGATATTATTTAAAACCGAGAAATCACCAAAACTTTTATTCAGCCCCGTGATTTTAACATTACTGCCAATCATTACCAAGACAAACCTCCTACGGGCCTCCCGGTCCCCGGTATACTTATATCTAGCAAGAACCATGCCAATATCCGGACAATCTTCCTTTTGAGGTAAAACCTTTCAAAAAGCGCTTGTTATATCGAGAAAGTCCGGTTTTTTGAAGGATTTTTTATTATTATAACGATAAAAATATACAATTATGTATGAAATATTTATAATTAATACAATTTTGTATGAAATATTTTCTATTTTATCATTACATTTAATTATCAAACAATAAAACTGCATAAAAAATGTATAAAAATGTAAAAAGGATTGACTATACAAATATTTTTGTATTAACATGCATTTCATTGGATATAAAGGGGGATAGTATGAATATTTTGATCATCGGCGCCGGTGGTGTCGGCAGATCAGCGGCGATGATAATCAAGCAAGCCGGTGCAGAAGGGTCCTGGGCGGAAAAGCTTGTTTTAGCGGACTATAATCTCCAGCGGGCAGAGGAGGCAGCCGCCCTATGCGGAGGAACGACGAGGTTTATCCCCGAAAAAGTTGACGCCAGGGACAGCGCGGGCATTTCCGGAATCATAAAAAAACATACTATACACTTTGTGATGAACGCAGTTGAGCCTTCTTATAATGAAACAATTTTTGATGCCTGCCTGCAAAACAAGGTGGGCTATCTGGATTGCGCCATGACCCTTTCCCGGCCGCATCCCACAGATCCCTACCATAAGGTGAATGTAAAACTGGGTGATTATCAGTTTGCCAAACACGATGACTGGGTAAAGGCGGGTTGTACCGCCATCGCCGGTTCGGGGGTTGAGCCGGGGATGGTTGATTGTTTTGTGCGCTTCGCCAAGGAGCGTCTGTTTGACACGATTGACGAGGTAAATATCCGCGACGGCGACAACTACACCGGGGGCGGTTTCGGGTTTTCAGTATGGACGACCATAGAGGAATGTTTAAACCCCCCAATCATCTGGGAGAAGGGCAAGGGATGGTTCACCACGGAACGTTTTTCAGAACCCGAAATCTTTAATTTCCCCGGAGGTATAGGGGATGTGGAAGTGGTAAATGTGGAACACGAAGAAGTGATCCTGGTACCACGGGTTATTGATTGTAATCGTGTTACCTTTAAATACGGCGTACCGAAGGCGTTTCGGGATCTGCTCCTCAATCTTGAGTCTGTCGGCATGGCGGACAAGGAAAAGACCCTGGAACTGGGGGGCGCCGCAATTACACCCAGGGATTTTTTAGTAAGGGTGATACCGAACCCCATTGAATCAAGCAGCGCCATGGAGGGGAAAGGCTGCGCCGGGGCATGGATACGGGGCGTGAAAAACGGAAAACGCCGTTCAGTATACCTGTATCAGGTGTCGGACAACCAGGATTGCGTAAAAAAATACACCACCAATTCTGTTGTTGCCCAGACCGCAGTTGGCCCAGTAATAATGATGGAACTGATCGCAAGGGGTATCTGGGATCTGAAGGGTGTTTACGGCCCCGAATCATTTGACCCGTTTCCTTTTATAGAACGTCTGGCGAAATATGGTTTTCCTGCGGGAATCCGGGAAATGGACAGCGAATATTCAAAATCGCTTGATGAAAATAATCTGTTAGAACTAATCAGTCGGGGAGGAAAAGAATGAACAAGATGAAGGGATTTACCGTTCTGGGGATAACGCTGGCTGCTATTTCAGTGTTACTTTACGGCGGCTGCAAAAAAAGCGGCGTTGTTTCCGAAGGAAACAACGAAGGCCGGCGGCTTTACATTTACAATTGGACCTATTACTGTCCGGATTCAATTATCGAAAAATTCGAGAAAGAGTTCGGCGTTCGGGTAATTTACGATGAATACGCCTCAAATGAAGAACTCTACGCAAAACTACAGGCGGGCAGTACTGGTTACGATATCATATTCCCATCCGCAGATTATATTTCAATCATGAAAAACCAGGGGATGCTGGCAAAAATTGACAAGGACAAGATCCCCAATCTGGTCAACATTGATCCAAAAATTAAGGAGAAATGCCTTTTTGATCCCGACTTTGACTATCATGTGCCCTACTATTACGGAGCGGCGGGCATCATTGTAAACACAAAAAATGTGCCGGAATTTGAAAGAAGCTGGTCGATCTTTGAGCGGGGAGATTTAAAAAACAGAATGGTTATGCTTGACGATATGCGGCAGATTATGGGCGCCGCCCTCATAAAGCTGGGATACTCGGGAAACTCGACAAACCGGGATGAAATTAGCGAAGCAAAGGATTTTATCATTACAAAATGGAAACCGAATATCACTAAGTTTGATTCCGAAGGTTTTGGCAAAGGTTATGTGATTGGCGACTTTTGGGTTGTATATGGGTTTTATGAAGCCGTTCTTGATGAAATAACCGATAACGAATCGCTTCTTTCAAACACTGAATTTTTCATTCCCGAAGAAGGCGCTCCCGCGTATCTTGACGGTATGTGTATCCTAAGGGATGCCAAAAACACTGATTTGGCGTATCAATTCATAAATTTTATACACCGCCCCGATATATACGCCGAATTCACCGATTACTTTGGTTTCCCTTCCACGGTAAATATTCCCGCCCGGGAACTGAAGGCAGAAGAATCCTTTGTCACCGAAGAAGATATGCTCCGCACCCAGCTGGAATATGACGTCGATGACGCACTTGATTACTACACCGACATGTGGTTTAACGAAATCCGCATTGGCAGCTAAACAGGGGTGACCACTGGTCAGCGTAGAAACCGGCAAGCGGTGGGGGGGGGATTTTCACTAACCCCCATCAGCTTACGGCGGCCCTTACATGCCACGAATTTGTATTATCTTTAGAAAAACTGAAGAAATCCCACAACGTTTCTACTCCGGACTTTACCAAAACGATTCAAGGTTTGACTTCTTTTCGGAAATTTCGTATTTTTTGATAAACAATTGGTTATTGTATCACATCTCAGAGGAGTACTGAAAAATGATAGAAGAACAAAAAAACCTGCCGGACATCACCATGATAAACCTGGGCGTTGGAACGGTGCGCATTTATGATTTAAACGGAATACGGCTTCACGCCTATGATACGAAGGATCCCTTCGGTGACGAAAGTTATCTCTTTGAAACCGAACATGAACTCATCGGTCTGGAATCACCCATGTTCCTGAATAATTTGGCGGAATATGCGGATTATGTTAATTCCCTGGACAAGCCCCTGAACCATTTCATTATGGACTACCATCCCGGAGGGAGCAATGCCTTTATCTACTGCCGGACATACGCAACGGAAACCACCAAAAAATCGATAGCCGAAGGCGGCTCTATAAAGACGCTGATCGACAATTTTTCTGCGGCCTTTGGGAATCATCTAAACCCGTATATTCCGGCTATCACGAATATTATCAAGCCCGGCAGGATAACTATCGGCGATATTGAATTTATCGTAAAGGACACCAAGGAAAGTTTCGATCTTGAAATCCCCGCCATCAATGCAGTTTATACCCATATGGTCGGCAACAAGGTTCATAACATTCTGGAAAGCCCGGAACAAATCGACGCCATGATTGGACAGATGGAGGATTATACAAAGAAGAAACCCGACCTTATCCTTACTACCCATGATATCCCCGCAACGGCGGAAGTAGCCGCAGAAAAAACAACATATCTTAAAACGATAAAAGAACTGGCCTTAACGTCCAAAGATAAAACCAGCTTCGTCGAACAGGTAAGGGCTGCTTTCCCGGAGTACGACGGAAGGGACTATCTCAAGATGAGCGCCGCCGCTTTGTTTTAAAAAAAAGGCAGCCAACATCTCCGCTGACTGCCTTTCTAATTTTTTTTCTTTTAATCCCTAGCTTATTTCCGTAAATGAAACCCGCTGGGCCATTCCGGAAGCATCGATATCAAACACCACCACGCCGTTTTTCTTCACGGTTCTGTTGCTGGTAAAACGCTCTCCCTTGTAAATCCGGGCAAGGTACGCGTCTACGTCATCGGTCTCGATCTCCTGAACATCCACATCCCGCATCTGGTTTCCCGAGCAGGAATTGAAGATCTCCCGGATCATCTCGTACTTCTTCATCCCCGTTTTGCCGGGGAATGCATCGGCGAATTCCGAAACTACCGCCGGCCTTATGATGATGGCGTTTTTTACTAAGTCCACACTTTCCAGCTCGCCCGTAACGCTGATCTCCTGGCCCATAAGGTCCGTGAGGGTTATGGTATCCCCCGCCACCTTGATGACACTGACATATTCACAGAGCTGTTTTCTCGTACCGCCCTCGCCAAGTTCATAGGCCGTGGAAAGACACATCACTTACCATCCTTAATAAGGCCCAGGGCTTTGACCAGTTTTTCGGTTCCCTTTTCAAAGTCCTTTACCGCATCATTGATGACATCAGCGGATTCTTTCTGATCCGCGTGGTAGAGATTGTGCGCCAAGTCGCCCAGCTCAGATGCATGTTCCCGGTTGTGATCCAGCATATACTGCAGCAGGGTCTTAAGCTTATTCAGATCGCCGGTATTACCGTGGCTATGTTCATGGACGTGTTCATGGCTGTGGGTATGTTCATGCTCGTGGTCGCGATGAGGATCTGACATAAACTATAACTCCAGGTAAGAATCTGCAAACAGGGTTTGGTTCATGATAATGTCCGCAGACTTTATCGCTTCCATGAGCCGGAGATCGCAGGGGTTCACAATCGCTGAGGTAAGACCGTGGCTTATGGCCATGGCAACCATGGTGGAATCCATGATGGGCCGCACCGCCTTGGGCATCATGTTGGAAACATTGGAAAGCCCGCCGGTGGAGTTAAAGCCCTGTTCGGAAAGCCAGCTGATGAACTGTAGCGTCTGAATCTGCTTATCCTGCTGCCCCTTAATAACCAGGAACAGGGGATCAAACCAAAGATCCTCCGCCTCCATGCCCAGTCCCGCGCCGCGTTCCAGCATCTCCAGGCAATACCCCTGGCGCTCTTCGTTGTCCGAGGGAATCCCGGACTTGGCGCAAAGGGCAATGGCGATGGCGTCATTGGCCGCCGCAACATCAATGTAGGAGATCCGGTCCCCGGCGTCAGCGGAGTTAACCAGGGGTTTCCCCTTGGCCCGGTTGTACACCTTAATTCCCGCCTCAATAGCCTTCTTGTTCGCCGTATCAAGGGCGAGGGGCACATTGTCAAAATTTTCCTGGAGGAGCTTTACCCCCCAAGCCATCAGTTCTTCGCCGCCCTTTTCCGCAGGCCCGATGTTCAGGTCCAGGTAGGTGGCTCCGGCGTCCAGCTGTTCCTTGGCGCGCTTAAGAATAGGCGCAGGGTCCTTGGAATCCATGGCCGCCTTAATCGCCGGCGAAATACAATGAATACGCTCACCAATTGCAATAAATTTTCCCATAAGTACTATACCTCCAATAAAATTTTATTAACCCTTGAAATCCTTGAGCCACTTAACCACCCCAACCGCTTCGTTGGGCCCGACAAGGATCTTCCAGCCGGGCAGGTTTTCTTCAAGCTCACCCTTAAGGACGGCAACCTTGCCGGGGATAAGGAGGTTACGGTTCTTCACCTGACCATCAATACCCGCTTCCTTAAAGAATTTAGAAATAGTACCGGCGGAAAATTTCCCCGCCGCCCAGGAGGTCAATACCGAATATCCCCCCGCGTCAGAGACGATGAGGTTAACAGGCACCCCGCTCCGCTCCAGTTCGCCGTTTATAACGAAGTAGGAGAGCGCAAAGTCTACGGTAATTGCACAGATGGAGTCCGCGTCCGCGCCGTTGACCGGGTAGATCTTCGGTTCCATCTTCATGGGCTTCTGGGGATCCGTGTAGATATTCTGTCTGAGGCCGTACAGAGGCAGCGCCGTGGCGTAGCTCATGTTACTCAGGATGATGATCGAACCGTATTTCAGGGTGAACACCGAGGCCAGGGCGGTCTCCAGGTTCTCGTCCTTGCCCGCCAGCTTGTGGAGATTAACGATGCTGGGATACCCAAAGCTGCGATCCTGATCCTTCAGGGCCGCCCGGCGTATCTGCACCGCATTGGCAAAGGCGTCTTTGATAGAAACGCTGCCCACATCAATGGCTAGGTTTTTGTTACCCGCCGCTTCGATTTTCTGCACCGTTTCGTAGATAGTGTCCAGGTCCTTACCGCCGACTCCGAGGACCACTCCGGCTTCGGTAGCAATCTTGCTAAAGGCTTCCCAGTTGGTCTCGTCCGCGCCGTTGAGGATGGGCTTTTCAGCCTTGACGATATCCAGGGCGGCCTTAGCGGCGTCCGCATCCTTTACTTCAAGGATGAGGGTCCGCCCCGCGCCCTGGGCTTTCTTTACCGTGTCCAGGAACTTTGCCTTGTCGCCGGTAAACTCCACATTGATCAGATCCACGATCATCCGCTCACCTATGCGGTCGTAGTCGATCTCCTTGATCTTGGGCAGCTTTTCGTCTATACAACCCTCGCACACCGTTACTGCGTAGAGACTCTTGGACACAAATGTCTTATCGTGCCGGAAAAGTACGGTCTCGCCGCCGAGCTTGTACTGCTTGTCCCCGTTGCCGATGGTCAGTGCCTTCATGGGGGGAGCCGATGCGTCGCTGAGCTGGGCCAGGGCCTCCGCCGAAATATCCGGGCATTTATCGATGGTAATCGACCCCTGGGCAACCTTCATCGCAAAGGCCATACAGGTGGGATTGCCGCACTTCTTACAGTTTGTTTTGGGCAATAATTTAAAGATGTCTAATCCTTTAAGCGCCATGTCTTCCTCCTTTTATACCAGTTCCGCAATAAGTTTTGAAACTGCGGCAACCGATGCGGGATGGCGCAGAATAACGGCGTTAGAGCCGGCGGCAAGGGCCGCTGAGGCGGTGGCTATTTCCATGGCTATGCCCCGCTGTTCCTGGGGTCCCCAGCCGGCGGGAGCTTCCGCTTCACTCTTAAACGATTCACCAACGCTCCAGGTCTGTTCACCCACCGGGGTGATGATGGGCATCTGAAGCTTGTCGTCGTTCTGGGTCAGGGCGGCCAGTTTGATCCGGTCAATGGTACTCACCACGTACTCAAAGCCGTAACCCGCAGCGGCGGAACCCACATTCATGGTCATGCTCTCGTTCTTGATCCCCAGTTGGGAGATCAGCACGTTAAGCTGCTTGGCCAGATTGATATCCACCGCAGATTCCGCGGAGATCTTCTGCCCGTAAGCTTGGACCGCGCCAACGGCAATGGCCTTGTGGTTATCTTCCTTGGCGGACATGAGGAGCACATTCTTTCCCTGAAGGGCGTCGGCGATCTTTACAAAGAGCTGGCCGTCCTTCTCCACATTTTTACTGCCCTGGATCACCAGGGGGAGCGTTATGGCGTCGGCCACTTCCTTGCAGAGGGCAACGCAGTCTTCAATAGACTTGTTGGCCCCGTTGGGGTCGGCGCTTTCAAGGGACAGGCTGATAAAGCTTGCGCCGGGAATCGTACAGGCCTTTTTCGCCACATCGGCGATTTTCTCAGCCCCTTCGTAAAACTTACCCAGCTCAGGCAGATCCCGGTTCGGCCCCAGATCGGAAACTTCCACCCCCACCTTAGGAGGATTCTTGATCTTCTCGTCAAAACTGTAGAAGGGGAGTACATTTTCACCCCCCAGAGTAACAGCCTTATCCCCGGCGCCAATCACCACTTCTTTGATGGTGGCCGGAAATTTTTGCGGAACGCGTTTAAATGGCATAACACCTCTCCTTTCCATTTAATTTTACTATGCACAGTCAAAAAACACGGCGGGATACACCCGCCATGTTTTATAAAGCCATTGTTACATCAGGGGTTCAAGCTGCAAAACCGGATGTTCCTTTTCGCCAAGGTATTCCACCAGTTTTTCCGCATCATCGGTAACGGTCTCGTCGGCGATCCGGTCAACAAAGTTGTCGATCCCATAGAGTTCCTTCGCCGTTTTGTTGAGCTTTGCGCCCACAAATTCCTTGAGGGCCTTGGGCATCCACACAATCCGTGCGGGGCCGCCCTCAGCGGCCATAAACTTTTTGGAGCTGATGAACTGCTTACCGTGGCCCATGAAACCCGGGGTCTGAACACCGCCGCCGGTCATGGAGGCCATTTCCGAGAAGGTCATCCCCAGGGGGGTCATGCCCGAATGTTCCCGGTTTACGATAACCACACCATTACTGGCGGGCTCGATACCGCAGATACACTCAAAACAGCCGCAGCTGGTCATGGGGTCCTGCATGATGGAATACAGGGTAACCTGCTGGAGGGAACCGTGGGAGGCGGTTTGCACCGCTTCGTTCACATCCTCCCAGATACCCAGCTTTTCATCCACCACCCGCTCCTTGGTAACTATCTGGCAGGAACCGTTGGGGTCGATCTCGTTGGTGGCCTTAGCGTCAAGCCAGGACACGGCGCCGCAGAGACCCAGCCGTTCCGGGGTAACCACGCACACGTGGGCCGGGGAGAAGGACTGACAGAGTATGCAGTTGTAGAACACTTCGACATTCTCATCCGTAAGAGAGAGGAGCCGGGCATCACGGGTCTCGTAGACCTTGTTCACATCCGCCCGGAGCCGCTTAAGATCCTCCGGTTTGGTATAGACCTTTATCTGAACCTTGTCGATAATGGCATCAAAGTCGCCCTTGAGCTTGGCGTAGAGTATTTCCCCAAAGTGCTTGGCCCGGAAGCCCGCAGCAAAGGCGGCCTTACTTACCCGGATGCGGATAAGGTCCCGCTGGCCGGTATGCATAATACCTTCGGCGTAGTTAAGGTAATGGTGAATCCGGCGTTCAAACACCGGCTCAAAGTCCTTCTGCATGTTCTTGCCGGAAACTTCCACCACAAAGCCCATGGCGGAACGATCCCCTTCCTTAACGCTGTCGATATCCGGCCCGATAAGTTCAATCTTGTGGTCCTCAATCTCAGCGGATTCCTTGGTGGTGACCCACTCGAAGCAGTCCAGCTTAGACCCGTCAATGTCCACGTGCATATCCGCCCGGCGGATAATTTCCCCTTCGAAGGCGGTGGAGAAAGCTACGGGGATATCGACCTTGGTAACCTTGATCTTGATATCCCGTGCTTCCAGGGAAGTCTCGATAAAGTCCTTGGTATTCTGCTGGATGATAAGGCTCTTGGGCACGGGCCATACGTCTTTGGTAGAATTGGTGATGACCGGGAAGCCCATGGCAATAGCGCCGCCGCCGCAGGCCACAGTAAGATCCGGCAGGGGGTCAAAGGCGTTAACAAAGGCGCGGATTCGCTTAAAGGTATAGTCGTCAAACTCTTCCTGATCCCCGGGCTGTACGTTACCGAAGATCATGGCGGCCCGGTTTACCAGGGAGATGATGTGGGCCACATGCCACAGTTCCGGTCCCACCGGAACAACCCGGACGGAGAAGTTCATGTTCAGGTTCATCCGCTTGGCCTGATCGATAACCCCGCCGATGAGGAATACAAAGATGGCCCGGGACTGGTAGCCCTTGATCAGTTCCGCCGCTTCTTCGTCGGAAGGGGCGGGGCCGATGATGACCACGAATCCGGGGATATCGCCGGTAACCAGGGGTACCCCAAGCTCACGCACTTCGGCGTCGCTCATGTGGCCCCAGTATTCCCGGGTGTCGCCCTCACCGTAGGGGGTGGGACTTTTAGCGTATTTACAGGCTTCGATAACCTCCGCCGCCAGGACCGTGCCAAAGCCGGTCTTAAAGACATCCCCCAGCCGCTGGTTGCGGGGCATCCAGTTGGCCTTGGTTTCATCGAAAGCAGCCTTGAGTTCCCCCAGGGTCATAATCTTTTTACCAAGGTAGGCCAGATGGCTGGCGAGAAAATATGCCGTATTCGGCATAGCCAGGGGAGCGGACTCCCCCAGTTCCTTTAAAGTTTCATTCAGCGTCTTTTCGGCTACCGCCACCATTTCGTCAGAACCGTCAAAAACCCGGTTAAACAACAGTTTCATAGAAGCACCTCTCCTTCAGGATTTATGCGCAGCATCAATGCGCTCTTTGATCTTCATGATCTCGTTTCTTGCCCGGTCGCTGGTTTCATAGGGTGATATGCCCCGGCGATCGGCCTCGATAATCTCCTCGTTATAGCTGATGAACCCAAACAGATCCTCCGGGGGTATACGGCTTCTGAGGTAATCCTCATCTTCCTTGCCCCGGACCTTGTTGGCCACCACGCTCACCGCCTTAACCCCCAGATCAGCAGCCAGGGGTTTGACCTTGTGATAGGTCTGGATACTCCGTTCGCCCGGCTCGATAACCACGATGAACCGGTCCACCATTTCCGCGGTACCCCGGCCCAGGTGTTCAAGCCCGGCCTCCATATCCATGATGACCACCTCGTCCCTGGCTATTACCAGGTGGGAGATGACCCGCTTGACCATCACATGTTCAGGGCACACGCAGCCGGACCCTCCGGTTTCCACGGTACCCATCACCAGAAACTTAACCCCGTTCTTTTCCCGGGCGAAGCGGTCAGGAATATCGTCTACCTTGGGGTTGATCTTAAAGAACTTCCCATAGGTATCCTTACCCGAACCGGTACGTTCGGCGATCAGATCGCTCATCTTGGAGATGGGGGTGATGGCCTCCACCTCCGCTTCGGTAAACCCAAGGGCTAAGCCCAGGTTAGCGTCGGGGTCCACATCCACCGCCAGGACCTTCCGGCCTTCGGCGGCGTACAGCCGCGATAATACCGCAGCCAATGTAGTTTTCCCAACCCCACCCTTTCCGGTGATCGCTATCTTCATCAGATACCCAGGGCGGCCCGTTTCTTCTCAAGCCCGTCCAATATCGATTTAACTAATTCATGGGGATCAAGATTGATGATGTACCCCGCTCCGGTGATCGCCCTGGTTCCTTCGGTGATGAACTCCATCATCTGGGAACTCCCCTTAACCTGGGGCTCAATACCCAGGTATACGTCAAGGCCGGTGGACACGACATAGTTGGCGATGGATACCGCCTTTTCGCTCATCCACTCCGGCGCGCAGCCGACTACGGGGATCTGGGTAGTATCAACCCCCCAGTCTTTGGCAATACCCGTGGCCAGGAGCATCATACGGCTGATGTCAACGCAGGCGCCCATGTGCAGGATCGGCGGAATGTCGACCAGTTCGCAGACCCGACGGAGACCGGCGCCGCAGAGATACTTGGCGTCCTTTTGGAGGAACCCCGCCTTGGTTGCCAGCTGGGCGGCGCACCCGGTGGCCACGATGAGCACATCGTTTGCCATAAGTTCCTTCATGATTTCCAGGTGGGAATAGTCCGGCCGAACCCGGGGATTGTTACAGCCCACGATGGCCACGGCGCCCCGGAGAACCCCGGCCTTAATGGCGTCAATCGCCGGCCTGTAGGAACCCAGCTCATCCACATGGGTATTGGCGACCCCATCCAGGTGCTTGATGATCTGTTCGCAGGGATAGCCGACTGTGGCCTTCTGCTTGGTTTCGGGGATATAGATCTTGCTTTGATCCCGGTTCTGGAAATTGTCTATCGCCATCCTGATTATTTCTTTGGCCTGTTCAAAGGCAGTTTCGGGCTTAAATTCAATATAGATTGACCCGGGAATCCGGGCGATGGGGGAACTGGTAACGAATTTGGTGTGGTAGCAATCGGTCAGAGAGGCAAGGGCGGGGAAAATACACTGTACGTCCACGCACATCATCTCCACCACGCCGGTGAGGACCACATTTTCCTGCTGGAGGAAGTTACCCACCATACGGACCCCGTGACGCATGGCCACTTCGTTGGCGGTACAGCAGAGACCCACCAGGTTAATACCCTTGGCGCCCTTGCTCTTGGCGTAGTCCACCAGCTCCTTAAGTTCCCCGGCGGTAACCACCATCTCCGAAAATGCCGGATCGTGGCCGTGGACTACGATATTAACATAGTCCTTCTCCAGCACACCCAGGTTGCCTTCGGTATTCCACACCGTGGGGGTACCGAACAGGATGTCGGTGATTTCAGTCCCCAGCATGGAGCCGCCCCAGCCATTGGAAATAGCGGTCCGCAGGCCTTGGCGAATCAGCGCTTCGGGCTGGGCGGTATTTCCCATATGGGTCATGTGCATGGCCGTGGCGATTTCCCGGTCTATGGCCCGGGGCTCAATATCCTGGTCTTTCCAAACCTTCTGCCGTCCCTCGGTGGCGCGCTTGAGAAAACGCAGGGTACCGAAGGTCTTCCCGAATTCCCCAAGCCCCACTTCCGCGACTTCGTGGGCAACGTCATATATATCCCGGCCATCGGTGGGAACATCCCATTCCTTGGCCAGTTTGATAAGCTTCTGCTCATCCCGCACCTGGTAATTCCCGTCACGGCTCGTACTGTGGAGCACGTGGAGTATCTCCCGGGCATGATCCGAGTGGGCCGAAGTACCCGCCGCAATGGTACGGAGGTAGTTTCTGCCCGCTATGGCATGGGCGTCTGCGCCGCAGATACCCCTGGAAGCCTTTGCGGTAATCCGGCAGGGGCCCATGGAGCAGTTTTTGCAGCAAATCCCATCTTCTCCGAATTTACAGTGGGGGGTTTGATTTTTTACCCGGTCCGCATAGGTCTCGGCGTGCACAAAGGTCGCCATCTCTTTCAACTTAGCAGTTACAGTTTCCATCTCTTCGATGGTGGTAAAGTGTTCCAAAGTTCTCAAAGTAAGTCTCCTCCTCTATGGTTAAGGTGAATCTTGTCTACAATATAGTATAAAAGCGAATACAAAAAATGTAAACTATAAATATTTATAAATACTTATATATCTATATAAAAATACCTATTTTTTCTCTTTAAACCTCCGAATAACAACTTCGCCCATCGCCGCCAAATCCTCCGCAGTAAAGGCAAAGATAAAATTATCATCAAAAAGCATCTGAGCCGATGGTGGAAACTCATCATCGCCGGCCCAAATCAAAAGGCTTATGAAAAGCCCGTTTAGAAACTCAAAACGGTAACCCGCGTCCCCCGTATCCAGGGCCTCAAAACGGAGCCCTGGAAGACCCTCTACCATCCGCCTGAAAGCCGCCAGGTCGTTTCCGAAGCTATGGGCTGCCCGCTTAAGACAACGCCCTTCGAAGTTGCGGTAATAGGTCGGGCCCCAGGGGATTTCGTTATAAGAAAGCCTTTTCCCCCGGCTTTCAAAGAATTTTCCTTCGCAGAGATACCGGATAAGGAGTATCTTTTCATAGGGCTCCCGGACATCGTCCCCTTGGAGATCGCGTAGTTCAAAAACCGGAAACGCCGCCCGGTATTCGGTCCCCATAAGGCGCAGAAGGAAAAAGCCCTCCCCTGCCCGGGTTGCCTCAAAGGATAGGCCGCACCGTTCCGCAACCGCACGGGGATCCAAGCTTTCATAGAGCCCCTGATAATGGGCTAAGGGGACATCGCACTGCTGATTTTTTACCGGCAGCTCCGCATTACCGGTCTTCAAAGAGGGCTCCGTTGGTATGGGGCAGGAAACAGGCTGCCACAAATTCGTCCATATACCCCGGATGGGACGATAATTCCAAGTACGTCATCCCCCCGCTGATTTCAATAACCTTGGATGCGGCGCCGGCGGAATTAACCATGGCATAAGCCCCGGTCAGACTGGTATTACCGATATAGTGGTATTTTTCCAGAGGGATTTTCGGGAACATCCCAATGCGGATGGCTTTTTCCACATTAATCCCGCTCCCGATACCTCCGGCCACATAAACTTCCTCAATATCGTCCGGGGAAAAGTCCATGATCGCCAACATGGTCCTGATGGCGGAGAAAATCGCCCCTTTAGCCCGGATAAAACTATCGATATCCGTCTCGTTTAACGCAATATCCTGTCCGCTAACACTATTTTCGGCAAAAGCCAGGATATAATTAGCCGCGCCGTACTCGTCATGCCCAATCCGCTTGCTCTCCCGAATAAATTTTCCCTTGGCGTTGATGATCCCGCAGCGGAAAAGCTCCCCGATGGTATCGATAAGCCCGGACCCGCAGAGCCCCGCAGCCTTCTGATCCGCCCCTCCGATAATGGTAAGGGATGGCTCCATGGTTTCGGCGTCGATGGAACATGCCTCTATCGCCCCGTCGGTGGCCCGCATACCGCAGCTGATATCCCCACCCTCAAAGGCAGGCCCGGCGGAACAGGCGCAGGACATGAGGAGCTCTGAATTGCCAAAAACCAGTTCACCGTTGGTTCCCAGATCTATAAAAAGAGAAAAACTATCTTTTTTGTATATGCCCGACGAGAAAACCCCGGAGCTGATGTCCCCCCCCACATAGCTGCCTATGCTGGGAGCCAGGATCACCTCGGCATCGGGGTTGAGGTTCAAACCCAGGTCGCTGCTCCGGAAGCCGTCACCGTGGAAGAAGGCCGGCACATAGGGCTCCAGACGGAGGAAGTCCGCGTAAACCCCGGTAAAGAGCTGGGTCATGGTAGTATTGGCAGCCACCGCCGCCCGGTATATATCAGTAGGCGCGATTCCCGCTTTCGTACAAATCTCGCGGATCAGGGGGAGCATGGTCTCCTCAATCACCGCCTTCCGCAGCCTATCCAGACCGCCTGGCCGGGTACTTTCGATGATCCGGCTGATCACATCCGCCCCAAAGCGGATCTGACCGTTCCCCCCGGAGCCCCCTGCCAGCAAGTTCCCCGTGCGGAGATCCGTAAGCACCATGGCCACCGTGGTGGTCCCGATATCCACCGCCAGTCCCGGCAGAACCGCCTGAGCCCCGGCTGCGGCGGGGAGTATATCCAGGATCAGGTCCCTATCCGGGCCTTTCCGGGCAACACATATAACTGAAAAATCCGATTCCCGCAGAATACCGGGAAGCTTCCGCAGGGCAAAAATACCGATCCCGGCTTCCCGGCCGGTCTCTTCGGCATACTTAGCCAAAAGCCGTTCCCGGTCCGCCATGGCGTCGTCCAAAGCGGGGGGCGTCAAGGTGATGGCCGTTGTTTCCAGGCCGCTGTCTCCACGGTAGCCCAACTCGTCCAGGTCCTTGCCCAGGGCGTCAAAGGCAGCCCGTTCACGTCCTTCGCTGAGGGTCGTCACCTTGATACGGTTCTTAAAAGCTCCGGCAGAAAGGGGGACCTCTAAACTAAGGTCCGACGCGGCTCTGATACAGCAGGCCAGCCGCCAGCCCGCCGCATAGTCCTCCGGGCTTATTTGCCGGGGAGCCTCCCCAAGCACGGTTCCTTCAAGCACCTTAACCCGGCATTTTCCGCAGGTCCCGTTCCCCGAACAGGGGGCGTCTATATCGACCCCGGCTTTCCGGGCGGTTTCGAGGAGGGTTTCTCCCTCAGGGGCAAAGGCGGAAACAGTAGCTCCGCCCTCTATTTTGAATAGTATTTTTTGGCTGCTCATATCGTTATTATTTTATCAATTTAAACCCTAATACACGGTACTGTCAATCCGCCCTAGCTCAAGCTGCTCCCCCCCTTCCCGCAGGACCCGGTTACCGATAAGGAAGCCGCCGAGGATAATCGTTCCTGAACCGCAGAAAACCAGAATCCGGCTGATGGGGACCAGGTCGCCCAGGGGGCCGAAGACGATCATCCCCAGGGGCATCATGATGCTGGAAATCATATTTTGGAAACTGAACACACGGCCCATAAATTGACTTTCCACTTTTTCCTGCAGCAAAACAGTGAAGGGGGTATTGAAAAAAGGTACGATCATACCGGAGAAGGCCATCACCGTAATGTAGATTCCGTAATGGGGGGCAAGCCCCAGACAGATGTCGCCGCAGCCAAAAAGGAAACAGGCAAGGGCCATGGTCCGGACACGGTTTTTAAAACCGCCCCAAATACTAATCAAGAGGCCGCCCAGGATCATACCCGCCGAAAACAGTATTTCCATTACCGAAAGCCGCCACACTTCGCTGCCGAATTTCCGGGCTATCTGAAGCGGTGTTAAGAAAACACCCGGGGTAATCAGCAGAAAAAAGAAAACAGAAAAGATGAACATCCTTTTGACAAACCCATGATCCAGCACATAACGGCAGCCTTTTTTAAGATCCTCAAAATACGACAGGGAATTTGTACCGGTTGTTTTTTTTCGCAGTGATTGTGTTTCACCGGGAATATGGACAAAAATAAACACAATACCGATACCGATGACGGCGGTGGCCACATCAATAAAAAAGATATACTCTATCCGTGAAAAACTAAGAAGCGCCCCGCTGAGCATGGGGGCCAGCAGGGAAGACAGGGAATTGACAGAACTATTGATACCGTTCACCCGGGTCAGGTGTTCCTCCGCCGATACCAGTTGGGGGATGAGGGCGTTTACCGCAGGTGTCTGCACACCGGTTCCCAACGCCCGGATACCAAGGTTCAAAAACAAAAGCCAGATAAGATCGATTTTGCCGTGCAGAATAAAGAACAACGCCATAGCAAGGGTACTTAACGCGATAATCCCGTCGGCAATGTTGATGAGGAGTTTGCGGTTATACCGGTCCGCCCACACCCCGCCGAAGGGGGATATAAAAAAGGTCGGCAAGCTGCCGCAGATAATCGCAACGGTCATCATTGCCCCTGACCGGGTATGAAGGGTGATATACCAGATGATTGCGTAATGGACCAGGGCTGAACCGAAAAGGGAGATGGCCTGTCCGGTTAAAAACAGAACAGTGGCTTTTTTCCAATTTTTATACATAGAGCTACAGTATCAAATATATGGAGAAGCGGGGGATAAAGTCAAATTTGGATACCCTTAGGTAAATTTTACAAAAATTTATCAAAAAAAACTGACCTATTCATTTTTTTGTGCTATACTATAACATATGTTGGAAATTTTGTAGATTTTAACAAAGGAGTAGGTATGTCTAATTTAACCGGTATTGATAATGCTGCATTTTTTAAACTTAGTTATGGACTTTTCGTTTTAACGGCAAAGGACGGCGATAAGGATAACGGCTGTATTATCAACACCGTTTCCCAGATAACGGATACACCCAAACGTATTTCTTTAGCGGTCAACAAAGGCAATTTTACCCATGACATGATACTTAAAACCGGTATTTTTAACGTTTCTGTTTTAGGTATTGAAACGCCCTTTTCTGTTTTTCAGTGCTTTGGTTTTCAAAGCGGCCGGACTGTTGATAAGTTCGCGGATGCGCCGGAAAAAAAGCGCAGCCCTAACGGCATACTATATGAACCCCGCCATGCCAATAGCTATATTTCCGGTAAAATTATCAGCACAAGCGACTACGGTACCCACACCTTGTTTATTGCCGATGTCACCGAAGCTGCGGTTTTGAGCGCCGTACCGTCAGTAACATACCAGTATTATTTTGATCACATTAAACCCAAGCCTCCGGTCGATTCTTCTAAAAAGAAGGGATATGTGTGTAAAATTTGCGGATATGTTTACGAAGGGGATGTACTTCCCCCGGATTTTGTGTGCCCCTTATGTAAACATGGCGCGGCGGATTTTGAGAAGCTATAGGGGCAGCAAACCCGTCATGGGTTTACGTTCATCTCCCTAAAGCTAAGCAGCCTGATATCTTGCCTTACCCGGTCAAGCCCTCCCGCTGTACCACATCATCCCGCAGCAGCACCGTGTCGAACACCGACACAAAGCGCCGTATGTCCACGGGGTTTTTGCGGTAGTCCGCATTGGAACCTATGGCGGAAAACCACCGTTCAAACGAGGTATCCCGGCCAAACCGGCCGTATCCCACGGCGGTTTTTTGACAGCCCAGATCCCGGGCGGCGCTGATCCAGTCGTTAAGGTCATCCTGGAAATCACTGATGATAAAGAAGCTGGACCGCTCATTGAGGTACCGTTTACAGTATTCGATACCGGCGCCCAACACGGTACCCCCGCCTAAGTTTATGGCGCCAATGTCCGCCAGGGAAGTATCGGAACAGAGGCTGTCGGACCAGCAGACTAGGCGGCTCAGGTGTTTGCTAAAGGCTCCTTTGTAAAAGGCGCCTTCGGCACGCATAATGGTTTGGATAACCCGCTTAACAAAGCCCGGGGGAACGCTGCCGGACACATCCAGCAGTATGCACAGGTTGTTCAGGTTGTAGTTTTCAATGCGGTAACGCCGGGGGATGAGGATATCCCCAAACCGGTTACGGTTAATATTGTAGAGAATATCCGTGTGGAGCCGGTTCCGCTTAAGGAGGAGACTCCGTTCCCGCAGTATTCGTACCAGGTCCTTAACATCCCTTAGTTCCGTAACAGTGTTGACCGTCTTAGTATCGGTATAATTATCGGTCCTGCCGTGCCTGATGATTTCCGGTTCGTAGGCGGCGTTACTGTCCGCATCCGCAGCGGTCTTCCGGGTCTCCTGGATATCCTGTATGCGCCGCTCGACAGCCTGCATGGCGTTATAGGCGCTGACGTCACTGGACTTAATTTTTTTACCCGGCCCGTCCCCTATGTGGTCCAGGAAGGAGTTCAGCTCGGTACAGAGGAAGCTCATATAGCTCATCCAGTCCAGTCCCTCGGGCCAAGTCTCCCGGGGGAAGATGAATCCCTCCAGGGGGCCGCCGGGCGCCGCAGACAGCATTTTCCTGTCCTCGTTAAAAAGCTTGGTGTTTATCTCCATAGCCTGTGCTATGTCGGAAAAGCGGTTGTAGATATACGTAGAATAGGTACCCAGCTTGGAGTTTAAGTTTCGCTCCGGGGGAAGGCGCGCAAGAAAGCTGTGGAGGTTGCGCCGGAAGAATTCCTCGAACTGCTGGCGGTGCGTCCGGGGCCGGTTAAAGTGGTTGTAGAGGATATGCCCCTTTTCGTGGAGATCCCGGGCCATAAAAGTCGGCCTGTCTGCTTTCCGGTCAATATAGATACAGTACTCACCTCGCATGGCCCGGTAGGAAAAACTTAGCGGCGCCCCCTTTACCCCGGGGACGTCAATATAACTGATGCGGATATTAAGCCGTTCCAGCA
This sequence comes from Treponema primitia, assembly GCF_046533075.1. Lineage (GTDB taxonomy): Bacteria > Spirochaetota > Spirochaetia > Treponematales > Breznakiellaceae > Termitinema > Termitinema primitia_B. Next base: position 2,840 of record NZ_JAJQRB010000021.1, on the reverse strand, counting down.
GTTTGTTTGTTTCCCGGTATTGGGCAGGCTCCCAATCTGCATTTTCCGGCAAGGCTTAGTCCTTCATCCCGTGTTCTTCATCATAAGTTTCACCGCTTCGTCACGAAGTTCCGCATAAACGTCACGGATTCCGCAAAGCCGACCCAGTGGATCAGTTTTACTGTTCTTATCCTTGGTTTCCTCAACCAGGATGCCGATGAGGTAATCCAGGCGCTGCATGTCGTTGGAAAAGGTGTAGAGATCCGCCTTGTTATGGGTAATCTTCTGGCGGAGCCGCTCGGTGTCTTCGGCGTTAATGCCATAGGATGCGCCGATGTGGATGGCCAGGGCTTCCAGGTTTGGATCATTGGTGTCGTGGAGCACCGAGGATTCATGGAAGAGAACCCATTCATTGACGGCGTCCGCTACGCTCTTGCCCCGGAAGTCCAGGGATGCGCTCTGAACTTCGCCGCCGGCCGCAGGCGTTCCGGCGTCACTCCGGGATGACAGGACATCGTAGAGCCGCCGGTACAGGGTTTCTGCGCTCTTTAGATATGCCTTTCGTTGTTTTTCAGTAAAGGTGTTGGTACCAAGACCGATGAGTCCGTAGACCATGTTAAGTATGGCAGCCCCGTGTATCTCCATGGTCAGGCCCTTACGGAGGAAGGACAGACTTATCTTGTAGAGATACCAGAGGGTACGGCCGGAAATAAAGTTGTACACATACCGGGAGTCGTCATCGTACATGGTATTGTAGACCTGATTGTTGATGTCCATGGTATAGAAAAGGTCCTTATCCATATCCCGGTTATCCTCCTCAAAGGAACGGAAAAGAGTCCTGAACATCATTTTCAACCCGTCCCGGAGGTAGCTTTTCTGCCAGGGGGTGATTTCTTTTTCCGCAAAGACCACAGGGTCCTTGGCCAAGTCCGCTTCATCCTGGAGGAATTCGTCAAGAAAACTATCGTTGCTCTCGTAGGATAGATTGATGATACAAAAGCGGTTGAGGATGGGGGCCATGATATTGAACTGAAAGGGGATATTCTGCTTATAGTTTGCCGCAGCAATAACCAGGGTCGATTCGGGCAGGGTCCGGCCGTTTCCGATTTTCCGCTCAAAGACCAGCTGCAGCAGGGCCCCTTGAACATTTTCCTGGGCGGTACTCAACTCATCCAGGAACAGTACCGACGGCACATGAAAGTTATTTTCCTGATCCAGGATGTTCCGGTACCAGTGGGGGGCCAGAAGTTCCAGATAGTGCTCCCCGGTTTCACGGTCCTCCGCCCTGACCTGAAAGCCCAGAATCTCCTCCTGGGAAAACCGGGACCCGATGAGGGTTTCAATATGGTAACCATTGCGCCTAGCCCAGTTGTACACCACCGTTGATTTTGCAAGCCCCGGATTGGCCATCAGAAGGATAGGAACCTTACTGTCCCTGGTTATTTCTATAGCCACTTCAATCCGATCCCGGATTTTATTTACGCCGCCCATGATCGCCCATGGTACCCGCATTGGGGGAAAGATTCAACCGCCATCATTTATGGTCCGCAGCAAACCCGCAACAAAAGCGGCGTGGAAAATACGGCGCAGTGGTCGATTCAAAAGTTCAGTCCGCTTTCTTTTTCTTGAGAGAAAGCCAGTATAGGAGACCAACCATCCCCGATCCGCCGACGATATTCCCCAGGGTTACGGGAATCTCGTTTTTAATTATAAAGTTAAGCCAGTTCAGGTTGGCCAATTGTTCCGCCCCAACATGGGACGCCTCTACCCAAAGCGGGTTCGACTTAGCCATAATGCCCGCCGGGATATAGTACATATTGGCCACCGAGTGTTCAAACCCGGAGGTAATAAACAGACAGATGATAAAGAAACAAGCCAAGAGCTTGCCCGTCACATCCTTGGCCGCATAGGAAACCCACACAGCCAGACAAACCAGCCAGTTACACATAATGCCCAGGAAAAAGGCCGATTCAAAGGAAAGTGCCGTTTTGTAAGCCGCAATCTTGATGGTCTGGCCGCCGAGCACACCGTTACTGCTATTGAACAGCATGGACCGGTTCATCATATAAGCGATAAATACGCTGCCGATAAGGTTGCCGATATAGACCACAAGCCAGTTCGAAAGCATTTGGCGGATTTTGACTTTACGGTCAAGCACGCCGACCAGGATCAGGGTATTGCCGGTAAACAATTCACCCCCGGCTACCACAACCAGCATGAGCCCCGTCCCGAACACGGCTCCCGCCAAAACCTTGCCCAGCCCGTAGGTATCCGGATTGGCGAACAGGTTAAAGGCCGCCATGTTGGAGCCTTCCGAGGCAAAAGCAATAAACACCCCTGCCATAAAAGATAAAATCACTTGGCCGAGAAGGCTCCGTTGAACCTTTGCCAAACCTACATCGCTGGTGTATTCCAGAATTTGTGCTGGTGATCGTGCTTCCATACTGTTTTCTCCTTACTATAATTATATATTTCTAATCGTTTTTATAAAAATTAAGAATTTTTAACCGCAAAGGACACGAAGTACACAAAGGAATTTGGAATTATCATTATTCTATTTCCTCCTTAGTGTCTCTTGGTGTCCTTCGTGGTTTTTCCTCTCCTCTTCTCCTAGAACAGCCCGGAGATCTTTCCGGTGTTGTCCACGTCGATCTTTTCCGCGGAGGGTACCGGGGGGAGACCGGGCATGGTCATGATTTCACCGGTGAGGGCTACAATAAAACCCGCGCCGGCGGATATCTTGACGTTACGGACATTGAGCCGCCAGCCTTTCGGCGCGCCCTTCAGCTCTATCTTGTCAGAAAAGCTGTATTGCGTCTTCGCCATACAGATCGGCACCTTGTCCAGCCCCAGCTTTTCAA
>NZ_JAJQRB010000020.1:0-11818 GCF_046533075.1 Treponema primitia | reverse complement strand
CCAATCCATCTATGCCGATACCGGCGTCCCATCAATGATAGACGTGAAGGGTTAACCCATCAGCGGTATTCGCACCGGCAGTATGTACCCCTAGACAGTTATAATAAAAAACTGTAAATTCGTTTTACTATTAATATTGTTTTTAAAGGAGATTCTTTCATGGGTAACAGTCAACTGGATTTATTAAAAGAACTAGAGCAATACGATACACCTACCATTACTAATGCGGTTGCCACTTATCCGAGCGATAAAGAAAATTGTCTTGGTCTATACAACCCATGGGAAGCAAATTGGTATGCAAATCAATCGCTAAAATGTATGTATCCTGAAATTGGAAGACGGGCAGGCTATGCGGTGACCGTAGTGTATGGGATGCCCGATCCTGCCTTTGGTCGGCTTGAATTTATAGATATTTTGAAGGCAATCGAAAAATCACCAAAACCGGTTATACTTGCGGTAAAACAAAATTTCCCCGAGCACATCAAAAATAAGAATGGTTTATTAGGGGGCAATATGCTGACATCCTTTAAGCAAGTAGGAGTGACAGGAATTGTAACCGACGGCCCTTCCCGCGATTTAGAAGAAATACGCCCACTCCATATTCAATGTATGTTCACCGGGTTAGCCGCAGGTCACGGAAGCTTCGTTATCCAGGCAATAAATGTTCCGGTGGATATATGCGGCATGGATGTTGCCCCCGGCGAGATAATCCACGCAGGGGAAGACGGCGCTGTTAAATTTCCCGCAGGCTATCTGGAAGACGTTGCAGTCCGGGTTAAACGGATTCAGGAAGGTGATGAAAAAAGACAAGCGGCAATACGCGCAACCAATGACCCGGTGAAAATCGCTAAATTCATGAAAGGGATTTATGAAGATTAGATTATGGCAGATAATATACTTATTTTTGATAAAATAGAAAAAGGGCTTCCAACACTGACTAATTCTCAGAAAAAAGTAGCAGATTATATATTGAAAAATCCCATGCAAGCTGCTTTCTCAACCATTGATGAAATTGCACGGATTGTGAAAACCAGCACTACTACAGTTGTCAGGTTTGCATTAACTTTAAAATTTACAGGCTATGCGGAATTACAAAAAAACCTCCAGGAATATCTAAAGATAAAATCAGGTCCTTCAGTAAAACTTGAGATGAATTTTCATAATTTTGAAAATAGAAATAATTTAATCACCGATATCGTACGACAACAATTAGACAATATTAATATAACTTATGCTAATTTATCTGACAATTCCATTATTCAGGCTGCAAAAAAAATCAGCTCCGCTAGACATATCTATGTATTTGGACAACGTAGTTGTCATTGTGTTTCCCATTACTTAGCCTACAATATAAATCGTATATTGGGAAATTGTGATTTCATTTATAATGGCAATTTAGATATTGTTGAGTTCCTCCATCGCATCAGCAAAAAGGATGTAGTAATTTCAATCAGCTTCCCGCGTTATATTACCCAAGTAGTAAATTTTACAGCGCTGGCTCATAAAAGAGGTGCTTTTATTATCTCAGTCAGCGATGGATACTTATCACCCTTTGCTTCTATTTCAGATATATTACTTTCCTCTGAAACTTTAAGCAAAAACTTTCATAACTCTATGACATCATCAATGCTTATAGCTGATATTTTAATTGGTGTGCTTACTGATCAAAATCGCAATAAAGCAAAAACCAATCTTAAAGACGCTGATAAAATATTAAAAGGCATTCAATCAAATGCCAATTTGTGAATATAAGCGGCCATCCATTCACAGCTATAATACGCACATGCCATTGATTAATACTTTATTTCAATTCGTCAGCGATTTTTCGTATTCTTGCTCCTTCCTCTTTCCAAAATTGATTAATTTTATCAAATTGATCTCCAAGACTAAAGTGTCTCACCCCTAAATCAATATAATATTGAGCCGCTTCTACTTTCTTTATTTCGCATCGAGGTTGAATCCCATGCTTTAATGCTACGTCTATCATTTTTCTTTCTTCTGCTTTTAGCTCTTCTATATGTTCATTGCGGTTCCAACCGACACTCAGACTATAATCAGAAGGACCGAATTGAAGCATGTCTACACCTTCAATTGAGCAGATCTCATCAATATTCTTCATTGCTTCTTCACTTTCAATCATAAAACAGATAACAATATCTCTTAATCGTTGGGCATGTTCAGTTTGCGAGACATTTGGACGGGTTCCTATGAATCTTCTCTGCGGTGTACCATATAACCCTTTATCGCTTGGAGTATTAGGTTTTATCATCTTAATACTTTCCTTAACTTCTGCTGGGGTTTCATGATCAACAAATAAAATAGCCTGAAATCCAGATGCGATGGCTTTTTGAGCGGTAAAACCACGATTCATAAAATCCAGTTTTATCATCGTGCCCATATTATGTAATTCTGCAGCTCTTGCTATATTTTCAAGATCAACTTGAGAATAAGGCGCATATTCCGCAGCAAATTCCATATAATCAAAATTTCCGGTTGCACCAAGAGCCTCCGTGAAAAAAGACCATGTACTCCATATTCGAGTACAGGTAGTAGGTTTTCCCTCATTTAAAAGTTTTCTAATTTTGTTCTCATTCATCAAAAATACTCCCTAAATTAAAATGAAATATGGACAACGGTTTATGCCGGCCATATTTGTTTTCCACCATCAATCCTAATAATTTGGCCGCTGATAAATGATGCATCTTCAGAGACTAAAAATCCTACTGTTTGACCTACTTCCTCTGGCCAGCAGTATCTGTCCAAGGACCCGGTTTTACGCAATAAATCTTTATTTAATTCCCGGCTTGCCTTAAATCTTCCGGACAATGTCATACCAGGGGCAATAATATTAACATACACACCATAAGGTCTGCACATGGCAGCTAAATTTCTTGCATATTGGTGTACTGCGGCTTTTGCCGTTCCATAAATTGCCTGTTCTGGTGATGCCCATGTAGCAGATACACTTCCCATCACAACAACCCATCCATATTTTCTTTCAATCATTTCTGGTACAACGGCTTTACAAGTATAAATACATGTAAGTAGATTCCTTTCCAATATTGCTTTAATATCCTCATTGGATATATTAATCGCTAACAGAGGATCTAGAAGTTTTCCGGCATTAGGTCCGGTTTCGCCTTTCGAACTAATGTCAGCACCAGCGCATGGAACAAGGATATCAATCTGACCAAATTGCGAATGAATATTTTCAACCATACTGCTAACTATATCTGGCTTTGTCAGATCACCTAGTACAAACATAGTTTTTACGCTATTTTCTTTTCCAATTTTATCCGCCACCTGTTCTACAGAGTCACCTTCGTTAAATATTTTTGGAGAATCCATTGCCACGTCATGAATAATAACATTTGCCCCACAAAAGGCAAGATGATTTGCTATGGCCTGACCAATTCCTCGACCGGATCCGGTAATTAATGCCGTCTTTCCTCTAAGATGTTTCTCTTTCATCGCTTTATCTCCTAGTCAACTAATTTTTTCAGACATGTAATATTTTTTTTGGATTTTCTGATACCATCATTTTTATTTCTTGATCAGTAAACGAAAAATTAAGAAGCTCTTTAACAAAAGTAGCTAAACCTATGGGTGGAGAAACATCTTCAGATTTTCCTAGATCCGTTGTCATAACACACATTTTTGGTGATATTTTTTTAATACGATCAGCAACATCAGTAATTGATATTTGATTTTTTAATACATTAATATAGCTTTTTTCAATATAAACTCCTAGTTTTGACAATTCGATCTGCATTTCAATCGATACATTTTCAATAGGCCTATCGGGATGTGTTAAATACATTGTCGCTCTACGGGCAATACCTTCTTTGCAGAGAGCATATGATTCTTTCGGACTAAGATGCCCTGTAGCTAATACAATATCAGCGCTTTTTACTAAATCAATGATATCATATACGACTGGCAATAACTTACCTTTTTCATCAATAATTTCTATTCCAGGACCTGAAACCGGGTGCTTTTTAAAATTCGATCCAACCTGATCGTTTTTTGCATGAAATGTTGGCATCCATATTATCGCTGCCCCTAGCAAAATTTCAGATTGAACTGCATACGGATTAATCCCCCCCACAGCCCAATCAAGAGTTAATGCACCATATAATTTGGCTTTTGCACCGCTATATTTATTAGCCAGCTGCGCCCTTGCACAAGTTGTACCGAAATGCGCTTTTATAATAGAACCACCCATTTCGTATTTGTCAAGTTCTTTAGCATATTCAAAATCATCAAAGAGCCTGATATAATGAGAAGGAGCGGTATGTACATGAAGATCATATCCCCCCTTTATTAAGTCAAATTCTTTTCCTGGCATATTACCTCCTAACTAATGTAATTATTTAATTAGATATTGGGCATTAATTAAATCAGCCGCATCCAAAGATTCACCTCTGCTTATCTTTATTATATTTTTTATGCAATGTTTTGCAGCATGAGCATAATTATCAACGGTATTTCCTCCAAGATGGGGCGTAAAAATTACGTTATCGAATTCTGCAAGAGGGTTTTTTTTCACCGTTTCTTTTTCTATTGCATCTATACCCGCACCTAATAATTTACCGCCTTTGATAACCTTTGCAAGAGCATTCAAATCAACAAGCTCCTCTCTTGCTGTATTTATTAATACAGCCTTTACTTTCATCTTTGAAAGGCTCTCCTCATTTATGATATTACGAGTTTCATCAGTAAGCGGCGCATGAAGGCTTACTATATCGGATTGTCGAAATAATTCATCTAACGATTTATAAATAACATTCAACTCCTTTTCTTGATCAGGTTTCAATCTAAAGGGATCATAATAAAGAATGTCTTTAACTCCAAACGCATGAAAAAGACGTGCAACTTTTTTTCCTATATTGCCGATTCCAATAATTCCAATTGTTTTCCCGTTAATAGTATATGAGCGCTTACTATATAATTCTTTTTCATGCTTCCCTGCTAAAATACTATTATGCAATATCGGAATATTGCGAAGTACTGCCAAAGCTAATGCTAATGTCATTTCAGAAACTGATACTGCATTAACACCCGAAGGGATTGCCACAGGAATACCACGGGCGCCAAGGGTTTCAAGATCTACCGCATCAACACCAACTCCCCAACGTTGGATAATTTTAGCCTTCTTTATGTGAGGAATATCTTCTTTCTGAATAGAAAGAGTACGGAGAATAATATAGTCTGCGTCTCCGAATTCAGCATATTCATCCCGAGATGAGATAAATTTTAGCTCAAATCCAGTAGGCAATTCTTCTTTTAGACAAGTCTTCATTTCATCATTAAAAGGTCCAGCAACTACTATCTTTTCCATCTGTTTAAAAACTCCTTTTTATTTTTTTGCCAAGGTATCGGTTTATTAATCTTTGCTCTTGTAAAAATAATTTACTTTATTATTCCAATTTCCCGATAATAACGTTCAGCGCCGGGATGTAGAGGAATAATTGCCTCTGCAGCTACATTAGGCCTGATTTCACCTAAAATTGTATGAGCATTTTTTAAGGCATCAATATTTTCAAAAATAAGCTTTGTGATTTGATATACCGTATTGTCATCAATATCCGATCTACAAACAATACAATTGTTTGTATGAATAACACGAGCATCGCTGTCTGTTTTATACATTGATGCCGGAATAACTGATTGATTAGCATATGAATATTTTTGTACAATAAAATTTGCCTTATCGGGATCAATTGGCACAAGATTTATTTTCTTACTAAGAGCTAAATCCATAATGGATGCGTTTGGACCACCGGTTTGAAAGAAAACAGCATCTACTAAATCATCTTTCATACCGTCAATACCTTCACTATATCCAATATCCAAACTGACCAGATCTTTAAAATCAAGTCCGTATGATTCCAGGATAATTTTTATATAAATCCTTTGCGCTGCACCAGGAGCTCCAACGGATACTCTTTTACCTTTTAAATCTGATACACTTTTGATATTGGCTGACTGGAGGGCAACGATATGCATAGTACTGGGCCAAAGTTTTCCTACGAGCCTCAATTCCTTATTTGCACTCTGGAAAGGGGCTGTTCCTTCCCATGAAAAATAGAGACTTTCAGTTGGCGCTATACCGAATTCTAATTCCCTAGCCTGCAATAAATTTATATTTTCTACACCACCTGCTGTTACTTCTGCAGTCGCTTCAATCCCAGATAGCTTTTGATTAATCAAATTGGCCAAGGCGCCACCAAAAATATAAGAAATACCACTGGTATTAGCAGTTCCTATTGAAATCCTCGTAACTGAACCAGGAACAACTGTATCCTTCTTTTCTGCATCATCCTTTTTTTTACAACCAACAAATAACAATGTTATACTAAAAATCATAACTATACAAAAACAAGTTTTACCTTTCTTCATAACAAGCCTCCTAATAAATAATTATCTACATACAAGTTGAACAGAAACAGTTTATTTGTTTATACCCTCCTTTAATACTAATTTATGACTAAGAAATTGATATAACATAATTGTCACACCTATAGCTAAACCGATCAAGTCAGAAATTAAACCATAATGCATAAGAAGCAATGCTGCTATAAAGAGAAGAATAGATAATGGCAACATAAGCTTATATCCCATTATATACCGCTCAAGTGAACAAGCTACAAAATAGACTCCAATTACCGATGTGATTGTTGCATGAATAATCCGGAGAGCCGAACCAACAAACAATAAAGGTGGTCCAAAACAAAACATATACGGTACAATAAAAGCAGTGATCCCCAAACGGGCAGCCCTCCAACCTGTTTTCATTGGATCACTGTGCGCTAAACCTGCTGCTGCATATGAGGCCAGCGCTACAGGAGGAGTAATGGCTGCAAGTATCCCAAAATAAAACACAAAAAGATGGGCGGCCAACTTTGAAAGTCCCATGTTTGTTAATGAAGGTGCCACAAGTACAGCGAGCATTATATAAGAAGCGGTAGTTGGTAAGCCCATACCAAGAATAAGGGAAGCGATCATAGTCATAAATAGAGCAACTATCAGGTAATTATGGGAATACTGTATTATCAGAGCTGATAATTTTAAACCTAAGCCAGTAAGGGAAAATGTCCCTATAATAAGCCCGGCACAGGCACAGGCACAGGCAACTTCAACGCCACTTTTACCAGCATTTGCTAATGCAAGGAGTAATTTTTTTGGACCAATACGCGAACTTTTTCTGATTAGCCCGATAAAAAATGTTGCAATTGTAGCATAAAAACCCGCTTTCAAAGCCGTATTTCCCGCCATTAATAAGACAATTAGAGCAATAATTGGAATTATTAAATGCCCATTGGCTTTCATTTCTTTTCTCGCATTTGGTAATTCTTCTTTTGGTACACCCATTAGATTGTGTTTCTTACTATAAATATCAATAACAATATAAGCAGCTATGTAATACAATAATGCCGGTATTATTGCAGCTTTCGCTATCTGGAGGTATGGAATACCGGTCATTTCAGCCATAACAAATGCTCCAGCACCCATAATGGGTGGCATAATTTGTCCGCCTGTGGACGCAACTGCCTCTACTGAAGCTGCAAAATCAGGATCCACGCCTGTTTTTTTCATTAAAGGAATAGTAAATGTTCCTGTACTCACCACGTTGGCAACCGCACTTCCAGAAATAGTCCCAAAAAAGCTACTGGCAATAACCGCTGCTTTTGCAGGACCACCGCGCCTACTACCCGTTCCCGCTAGAGCAAGATTGATGAAGAATGCTCCTGATCCTGTTTGTTCCATAACTGATGCTAAAATCAAAAAAACAATAACATATGTTGCAGACGCACCCAAGGGAGATGACATAATGCCTTCAAAAGAATAGGCCATTACACCTATAATCCTACCTACAGAAAAACCTTTGTGACCTAATCCCCCTGGTATATACTTACCAAAGAAACAATAGGCAAGAGCTATACTGGCAATAATTACCATAGGCAGACCAAGCCGACGATAAGTAGACCATAATACTGCAAAAATCATAATAAACCCTACAAGCTTATCATTATAAGTATATAGTCCCGTACGATTAAATAGCCCAACATATTCTATATTAATATAGAGCATTCCTATAAAGGCCCCTAAGGCAAATACAATATCTAACCAAAAAAATATTTTATCTTTTATTGTTTTTGAATCATTTTTTTGCAGACATAAGAACATCCCGATAATGACCATGAACCCCCAATGAATCATCCGGTGTCGAATAGCTGTGAGTTGTCCGAATCCTGATGTATACAAATGATATGCAGCTATTCCTACTCCAAATACAAAAGCCAACCAACCAAAAATCTTTTTCATACCTATGTGTTTTATCGCCTGCATAATAGCCTCCATGAGTTAAGATTTTTGCTCATTTTGCAGATCTATTACCCATTGTGGTGCTAATTGCGGTGTTTTCTTACCTTCTTTCCTTGCCATGGAAAAGCTTTTTATAGTTTTAGCCCGCTCTTTTTCATAGGCAAATTTTTCTTCAGCACTATCTACAATTTCTTCAATTTTTTCCCTGGGGACTACTGTGACACCATCATAATCGCCAACAACAAGATCTCCAGGGTTAACAATTACACCTCCACATTTAACAGTTCCATTTATTATGCCAGGATCCTTTTTAATAACGCCTCGCTGCATAATTCCCCTTGAATAAACAGGGAAATTCAATTCCAAACACCCATTTGTATCCCGACAATAACCATCCACAACCATACCTGCTACACCCATAGCTTGGGCGGATGCCATCATTAGATCGCCAAAATAAGGCCTTTCTTTATACCCCTTACCATCAATAACCATGACATATCCATGCCTTGCTGAATAAATGGCAACATGAATCGGAAAATTATCTCCGTTGTTCGTTTCAACAGTCATAGCCGTACCAACCATTTTTAATTTGCGATTAATAGGCATGATATCTGCATCCATACATCCTTCCCGAAGAACATCCGTACCTTTCATCCCGTCGCATAAAAGTGCACAATTTAATTTTTTAACCCGATTAATAATTTTTTGTGGTATAGGATCTACAAAATCATGAAAATTAGCACCCATATAAACCTTCCTTGTGTTTTAGATAATACATAGAGTAATCAGAACCCCTTCAACAACGAAATACTCTTCTTTGTTGTAATAGTAATAAATATTACTACTTTTCTTTTATGTAATAAATAATACCATATGGTTTTACGGGTGTCAACAAGTTTTTTTACAAATTTTTTTACATAATCCCTAAAGCAAAATTCTCCCGATCTACCTAAAAGCTTCTGAAAGAGGAAATCTCATAAAGGATGATAAGCGCCCTCCCAAAAGCATTCTTCCGTACACCCACAAAGGAGGACGGGTACGGGGGTATCCCTGGCGCTCACACGCAAGTAGAATTTACTTTCGGAGATGCTATGATTTTAATTATCGGGAAGTCGTAGTATTCTGGGCCGAGAGGCCAGAGAGTCGGCGGCAGGTTATACGAGGAAGTGAGGAAGGATGGGGAAACCTGCTGAACCCCGATGGCGGTGATAGGGAAAGTCGGGGCGGTGACCCACAGCAACGGGAGGACGAACGATGCGTGACGAGCGGCGTTTTTGCACCAAGGGATAACCACGGTGGTGGCTAGGACATGGCAACCGGGGAAAATCGGGAAGCAGCGATCCATCAACTGACGGGGCTGGATCGGGAAGAGGCGGAATGGGCGCTTGAGGTGATTGAACACTACGAAAAGCGGATGGTTCGGTTGGATAAGCATATGGCTGCGGAGCGAAAGGGTGACAAACAGATAGAGCGGATTATGAAGGGACCGGGGGTAGACCCGGGGGTATTCCTGGCTTTTGTGGCTTTTTTGGGAGACGGGAGCCAGTTTGAAAACACATCGCAAGTGAGCAATTACTTGGGCTTGGTCTCCCGGGTGGATATGTCGGGAACCATCGTGAAATATGGGGAAACAAATACCTACGGACATTGTTGGTCCAGGCATCCTGGGCAGTGATGCGCTCAAAGAAAGGGAGCGCGTTGAAAGAAAGGTATGAATATATGACAGGTAAATTCTACAAGCGTGCGAGCGCCCGGTACACCCACCGTACTCGCCCGTTTATACGAGGGATATACGCAGGGCTCCTATGATTTATGTCAAGGGAATTTCACAAACTTTTTTAAAGTTTTTCCCCATGACAGCTCCCGTCCCCTATGCAAACGAGCTTAGCTCGCTAATGCCTCAGTAACTATTTTTTCAACCGGTACACCCTTTGAGGGACCGGTGAACTTCCGCGGCTCGTAGTCAGTTCCGCTTCGTAACAAGGTCCATAACAATTCCGCCAGCCTTCGGGCTATGGCAACAATTGCTTTTTTCTTTCCCAAACCCTTCACCACCGTCATATATTCATACCGTTCTTTCAACGCACTCCCTTGCTTTGAGCGCATCACCGCCCAGGATGCCTGGACCAACAACGATCTCAGATACTTGTTTCCCCGTTTTGTTATTCCCCCATATTTCACGATCGTTCCCGACATATCCACCCGGGGTACCAAGCCCAGGTAATTGCTCACCTGCGACGCGTTTTCAAACCGGCTCCCATCCCCTAAAAAGGCCACAAAGGCTAGGGACACCACCGGGCCCACTCCCGGTACCTCCATAATCCGCTCTATCTGTTTATCGCCCTTCCGTTCCGCAGCCATATGCTTATCCAACCGAACCATTCGCTTTTCGCAGTGTTCTATCACCTCAAGCGTCCATTCCGCCTCTTCCCGTTCCAACCCCGTCAGTTGCTTTACCGCTGCTTCCCGGTTTTCCGTGGTTGCCAGGTCCTTCGCCACCACCGTGGTTATCCCCTGGTGCAAAAACAGCCCGTGAAGCGTGTTTATCATCTGCGTCCGCAGCTTTACCGCCCGCGAATGACTGGCTATCAGTTTCCTCCGCCGCATTTCCTGGTCACTCGGCAGCGGCACTGACGGAAGCTGATCATCCCGGAACTGCTCAATGATCCGAGCCAGCTTGAGTGAATCCTCCTTGTCCGTCTTCTTCATCGACCCGTAGATCAAGGCCAGCCGGGATGCGTTGAGTACCACCACCTCGCACCCAACCTGGGCAAGTATCTCCTTCGCCATGATGAACGCCATATTCCCGGCCTCAATCGCCACTTTGTCGGTCTTTTGCAGCTTTTTCCACAACGCTGCACGTCCCGCATCGCTCGTCTTCCCGTTACTGTGGGTCACGGCTCCGGCTTTCCCTATCACCGCCATCGCATAGGTCCTTTTCCCCACGTCGATTCCAACATACCTCCGCTCTTTCATCTTTCTGCTCCTTACGATAAAATAAGGACCAGGAGCAATTATCGGGTGTGGTTCACCGAACTCCTATTCGCGGTCTGCCTGTCTGACAGGCAGCCGCATTTTGTTTTACGGTGGCCGGTTGTAAGTTAATCTCCAAACCGAGGTTCAGTCGGGTTTCCCCATCCTTCCTCGCTTCCCTGCACAACCTGCCGCCGGCTCTCTGGCCCCGTCGGTCCAGAGTACCACAACCCCCCGATAATTAAAATCATAGCATCTCCTGCATTTACTTTCCAAAAAGAATGGAAAACATATAGTCCGGTTCAAGGGCGGCGGTAAAACATCGTTTAGGGCCGATTTTTTCTTCCCCGCATAAGAGGGATTCGGAGCCCTGAGCGTGTCAGAAATTCTGTGTAAATAGCAAGTTATCATTCTTCCCCGTATCGTTTTACCATCTATGCTGATGAACCCTGCTTCCCGTTCCCGCGCCGTTACAGCCCAGCCGGGGCTCCCCGCGGAGGGAGACACCGAAGTCTCC
>NZ_JAJQRB010000019.1:0-128165 GCF_046533075.1 Treponema primitia | reverse complement strand
GTTACCTCTTTTTAGAATATATCAGGTTTTTGGGAGATAGGCAAGCCAAAATCCCCCATTTTGCAGGTTTGTCCCGTTGCATTAAGCCAGCCGAATGGTGTGTGCTTTGTTGGAGGGGTGAAATGTTCCGTATAGAGCAGGCGGGGTTTCGTCCATACGAAAGGACAGGGCGGTATTCATTCCGTCCGGGTGGATCACTGTACTATTGTCGAGACTGCGGAGCAGCCCGAAATAGAGGGCGGAAAAATTTTTGGTCAACCCGGCAAGGGCATCCTCCCCCAAGGCCAAACGCATAAGGATCTCGCATTCCTTCAAGGTCTCCTCCGTTTTTATCAAGGGGACAAAATCCAGGGCGGTATGCAGGGTACGCATGATCCCCAGAAGCAGAGGATTCCCCGCGCTATTTGCAACACAGGAATAGTATTCCCCCTCCGGCTTATACCAATGGAAAATGGTTTTTCGCACCGCGCTGCGATCCATGGTAAAATTATTTTTATAGAAGGAATCCTCAAAGTCATCCAGCCCTTCGTCAAAAAAGGTGTTAAAATCTTCCCGGCTGATTTTTTGATAAACCGCAAAATCGGTCTGTGCAAAGACCAGATCCTCAAGGCCGGTACCGGGCTTTGCCTTTTTAAAATCCAGTTTGCTCAATTCCCCATAGACCACACAGATACGGGCGTATCGCCGGTCAAGCCGCCGCCTAATGATCCCCGGCTGTGCGGCGGCCACATCGATCCTGCCGCCGTTTCCGCTCAGATCCGCGATATCCCTTAGGACCGGCATTTTCAGGGCGAGTTCCCCCGGCAAGCCCCGAAGGAGTCTCAGGAAGGTCCCTAGTTCAGGATCTTGTTCAGAGCTCATAGATTTCGTGGAGGAAAAGGGTTGCCGCCTGGGCGACATTGAGGCTTTCCATGACGCCGCTTCCGGGGATACGCACCAGGCTGGTACAGTGTTCCTTTATCTCCGGGGAAAGGCCGGTTTCCTCGTTACCCATCACCAGGGCAATCCCGGGACGCCCAACACCATGCTCCCCAACAACGGCTTTCAGGTCCCGTATCCTAAGCCGCGCCCTATGGTCCGCCCCGATAATAAGCAGGGATTTAGCGGCGCTTTTCAGGAAGCCCGGCGTATTTTTCAGTTTCCGGAACTCCACATGTTCCATACCGCCTTCCGCAACCCGGTAGGCGCTGGTGGTGAGCTGAGCAGCCTCATCGGCATCGGAGAGCACCACGTAGGACACATCGAAAAAAGCTGCGGAACGGACTATGGCTCCCAGGTTGTGGTCGTTGCCCACGGCACAGAGGAGGAGCCCCGTCTTTCCTTCCCGGGCCCAAGTATCAAGATCCTCCTGACTAAGGCCCTCCACCGGGGGCTCATCAATCATGGCCGCCACGCCCTGGTGCCGGTTGCTCTTACAAACCCGTTCCAGCTCTTCATCGTCGCAAAGCTTGTAGGGCCGTTTCCATTCAGCCAGGTTTTTGCAGAGCTTGGTAAACAAGGGCAGCCGGTCCTCCCGGAGGAAGAATCGGTTGATCCGTTCAGGATGAGTCTCCCCCAGGGCTTTTACGGCGTTCAATCCGCAGACCGCCAACTCGTTGGTCAATTTATTACGCACGGCTAATGATAGAGGCCAATACCTGGCCTGTCAATAATTGGTCAATACAAGCATCAGGGGGAGATGATCGCTCAGACCATTGCCGGTACGGGGACTATAAGTATCGGGAGTCCCCTTGGCGTTAACGAAGGGTTCCTGATCCAGAACCCGGCAGGAACTAAAGTCCCATCCCGCCTGATCAAAGAACTGTTCCGATAACAGGAAATGATCGATAGTTTCCCAGTCATTCTTATAATAGTAGGAACCGTTCTGCAATTCCTGTCCCCAGGGTGAATAGAAGGCCGGCATGGACGAATCAAAGTACGCCGCCGCCGGGGGTTTTTCACCGCTTAGAATTAAAAAATTCCCCCGATTCTCCGTTTCTGTCCGGGTGAAATCTGCGCGGATAAAATCCGCAGCATCCGGATCATCCGGCAGCAAAGCGCTTAGTATTTTTCGACCCCGGCGGTAAAACTCATCGTAGTTTTCGTTCAGGTCCCCCATGATTACGGCGGGCACATCAGGGTACTCCGTCTGGATCTCCCGGATCCTCCTAAGAATAACCCGGGCCGAAGCCCGACGCAGGGTTTCCGTGTTGTCGTCCCCGCCGAGCTTGGATTTCCAGTGGCAGACAAAGAGGACCAGGGGAGTATCCTCCGGCCTCAGCCAGAGTTCCAAGACCGGTCTCGGGGCGGTCTCCTGGTCCCAGACCATGCCATGGACCCGGGTATCCGTAAAGGGGATACGGCTTAATACCCCGATTCCCAGGGACGCTCCCTTGTTTTTGGAAAAAAAGGTATACCCATAACCGTATTTTGAAAGCTCACTTTGGGCGATAGCCTCCAAACACTGGGAGTTTTCAATCTCCTCCAGGGCTATGATATCCGGAACCCCGTCGGCTATACGGCCTATAGCCTGGGCGATAGCGTTTACCCGGGCGGAAAATTTATCCTCCGCCCAGCCGGCATCATTAAGATATTCACTATACTCGGTTCCGGTTTGACTCCCGTCAAAAAGGGCCTGCACATTCCAGGTGACTATCCTTAAACTTCCCTGGGGCGAACCATGGTCCTCCACCCCCTCCAG
Source organism: Treponema primitia (assembly GCF_046533075.1). Lineage (GTDB taxonomy): Bacteria > Spirochaetota > Spirochaetia > Treponematales > Breznakiellaceae > Termitinema > Termitinema primitia_B. Next base: position 125,485 of record NZ_JAJQRB010000019.1, on the reverse strand, counting down.
CAAACTACAACCCCCGATAATCAACGCCGGGAGCATACAAAGGAAAAACCGTAACATAAGAGCCTCCTAACCGCATTAGGGGGCTCCCGTATATTTTGCTTTAGGGCTTTTAAAAAAAATTAAGGCATAACGCTGTATTCCTGAACTACCTGAATCTCCGTCTGAACCCCCGCAACCCCGGCGAATTCCTTGGCAGCGGAAACAGCAGCTTCCACCAGGGCCTGGGAATTAGCAACCCCGTAGAGTATCACATTCCCTCCGGAGACCACCGCTTCCAGGAAATGGACGGGCAGTTCCTTTTCATACAAAACGTGGTGAATAATCTGCTGTCCAAGGGTCATTTCTTTGAGCCGGGCTACACTCTGGGATTCCGTATCGGAAGCAACCGACCGATCCCGAAGTTCCTTAATGATCCCAGCCGCCAAGGCCGGATGCAGGTTACCCGTATTCAGGGTAAGGTGATAGTTCGAAGGATCCTTCCAGTCGATATCGAAGAAATACCGATGGAACCCCATCCGGTCGCGATCGCTCTGGTCGATAATCTGCCGCGCCCGCTTATCGTCACAGTGAAAATAGCTTTTTACCCGTTCACAGCGTATATCTATAGGGGCAACCAGAAACACCGAAAGAACCCCGGGAATATGCTTGAAAACCGCAGAGGCGCCCCGGCCAATAAAGACACAGCTCCCCTCCCCGGCTTCGGTAAGCATGGCGGTTTTCAGATAATGCAGATAATCATCCCTATCCTGGGAAAGGGACGCGAAAAATGACGGTTTCCGTTCATCGTATTTCTCGAGCTTACGGCCCTCAACGCCATAAGACTTTATCCGTTCCTCAAGGCTAAGCTTGTCCACAAAACGGTAATCCAGCAGTTTTGCCAATTCGTTAGCGGTTTCATCGCCAAGAGATGCCAACTGACGTGAAATTGTGATGATTGCCATAAAATCCTCCTTGGCCATTAACTCCATCTACACAAATCATAAGGCCTTAAAAAGATATTGTCAAAAAAATTCCCGAGGTACTTCCAGCAATGGCCCTTCTCGGGTTATTTTATAGAAATGAAAAACGAACATGAACCAGCGGTCCACCTTATCTGGCACGAAGAATCCCGGCGGGAGGTCTACCGTTCCCGGGTTTTTTCGATCCGGGACACCACCTGCAAATCACCGGAGGGAGAATCCCGGGTTTTTTCGGTTATCGACGCCCCGGACTGGGCCATCGTGGTACCGGTAATTGAAACGGAGCGGGGGAAGGAATTTGTGATGGTCCGCCAATGGCGCCACGGTTCCCAAGAGCTAAGCCTGGAATTTCCCGGCGGGGTATTCGAGCCCGGGGAAGATGCACTGGAAGCGGCGGCCCGGGAAATGCGGGAAGAAACCGCCTATACACCGGGGAAAATCCGGAAAATCGGGGAATTCAGCCCCAACCCGGCAATCATGGCCAACCATGTTCACTTCTTTTTGGCCGAAAATTTACGCCCCCTGGACAAACAGGACTTGGATGACGATGAATATGTGGACGTAGAATTGGTACCAATCCGGGAAGTATTCCAAGGCCTGGGGCGTCCTCCCTATGTACACGCCCTCATGGCCTCGGCATACAGCCTCTATTTACAGGCCACCGCTACCGAATAGACTCGTAGGTTTTGTTTGCGTCCCAGAGCCCTTCCCGGCTTTCACCCTGAACGCTGGGGATATCCAGAATCATCCCCGGCTCTATGATGTTAGGATTATCCGGTTTTGGAAATTTCGCCTTATTCGCATTGTAAATCAGCCGCCATTTATGCGGATCCCCATAAGCCCAGGAACGTCCGGCGATATTCCAGAGACAGTCCTTGGAACTGGCCCAGGAGCGGACCGTGTACCGGGCGGGTAATACCGATTTTCCGGATGGGGCAGGGGCAATTACAACTGGAGGTGCAGCCACAACTGCGGGTACGGGAGTAGGACTGGTAATATAGGCCAAGGCATCAATTACCCGCAGAGCTGCGGCGATAGCCTCGTCCCAGGATTCTTCGCCCCGGAAGGAAATCGCCTCGTTATAAGCCTGTTCCGATTTTCCGTATTCCTCCGGATACGCCCGGGGGGCGTCAACCGAAACCGCCCAGGCAATACGATTCTTCGCAGCGGTGATGGCATCATCGGTCTCTTTTATTTTCAACTGTAACGCCACATATTCATCCGATAGCTGAGCATACCTGAGCGCTTCGTCGGCATAATTGGCGGAAACGTCAAAATCACCGTAGCTGTAACTTTCCTGGGCCAGCTGGGTAAGCCGCACACTCTCCAGATAGTACCGGTTATTCCGTACATCCGCGGGAACCTGCTGCGAAAAAACAGTTGAAAACCCCCAGGCAAAGAGAATTAATGAAAATAGTACAATCCGTTTCATTGCGCTCCTCCCTGTAAAACAATCTCCGCTTCCCGTGCGGTTTCTTCACTTTGGCTTATCCTGGTTTCGGCTGTCGAGATAGCATCCTCAGCCGCTACCCGCTTTAGCTCGGCGTTTCTTTCGGCGGCGAGAAACAGGGGAATTACCTGGGAGAAATATTCCGAAGCCCCGGCATAATCCCGGGCATTAAAGGCGGCGGTTCCCCGGGTATAAACCCCTTCGGCGGCGCTGAATTCCTGTCTGACCGCCACATGAGCCTTGGCGTTCCAAGCCTTTCCGCGTGCAGTCTCGGCGGATACTTTTAGGTCGCCTGCAAAGCTAAGCCACCCTTCGTTAAGTACCAGCATATACCGGAAGAAGGACTCTTCCGCATCGGTCGCCGCTTTTTCCGTATCCCCGCTGTCATAGGCGGCGATAGCATCGCGTATGGTCCCATCAGCCCGATCGTAATTACCCGAATCGTACTGCGAAAAGCCTCGTTCCTCAATTTCCTCTCTAACCCTATAAGCTCGGATACCCATACCCAAGGCATGGTACTTGTCAAGGGCGCCAAAGGCCAATTCCACTGCGGCATAGTAATTTTCTGCCCCGGCATTTGCCGACTCCCCTGCTTCATAGAACGCCAGGGCTTCATCTATAAGCACATCCGCAGCTTCAAGCCGGTCGGGGGAAAGGTTTCTGATTCCGGCGTCAATCGCCTCGTTTCTGGCCTGGAGTATCTTCTCCGACAGCTCCTCGTAATAAAGGGGCAGACACCGGCGGGCTGCAGTATCGTAGCTCTCCGCCACAGCTTCGTAGAGGGCTATCGTATTTTTCACATCCCCCGGGGTCTTATCTTTTGCATTTTCTTTAGCGGAAGCGTATTGGCCCTCCGCAGCTTCCCAGTCCGGAGGGAAGTAACCGGGGACGTCAATATCCAGGGCTTGTTTTCTGGATGTCTCCACCCGGCTTAGGACCCTCTGTAGATCCTCAAGCGCCGCCTGATCCGGGGATTCCTGGACGTAAACAACTTCAGCGTCCTTTAAAGGCACCTCCTGTTCCTGGGGGGTTTCCACAATCGCTGGCTCTACAACAGCCGGCTCCACAACCGCTGGCTTACTCCCGCAGGATATGACCAACAGGGAAATACAAAATCCTGCAAAAATACCAAGGAAAGGTTTACTCTTCATAGGTACTCCTATTCATTTCTATTTATTAAGTGTAATTTGTTTTGGGAATAACAACAAGATACACCATTACTTTATTATTTCCCCCTCAAAAACCCTTTGCTTTAAGGAAAAAATGCTTATATATTGATATTACCTAAAATAATTAAAAGGATGAGGTTTTATGCCGGATATTACCCATGATATTCAAAAAAATTACGGTATTCTTTCGGAAGAAAGGGGCGGATGGAAAAAAGAGCTGAATCTTGTGTCGTGGAATGGAAGAAGTCCAAAACTGGATATACGGGATTGGGCCCCGGACCACGAGAAAATGGGAAAAGGAATCACCCTTTCCAAAGAAGAGGCAGCTAAACTCCTAGAACTTCTAGTCGCTATTTTAGAGGAAGATAAAAGGGAATAGGGAAATTCCCTCACCGCTTCTTCTTCAGGCTCGCTATCGCTTCCTGGGTCATTTGGTCGCAGCGCTCGTTGAACTCGTTACCCGCGTGGCCCCGAACCCATTGCCATTTAACGGCGAAGTTCGAAGCCAGTCCATCCAAACGGAGCCAAAGCTCCTGGTTCTTAACGGGTTTTCTATCACTGGTTCGCCAGCCGTTCCGTTTCCAACCGGTGATCCACTCGGTCATACCCTTCTGGACATACTGGGAATCGGTATAAACCGTTACTGTCTCCGGGGAAAGGCCCAGCTTAGTCAGGGCTTCCAGGGCGGCTACAGCGGCGTAGAGCTCCATACGGTTGTTGGTGGTATTCTGCTCGGCCCCCCATTTTTCACGGATCAGCTCCCCGGAGCCCTCCCGGGGGAATAGTTCCCCCGGTATTACCCGCGATATCTTAGGTTTTTTCTTTCCCTTTTCTTCGGATCCGATAATAACATAGGCCCATCCTCCGGGCCCGGGATTACCGGAACAACCACCATCGGTGTAAATACAAAGATGCATAAAATATCCCCTGCCGTCTAATATTTGGCCACTGATTCCCATTTACCCGATTTTGCTGAAGCAAAGAGGGCATCCAAAACAGCCATATTGGCAATTGCATCGCAAACAGGAGTGGGTACTTCGGTTTTATTGATAATTGATTCGGCGAATCCATCAAATTCCAGAAGATACTGATCGATTATTTCAGTTTCGACGATCCGTTCACCCACACCATTGATAACAGTTATCTCCCCGGGAACATCCCCAAACATATTAAAGGGGATTTTTATGGAAAGAGAACCGCCTGCACCTAATGCGGTAACCCGCTGATAGGGATATAACTGGGTTCCCAGGGTAAAGGTGGAGCTGCGCCCATTACCAAAATCAAGGATGGCGGAACCCAGGATATCGGTCTTAAAAACCGGGTCCCATACAAAGGTCCCAACGACCCGTTCCGGTTCGGCGCCCATAAGCAGCCTGGCGCTGGATACGGTATAGCAGCCTATATCCAGGATGGCGCCCCCTCCCGCTGCGGCAATATTACGGATGTTACCGCCATCCTTAAGGTCATAAGAAAACAACCCGCTGGTGGCTATAACAGTTCCTATCTCGCCGCACTTCACCAATTCCGCAGCCCGCTGCCATTGGGGATGGAAACGGTACATAAAGGCTTCCATCAGGGGAACCCCTTTTTTCTTGCAATATTCAGCAGCTTCAACAGCTTCCTTGGCGTTGAGCCCCAGGGGCTTTTCACAGAGAATGGGCTTCCCGGCGTCGGCGGCTTTCTTGATATACTGCAAATGAAGATGGTTCGGCAGGGGTAAATAAACAAAATCTACCTTGGGATCCGCCAGCAATTCCTCATAGGATCCGTAAACTTCAGAAAAATCCCATTTTTTCGCATAGGTCTTGGCTTTTTCTTTATTTCTGGACGCTATCGCATAGGGCTCCACCAACAAAGACGACTTAAGTGGGGTTGCTACCCGAAGCTCGTAGTGACCAGAAGTCCCAAGCACCCCTAACCGTAATTTTTCCATGATTTTAACTCCCTTTATTTTTTTTTGCTTATCGCAATCTTTGCTTGTTTAACCAGGTTCTCCGGGGAAAGGCCGTATTGGATCAACAATGCTTTGGCGTCCCCGGAACGGCCAAACACATCGTTTACCCCGACCCGGACAACCGGTATCGGATGTTCCGCACTGACCACCTCACAAACCGCGCTGCCCAGACCTCCGATAATATTATGCTCCTCCGCAGTAACAATAGCGCCGGTTTCAGAAGCGGCCTTGAGAATAAGCTCCGCATCAATTGGCTTAATAGTATGCATATCAATTATCCGCGCATGGACGCCCTCTTTTTCCAAAAGCTCCGCAGCCTTGAGAGATTCCTGGACCATCAGCCCAGTAGCAATGATGGTCACATCCTTTCCGTCCCGCAGAAGAACTCCCTTACCCAGGGTAAAGGAATAACCGGGAATGGTATCGGTAACCGTCTCCAACGCTGTACGGCCGGTACGCATAAAACAGGGCCCCTCATACGAGATAATAGCTTTTACCGCTTCCCGGGTTTCATGAGCATCACAGGGCGCGAGCACCACCATGCCGGGGATGGTACGCATAAGGCTCAGGTCTTCTATACATTGGTGCGTTGCTCCGTCCTCGCCTACCGTAAGCCCCGCATGGCTTCCAATTACCTTAACATTAAGATGGGGATACGCAACAGAGTTACGGATCTGATCGTATCCCCTTCCGGCGGTAAACATGGCAAAGGAATGGCAAAAAGCGATCTTGCCGGTGGTGGCAAACCCCGCGGCCATATCGATCATATTAGCTTCGGCAATACCTACATTAAAAAATCGCTCCGGGTATTTTGCACCAAAAACTTCGCTCATGGTACAGGAAGCGAGATCCGCGTCCAATGCAACAATTTTTGTGTTCCCGCCAAATTCACAAAGCGCATCTCCATAGGCAGCCCTGGTAGATTTTTTTTCGCCCATCTCACCCCTCCAATTGCTTAATTTGTGCGTTAAGTTCTTCATAGGCGGTAACATATTCCGCCGGGCTGGGCCGGCCACCATGCCATTTTACATTGTTTTCAAAAATGGACACACCCTTACCCTTAATAGTATGGGCGATAATAACCGTGGGCTTGTCCTGTATGGTATCAGCCGTATCAAGGGCATCGGATATTTCACCCACATCGTTACCGTTAATACCGATCACGTGCCAGCCGAAGGCCTTAAATTTATCTTCCAGGGGGTAAATGGACATGATCTTATCAACAGAACCGTCCAGCTGCAGCCGGTTGTTATCCACAAAAAGCCGCAGGTTATTGAGCTTAAAATTGGGCGCCGCCATGGCCGCTTCCCAGATCTGGCCTTCCTGAATTTCTCCGTCCCCGGTAACGGTATATACCTTATAATCAAGCTTATCGACTTTCCCTGCCAGGGCCATCCCCAGGGAAACCGAAAACCCCTGCCCCAGGGAACCGGCGGACATATCCACCCCGGGAACATGGTTCATTTCAATATGACCGGAAAGATAACTATCAATACGCCGGAAGGTCTTGAGATCCTCAATAGGGAAAAAGCCCCGTAACGCCAACGCGGCATAGGTCGTGGGCGTACAATGTCCCTTGGAAAGTACAAAACGATCCCTATCCGGTTTTTTGGGATTTTTGGGGTCGATTCTGAGACGATCAAAATACAATACCGACAGTATTTCTGCTATAGAAAAAGAACCGCCGATATGCCCTGAATTGGCAGCTTGAATCGCTTCCAATCCGTACTTCCGTATCTTAGCCGCCTGTAGCTCCAACTGTCGTTTTTTAGTTGGTTCCATTTATTTCCCTCCATTAATCCTTTCTCGTATTCTCCCGTTTCTTTCGGTACATGTCAACATAAACTGCAAGCAGGATAATGACACCCTTGGCGACATACTGCCAAAAGGAGTTGACGTGCAGCAGGTTGAGGCCGTTACTGATGATACCGATGACGAGTATGCCTATGAAGACGCCCCCGATATTACCGACGCCGCCGTACATGCTGGTACCGCCCAGTACCGCCGCCGCAATGGCATCGGTTTCAAAACTTACCCCCGCCGCAGGCTGACCCGAGGACATGCGGGCCGCAAGGATGATACCGCCGAATGCGCCGAGAAAGCCGCTTATGGTCCAGACCATTATCTTTACCCGGGTGATGTTAATCCCCGAGTATTTCGCCGCCACGGGGTTCCCGCCCACGGCGTAAATATGACGGCCTATTCGGGTCCGGTTGAGGAGGAGATAGGCGAAAAAGAGAAACACAACCATGTAGATAGCCGGGAGGGGTATGGGCCCGAGATAACCATTTCCCAGGAAAGCGAACTTTGCGGGGTCTTTATTGAGGGGAACAGGACGACCATCGGCGATGAGGTAAGCGCCGCCCCGGCAGATACTCATCATAGCCAGGGTGACGACGAAGGGGTGAATGCCCGAATAGGCGATGATAACACCGTTGATGAATCCCGCGACTACCCCAACAAGAAGTCCCAGGGTAATACCCATCGGCATGGGGAGACCCGCCCGTTCTATGGCAACGACACAGACGCAACCGGCAAAGGCAATGAGCGAACCGCCGGTAAGGTCTATCCCTCCCAGCATGATCGCCATCATCACCCCGATGGAGAGGAACGCATTGGTGGACACCGTCCGCATCACGGTAAGCATATTATTCATGGTGAAGAAATACTCGGCAAAGATGGAAAGGAGCGTAAACAACACGAGAAAACCGGTAAGAATACCCCAATTTGTCCGCAAATACCGGACTACCGGGCCGGCAAAGACATTGTTCTCATATCGCTGCAGCAAATTTTTGTTCATTTTATTCCTCCAAGTGCATGTTTCAAAATAATATCCTGTGAAAAATTTTCCTTGCCCAATATTGCAGCGATACTGCCTTCCCACATTATCGCAAGGCGATCGCTCATATTGATAACCTCGTTGAGTTCCGAAGAAACCATGATGATAGCGATGCCATTGGCGGCAAGATCGTTGATTATCCGGTAGATTTCCGCCTTTGCGCCCACGTCAATACCTCTGGTGGGCTCGTCCAGGATCAGAATTTTCGGAGATGTGGCAAGCCATTTGGCGAGTACCACCTTCTGCTGATTCCCCCCGGAAAGATTTACTATCCGCTGGTTAACTGAAGGGGTCTTAACTGCCATGCTCTCGACCCCGTGGTTGACGATTTCCAGTTCCTTCTGCCTGCTCACCCGGAACCAGCTGATAAATTTCTCCAACACCGCAAGTGAAGTATTAAAAGAAACGGTATTGTCCAGAATGAGCCCCTGGGTTTTCCGGCTTTCGGGCACCAGGGCAAGCCCATGTTTCTTCGCCGTGAGGGGGTTGGGCCGGGTGATCCTTTTCCCAAACACGTTTATTTCACCCCCGGCAAGTCCATCAAAACCCATGATACAGTCCATAAGTTCCGATCGTCCCGCCCCGATGAGGCCGTAAAACCCGAGAACTTCCCCCTGGTGAAGGGTAAAACTGCAATCGTGTACCAGCGTCCTCGCAGAGCTAAGATTTTTTACTTCCAGCGCCGCCTTTCCCGGGGGATTATACGTACGGACATAATAGTTTTTAAGTTCCCGGCCTACCATCATCTGGATGAGTTCGTCGGTGTGGGTTTCTTCGGTTTTTTTTTCGCCCACATTGCGGCCATCCCGCATCACCATGACCTTATCGGTAAGATCAAAAATCTCCGACATCTTATGGGAGATATAGATGATGCCTATATTTCTATTCTTTAACGCCTTTGCGGTTTTAAAGAGTATTTCGATTTCTTTTTCTGAAAGAGAAGATGTGGGTTCATCCATGACCACAATCCTCGCGTTAAGGGAGAACGCTTTGGCAATCTCTACCATCTGCTGCTGCCCGGTACTGAGCCTTGAGACCCTGGTAGCGGGGTCCATGTCAAGGCCAACGATTTCCATATATTGCCGGGCGCTCTTGTTCATAGCGTTTTTTGAGACCATATTGAATTTATTTTTAATTTCCCTGCCCAAATAGATGTTTTCCGCCACCGAAAGATAGGGAACCAGGGCAAGTTCCTGGTGAATGAAGGCGATACCGAGTCTCTGCGCGTCATGCACCGTATTAATCGTCACCGGATTTTCATCAATGTGAATAGACCCTTCGTCGGGCTTGTAAATACCCCCCAGTACATTCATCAGGGTGGATTTTCCCGCCCCGTTTTCGCCGAGGAGGCCGAGGATAGAACCCTGTTCCAATTCAAGGCGCGCGTCTTCCAATGCCTTTACTCCCGGAAAGGACTTGCTAATATGTTCCATTTTTAGAAGTATTTTCTGCACGGCGTCTCCTTAAAGCAGGGAGCCGCGATATGGCGACCCCCTGCAAGTTGCTAACTACTTTATTCAAAAATACGATTATTGCCAGTTATCAATGCCGTACTTATCAACATTCTCTTTATTGATGATAAAAGTTTCAATCGGAATATCTTTGGGGATATTCGTATCGCCGCGGAGTACCTGAAGCGCAATTTCCGCGCTCCTTTTGCCAATCCCCATGGGGGACTGAGCGCCGGTTCCGGTCATTTTTCCTTCCTTTATCATCTTCTTAGCATTGGGCGCACCATCGATACCATATACGAGGATACCGTCGCTCTGACGGCCGGCGGACTCGATAGCCCTGACTGCGCCTTCTGCAGACGGATCGTTGATACAATAGATCGCCTGGAGCTTCCCGGAGGGATAGGACTGGAGGGCATCTTCGGCCTTGGGCATGGTCTTGTCAATGGCGCCTTCGCCGTCATACACCTGGAGGATATTAAAGTACCCATTCGCAGTCTCGACAAAGCCGTCATACCGGGGGATGCAGGAACCGGCCGCGGGGGAGTGCATGATGACAATGCTGGAACCCCTGGGGAGCCTGGACATCATGTCTTTGGCGACGACCACACCAGCGTTGTAGTTGTCGGATGCGACGGTGGAAATGACCAAGGCTTTATCCTGGTCGGTGATCAGCGGGGTATCGAAGATCACTATCGGCACTTTTTTCTCCGCGCAGGCCTGGAGAGCTTCGCGGACGCCGGTTGAATCTCTGGGTGCAAGGAGCAGCGCATCAATATTCTGACCGAGCAGATCCCGGATCTTGTCATTCTGAATGGACTGATCGTTATCCGCATGGAAATCCACCACCTTGATCCCCTGGGGCTCAAGAACCGCTTTAACACCCTGTTCAAGGGCAAGCCAGAAGGGGTTATTCAATGTGGGCGCGGCATAGCCAATCACAATCTGTTTAGGGCCACTCTTTTTTTTACATGCGGTAAATACAAATCCGCCGACCAGTACTAAAATCAAACAAAATACTACAGATTTCCGAATAGTCATAATTCCTCCATATAAATATAAAACAAAAAATAATTCATGCTTCACAAGAAGCATTTTAATTAAAAAGCCTTTACCTCCTCACCAGTTAAAGTAACTCCCTCTAACAGGGAAGTGTCTATCCACAGAACCACCGGGAGACAATACGCCCTGCCTGTGGAATTCCGTCACAATCTGCCCCCTGAAAGAACCTTGACGGTGTCGTAAAACATATCAAAACAGGACTGATCCTGCCTTAAAGCCACATTCATATAGATACAGTCCAGGAGCGCTATTTGAGCCAAATTTTCACAGGCGGGTTCAAAGGCCTGCCGGTGGGTCCGGTATTCCATGTTGGCGTTGTTAAATGCGGTGAGAAAAGAGGTGTCCGCCGCCTTGGTCAGGGGGGAACCGTCCACGCTGGTAATTCCTATGGTGGTGGCCCCCCGCATCTTTGCCTGGCATATATTATTCACCACCGCCGGTGAATGGCCGAAATTGCTGATACCGAAAAATACATCCGTTTTGGTACAAGTGGTGGCCGCGACAACAATTTCCTGGGCATCGGAATACGAAAAGGCATTGATCCCCAGGCGGTAAAAACGGATCCGCCCGCTTTCTGCGGTAATATACGAACGGCCAACCCCCAGAAATACTAAATTTCTTGCATTGAGAATACAGTCGGTCACATATTCCACTTTTTTATAATCTATGGTTTTCATGGTATCCAAAAGCATCTGGATGTTACTTTGAAACACCTTTCTTCCGATCTCCTCCGCCGAATCATGGGGAGATGTATCGCCGTACTCAAAAACAATCTTATTATTGGTAGTATCGTCGGACAGCGGTTTTTCCTCTTCCCGCATTACCGACCGGGCAAATGCTATCTGAAAAGTCTTAAAACTACTGAATCCAAGGAGCCGCACAAAACGGGTTACCGAAGCAACACTGACCCCGCTGGCTGTGGCCAGTTGCTTTATCCCCATAGAAAACACGGTATTCCCTGAATCTAAAAGATAATCCGCGATTTGCTTCATGGCGGGATTAAATTCAGAATAATGATTTCTAATCCGGAGCATCATCAATGGTGTATGCTGAGATATTGCCATTTTTTCTCCAAGTTAGTTTTACGATTTTAACCCGGAATTCGTCATTCGTCAAATCCTTTTTAATATTTCTTTTCATGAATTTTTTTTTCATGATCGGCAATTTTCAACGAGAATTTGTCCGAAATTCTTTAAGTTGCTTCATTATGTTACTTTTTTCGCCAAAATAACCGTAAAGTTCCTTAAACATACCATATAAGCGGTCATACCCTTCCACATGGGCAGCGTTTGGTTTGTAGGTTTGTTCTTTAATCCTGCTCATAGCCGAAGCTGCCTCGGTGATATGGTCATAACCGCCCCGGGCAGCGCCTGCAGCTACCGAGGCATACATAGCAGCCCCCAGAGCTGCGGTCTGTTTAGAGGCGGATACCTTTATTTCCCGGTTACTGATATCCGCAAAGATCTGCATCAGGAAACCATCTTTTTCAGCTATACCCCCGCAGGCGTATATTTCATCCACCTGCACCCCCGCGGCTTCGAAATTTTCCATGATAATCCTGGCGCCGAATCCGGTGGATTCTATCAAAGCTCGGTAAATTTCTTCCGGTTTGGTATATACGGTATAACCCAGGATAGCCCCCGAAAGATTGGCATCTACAAAGGGGGTTTTATTCCCGTTCCACCAATCCAGCGCTAAAAGGCCGCTTTCCCCGGGCATATAATCCCGGGTCAGATCGCCGAGGTACCGATGTATGTCCATTCCGGCTTCCTTGGCTTTAGCCTTATAGCCATCGCCCAGGGCATTGTCGATAAACCATTCAAAATTATCCCCCACCCCGGCAAGTCCCGTCTCCAGGGCATAGTACCCGGGAATTATGCCGCCCTTTACCCCGCCCATTATACCCCTACCGGAATAGGGGTGATCGCTCAACACCGCCTGAACACTGGAAGTACCGATAATAAGCATCATCTGGCCGGGCTTGGTGATCCCGCATCCGGGCATACCTGCGTGGGCGTCTATGATGCTGGCCCCCACCGCTGTACCCGGCATAAGCCCCAGCCGTTTTGCCCAAGCCGGGTTTAATTCCCCGATTTTTGCACCCACAGGACAAATAGCCTCCGAGAGTTTCTCCTCCGGGTATCGTTCAAGCCGGGGGTCCAGGGCCTTTAATATATCCGCCCCGGGGTAGCCTTCACCTTCATCCCACATGGCCTTATAGGCGGCAGTACTGCCGGAGCGCCGCTTTTTCCCGGTCATAAGTTGGGTTAGCCAATCGGCGGCCTCCAGGATCTGATCCGCAGCTTCATATATTTCCGGATCCTCCTCAAGAAGTTGCAAAACCTTGGGCAACATCAGTTCAGAAGAAACCTTACCCCCGTAACGGGGAATATCCAGTATTTTCTTTTCCCTGAAAACCTCGTCGATCCGGCGGGCTTGAGACTCCGCAGCATGATGCTTCCAGAGTTTTACATATGCATGAGGACGATGTATAAATTGTTCCCGGAAGCAGAGGGGCGTCCCCGATGCATCCACCGGCAATATGGTACAGGCGGTAAAATCAATGGACAATCCAATAATATCGGAACCCGCAAGCCCGGATTCGCGGAGAACGCTCGGTATCGTATATTCCAGGACATCAATATAATCCTGAGGATGCTGTAAAGCCCAATCAACCCCCAAGCGGGTAGTTCCATCGGGCAAAACAGTATCCATTACCCCATGGTCATAATCCTTAACCGCCAGGGAGATAATCCCACCGGTTTTAGCATCCGCCAGCAGAGCCCGCCCTGATTTAGTGCCAAAATCCAGCCCAATAACATATTTAGCCATTACTTCTTTAATCCTATTGCCTGTTTTGCCCCTGTGATGATTCTTTCAATATCCATGGGAAATAGCAGAAAAAAGGCTGCTTATTTGATAATTTTTATTACGCCTTTAACAATATTGGCTTTATCATGCACGCTGCTATCCATGGCATTTTGAATGTCGTCAAATTCAAACACATTGGTCACCACCCCCTTAAGGTTAACCTTTCCCGAAGAAACAGCGTCTATAGCCATGGGATACACGTGGTGATACCGGAAGATGGTTTTAAAGGTTAATTCCTTATCCAGGGCAAGGCTGATGGGCAGAGTTACTTCGCCGGTGGCGGAATACCCCACCAACACGACATTGGAACCTTTTTTGGCCACCTCAATGGTCTGCCGCGTGGTTATTTCCGTTCCCGCCGTCTCCACCGCCAAATCAAAACCGGCGCCGCCCGTCAATTTACGCGCCGCCTCGATAACATCTTCCTTTTTTGCGTTAATAACCCCTGTGGCGCCAAGCTCCAGAGCTTTTTCGAGCCTTTTTTCCATTATATCCACCACATAAACACGGGAAACGCCTTCAGCCCGCAGGGCCATCATGGATACAAGCCCGATACAACCGGAACCGAAAACCACCGCGGTCTGCCCGATATGGGCCTCTCCCCGGTTTGCCGCATGAAACCCTACCGCCAACGGTTCAATCAGGGCCGCTTCCATGGTGTCCATATTTTCGGGAATCTTAAAACACAAAGAAGCAGGATGGGCCACGTATTCCTGAAAAACGCCATCAATCGGAGGGGTAGCAAAGAATATGACATCCGGACAAAGGTGATACCGGCCGGTGGTACAGAATTCACAATGCCCACAGCCAATACCCGGCTCAAGGGCAACCCGATCCCCGGGCTTCAAGGTTTTCACATCGGCGCCGACTTCCACCACCACACCGCCGGATTCGTGTCCAAGGACAAAGGGAGGCTTAACTCTGTTTTTCCCTATCCCCCCCGCCTCATAATAATGTAAATCGCTGCCGCAAATCCCGACATATTCTACCTTCACCAGCACTTCATGGCTTTTCTGCACAGGGATAGGTCTTTGTACAAAATCCATTTTGCCAATTCCGGTCATTATAGCCACTTTCATGGTTCCATTCATTTTTATAAACTCCCCCGATCATCACTTATGAAAATAATTCGCGTCCCAATTCTACTCTCGTTTCTCCTGCCTGTCAAATTATTTACCGGTCTTTTTCATTAAATGTCATTTTTATAAAATTTTATCCCTTTGCGGTATTAAAAATCTTCTCTTTTTACCAAATTCCATTTTTTCTATTGCCGTTAACGCCTATTTTTAGTATTTTAAACACAGGTCTCATCTTTAGGTAGACCATTAATCCATTTCAGATTATACCGGTTTTTTGTCCGGTAATAAAAGAGGAGAAAAGAATCATGGCGAAACAGTTGTTGTTCAACGAAGAAGCCCGGCGCAGACTGCTTGCCGGGGTTGAGCAGATTTCAAAGGCCGTTAAGGTCACCCTTGGTCCCAAGGGACGGAATGTCCTCCTGGACAAGAAATTCGGAGCCCCCACGGTCACTAAGGACGGCGTTTCCGTGGCGAAGGAAGTGGAGCTTGCGGATCCCTACGAAAATATGGGAGCTCAGCTCCTCAAAGAAGTGGCCACAAAGACCAACGATGTGGCCGGCGACGGTACCACCACCGCCACAGTCCTGGCCTACTCCCTGGTAAAGGAAGGGCTCAAGTCCGTAGCCGCCGGGATGACCCCCATCGAACTGAAACGGGGCATCGACAAAGCGGTTGAGATTGCTGTAGAAGAGATCAGGAAAAATTCCAAGGAAATCAAAGACAAGGAAGAAATTTCCCACGTTGCTTCGGTTTCCGCCAACAACGACAGCGAAATCGGCAATACCATTGCCGATGCCATGGAAAAGGTCGGGAAAGACGGGGTCATTACCGTGGAAGAGTCCAAGACCATGGACACCACCATTGAGTTTGTGGAAGGTATGCAGTTTGACCGGGGTTATATTTCCGCCTACTTCGTTACCGACCGGGACACCATGACCAGCGTATACGAAGATGTATACATTCTCATCCACGACAAGAAAATTTCTTCTATGAAAGACCTCCTTCCCCTGTTGGAGAAGGTAGCCCAGAGCGGCAAGCCCCTACTCATCATTTCCGAGGATGTGGACGGCGAAGCCCTTTCCACCCTGGTAGTGAACAGCCTTCGAGGCACCCTCCGCACCTGCGCGGTCAAGGCTCCCGGCTTCGGTGACCGCCGCAAAGCCATGTTGGAAGACATTGCCATCCTCACGGGCGGCGAAGTTATTTCCGAAGAACTGGGCCTCAAGCTTGAAAACACCGATATTTCTCAGCTTGGCAAAGCTAAGACCGTAAAGATCGACAAGGACAACACCACGGTGATCAACGGCGCCGGTAAAGCCAAGGAAATTCAGGACCGGATCGCCCAGATCAAGGCCCAGATCGAAGACACCACCTCCGACTATGACCGGGAGAAACTCCAGGAACGGCTGGCCAAGCTCGCCGGCGGTGTGGCGGTAATCAACGTAGGCGCCGCCACCGAGGTGGAGCTGAAAGAGAAGAAGCACCGGGTAGAGGACGCCCTGAGCGCCACCCGTGCAGCCATTGAGGAAGGCATAGTTCCCGGCGGCGAATTGGCGCTGATCCAGGCAGCCATTGCCCTGGACAAGGCGGACACCGCAGGTCTCACCGACGACGAGAAGGTGGGTTTCAAGATTGTAAAACGCGCCCTGGAAGAACCAATCCGCCAGATCGCCGAAAACGCCGGTGTGGACGGCGCGGTTATTGCCGAACGGGCCAAGGCCGAAAAGAAGGGCGTTGGTTTTGACGCCGCCAAGCTGGAATGGGTAGACATGGTCAAGGCCGGAATCATCGACCCCGCCAAGGTTACCCGCTCCGCTCTGCAGAACGCGGCGTCCATCGCCAGCCTGCTCCTCACCACCGAGTGCGCCATCACGGACCTTCCCGAGAAGAAGGAAGCCCCCGCGATGCCCCCCGGAGGAATGGGCGGTATGGGCGGTATGGATTATTAAGAAAAGACCGGGGTAAGACCCTGGGAGATGAGGGCCGTCCGAAAGGGCGGCCTTTTTTTGTCATAAGATCGGATAAAATAGCATTCACAAAATCCCCCTTGCCAATATTAGCGCGGCTCTTGATGATAGTATCAAATGATACTATCATAATATCATGAAGCCACCCTATGAGATTACCACTAAAATTCTCGAACTCTATGGGCAGATAACCGAAGCCTTAGGTGTATGCAAAAGCCTTTTGCTGGTAAAACCCGAGGCCCGGCTGAGAAGGCAAAACCGCATAAAGACAATCTATTCATCCCTGGCCATAGAAGGCAATTCACTGAATATTGAACATGTTTCCGCGCTCATTGACAACAAACGGGTTGCGGGTCCCAAAAAAGATATTCTGGAAATTCAAAATGCCATAGCAGCCTATGATCACTTAAATCAATTTAAACCCCATTCCATAAAAGATTTTCTCAAGACCCATGACATCCTTATGGCAGGGTTGGTTGAGAATCCCGGCCGGTGGAGAAAAACCCAGGTTGGAATATTCAAGGGAAAGGAGCTGGCCCATATCGCGCCGGGATTCCGCATGGTTCCGGGTTTAATGCAGGATCTTTTTGAATATATAAAAAATGATAAGGATATTGATATCATTAAAAGCTGCGTGTTCCATTATGAAATGGAATTTATCCATCCCTTTGAAGACGGCAACGGAAGAATGGGGCGCTTTTGGCAAACCATGCTTCTGATGAATGTAAACCCCATATTTGAATACATCCCAATAGAAGAAACTATTCGAAACCATCAAAGGGAATATTACAAGGTATTGTCCATTGCGGATAAATCCGGCTCATCAACGCTATTTATAGAATTTATCCTGAAAGCGATTAACAGCGCATTACGTAATACCATTGAAGAATCAAAAATCCCTAGAATCGGCTACAGGGAGCGTACAGAACATGCCCTTTCACTTTTGGATGACTGGTTTGACCGTAAGGAATATATGAAAACAAACAAAGGCATTTCCACCGCCACCGCAAGCAGAGACTTAAAGCAATTATTGCAAGATGGGGTTATAGAGGCCGAAGGAAATAGACGGATGACGAGATATAGGAAAAAATGATTCCTAAGCCCTATATGGCGATGTTTTTGTAACCGGCATTACCGTCT
The DNA here is from genome assembly GCF_046533075.1 of Treponema primitia. Taxonomy (GTDB): domain Bacteria; phylum Spirochaetota; class Spirochaetia; order Treponematales; family Breznakiellaceae; genus Termitinema; species Termitinema primitia_B. The sequence continues at coordinate 107,544 of NZ_JAJQRB010000019.1, read as the reverse complement.
CGACCAATGACATTTTCCTCAAATCTGTCATTGGCTCGAATTCGATTAAAATTTATCGATAAAATAAGAATCTATCTTGCCAATTTTTATCTGGTATCATTATACTTATAATTAGTAATGGTTATCACCAAATTATAGGAAAAAAGTCTGGCTGAAATTTTATGGTACCCCGTTCGCGGCGGGGCATATTGATTTTTATTAAACCATTTTGAGGAGAGTGTGCTATGAATGAGAGTTGTTACGGGTGCTCAACCTGTGCCAGCGCGGATAAACCCCTGGAAGGTTTTATCGCCAAGCTGCCGATGGAGACTTCCCACCACCGGGTGGAAAGCCAGGAAACCAAATGCGGTTTCGGCCTGCAGGGGGTGTGCTGCAGGCTCTGCGCCAACGGTCCTTGCCGGATAACGCCGGAATCCCCCCGGGGCATCTGCGGGGCCACTGCGGATGTTATGGTAACCCGGAACCTGCTGCGGGCGGTGGCCGCGGGGTCCGGCTGTTATATCCATGTGGTGGAAAATACCGCCCTTAATCTGAAAAATACCGCTTTGGAAAAGGGGAAGCTCAAGGGATTAGGCACCCTGGAACGGCTCTGCAAAACCTTCGGCGTCAGCGGTAAGGATGACCACGAGAAGGCCCTCAACGTTGCTAACGCGGTTCTGGAGGATCTCTATAAGCCGGAATACGTAAAGATGGACCTGGTGGAAAAAATGGCCTACCCGCCCCGGTTCAAAGTATGGAAGGAACTGGGGATACTCCCCGGGGGCGCCAAGTCTGAGGTCTTTAAGGGGGTGGTCAAGTGCTCCACCAACCTGAACTCCGATCCGGTAAATATGTTGCTCGACTGCCTGCGCCTGGGCATCTCCACGGGCATCTACGGGCTCACCCTTACTAACTTATTAAACGATGTGCTTCTCGGCGAACCGGAGATCCGCATGGCCCCGGTGGGCCTCCGGGTTATCGATCCGGATTACATCAATATTATGATTACCGGTCACCAGCACACCATGTTTGTGCATCTCCAGGAACGGCTCATCGCCCCGGATGTGGTTGCCAAGGCGAAGGCCGTTGGGGCCAAGGGCTTTAAACTTGTGGGCTGTACCTGCGTAGGCCAGGACCTGCAGCTCCGGGGCGCCCACTACACGGAGATCTTCGACGGCCACGCGGGGAACAACTACACCTCCGAGGCTATCCTCGCCACCGGCGCTATCGACGCGGTGCTTTCAGAATTTAACTGTACCCTGCCGGGGATTGAAACGGTGTGCGATACCCTGAGTATCAAGCAGATCTGCATCGACGATGTTGCAAAAAAGGCCAACGCGGAACTCAAACAGTTTGTATTCGCCGAACGGGGTAAGCACAGCGAAGAGATCATTGATGCGATTATCGCTTCCTACAAGGAGCGGCGGCCAAAGGTAAAACTGAACCTGCTCCCGGAACACGGTTACGAGAATAACCTTACCGGGGTAAGCGAAGTATCCCTCAAGAAATTCCTCGGCGGCAACTGGAAGCCGTTGGTTGACCTGATCGTTTCCGGCGACATAAAAGGTGTTGCCGGTGTGGTGGGCTGCTCCAGCCTGGTTGCCGGCGGTCACGATGTGCTGACCGTTGCCCTGGTAAAGGAACTGATCGCCCGGGACATTATCGTTCTTACCGCGGGCTGTTCCTCCGGGGGCATCGAAAACTGCGGTCTCATGGTGCCGGAAGCGGCGGAACTTGCGGGCCCGAAACTCAAGGCGGTTTGTAAAAAGCTCGGCATCCCGCCGGTGCTCAACTTTGGTCCCTGCCTTGCCATAGGCCGGCTTGAGATTGTGGCCACCGAACTTGCGGAAACTATCGGTATTGATATACCCCAGCTTCCCCTGGTCCTTTCCGCAGCCCAGTGGCTGGAAGAACAGGCCCTGGCGGACGGCTGCTTCGGCCTCGCCCTGGGCCTGCCCCTCCACCTGGGACTGCCGCCCTTCATCACCGGCAGTAAAGTTGCTACCCAGGTACTGACAGAGGACATGAAGTCCCTCACCGGCGGCCAGGTAATCATCAATGCGGACGCCAAAGAATCTGCGGACCTGCTTGAGAAGATCATTCAGGAAAAACGCAGGGCCTTAAAGATTTAAGGGGGCGGAGCATGAAACGAATTATTATCGATCAGGAAAAATGCGACGGCTGTAAAAACTGTACGGTCGCCTGCATGTTGGCCCACCGGGCAACCCCGGGGACCGTCTATGATCTTGACCTGCTTGATCCTAAAAACGAGGCCCGGCACACCATCGTTGCAAACGGTAAGGGCGGGTATTTTCCGATATTCTGCCGCCACTGTTCTGTACCGGACTGTGTGGGCGCCTGTATGTCCGGGGCCCTCTGCAAGGATCCGGTGAGCGGTCACGTACAATACGACGAAAGCCGCTGCGGAACCTGTTTTATGTGTGTCATGAGCTGTCCCTACGGGAATGTTAAGCCCGACAAGGTCACCCATAAGAAGATCCTCAAGTGCGATTTCTGTAAGGATGATACGGAGGGGCCGAACTGCGTACGGGTCTGCCCCAAGAAGGCCATCCATGTTGAGGAGGTAAGCGCATGAAACATCTGATATTAGGGGCCGGCGCCGCGGGCATCAGCGCCGCCCACAGGATTCTGAAGGAAAAGCCCAAGGATGAAATTATCATCGTTTCCCAGGATGAGGAAGTCTACTCCCGGTGTATGCTCCACAAGTTCATCTCCGGTGAGCGGGATGCGAAGAGTATCAACTTTATTAACGATGATCTTTTAGAACGTAAAAATGTTACCTGGATAAAGGGGAAAACCCTGACCCGCCTTGATGCGGACAGTAAAACGGTCTATGCGGGGGACGAAAAAATTGCCTCCGGGGACACTATCCTCATCGCCACCGGTTCAAACAGCGTGACCCCACCCATCGGGGAACTGCGGACCGCAAAAAACGCCTTCGGGCTCCGTCACCTTTCCGACGCCCGGGCAATAGCGGATTATGCAAAGAAGGCGGACAGGATCGCCATCATCGGCGCAGGTTTGGTGGGACTGGACGCAGGGTATGCCCTGCTGGAACTGGGTAAAAAGATTACGTTCATAGAAATGGCCCCCACGGCGCTTGCCATCAACGTGGATGCCCACGCCGCCGAAGCCTATCAAAAGAAGTTTGAGGAGAAGGGGGTGAAATTCCTCCTGGCCCGGAAAGTAGTGGGTACCAAGGACGATGGTAATGGCAGTATTACTGCGGTTGAACTTGAGGGCGGGGACAGCGTTCCCTGCGACATGGTGGTCATGGCCGTTGGAGTGCGTCCCGCCATAGCTTTCCTCGAAGGAAGCGGCGTCAAGACTGAACGGGCGGTGGTGGTAGACGATTATCTTGCCGCCAGCGTTCCGGGCATCTACGCCGCCGGGGACGCCGCAGGTCTTTCTGGCATCTGGCCCAACGCCCAGAAGCAGGGCGAGTACGCCGCCTACAACATGACCGGTACCAAATGGGCCTACGATGACCGGTTCTCCATCAAAAATACGGTCAACTTCTTCGACCTTCTCACTTTATCAGTTGGGGCAATAAATCCCCAGGAGGGGGATGAGGTCCTTGTTAAGGAAGACCGGGGTAACTACCGGAAGCTTATTCTTCGTGACGGCGCGGTGGCGGGGGTTATCCTTCAGGGGGAGATAGGCGGCAGCGGCTTCTGGCAGCATCTGATCAAGAACAAGATACGGATCGACAAGCTGGGAAAATCGCCCTGGAAGCTAAGCTACGCGGACTTCTTTGGGGTGGAGAACAACGGCGAGTATAAGTGGGTTGTGTAGATAACGTTACGCAGAGCATTACGGGCGGGGCTGGGAAGTCCCGTCCGTTTTTTTGTTTATTTTAACTCCGGTTCAGTTTTGGTGAGAGCATCATCTTCATATAAATATTCAATTCTGCTTGACCGGTTGAAATTACTCGTTTATATTACCTTTGTTGTAGAGGAGCATCATTATGGGTCAGGAAATTACGAGCCTTGTGAAAGATGCCGTAAAAAAGCATTTTCCCGAGACGAAAGCCTTAAGCGACGATCTTGCCGCCCATCCGGAATTGTCGGACCAGGAGTTTGAATCCAGTAAAAAGATCGTGGAGCTGCTAAAAAAGTCCGGTTATCAAGTCGAATATCCTTATCTGGGATATGCCACGGCTTTCCGCGCCCTTTTTGATAACGGGGAGGGACCAAATGTCGCCATCATGGTCGAATACGACGCATTGCCGGATATTGGGCATGGGTGTGGTCACAACCTGCACGGCTCCCTGTCTGTGCTGACCGGATTGGCCCTGCTGGAGCTTAAGGACTGCTTCAAGGGAAAGATCTACGTAATTGGTACCCCCGGCGAAGAGGTGGACGGGGCGAAGGTCGGGATGTCCGATAAAGGCGTTTTTGACGATATGGCGGTGGCGATGATGATGCACAGTGTGGGAGGCGGAGTTTCCCAGCCGGATATGGACGCCCTGAGTCTCCGCTGCTACGACATAGAATTTACAGGCCGCAGCGCCCATGCGGCGGCGGCGCCCTGGGAAGGACGGTCCGCACTGGCGGCGGCACGGAAGTTTCTCGATTTGGTTGACGCCCGCCGGGAGTGCTTTACCCCGGATATTCGCTTCAATGGGATTATTACGGATGGGGGAAAGGCGCCCAATATAATTCCGTCCTATGCAAAGATACGAGTCGAATTTCGTACCGCTTCCATGGCAAAATTAAAAATCGTAGATGATATGTTTGTAAAGTGTGCGAAGGCTGCGGCCATGGCCCTGGACTGCGAGGTGAGCTGGCATCATGGGTCTTCGGATTTTGCCGATATGGTCAGGATACGCTCCCTGGAGGACGAAATGGCCGCAATCCTAAGGGGCCTGGGAGAAACTGTTTCGGAGGTTACACCGCCCCTGGGGTCCACCGATATGGGCAACGTCAGTTACCGCTGTCCGGCAATCCAGCCGTTAATAGCTATCACCAAGGAACCCTTCGCGCTCCATACGGTAGAATTGGCCGCCGCGACCTTGAAGCCCGCAGCCCACGAGGCCATGACCCGGGGCGCGGAAGCTCTGGTTACTCTCGCCTTAAAGATTCTGAATGATGAAGCTTTTCGCGGGAAGGTTCATAATGAATTCGTTAAATGCCGGGATCTAAAGCTTGGCGTATAAAAGTTAAGGAGCCGGATATGTCCGTACTGCATTTCTATACATCGGCCTTTTTCAGCCAGCATCCCTGGGCGCGCTCCTTCATCCACAGCAACGATCCATTGAATAAGGAAATTCAAACTAAATGACTATACCAATTCTGGATACTGAAAAGACATAATTGTTATGGAGGAAGTAAAATGAGCCGGTCGCAATCGAGTATACGCAGCTATGCGCATTTGTTCAGCCCCATCAAGGTGGGGAACCTTACCTTGAAAAACCGGATAGGGGCGGCGCCTACCGGGGTTTCCGATCTGACCCCGGAAGGGTATTTCACCCCCGCCAATATCGCGGTGTTCCGCCGGAAAGCCAAGAGCGGCGTCGCGGTGGTCAACTTGGGTGAGGCGATGGTGGACCATATTCGCGGCAAGGCCCACGGCCGGATTACGCCCCTGGACGATGTGGAGTGTCTGCCTTCGTTGATAGATTGTACCGATGCGGTTAAGCAATACGGCGCTATCCCGGCTATTGAACTGGTTCACGCAGGCTGCCGCGCCAGGCCCGAATACTGCAAGGAAGGGCCCATCGGTCCCAGCGCCCACATGGGAATCTACGGCGAGATGGTAGAGGCAATGACCGAGGCGCAAATCCAGGAGGTTGCGGAGCAGTTCGGAAAGGCTGCCTTCATGGCGAAGTGCGGCGGTGTGGAGATGGTTACGCTGCATGCGGGCCATGGCTGGATATTCACCCAATTCCTTGCAAAATCTACCAACCAGCGCACGGACCAATACGGCGGCAGCCTGGAGAACCGGGCCCGCATCACCCTGATGACGGTGGCGGCGATCCGCGCCCATGCCCCCGGCGTCGCCGTGGAAATCCGTATGAGCGGCTCCGACCTGTACGAGGGCGGTGTCACACCGGAGGATTCTATCGCCTACGCCAAACTGTTGGATGGCAAGGTGGATCTACTGCACATCTCCGTCGGATCATTCCATGTGCCGGATACCTCAACGCGTATGTTCCCCTCCGCCTATGAGCCGGAGGGTGTCAATGTTCCCTTCGCCGAGGCGGTAAAAAAGGCGGTCAAAACGCCGGTGGCCACCGTGGGCAGCCTGGGTGATCCGGAGTTGATGGAGGAGATTGTTGCCAACGGTAAGGCCGACATTGTCTACATGGCGCGCTCGCTGATGGCGGATGAATTCCTTCCCGAAAAAATTCGTACCGGCCGCGCCGATGAAATTACGCCCTGTCTGCGCTGCAATATGTGCCTGAGCCTATCCTTTGTCCCCCATGTACCATTTGCGGTGCGGGTGATGCGATGTTCGGTAAACCCCACCGTGGGCTTCGAACTGGAGACCCAGACCCTGCAAAAGCCGGAACAACGAAAAAAGATTTTGATAGCAGGGGGAGGCCCCGCCGGTATGGAGGCGGCGGTGACGGCGGCCGAGCGGGGCCACGAGGTTATACTCTGTGAGAAAAGCAATCGTCTGGGCGGTATGCTGGTCTCTGCGGACGGGATTCCGTTCAAACATTTTATGAAGCGCTACAAGGAATCGCTGATCCGCCGTGTATATAGAAATGCCATTAAGGTACTGATGGAAACCGAGGTGACACCGGAACTGACAGCGTTGCTCCACCCTGATGTGCTTATTGCGGCAGTGGGCGCCGAACCCATCGTCCCGAATATCCCCGGTATTGAAGGCCCCAACGTGTTTTTTGCCGCCCGGGACTTCGGGCTGGAGAACGTTGGTCAAAAGGTAGTAATTGTAGGCGGCGGTCTGGTAGGCTGTGAGGAGGGCTTGTACCACGCCCAGTGCGGCAAGGAGGTTCATGTTCTCGAGATGGGCCCCAAACTTGCGCCGGACGCCTGGTACCTGCACCTGCGCGCCACCCTGAACGAAATGGAGAAGGCGGGTGTGCATAGCTATCTGAATACCCGTTGCACCAAAATCACCGCGGAAGGTGTTTTCGCCGCGGACAGTAACGGGAAGGAACTGTTCCTCGAAGCGGATACCGTGTTGGTGGCTGCCGGACTCCGGTCCCGTTCCGGGGTGGTGGAAGCGTTACGCTATACCGCCCCGAATTTTGCGGTGATCGGCGACTGCCTGCGTCCCCGTACGATCCAACAGGCGATTCGCACCGGTTACAACGCAGCTGTCATCATATAGACCACATTTGCATCAAAATTGTATTTGCAATTTTGAAAAAGGAGTATCACTATGTCGGAAATCACTTCAACGAAAGAACTTAAACGGGTTCTTGGCAAAAAGGACCTGCTTTCCATTGCGGTCGGCCAGACTATCGGTTCCGGTATTTTCGCTCTCCTGGGTGTGGGGATTGGAATGACGGGCAAATCAGCGAACATATCCATGATTATCGCGGCGATATTCGTACTCCTGATGACCGTTCCTATGATACTGGTCAGCGGAACTGTCAGGCTGCGCGGCGGATTTTACACACAGCTTGGCTTTTTGATGAATAAGACCGTAGCCGGATTTTATGTCATCGTACATATAATATCATGGATGGCGCTTGCCATGTACGCCCTGTCTGCTGCGGATTACATGATTGCCCTGCTGGTTGGTGTAAATCTCAATAAAACGCTGCTTGCATTTCTCGTGTTGACTATCTTTTACGTAACAAACTTATTTGGCATTCAGGGTACCGCTAAGCTGCAAAACATTATGATGTTATGCATGTGCGTCGGCCTCACAGTATTTATCTGCTACGGTTTGCCCAAAGTGCAGCCCGGTTACTTCGTAGGTCCCGACTTTATTACCGATGGCTGGCATGGACTTTTCGCAGCGGGGGCACTGTTCACATGGGCGGTCGGAGGCGCTAACGTCATCATCCACTTAGGCGCCGAAGCGAAGAATCCAACAAAGGACATCCCGTTCATCATCGTTGTGGCCACATTGATTATTGCGACATTTTATGGTCTTATCGCCACGGTCGCGTCCGGCGTTCTTCCTATTTCCGAAGTCGCGTTTAAGCCTCTGTCCGTGGTCGCGTCTGAAATATTCCCCAGACCGGTTTATGTATTCTTCATTGTCGGCGGCGCAATATTTGCGCTGACCACAACGCTTAATGCTTCGTTTGGATGGGTTACAAAGCCGATTCTGCAAGCAGCTGTTGATGGGTGGTTCCCGCCTATCGTTGCAAAAATTGGCAAAAAATATAAAGCTCCGGTCACAATTCTCACATTGCTCTATCTTGAATGCCTAATTCCTATTTTTTTCGGCGTCAATGTCTCCGCGATTGCGGACATGGCGGTCATCCTCACCAATGTGTGTTTTGCGCTGGTTTGCTTTTCTACCATTAATATGCGCAAAAAAATCCCGGAGATATGGGCGAAATCCCGTTTCAACATGTCCGATAAGATGGTCATCTTTTGGAGTGTGGTGGGTGGACTTTCAACGATCGCACAAAACTTCCTGCTGATCGGAATAATCGGCTGGAAAGAAGTCATCGGCAATGTTGTTTTACTGGTTTTGGCGCTGTTATACGCGTTTTTACGTGAAAAATCCGGTAAGGTTAACATGGAAATAAGCTACGAAGAAACGTAATCGCCCCCGTTTCTTGACACCGTTGACCTCAAAGAAGTATAATCACCGCATATTATATGTATGTAAACGGAATTGAGGTCAATTATTTCAGCGCCGGTCAGGGTGAGGCGGTGCTTTTCCTGCACGGGTGGGGGTCTGATTTTTTATCCTTTAAATACTTTCTGGACAGCCTTTCCGCATATTACCGTGTTTTTGCCCTGGATTTACCCGGGTTTGGACAAAGCGCCGAACCCCCGGCGGCCTGGTCCGTGGATGATTATGCTGATTTTGTCCTTACCTTTATGGGGGAACTTAAAATTGACCGGGTGATACTGATTGGCCACTCCTTCGGCGGAAGGATCAGTATCAAGCTTGCGGCAAGAAAAAACCTGCCTGTTTCGATTGACAAAATCGTTCTTGTGGACAGCGCGGGTATACGTCCTAAAAGAACCGTAAAACAAACTATCAAATTATTCTTCTACAAGGGCATAAAGCATTTTATCTCCGTCGAATTCATCCGGCGGCGCTACCCGGAGCTTTTGGAAAAATGGCGGCAAAAACACGGTTCCCCCGACTATCTGAACGCCACGCCGAGGATGCGCGAATGTTTCGTAAAAGTGGTTAACGAGGATTTAACCCCCTGTCTTTCCAAAATACCCTATTCTACCCTGATAATATGGGGCGAACAGGATTACGAAACCCCTCTGGGGGATGGAAAAATAATGGAACGGCTCATTCCGGACGCCGGGCTTGTGACGCTTAAAAACGCCGGTCATTATTCTTTCCTGGATCAGGGTTTTACCTTTTTAAGGGTACTTGATTCTTTTCTGAACATTAAGAGGACCGCATGATAGTATTTTTAATCTGCTTAGTAATGCTGTCTTTTACTTATTGTTATGCCAATACGGTCCTTTATGATTACCATATGTTTCAGCTGAATTCTTATTCATCATGGACCCACCTTAAATGGCTTAGGGCAAATTTTAGCAGGGCTTATATAATGCGGCACATACTGATTTTGCCTATTATTGGCGTTGCCTTCCTGAATTTTTATACCGCAGTAATTTTATCTTCCCTTCTTTTTTTGGTACAAAGCTTCTTCAACAGGCCCCGGAAGGCAAAGAAACCCCTGGTTTATACCAACCGTGTCAAGAGAATGGTGTCAACAAATATTCTGATACTAACTATCCCGATCCTGCTTTCCTGTTCCCTGCAATCTCCTTATCGGGTTATTGTTTTAGCCTTGGGGGTCCTCTGTACGCCCCTTATGGTCTTGCTTTCAAATATCATTAACACGCCCATCGAAAAGGGTATAAACCGCGGGTACATTAAGGACGCCAAAAAAATTTTAAAGGGCATTGACAGGTTAATTGTCATCGGTATTACCGGAAGTTATGGGAAAACAAGTACGAAATATTTTTTGAATAAAATTTTATCTTCTAAGTATAATGTACTCATGACTCCCGAAAGTTATAATACCCCCATGGGGGTTGTTAAAACCATACGTACTAATCTTAAGCCTTTCCATGAAATATTTATCTGTGAAATGGGGGCAAAGTATACCGGGGAAATTAAGGAAATATGTGATATTGTAAACCCAAAATACGGTATCATCACCTCAATTGGGCCGCAGCACCTGGAAACATTTAAGTCCATAGAAAATATTATTAAAACAAAATTTGAATTGGCCGACGCCCTTCCGGATGACGGCGTAATTTTTCTGAACCACGAAAATGACCTTATTAGGAATGCCGCTACAAACAAGAAAAGGATATCCTATGCCATATCCCCGCGGGGATGCGCTTATGAAGCAAAGAATATTCATGTATCAAATAATGGGTCCGCCTTTGATGTAATATTAAGCGGCGGCAGGGAATATCATTTTGAGACAAAGCTCATCGGCGTTCATAATGTGGAAAACATCCTGGGTTCCATCGCGGCCGCGGATTATCTTGGAGTAGATGCCGATAACATCGCAATGAGTGTCCGCCGGCTCGAAAGCGTTCCCCACAGGCTGCAACTGCTAAACCGGCGGGGGATGGCTATTATTGACGACGCTTTTAATTCAAACATTAACGGCGCAAAAATGGCCCTTGATGTGCTGAATACCTTTACGGGATTTAAGATCCTGGTAACCCCCGGTATGGTTGAACTTGGAAATTTACAGGACAGCTGTAACCGCGAATTCGGAGTAAAGGCCGCAGAAATCTGTGACTATGTTATTCTGGTCGGAGCAAAACAAACGGGCAGTATTTTAGAAGGGCTCAAATCCGGAAATTATCCGGAAGAAAAAGTATTTATTGCGGAGACCATAGAAGAGGCTTTTGGAAAAATAGAAAGTATAAACAGCAAGGAATTTCAAAAAGTGGTTTTGCTGGAAAACGATCTCCCAGACAACTATTAATTTGGAGGGCAATTATCATGTTAATAAGGGTTGGCGTTCTGTTCGGCGGCAAGAGTGTAGAACATGAGGTTTCTATTATTTCCGCGATACAGGCAATCAATGGGTTTGATAAAACCAAGTATGAAATAATTCCCCTATATATGACAAAAGAAGGAGCCCTGTATGTCGGCGATTCTATCGGTAAGATAGAAGAATACCGGAACATTCCGGGGCTGTTGAAAAAAAGCCACCGGGTAATATTTATTAACGACGATGGTAAATTCCTTTTAATGAAATATCCGGCCAAGGGATTTGGTAAACGCATGTATGCCTCCGTTGATATTGTTTTTCCGATTGTTCACGGAACAAATGTTGAAGACGGGGCATTGCAGGGCTTTTTAAAAACCCTTTCTGTTCCATTCGTTGGATGTGATGTCGCAGCATCCGCAGCGGGCATGGAGAAATATACCCAAAAGGCGATCCTGAAATATAATGATATCCCGGTATTGGATTGCATCCGTGTTTTTTCGGCTGCATATTTCAAGGATATAGATACTATTATTGGCAAAATTGAAAGTTCCATATCATATCCCCTGATTGTAAAACCCTCTAATTTGGGATCGAGTATAGGTATAAAGAAGGCCCTTAACAGGGACGAACTAAAGGACGCTTTTGAGTATACCTTTCAGTATGCCAATATTGCCCTGGTTGAGCGGGCCGTAACTAATCTTAAGGAGATTAACTGCGCCGTGTTGGGGGATCAGGATTTAGCGATTGCTTCGGAATGTGAAGAACCGATAAATACCGACGATATATTAAGCTATAACGATAAATATATTTCCGGCGGTAAAAACGGCGCAAAGGGAATGAGCGGCGCTAAAAGGCGGCTCCCTGCGGATATTACCCCGGAAACACGGGAAGAAATCCGGAATTTAGCTATAAAGACATTTCAGGCCCTAAGCTGTAATGGGGTAGCCAGAATAGACTTTTTTATAGATTTGCAAAGCAATAAAATATTTATAAATGAAATAAACACCATCCCCGGTTCATTATCGTTTTATCTTTGGGAACCCATAGGAATATCGTATACGGAGCTTCTAACCAGGTTAATCAATCTTACTTTCAAAAGGGAACGTGAGAATGCGGGCATATCCTACTATATCGATACAAATATCCTGGTCAATTTTACCTCAACCGGTACAAAAGGGACAAAGAGCTTGGCTTGACATATTCCGCATTAATCAGCATGGTTAGTATATATGTACAGTTGTTCCCCCCATGCCTATGAAGCCATACCTCAGGAATACCGGAAGATCGCGGAAGAGCTATTTCCGTTCGGGCCCAATCCGGCGGTACAAGGACCTACGGTGAAAGCTGCGGAGAATTATGCGGAAATTCTGGGGATTGGGACCGATTATAAGCGGCTGCTTGATACCCAGCGTTCAGGCAGGGATCTGGAGCAGTTTTTAGGGCATTTTCAGAATAATCTGGACCTTTTAATTCAAAAAACCTGGGTTGATAAGGTCGATGAAGCCCGGAAAGAGAAGCTTCAGGACCGGATTCCCGGGTTTATTGCCGAAATTGAGCGGGGAGATTACCGGAAGGCCCTGAAGGAGTTTAGCGTCATCCTGGAAGAGCTGGCGCACCTGCTTTTCGGCGCCCAGAGCCAGAAGGACGATTTTGCCGAGTATGCCTTCAGGATCGATACCCAAATGGGACTTTTCTGGTGGTACGGGGGGCGGATTGGATGCCTCAAACCGGCATGTGACGGAAACCAGGGAAAAGAAGCCGGCGGCGGGCCGGTGGCCAGAACCCCCTGTAATGAAAGCCTTTGGGCGGTTTTGCTGTTGGGTATCTGCTACCTTACAAATTTTTAGGCCACTTATTGTTATAAAATCGTTTTTATACTATCCTACCTATGTTCACATTCTTCATGAGGAGTTTTTCACTATGGCGGAAGAGTCTGCGGACTTCATCAGCGATTTCATTAAAGAGGACCTGCAAAAAGGCCGGTTTGACTATGTCCATACCCGATTTCCCCCGGAGCCCAACGGCTGGCTCCATATCGGGCATTGTAAGGCCTTCTATATCGACTTTTCCATGGCGGAACGGTTCAAAGGAAAATGTAACCTCCGTTTTGACGATACCAACCCTGAAAAAGAGGATATCTCTTACGTGGAGGCCATCAAGCGGGATGTTTCCTGGATGGGCTACGACTGGGAAGACCGGGAATATTACGCATCAGACTATTATGAATACCTCTACGACCTTGCGGTGAAGATCGTCAAGAAGGGTCATGCCTATGTGGACGACCTTACCGACGAAGAGATGAGCGAATACCGGGGTACTGCGGCGGAGGATAAAAACAATATCACCAAGACGACTGAAAGTCGTCAAACACCCCCGGGCCGAAATAGCCCTTACCGGGATCGTTCGGTGGAGGAAAACCTCGACCTTCTTAGCCGAATGCGGGCGGGGGAATTTTCCGACGGCGCCCGGACCTTGCGGGCAAAGATCGACATGGCCCACCCCAACCTGCTCCTGCGGGACCCGGTGATGTACCGGATACGCCGGGAAACCCATTACCGTACCGGGAACACGTGGTGCATCTACCCCATGTACGATTTCCAGCATCCCCTTTCGGACGCCAAGGAGGGGATTACCCATTCCTTGTGCTCCCTGGAATATGAAATCCACCGGCCCCTCTACGAATGGTTTATCAATGAAGCGGAGGTATTCCCCAGCCGCCAGATCGAGTTTGCCCGGCTCAATATGACCCATACGGTACTGTCCAAGCGGTGGCTCCTGAAACTGGTCCAGGAGAACCATGTCTCCGGTTGGGACGATCCCCGGATGCCCACCATCGCGGGACTTCGCCGGCGGGGCTATACTCCGGAGGCCATCCGGAGCTTTGTCTCCCAAATCGGGATTGCCAAGACCGACAGTATGGTAGATATTGCCTTTTTGGAATATTGCCTTAGGGAGGATCTGAACAAGCGATCCCCCCGGGTGATGGCGGTGCTCAAGCCGCTAAAGCTCATTATCGAAAACTGGGAAGCTGGGGCCGAAGAGCTTGAGGCGGTGAACAACCCCGAGGATCCCGAAGCGGGGACCCGGAAATTGTACTTTACCCGGGAGCTCTGGATAGAACAGGACGATTTTGCGGAGGTTCCGCCTCCCAAGTATTTCCGGCTCTTTCCGGGCAATTCGGTACGGCTGCGCTACGGGTATATCGTTACCTGTACGGGCTTTGACAAGGATGCTGCGGGGAATATCACCGCAGTGCGCTGCACCTACGACCCGGAAACCAAGGGAGGCAATGCCCCGGATAACCGCAAGGTTAAGGGGACCATCCACTGGCTTTCTGCTGCGGACGCCATTCCCATTGAGGTGCGGATCTATGACCACCTCTTCGCTGTGGAGCGGCCCATGGAAGCGGCGCCGGGAAAGACCTTTCTGGATAACCTCAACCCCAATTCCCTGGAGCTTATTTCCCATGCCTATGGCGAAAAAAGCCTGGCAAAGGCGGTTCCCGGGGATCGGTTCCAGTTTGAACGGCTGGGATATTTTGCGAAGGACCCTGATGTATCCGAAAGCGGAGCGCCGGTTTTCAACAAAACTGTGGGGCTGCGGGATACCTGGGCAAAAATCGGGCGGAAAACAGCCCAATAGGAGAAAACAATGATACTACGCGGAAATGTTTATTCGGAAGTTTTACATCTCTATACGGGGATAAGCGTTCTAGCCCCCGACCAGTACCAGGAAAAAGGCGCCTATAGGGTATGCTACCTCCTCCACGGCCTTCACAATGACCAAAATTCCTGGATTGATAGTACCTTGTTGCAGATTTTTGCCAGAGAATACAATGTACTGTTCGTTCTGCCTACGGTGGGGAGAAGCTTCTATGCGGATATGAAGCATGGGTATAATTATTTTACCTATGTCAGCGAGGAGCTTCCAAAAATAAGCAAAAAGGTATTTAACATATCTGCCAAGCGGGAGGATACCGCAGTAATCGGTTGTTCCATGGGGGGCTACGGCGCCCTGAAATGCGCGCTTACCAAGCCCGATCAGTACGGATTCTGCGGGGCCATCTCCTCGGCCTGTTTGTTTATTGATGAACACCTTAACGGGTTGCGGAAAAATGCCGACTACTGGATAAAGACCGGAGGCCCGGAGGCGGAAGCCATACTGCGGGATTTCCAAACCGCCTTTGGGGACGAACTGGCCTATACCGATGGTGACGAAATCATCAAGCTTGCAGAGAAGCTTGCTTCCAACCCCGTCCGTCCTAAGATATATGCAGCCTGCGGTATTGAGGATAATCTCCGGAAGGAGAATTTACGCTTTAAGGAACAGATAGAAAAATTGAATTTAGATTATACCTATGAAGAGTGGGAAGGGGCCCACGACTGGCAGTTCTTTAACGACGCCTTAAAAAAATCACTCCAAGTGTGGCATACATGACCTACCGGACATGTTTAGCATGTCCGGTAGGTTTTGGGTTCCGTCGGAACCCTGTATTATAGCGGGATAATAAATTTCATAAACCATGGAAAGGGGGTATCGGAATGGGAACATCAAAGGTGTACTTTGCCGATATGCGTTGTAAAGTCGGAGACAGTTTGCTGAACAAATTGGATAGATTGATCCAAAAGGCCGGTATTGAGCAAATTGATTTTAATCAGAAGTATGTGGCTATTAAGATCCACTTTGGAGAACCGGGAAATTTGGCCTTCCTCAGACCCAATTTTGCCAAGGTGGTAGCGGACAAAATCAAAACTCTTGGGGGCAAGCCTTTCCTGACAGATTGCAATACCCTCTATGTGGGACGGCGCAACAATGCCCTGGTCCACATGGACGCAGCCTTTGAGAACGGTTATTCGCCCTTATCCACGGGGGTACAGAACATCATTGCCGACGGGCTCAAGGGTACCGATGATGTGGAAGTTCCAATCCCCGGAGGGATCTACTGTAAGACCGCCAAGATAGGCCGGGCAATTATGGATGCGGATATTGTTGTCTCCCTGAATCACTTTAAGGGGCACGAGGGCGCCGGTTTCGGCGGGGCTCTGAAAAATATCGGTATGGGAAGCGGAAGCCGGGCGGGCAAGATGCTCATGCACAACGATGGCAAGCCCGAGGTTGACCAGAATGCGTGTACCGGCTGTAAGACCTGTACTAAATACTGTAATCAGAACGCCATTACTTTTGACAGCAACAAAAAGGCCCGGATCGATCATAATCTCTGCGTTGGCTGCGGACGCTGTATCGGGGTCTGTAATTTCCATGCCATTTCAAACGAAAGCGGTACCAGTAACGATACCCTCAACAGCAAGATCGCCGAATTCACCCAGGCGGTACTGCACGGGCGGCCCAATTTCCACATCAGTGTGGTAAACCAGGTGTCACCCTACTGCGATTGCCACGGGGAAAGCGATGCTGCGATTGTCCCGGATATCGGGATCTTCGCCAGCTTTGACCCCGTTGCCCTGGACCACGCCTGTATTGATGCGGTCAACTCCGCTCCGGCGATTCCCACCAGTATTCTTTCTGAACGGGAACATACGCATAAGGACAGCAACGGAAACGAGGATCACCTTAAGGATATCCATCCCACCACGGACTGGCGGGTCCAGATTGCCCATGCAGAAAAAATCGGCCTGGGCAGCGGGACTTACGAGCTGATCACTGTAAAATAGTTCTTTAGAAACTGTACGTCAGTACCGCTTTAACAAAATGGTTATCGCGGTACTGACCCAGTTCACCATCATCAGAGAAACCAAAAATACCGCCAAAAATGCCGCCGCTTAATTCAACGGATACATCGTTGTTAGTCCAGGCTATGGTTGGCATAATGAGGCAAGCCTCATCCTCAATGTCCCAAAGCCCTACGGCCTTGAGTTCAAGTTTATCCCGAAAAAGCTTTTTGGAAAGGATCAGGGTAAGCCTGGTGGCGGTCACATCCTTTCCATCCTCAGTATCAATGATCTTGGGGTCCTTCCCTATCTGATCCTGGAAGAGGAGTATACTCTCGGTAACTTGCAGGTTCACAATGACCCCCCCGATATCCCGGTCAAAGCCCAGGGACCAAGCCACGGAGGGATTGTAAATATCACCCCGGTCTCCATCAAGATCTTCAGTAATATTGGCCGCCGCCTCGGCCCGGACATTAAAGCCCGCGATAACCCGGGCAAAATCAATGCCGATCTGATGGTAGTCGTTATAACCAATAGATAAAATATCCTCGGGATCATAGCTGGCGAAATATCTGTCAAGCCTTATATCCATGGCGGGACGCGGAAGCCTGCCGTAGTAATACTGCACCCCAAAATCCGATGAACCTATGGTGGTGGTAAACCGGAGGCCAGCCTGGGCGTACTGCAAAGAGGATGTGTCTGTCTGATAGTAATCTTCCGGATCAACACCCTGTTGCCAAGCATCAAGGGAACCCGACATGCCGGCGAGTTGGGATGGTGTGATCAATGGGTTTTGACTCAAAGTTGCCTTCAATCCCGCAGCCAGGGAAGGAACCAATCCGGTAATCTGCGACGGAGCCCAACGTCCTTCCATGGCAAAACGATGGCCCTGAAAACCGGGGACAAAGACCCCTTCCAGTTTAGAGAAATTACCGATACCCCACGAAACATGTACCAGGGGCCGCCCAATTTTTACGTGTACGGGGTCGAATATTTCGGTAAGGTCGGAATAATCCAGGGGATTAACCACATCCAGGGGGCCGAAGCTATCGGCCCTACCCCAGGTAAGCTTCCTGATGCCACCCTCAATGTTCACCGGACCAAAGTAAGCCCGCACATAGGCTTCATCTATGGTCAATGGAGAAGCGGACGGGACCAGGTTCAGGTTGATCACCGCATCCGCAGCAGAACCGGAGGCAGAAAAATTAAGGATTCCTGAAAAAACATCCCCCAATTGGCCCTGCTTTATTTTATCCGCCGTTTCAAAATCATCGGTAAAGCCCAGGAGTTCCGCCGATACTTCACCACCTATCTTCACACCGGAAAGGACAGGAGAAGGCGCAGAGGATGCCCCACCGCCAAAGCCAAAACCCTCATCGGAACCGGTATCACCGCCAAAACCAAAATCGTCGTCAGAGCGGAGATACCACTTCCCCGGAAGGAGAACAAGGCTTAAAACCAAAAGCGAAAAAAGGAAACGTTTCATTAGGGCCTCCCGGTCTCCAGATATCTTGGGGTAAAAACCGATTCGGGGATAGCGCTGTCGTATTCCAGGCGATCCACATTAACCGTGGTGGAACTTCCCTCGGTCAGGGTGCTCATTTTGGTGACCATGGGGCTGAGTCTTCCCTGAACATCCTTGAGTTCCAGAATTTCCAAGGTCTTAACATGGGTCCCCCTTTTATCGTAAAGCTCAATCTTATAATTCACCGAATTAGCCTTGTCTATCCACTGAATCATTTTAGAATACTGGTAGGAACTGTCTTTGGGGGTGGACTCGATCACATAGCAGGGCTTATCCCGGTATTCTTCCTCCCGCAAAATCCGATGGATATCAAGGTCGGGACTGCGATTTGCAGAAGAAATATCGCTATAGGAAAGATCGGTTCCCACAAAGCTTCCGGAACCTTCCGAGGCGGCGATACGCCGCACCTTGGCCAGAGAAGGGAGAAAGATCCACTGATCATCGTTACCCCCGGTGTTTTCAATAGTAAGGAACCGGGTATTAATGATATTGGAAGGGTTGCTGGAATGTTTAAATTCCACCACCACCCGGTTTTCTCCCTTGGAACCATCCTTGGAATACTGGTCGATGATACGGTTACTGGTGGAACCGTCCTTGGCGCTTACCACCATCCGGGACCTGGTGGAAATGGTCGTTGCGCTGATGCGGTTCCGGGATTTGTCCACAATGGCGGCGGCATCGCCGGTTTGGGCGAAAACCGCGGCTGCGGTTCCGAGCAACATCACTGTAAAAATGATTTTAGTTCTTCTGTTCATTTTGTATAACTCCTTGAAACTTTATTAAAGATTCCCCTGTACAAATTTTGGTTTAAAGACAAGCAGCAATACGGGGATAACCGTAAGGCTCACAAAGGCGCTGGTACCCATGGTCAGGGCGATAAGGAGCCCCAAATCTTCCAGCATGACGAACTGGGAGAGGAGGAGCACCGCAAAGCCCAGGCCAACCGAAACGGCGTTTATCATAATCGCCTTGCCGGAGGAGGCAAAGGTCCGCCGTAAATAATCACCCTTGCCGCCGCTTGCCCGGTATTCCCGTTTATAGGCTTCGATGTAGTGGATGGTATAATCTATCCCTATGCCCACGGACACGCTGGCCACCATGGAGGTACCGATATTGAGTTTGATTCCCAAAAAGCCCATCACCGCAAAGTTAATCAGGATGGAAATGGTCAGGGGAACTATGCCGATAAGCCCCGCCGCCAAAGAACGATTGGATACCGCAATGATGAGGAGCACCAGAAAAAGTGATGTTACCACCGATATAAGCTGGGACTGGACCACCAGCCGGTTAAGGGAAGCCTCCACCAGGGCGCTCCCTCCCACGGTAACCTTAATGTCCTTGGGAAAATTGGCGCTGACATATTGTCTAATCTCCCGGATTACCCGGCCCGTATCCTCTTCCCCCATGGCGCGGAGCTGTATGGTGGTTTTAATCGCCGTCGGTTCCAGGGCATCGTTGGCGTAGGAATCGAGGTTACCCGAAAGGAGGATGAGATAATTGGACACCAACTGTTGGAGTTCTTCGGGCCGGGTTTTCCCGTACCGTTCGGGGATAAGCGGGATTTCGTAATAGGAGGCCCCGTTATAATTAAGCTGCTTTTGCAGTTCCCAAATAAGATCGTTGGCGTCCAGAGACCGGTTAAGGCCGGAACTTGCGGCCCCTTCCAGCAGGGCCAGAACTTCACCCATGGTGTAGACCCGGTCATTTGCCTCCGAAGCTGCGGCTGTCCAGGCATTGTCATCAACCTCATCACCACGGCTTTCGCCAAACCCGAAACCAAAATCGTCGTCGTTTCCTGCGGCTGCGCCAAAACCAAAGCCGTCCCCGGCATCCACCGGAGCCGCAGTACGGGGCTTAATACCGTCGGGACTTTCATCGGCGTTAAAGACCTGGTTGACCCGCTTGATCAGGTCCGTAAAACCCATGGCCTTACCCACCAGGGCTACCCTGGTTTGCAGATACTCGTTCAGGCTATCCATGGCGGACAGGCTGGCAGGGCTCAGCAGCGTTTCTGCGTTATCCGCTTCCATGACGATGCTTACCACCTTAGAGCCGCCGAATTTCTCCCGGATAAACCGGTCCGACCGGGATATGTCGGTGGTGTTTTTAAAGTACTCCACAAAAATATTATCGATAATCACCTTGGACACGCCATAAAGCGAGAGCAGTACTATTAGGGAAGTTATTATCATGACAGAGCGTTTTCTCTGCGCAATGCCCGTAAAGGCATCGGCGATAGCATTGCTTAATGGGTCCGCCAGTTCCGGCGCATCTCCCAGCCTTGGATTGACCAGGGCCCTCATGGGCTTTGGACCACGGATAAGGAACAGCGCAGGGATCAGGGTAAGCGCCACAATAAAGGAGGCGAGGACGCCGAAGGCGGAAAAGCAGCCGAACTCCCGAATGGGGAGCACCGATGTAAAAATGAAAGAGCCGAACCCCGCAAAGGTAGTTAACGCCGCCAGAAATACCGCCTTGCCTATCTTCCGCAGCAGGGCAAAGACCAGTTCCCGGTGCTCCTCTTTGGTAATTTCAGTCTTAAGCCCCATTTCATCTATGTAATGGGTTACCACGTGGATGCCGTAGGCGCTGCCCACCGCCACCAGGATCACCGGCAGCACCGTGGAGATCACCGAAAGCTGTACCCCAAAAAGGGGCATTGCCCCCATGGACCAGATCACGGCGATGAGTACCGTGAGCAGAGGCAGAACCACTGCGGTGATACGGCGGAAGGAAAAGAAAAGCACCAGGAGTACCACCACAATCACCAGGGGTATCATCAGTACCAGATCCGCCCGGACCGCCTCGTTGATGGTGGCGCTGATCACCGGAATCCCCGTGACATAGACATCCGCCATGCCGTCAAACATGTCCAGGGCTATGTCCCGGATTTGAATAAAACTGTCCACCACCTCAGGTTTTCCCGCATCCTCGCTGCTAATGTCCAGGGTAACCAGAATCTGGGTGGCGGTAAAATCGTCGGAGATCAGGGCCCGGCGGTACATATCCCAGGAGAGGAGCCGCCGCTTGAGTTCCGCCGTCTCTTCCGGGGTTCCGGAAAAATCACCGGGAATCAGTTTTTCCACCACAATGGCGTCCCCTTCCCCGGCGATGTAATCCGATGAAACCATAGAATTAATGGTTCCGATAATCTCAACATTCTTTTCTATTTTGTCGATATAGTCCCGGATACGTTGGATAAATTTTCCGTCAAACACGGTACCGTAGTTCCGCTCCAGCCCCACCAGTACAAAAGACGAACTGCCAAAAGTATCGTCAATATACTGGGAAGTTACCCGGGCCTCGTCGTTTTCGGGGACAAAGCGCATATTGTTGTTATCCAGCGCCGCCCGAGGGAGCTGGAATGCAAAAAAAACCGTAATGATTCCGATAACCACAACGATAAGCCAGGGGTGTTTAAACAATTTTGGTAAAAATTTCATTTCCTAATCCTTATTTTTATTAAACGTACTCAAGTCCGGCAGGACCAGACAAGAACGATCGATTTCTACCCGGGCTATTCCCCGGAGCATAATTTGAAAAACCGTTTTTAACTCATCAATAATAAGAGCGGATTTCCGGGCCGCCCTGGGCAGCTTGGCGGCGTTTTCCACCGCCTGGGAAAAAAGCGCAATGATGGTCTTTACCACCAGGCCGCTTTCGATATCCTTTTCAAAGGTCCCTTCGCTTATCCCCTGTTCGATCATTTTTTTTATCAGGTGATAAAACACATAGGAAGCGGTCCCGGCATTCTCCTCAAGGGAAATAAAAGAATCCGCGGGAGCCAAAAACTGCCGCATATTAAAGAGGATGAAAAGGTCCTCCGATTCCCCATACATCTCCAGGTAACTTAACCAGTACCGCTTGAGCGCCTCCAGACCCGAGATACCCCCCTCCAGCCGGGACTGCACGTATTCGCTGAACCTGGCTGCCGACTCTTCGCAGATTTCGCTAAAGAGCTCGTCCTTGCCGGAAAAATAGAGGTACAGCGTGCCCTTACTCAGCTCGGCCTGCTTGGCTATGTCCTCCATGCTTACCTTTTCCACCCCATATTCAAGGATAAGCTTCTTGGCGCAGCCCATGATTAAACTACGGCGTTCGGCCTTTTCCCGCCCCTTCCGTTCAAATATCCCCACGGAATCCCCTTTTTGATGACCGACGGTCAGTATATTTCCATCGGTTTGTATGCCACTACAAACATTAATAAGCCATTGGGGAAAAAATGTCAAGCATTTCCGGCAAAAAATTTTAACCGCTAAGGCGCAGGAGGTGAAAAAGGGAAAATGGGATAAAAAAGGCGTTTCCAGAATTTTTATCTGAAAACGCCGTTTATTAGCTTAGTATGCCGGTTTTACTTTGCAGACCCGACCCTGAAATAAGCTTTGACCTGCAGGGTAATGGAATGTTTGGCCATCAGGTTCTCTCCCCAAACCGGCACGGAATATGACAGCTTAAATTCCGTGGGCAGCGGCCAGGAAAGAAAGAAGAATGAAACATTGGGCTTTAGGGTAAGTATTTGCGTGGGGTCTCCACCAATGGCATCTAAAGCTTTCTCAAAGGCAGTTGCATATGCTGGTACTGGGATACCCGAAACGGAATAACTTTTCCCGGGGGTATATTTATAATTTATTGGAAGCCCGGCGGTAAAGATAATCGGCTTGGCCGGGGAGATGGTGGTAGTGAAGGCTGGTTCCAGTTCAAAGGTTAAATCATACCCGTAACTAACCTCTGCATCGGCATTTGCAAAACTTGCCTTATATCCCTCCAACGTCTTGTATTCTTTAAAACCGCTCTCTTCCAAGTCTTGCTTTATAGGATAGAACAAAAACTCACTGTATAGATCGATAAAGAAATTCTTGTTGATAAGATAGTCAAAATAAAGCCGGGCGCCGGCGCCGAGGACATGGTAATCCCCATTGGAGGCGGTTACATCATCCCCCTTGGTAGCGTTTTTAGCCTGCTCCTTAAAGTCCGGTCCAGGCAAAGGAATCTTAACCCCCGGCCCTACGGCAAAGCGGAGCTGAGAAGATTTTACCGGCGCATTTTCACCAATAATCTGTATCTTGCCCCCTACAAAAATATCCGCCAAGCCATTAGCATTGACATCGGATGTACCAACCGCAGCATCCACATCGGAGGCTATGGTCACGCCCGGCGCCCACTGAATTGCACCGGTTATCCAGTCAATAATCCCGTACTCCAGAGCGAAACCGAGGTTGAAGGCCGACTTCAGAGCACCCTCATCATCATCGTAGCTGTGATAACCACTTTCCTTCTTGCCAGTACTTGGGTTTGTCCAATCGTATACACCGGGGCCGAAGGCATAGGTGGGGGCTAGATAAAACCGGCCCAAACGGGCGGGCATTACCTTGGCATCATCCGCAAAAAGCGAAATAGAACCTAGCAATAGAATTAATAAGCCTAGAGATAGTGCTTTCTTCATTTTATACTCCTTTAAAAATCGGTTTTCGTAACAATTCATAAAATTATGTCATGTTTCCAAATGCTGATCAAGTCTACAAACATCCCAGAATGATATAAGCCGCCAGCAAATACAGAATTTCCCCGGTTTCCACCGCCGCGCCAAGGGCATCTCCGGTATAACCTCCCAGGGATTTTCCGTAAAGCCGCGCATAAAACAACGCCGTAAGGGGGCCAATGAATATCATCGGGAGAAACGACAGAAAAGCATCAGCGTCTAAAAAACCTGTATCGAAACTCAAGGGGATAAATAACCCGGCCAGATTTAGCAGGCCCCAGACAAGGAGTATCCAGAGTATCAAAGCGGTGATGATGCCCAAGACACAATGGATAGGCTTTGAGTCCCTGGTCAGCGCACCAAGACCGCCGGGGGTTGCCGGTTTAGTCATGCAGGGGATCAGGGATGCTGCGAATCTGCCGCAGAGGGGATAGGCCAGTATTACTGCGGGATACCGGAAGATAAACGGCGAAAGGGCGGAGAGGAGGGCAATTTTCAAGGAGAGTACAGAAAATCCCGCAAAGAACCCGTACACGCCGGTGCGGGAATCCTTTAAGATGGCCTGCCGCTTTTCCCGGTCCACGGTTCCTAAAAAAGCATCCGCAGTATCCATGAGCCCGTCCAGATGGAAAAGATTAAAACAAAGATACTGGGTTATAAGAACAATGATACCGGTAAGCAGGGGATTGTCCCAGAGGAAGGATAATCCTCCAAATAACAGAAATCCTACCAGGGCTGGGCAAATTCCCGTAACGGGAAGATAGAAATCCATCCGGGAAGGATCAAAGGTAAACTTGAGCTTAACCGGGATACGGGAAACCACACTGAAGGTTGAAAGGAAACGGTCGAACATCAGTATTTTTTTTCCGCCTTTTCGCTGTCCGAAACACGGCCCTGGGAGAAGGACGCCATCTCACGGGCTGCCCGGACTCCCAGCTCAACGATATGCCCGCCTATGACCGCGCCGGTACCTTCCCCCAGACGCATATCAAGGTTCACGATGGGGTCCAGTCCCATATGTTCCAGCAGCGGCTTGTGGCCGGCGACCTTGGAAAGATGCCCCGCAAAAAGCCAGTCACGAACCTTGGGGTTTATCATATACGCCATATAAGCCGCGGCGCTTACGGGGAATCCATCGAGGACACAGGCAATACCCTTGCCCTCAAGCCCCAGGATGAAACCGGCCATCATGGCAAAATCGAAGGAACCGAGCTTTTGAAGTATAGATCTCCCATCCTTGGGAGGATTTCTGCTTTTCACGGCGCCCTGTATGACCTGCAGCTTATGCTTCAACATTGCATCGTCAATACCGGTTCCCCGGTCTACCATGTCGTCGATATTAAAACCCGCGGCAACAAGCATGGCCGCCGCAGTACTGGTGTTTCCAATACCCAGGTCTCCGATGGCGGTCATATCCAGCCCCCGGTCCGCCGCATCCTGGGCCAGGGCTTTCCCCCGGGCCAGGGCCCTTTCGGTTTCCTCCGGGGCAAGGGCATCTTCCTTAAAACTATTTCTGCAGCCGCTGCCAATCCGCGCACGTACAAAGGAACACACCGGCTTTATTTCATTGTCCGGAGGAAAATCTTCCCCGATCACCCCTGCGTCCACCAGGGTGACATCCCATCCGGTTCCCCCCGCCAGGGCGTTTATCCCCGCTCCCCCCGCAAGGATATTGAGCACCATCTGCCGGGAAACCTCCTGGGGGTACAGGGACACCCCTTCTGCGGCAATGCCATGATCCCCCGCAAATACGTAGATTCCCTTTTTTTCAAGCTTGGGGGGAACCCGTCCCTGTATCTCCGCCATCTTAACGCAATAGGTCTCCAGCTTCCCCAGGCTACCCCGGGGTTTGGTAAGATCGTCCAAATGCGCTTCAATCGCAGCTTTAATGTTTTCCATATGTATACTTCCTAATTGAGTTTATCCCGGCAGCCGCTTCTTCCCAGGAAAAAACTTCCGCGTTTATGTTCCCGGTAAACTGCTTGAGAAGGGGGAACAACTCCCCAAACCATTTTTCCTCCGCCCGAACCGGCCGGTGATCCGCTAAGCGTCCGTCAATGGCTGCCTTTTCCCGATCAACGCCGTGGAGGTGTATCTCCCCGATACGATCCGAATGGTCCTTAAAAAATTCCGCCGGGCTTTTCCCGTCCATGAGCAGATGCCCCGTGTCCATACATATCCCCAAATATTCCAAATAGGGCAGCAGTGCTTCAAGTCTTCCGGCGTTGGTGTTCTCCGCAAGGAAACGATAGGGTGAGCCCTCCGCTCCGGCTTCAGGCGGATATTTTTTCGCCCAGCCATTGACCAGGGCTCCCTGGGCCGGGGCGTCTTCCGGTGGGCCTGGGTGAACAATAAAACTACGTACCATGGGATTAAGCCTGTTCACCAGTTCCTCGTGTTCCGGTAAAAGAGGGTCCGGCAGATGGGCGGTAAAAACAAAGCGGTCTGCAAATTGTTTTATCCCCTCCCATTCGGCATCCAGCTGATCCCGAATTTCATCGTCGTATATAAAAAACAGTAATTCTACACCCTGAATTTCACTCTTGCCTTCCAGGAATCGTAAATTTTCCAGATAGGTACCGGGGATAACCCAGGAAGGAACCAAAAGCCGGGCCTTGGGGAAGATACCTGCCATGGGTGGTTCCATCATTTTACCCTCAGGGGTATACCGGAAACCATGAGCTCCACCCGATCCGCAGCGGCGGCGATCCTTCGGTTGGCCTCCGCCAGGAGCAGATTGTAACGCCGGGTGGTTTCATCAAAGGGAACATTCCCCAGCCCCGTCTCGTTGGTAACAACGATACAATCCTTCATTTCACTAATCGAAGATTCCAGGAGCCGGGGAAAATCGTCCTCCCGCTTATAGTATATGATGTTGTTTACCCACAGAGCTAAGCAGTCCACCAGCGCCCGTTGTCCCGCGGCGGCAATCGCCTTATCCAGTTCCAGGGGTTCTTCGATGGTGGTAAACCCAAGGTTCACCCGCTCTGCCCGGTGGCGCTTTATACGGAGTTTCATCTCATCGTCCAGGGCTTCCGCGGTGGCAATAAAGGAAACCGGCGACTCCGGCGACACCTGCCATTCCTGTACGGCTATGTCCAGAGCTCGCCGGGACTTCCCCGATTTAATTCCCCCGGTGATAAGTATGATCATGCTTCCCCCGTCGGAGTGTTACGCCAGTTTTCCAAGGATTCCAGCATGAACTTGCGGATATCCATATCATAAATAGCGTTTAAGGTTTCTCCGTTCAAAACCTGTTTCGGGCGGCCGTAGGACACCAGTCTTCCATTATGCATAATTGCGGCATTGTCCCCATAATAGTGGACCAGGTTCAGATCGTGCAAAACTCCGATGACCGTTTTATTATTATCCTTTGCCCAGCGTAAGAGATATTGCAGTAATTCTACCTGATGCTTCAGATCCAGGTGATTGGTTGGCTCATCCAACAGGATGATATCAGGATTCTGCGCCAGGGTCCGGGCTAAAAACACCCGCTGCAGCTGACCGCCGGAAAGCTCATTTATCATCCGGTCCTTCTCGCCAAAAATTCCTAGCCGGACAAGAATATCCGCAATTATGTCCTTATCCTCCACAGAAAGGCTTTTCAGAAAACCTTCCGTATGGGCGTAACGCCCCAGGGAGACCGTATCATAAACACTGTAGGGAAAATAAATTTCCGAACTCTGCCCCATGAGGGCTATTTTTTTTGCAAGGCTCTTTCTGTTGAAAGAGGACAGTTCGCGCTTATCAACAATGATGTTCCCCCGGTACGCAAGGATACGGGCAATAGATTTTAACAGGGTACTCTTACCGCAGCCGTTAGGACCCAGGATGCAGAGAAATTCCCCGTTCTCCACCCTTAGGTTGATATCGTGTATAACATCGACCCCATCGTATCCGCTGTTCAGATTTTTTATTTCCAGCATACTCGGCGCCTACCTTTTCCTAAAATACACCCAGGCAAAGAAGGGAGCGCCGATGAGCGCCGTTATGGCGCCCACGGGTAATTCCGACGGGGAAATAATGGTCCTGGCAATGAGGTCGGTTGCCACCATCAGGGAACCGCCTAAAATAAAAGACATGGGTATCACATGGCGATGGTTTGACCCCACAATTTTCCGCGCCATGTGGGGGGCGATAAGGTCTACAAAGCCGATGGTTCCGCTTAAGGAAACCGCCGCTCCGGTGAGTATGGTGGAAAATACAAACAGCCATCTCCGCACTTTTTCTGTTTCCACTCCAACGGACTTTGCCTGATCATCCCCAAAGGTGAGGATATCCATTTCCTTAGTGTAGCGGATAATGCCAAGGGTTCCAATTATGAAGAAGGGAAGCATAACCCGGACATAGGACCAGCCTTTGAGGGAGAAACTTCCCATCTGCCAGGTTATGAGACTTTTTAATTCTTCCCGGTACAGGGCCATGAGGGTAGTGAGCAGGGCGTTTACAAACAAAGTAAAAACCATACCAAAGAGAATGATAGTATTGTTCGACATGGTCTTATCCAATTTTGCGGAAAAGGAGATAACGATATAAACCGTAAACAGACCGAAAAGGAACCCCGCCACCGGCATGGTTAACCCGCCCACCAGGGGTATCGCAAACCCGGTGAGCATAACCAGGGCAGCTCCCAAAGACGCGCCGGAGGAAACGCCCAGTATGAAGGGAGAGGCCAACTGGTTTTTCAGGATCGACTGGACCACGGCGCCGCTCATGGCCAGGGAACCGCCTACAATAAAGGCGAGCAGAACCCGGGGCAGGCGCAAAAGCCAGACTATGGATACATCCCGGGGATCGATGCCCTCCGTAAAAGATAGGGGCAGAATTTTTTCGGCAATGATCCGCAGGGTATCGTATATGCGGATATTAGAACTCCCGAAGGAAGCTCCGGCGCATACTATTACAAGGGCGAGGACGGAACCGATGAGTATCTTTCTAGAATTCTTCATACCTATCCGGATACACCGCCTTTGCCATCTGTTTTAACGCCAACAGTATACGCGCCGAGGGCCTTGATGAAGAGTTGTTATCCACCCGGTAAACCGCATTGTTCTTTACCGCGGTGATATGCACAAACCCTTCCCGGTTTTTTATTTCCTCTACAGGATTATACCGTTCCTGAATATTGGTAATTATAACATCGGGATTCCGGTCCAGTATAGCCTCCGCACTGGGAAAGATCACCCCTATCTGATCAGCAAATATATTAACCGCCCCGATGATGGTCATCATTTCATGCAAATACGTATTATGCCCGATGGACACGAGATCCGGCGCCGGGGATATTTCAAAATAAACCGCTTTTTTGTTTTCTATGGTTCTCCCTATGGCAGCTATTTCCTCAACCTGCGCTTTAAAAGACCGTACCAGCTCTTTCCCCCTATCCTGCACATTCAGCATATCCGCCATAAATTCAATATCCTGACATATACCCTCTATATCGGGACTTAGCGGCATATACACCACGGGGATACCCGCCTCCCGGATCAGCTTAAAGGGATCATCCCCGGCACCCAGATTATTATGCCCATTGGAAATTATGATATCAGGGCTGATACCGATTATAGCCTCCGCATCGGGGAAGAAAAAATCTATCTGGGGAAGATCCTGATTAACCCCCTCCACATCCAGGGAATACTTATCTATGGCAACCAGTTTATCCGCCAAACCCAGGTCCGCGATTATTTCCGTACTGGAAGGAGCGGTGGATATGATCTTGTTGATCTGAGCGGAGATGGATACGGTATTCCCGCCCCGGTCTATCAGGAGCCGGGCGGTTTTTTGGCCACAGCCTGATAGTAATAATACTGCTAAAAAGCCAAGGCAAAGATGCTTAGTCATGAGGTTTCTCCCGGTTCGATTCAAAATTTACACGCATACCCAGGGTTACGGAGATGCCCGGCATAGGGTAATCTGCAAAGGATTCATAGTGGGTATTAAGTATATTTCGCAAGGACGTAAAAATAGTAATAGTATTATTCAACCTTTGATTTATAGTCATATTAAGTAAAAAATAGGGGTCCAGTTTGATAATATTCTTAACTTCCGCAAAACGGGCGTCTTCAAAACGACCGGAAATAAGTACATTCCCTGTTTTCCAGGGTATATCCAGAGAAATGCTGACGATGTGCATGGGCATATACGGAATCCGTATCCCATCGGAGAATTTCAAATCCCCGTTCAGGAGCCGGCTTATTTGCAATTGATATGAAAGGGATATGCCGATCTTTTCAATAGGCCCCAAGGATACCGGAATGTTCAGTTTCACACCGGTATCCCACCCCAGGAAAGCTCCCACACCGATGTTCTCCGGCCGCCAGGAACCTGCAGCATTGGACCAGTGGATGGACTCCTCAGTCCATTCTCCGTAAAGGGTACTGTCCAGGCTGAACCAATCCTTTAAACGGAATTCCGCAGTCAAATCGGCGCCAATACCGTCTTCCGGTTTCAGATCCGGATTTCCCATGAACCCTGCCTGAACCCAGTACAGATCGTCAAAGTCGGGGAATTTAAAACTACGGAAATAATTATTCTTCAAGGTAAAAAAATCCGCAGCCTTCCAGGAAAAACCGATTTTAGGAACCGGCACTATCTGTTTACCGTTAGTTGCGCCTTTAATAGATGTGGCGATTAGAAAAACCCGGTTGAGTTGATATTCTCCGGCAAGATAGAGGCCGCCCCTATGGTCAAGGTGTGTGCCGTCGTTGGTGGAATCAATGTATATGAAACTATAATCGCCGCCCAGCCGCAGGACAAGCGCTTCAAAGGGATACCAGTTCCAGCGGTTTGTTGCGCTAATAACATGTTCATCGTGGAAGGAAGATTCCGTACCGGGATCATAGTCCAGGGTCCCCCAATTGTGCCCAAGGCTTGTTTCCATGGTAAGATCATCCCGAAATATCCGGGGCATATCCAACAGAATCTTTTGCCGGGTTGAAAAATCAATCTCCTTGGCGTGCTCCGAGGTATATCCCGATGCGGGGATATTCTTATCTCCATAATAAACATCGCCGGAGAGGATTAATTTTGAAAGATCCGCCAGATCCCGTATATAGGATGCTGATGCGCCGGTATCCCAAACTTCATTTCCCTGTTTATGCCTGGCGTACCCGTAATTATCCTGATACAGGAAGTGGTTTCCCGCAAGATTACCAAAAAGATTTCCCCGCAGGGAATATTTTTCCGCTCCGTATCCGCCGGCAATATGTATATTCTGGGTATCCGCGAGATCCTTCCATTGGGGATCCACAACGCCGCCGTATTGTCCATTGTAACGTCCCGGTAAAACAGAGGTATTGGAAATACCTCCGCTAATATTCCATCCGGGTTTTTGTTTTTTTACCGTAATAATATTGATAACTCCGCCCAGTGCGCCGGAGACATTGTATTTTGTATCGGAGCCGCCGTAAGTAACCTCTATCCGTTCTATGGAATTAATGTCCACCGTATTAAAATCAAATTCGCCGGAGCGGATGGAATTGACCGGGACGCCGTCTACAAGCACGGCGAGCCGTTCCGTATCAAAACCCCGCATGTTTACATCGGCGCCGCTTCCGTAGGCGCCGTACCGGGTTACGCCCATTCCCAGCAGATCCTCTAACAGGGTGGGCAGATCCGCCGCATTGGCCTTTTCTATGTCCTCCCTGGCGAGGGTCTTCATCTGTTGGGTGGTCTCCGGGGTTCCCACAATAGTAAGCCCCTCGTCTTCCATGACAGGGAAATCTTCATCGAAAAAATCTTCCTCAAGGGACGAGTCTTGGGCATAGAGGGGGAAAAGTGAGAAACACCCTAAAAGGATGGCAAGGAATAACGCACCGTTACTGTTTTTCATAGGGCTGCACAATACTCCAATTTACATATTTTCCCATCTGCATACGGGTAAATTTCCCAACCGCTTCATCCAGGGTTTTTACATCCGGGCAGTTATTGTCGGGAAGAATGGTGCTATTAGCCATCTGCATCGTATTGGCGGTCAAATTCCGGTAATAAATTGCAAAAAAATCATTCCCGTTATATCCGTCATAGGCCGGGCGGATGGTATACTCAATGATGATTACCCCGGAGGATCTATCGAAATTTGAAATAAACCGAATTGTCCCGGCATACCCGAATGTCCCGTCGCCGGCTTCATCATGGTAGATTATCTCAGTATCGGTAATCGTGTAAGAATCCGAGGGATTACCGTAGGAAAAATAAACCCATTCCCCCTGAAGCTGAAAGGGCAGCCCTCCGGGAATATTAATATCACTACCGCCGACTGTTCCGTAGATATCACAGCCGGATAGCGCCAGGAAAGCTGCAAAGAGAAGGGGGAATAATTTTACTGATCCTGACAATTTCATCATTCCGCCTTGCAGACTACCCTGAAACCGACATAGCCATCCTTGTAATCCGGCTCGGACCCCCAGCGGTAGCTTACACAGGATAAGGTGGAGTTGGAACCAACGCCGCCGCCATTAAAGGGTTTTTGATTTCCGCCATTTTTGCCGTTTACTATTTGATTATGTGCCGCCCCGGTTGGAGGAGTATCGGCGGTGACATCCACGGTGTAAAACATCCAGTCCCAGCCCCATTCCTGAACATTACCGGAGAGATCGTAAATACCAAGCCGGTTCGCTGTTTTTGTTCCTACCGTCTTCGTTTCAAAGGCGGCGTTTCCGTGCCACCATGCTACATCTTCAATATTGTTGCTGCCCGCATACAGATACATCCAATCCGCTGCCCCCGGATTCCCTCCCCGGGCGGCAAATTCCCGTTCAACCTCGGTAGGGAGGCGGTAACCGTTTTTGGTCAAATCCATTACCGCATTGTCACAGGCTGTCCCATTGGTAGTTCGGGAATCCTTGAGAACACTACCGCCATCCCAGTACACCGGCTGCTTGCCGGTCATTTCGCTGTAGG
Source organism: Treponema primitia (assembly GCF_046533075.1). Lineage (GTDB taxonomy): Bacteria > Spirochaetota > Spirochaetia > Treponematales > Breznakiellaceae > Termitinema > Termitinema primitia_B. The sequence continues at coordinate 74,878 of NZ_JAJQRB010000019.1, read as the reverse complement.
CATTGCACCAGACGATAGCATCACGCCAACTGATGTTTACCACCGGTTTATTTTTGTTAGACTCCGCAGGGTTGCCTTTAGTATTTTGAAAAGAATAACCGTTTCCTAGCGCCCATTGCTGAACGGTATACCATAGTTCCTGGGTGGTTTCGTATTTTGCCATGAAAAAAGAATCGAAAGAAACGGTACGGCCCTCTACAAAGACGCCTCTTCGCAGCGATACTGCCCCCGGGTTATTATAGGCAGGATTATTGGGAACCGTAACGGTGAATGCATAGAAGCCGCTGCCTGATACGGTTCCGCCAGGGATATAGGAGAAATTTGCCGGGACTGCGGGGGGCGCCTCGGGTTTTTCCCAGGATCCTTCGCTGAAGACGCTGGTGTTTCCCCCGGATACCGCTTTAAGCCAAAAATAATAGGTTGTACCGTTAGACAAACCGCTGACGACCGTTCCGCTTCCGGTAAACGAACCGTGTTGAACGGCGGCGGCGGGGTTATTTGAAGTACTGCTATACAGGATATATGAATCTACCCCGCTTTCTACGGCCCAGCTTACCGAGATGGTCCCATCCCCCCTGACTAAGGAAGGACAGGGGCCGGCTAAATTCGGGGTCCCCGAAACCATAGGGCTAAAGCCACTTGTACCGTTGCTGTTTTTTGTCCTGACCCAGATATTATAGAGCGTGCCATTAACTAAACCGGTAAGAGTTGCCGCCGGAACCGTTACCGATTGCAGAGGAGTACCCGGAACCGATGCCGTTTCACTAAGATAAACCTCGTAGGCATCGGCTTCGAGGACCGCCTCCCAGTTCAGGGTGAGCCACTGGTTCCCCGCAGTAACCGAGGGCGCAGCCGGCGCTACGGGGGGAGGAAGAGGACCCGGCTCCGGGTCTGTGGGGCCGGGGCAAGCGATGAAGAGTAGGGCAAAGAGGAACCATACCATACCATACGAGACTGCTGAACAAAACTTTGTAAATCGGTACTTCATGATTCCTCTTTTACCTCATACTCTTTAAAAGCTATTGTTTTATATAGTCAAAAAATCCATCAGAATCAAATTGAACATTGTTTGCCGGATTGTTTTTTGCCGCTTTTGCAGCTTCCAGTGTGTCGTATGGATCCGAAGGGTTCATGAATGTGATAGCATTACCCTCCCACTCAGCCCATGCAACAGCAAAGTATTTCTCAAGTGTGACTAGATCACTTGCAAGGCTCTTGATATACAAAATCCCCGAAGCATTGCCGGTTGAGGTATGATCCACAATATCACCCTTTAAGCTCAGCATATCATCATCATCCGCGCCCTTATCGTACACACCGTCATAGTCCTCCCCGTCCATGAATTCGATATAGGAAGTGCCATCGATAACTACATACATATCATAATCCTCATAGTACCACTTCCCTTTCAAATCTCCCAGAGTGGTAGCCGATGCGGCATGAAAATAATAGTCGCCATAGTAACCGAAATATTCCTTTTCCACAGTATACTCGTTGATTGCTTCTGCCAATGTCGGAAGGCCGTTGTTTATGGGGTCCGTATAGTCAGCGCTGGATGCAGAACTCTGTTTCACCGCAAAGGAAGACGCGTTTTTATAGGCCACCGCATAGTAATGACCCACCGTCTTAAACCAGGAACCGGCATCGGTAATTTTTATTATGATCCTTCCATCGGTACTGTTATCCTCAATAACCTTAACGATGGTTCCCGCAAAACTTACTGACAGGGCGCTGTCGTCATACTGGTAATAGGTTTTTGTGGCATTATCTATTTCAAAGCCATCGGCGGTAAAATTATAGGAATAACTTGTAAGTTCCGATTGATGGTACGCAAGAATATTTGGGGGAATAGTCAGAACAGCCGCCGTCCCGCTCGCCATAGGACTAGCGACCGAAGTGATGGAATCAACCTTCGCCTTGACCCACACATTATAGGTACCATTGGCGGTAAGTGTAATGTCTGCAAATGTATTGGTTACGGTTTGGTCGGCAGTACCAGGCTGAGTAGTAGTGCTATCATAATACACATCGTAACTTGTAGCTCCGGCAACGGCAGTCCAAGTTACCGCCAGTATTTTATCCCCAGCAAATACCTCGACATTCGTCGGGGCGGGCAGAGCTGCCGTCCCGCTGGCCTTGGGACTAAAGCCCGAACCACCGGCGGAATTCAAGGCCTTAAGCCACACATTGTACGTAGTACCGTTAGTAAGACCGGTTATGGTATGGGTAAGGGCCGGCGCATTGATAGTTGTAGCAGTAGCAGGCGGAGTCTCGCCATCACTTGCGGGGGCATAATACACCTCATAGCTCACCGCATTGGCAACGGCGATCCAGGAAACCTCAAGGGATTGATTTGCGGGAGTTACCGTGGGAGCCGCCGGAGCAGCAGGGGGAACAACCGACGCTACCGGCGTTGCAGTTGCCTTGGGACTAAAGCCCGAAGTTCCGGCGGCATTCTTTGCCTTAAGCCACACATTATAGGCGTTACCGTTTGTAAGACCGGTTATGGTATGGGTAAGAGCCGGCGCATTGATAGTTGTGGCGGCAGTTGTGGGCGGAGTATCGCCGTCGCCGGCGGAGGCATAATACACTAGGTATTGTTCCGCCTCGACCACCTCGGCCCAATCTACCTTAATCTGGGTATCCTGGGCTGTTAATCCTGGCGCGGCCGGTTCCTGCGGCGCCCGGGGACCCGGACTGCTTCCGGGGCATCCGGTAAAAAATAACGCGGTGACGAGTAACGCCGAGACAAACAACGCCGCTCCCGAGAAGAAAGACCTTCTTTTAAACATGGGTTTACTCCTTTCCGAAGAAAAGGAGCCTGGGAGCGGAAACGGACTTTAATCCGCTGAACCTTTGGTTCGCCGTCCCCTGCAGAAGAAATGCCGGATTAGTAATTCGGCATTTTTCTCATGGCTCTATCCTCGAAGCCCGAAAAATTGTTGTATATCAAAGTTTCCTGGCTTATGGGCTGTTCTCCATCGGTCTTCCCAGGCGGACTCTTTAGTCTATGCCCAGTGACCGTCTATGATGGATCTTCCCAATCACAGTTACGGGTTAGCGGGGGATTCTCCGAATCACTTACGATCCGGCCCCTCTTCCTTTGAAATATACATGCAAAGTATACGGTTTGAGTCGGGTATTTGTCAAGTTAACGGACAGTTCTTTTCATTTTCATAGAATCCGACTATTATTGTAAATGATGGACAAACGACCCGTACGATTTTTCAATACCACCGGCCCCTGCAGGCCCGAGATGCACTACATGCTCCCCCCGGAGGAGCGTCTCGGCGGCGCCCAACTACACCGGTATATCCGGGATCAGCTCTATTGGGTGCTTCATGCCCCCCGACAAACCGGGAAAACGACCTTTCTACAAAGTTGGGCCAGGGATATTAACGTTGCTAGCAACAACGGTGATAGCGATAGGGCTATTGCCTGCTATGTAAGCGTGGAGCGTTGTCAGGGGGTTACTGAGACAGAAAAGGCAATGCCGGGGATTTGTGAAGCTATCCAGGAATACGCCTCTTCGTCGGATTTGCCGGTTCCGGAAATATCAACCATTGATACCAATAGCATATTGAGCAATATATTACGGAACTGGTCTGCATTGGTCGCTCCCAAACCGCTGGTGGTCCTTTTTGACGAGGTTGATGTTTTACAGGGCAAACCCTTAATCAGCTTTCTTCGTCAACTACGGGGAGGCTTTGCCATCCGGGGGGTGGGGCAATTCCCCGCATCCATTGCCCTGGTGGGTATGCGGGACCTGAAGGACTATATTACCGCCGCCAAGGACGGTGTGGCCCCTAACCCCGGCTCTCCCTTCAATATCAAAGAAGATTCCGCAACCCTATCCAATTTTCAAAAGGACGATGTGAATCGCCTCTTTGCCCAGCGCACACAAGAAACCGGCCAGCAGATCACACAGGATGCCCTGGACTATGTTTACGAGCAGTCCAAAGGCCAGCCTTGGATAGTCAATTCCCTGTTCAAACGGGCTACCATGCGGATATTGGACGAGGACAGCGCCGAGACGGTAACCATTGAGCATATCCAGGAAGCCCGCAAGCAGATGATTGAGGCCCGGGAAACCCACCTGGATGCCCTGGCCTACCGGCTGGAGGACCCCGCTATACGCAGTGTTATGGAAACCTTGATAACCGGCGAGCCGGATACCCGTTTAGCTGCCGGGGAACCCTTCCGGCTCTGTCTGGATTTAGGCTTGGTAACCATTGAAAGAGGCAGCCCTGTCGTGGCTAACCCCATCTACCGGGAAGTGATTGCCCGGCAGATAACCTTTGCCACTCAAATGGCTATCCCCGAACCTGAGTGGAAATGGCAAAAAAGTGATGGAACCTTGGATATGGAAAACTTGCTTCGGGAATTCCAAGATTTTTGGCGGAATAATTCTGAAATATGGGAACAGCAAGCGGATTACCCGGAAGCCTTCCCCCACCTGCTCCTCATGGCCTTCCTCCAGCGGGTTACCAATGGGCATGGCCGAATTGAACGGGAATATGCCGCAGGCCGGGGCAGGATGGATCTGGCGGTGGAGTTTAACGGCTCCTGGGATATTATAGAAGTCAAATTGCTCCGGCAAAACAGAACCTTTGAGATGGTACAGGCCGAAGGAAAGAAGCAGATCCTCCGGTACCGTGACAACTTTGCTCCCACACCGGGGAAGCGTGCCCTCCGTTCCAGCGATGGCGGGGCGGCGGACTGTTATCTGGTGATCTTCGACCGCCGTTCCGGAAAACTCCCCTGGAGCGAGCGGCTTAAATGGATACAGGATGAAGAAATCACCGTGGTGGGGTGTTAGCCGAAAACACCGGGTTTTGACATAAACTAACTAGTTTATTATACTAGTTTATAGGAGCCTATATGACCATTGGAACATTTGACGCCAAAACCCATTTATCCGAAATGCTTGATGAAATTCAAAAAGGGAAGGACTATGTCATCACCAAACGCGGGATTCCCATTGCAAAGCTAATCCCCTTTTCAGAAGATAAAAAACCGCGTCGGGAAGTAACCCGGGAATTAGGGGAAATCCGAAAAAGGACTGCCGGTGAATCCTTTGATATCCGCGAAGCGATAGAAGAAGGCAGACCGTGAATTATATTTTAGACTGCTCCTTCATTATTCCGCTAATACTTGCCGAAGACAATTCCGATGCGGTTGAAACTGAATTTAATAAAATTTCAGAATCCGATAACATCTATGTGCCGCAATTATTTTGGTACGAAATAGCAAATGTAATGAAAAAAGCAATCCGGAAAAACCGTATTACCAATCTTGATGCTATAAAAGGCAATGACCATAACCTTAGCGCGGCCTGCAAAAAGGCCGGCATTAAAACTATTTTTTAAGCTTCGCCGGAAATACCAGTAATTCATTCAGCCCTTCAAACACCTCTTCCAGATCCCAGAGGCGCAGGACCGCATCATCATCCAAGGGGGTCCTCATATCATTGACGATAACCAGCTTGCCGCCACGCTGCAGGGTAGTCCGGGGAATGGCGGCGGCGGGCAGTACCGTAAGGCTGGACCCCAGGATAAGCATCAGGTCCGCCTCCTGGGCTTCCCCTTCCGCTTCCCGACGCGCTTCCATTGGAAGGCTTTCACCGTAAAAAGTGATAGACGGCTTCAGGACCCTGTCGCACTTGGGGCAGCGGGGCAGTTGCCCGGCCTTTACTAGGGCGGCAACTTCCGCATAGTCCACCCGGATACCGGCGCAACGGAGGCAGTAGTGCATACGGGGGGAACCGTGCACTTCGATTACCCTTTGGCTCAGCGCCTTCTGGTGGAGCATGTCGATGTTCTGGGTTATCACCGCTTTAAGACGGCCCCGTCGTTCCAGTTCGGCTAGGCAGGTGTGCACGATGGAAGGTTCCTTCTCATGAACCGTATAAACCATGGGGCCGGCATTTGTATAAAAATAAGCGGGGTCCCTTTCAAATTCATCAATATCGAAAACTTTTTCCATGGACAGTCCAGACAGATATAGTGCAAGAACTTCCGGGGGGTACTTGTCAATAAATTCCCGGGGCAATCCCGCGGTATACAGGCCGTTCTTGCCCCGGAAATCAGGGATACCGGAAAGGGTACTTATTCCTGCGCCGGTCAGGGCCACGCAGTGACGGGCTTCGGTAATCAGGGCAAACAGTTCGGCTATTTCATCCTTCATCATTCCCGTTTCCCCAGATACCGTTCCTCCTCACTGAAAATACACCCGCAGTATTTCTGCATATAGAAACCCCGCTCCCGGGCCTGCTTCTGGCCTTCCCGGAAACCGGGGCGGAAATCCCGGTAAAAAAACTGCACACCGTACTTCTCCGCCATCCCTTCAGCGACTTCCCGAATGAGATCGTGTTTTTGATAGGGGCTGATAAGCAGGGTTGTGGAAAAACAATCGTAGCCATGGGCTGCCGCATAGGCTGCGGTTTTGTCCAGCCTGAGACGGTAACAATAAGCGCAACGAGAGCCGTCGCCGCTTTCCCCAAAGCTCCCATTAAGGCCGGCTATAAAAGAACGCAGGCCGTAATCATCTTCCATGAGGAGCTGCAGTTCCGAGTCGGCGGCAAACTGAACCAGGGTATCCCGGCGGGCCTGGTACTCCGTATAGGGGTGGATGTTGGGGTTGTACCAGAACAGGTCCGGGCGTATGTCTTCGGCACGGAGGGCCTCCACGCATTGGACGGAGCAGGGGGCGCAGCAGGTATGGAGGAGAAGCTTCATGGGGGTATGGACCATTATAACTTCTATTCTTAATCTTTTGCCGTAGGATACTCATTACATAAAAGCCTAAAAGCCGGTTCGTCTTCTTCTATTTTAGGAAATCGACCGAAAGGTTTTAAGAAAAAATTATCCGTATTATCGTCATTACACAGACTTACTTCTCCGGCCAAAACAGATCCGGTACCGGGCTCGATCGTAAGTTCATGGTAAACTTCTTTTTCAAATGATACACTTTCTCCGGGCGTTAATCGTATTTTTGAACCGGCCTTCATATAACGGCTATATCCGTCTGTTTTGACTAATACATCCGTATCGGCCAATTTATTATCTGCCGTTTTATTGTATAATTGTACCAACAGGTTCCCCCCACCCCGATTAATAATGTCCTCCATCTTTACCCAATGAAAGTGCATTGGCGATAATTGATTAGCTCCTAGAATAAAAATTTTTTCCGCGTATTGTTTTGGATATTTTTTGGGTAGTTTTTGATTGCCATTCCGGATAGTTACGAGGATTAATCCTAAAGTATCAAAGTGTCCTTCGCCATAATCGGTTACATCCCAACCTAACATATTGTCACGAATTTCATCATATTCATGACCCTTATGCTGCCATTCTTCGGGACTCCATGCCGTAAATGGCGGGAGTTTAAATCCTAATTTTTCGACAAATGCAGCTGCTTCTCTTAATTTTTGGTTTATCTCTGAACGTTTCATATCATTCCTCCTACATACTTAAATAGCGTTCTATATCTTTCCTCACCGGGAGTGAACTGACAGCTCCTTTTTTCTGAACACAAAGTCCGCCTGCAACATTACCAAATCGCATTGCATCAGAAATAATAGTTTTATTCAACTTTTCCGGTTTATCGACTCCGTCCAAAATCAACTTTGAAAGAAAGCCACCCCAAAAAGCATCTCCCGCTCCGGTGGTATCAACGACAATGTCACCCCAGGGCGGTGAAAACAAACAATCTGAATTCCAAAAACATTTAGCCCCCTTGGCGCCCAAAGTCTCTACTACCAGGGTAATATGATAATCCCGCATCAGGCAGGATATGTTAGATTCCCCGCCAACCATCGCCGCTTCTTCTTCAGAAATTTTTAGCAAATCTACATAAGGAAGAATTTCAAAAAGTTTAGCCTCTGCGTTCTGTATATTGTTGTCCCATATAAGGTTCCGATAATTTACATCGAAACTGATAAGTTTCCCCTTGTTATGCCCTTGTTTCAGTACAAACGGGACGGTACTGGCTATCGGCTCTTTTGACAGTGAACAAGAACCGGCATGAATAATGGTACTGTTCTCAATATCCATGATAAGGATATCCGATTGCTCCAAAAACATATCCGCACCGGGTTTACGGGCAAAGGTAAATGAACGCTCTCCGTTTTTATCAAGTGTTACAAATGCCATCGTAGTAATTGCTTTATTGGTCAATTCATTACAGAGAATTTTAACGTTATTCTCCCGTAAAGTTGCAGTCAAAAAAAGTCCGAAATCGTCATCCCCCACCCTGCCGCAGAAACCGGCGGAGAGACCATTCCGGGCAACTGCTATAGCAACATTCGCCGGAGCGCCTCCCGCATTCCGAATATAACTCCCCGGTTCTGTTCCCGGAATAAAATCAATGACCATCTCTCCAATACTGAATAAATCCATACCTTTTACCTATTCCAGATTGGCATGCCGGCTAAACATGGTATCTGAATCTCCCCCGCGTTTTTCCATAAGCCGCAGAATAACCGCATCAAGTGTAAGTAAAAGGCTTTGTTCAAACAAAGAACCCATAGGCTGAATTGATTTAAACCCCGTATCAGTATTTATCTTTGGTGTCGGCGCCGGTATTTTTACAATCACATCTGCAAGTTTACCGATAGTGGATTCAGCAAAAATGCTCACTAACGCGATGGTACTGCCTATCTTTTTTGCCTTTTGTGCCATGGATACCAGACTTCCTGTTTCTCCCGAACCGGAACCAATAACCAAAATATCGCCTACCCCTATATTAGGCGTTATAGTTTCACCAACCATATAGGATTCAAAACCCATGTGCATAAGCCGCATAACAAAAGCTTTGACCATAAACCCGCTTCGTCCCGCTCCGGCGGCAAAAATCCTTTTTGAGGATAAAATCACGTCGGTCAATCTTTCTCCGCTTTCAGCATCAATTTGTAAAACAGTTCGCTCTAATTCTTTAGCTATCGCAACCGCATATTCGGTATTGTTCATCGTGCCTTTCCTTATTCGTTTTTGTGTACTAAATCGTACATCTGCTTTGCAGCAAAATATTTGTCCGCAGCTGTTGTAATGGCGCCGCCAACAATTATGATGGCGGGATGAGCCTGTATAATTTCCGGCAGGGTCGCAATGTTTACACCGCCGGCAACTGCGGTTTGGGCGTTTTTAACAACACCGTTTACGATGATAAGTTCTTTCAGCGGATTAATACCGGTATTTTGTATATCAAATGCGGTATGTACGCAGATATAGTCCACCCCTATCGTATCAATGTGCGTTGCGCGGCAAGCGATATCAGAACAAGCGATCATATCCACAAGGATTTTTTTGCCATATTTATGTGCGGTAGTAACTGCACCCTTTATTGTGGCATCATCTGCGGCGCCCAGAACGGATACTATATCCGCCCCTGCCTTGATAGCCATTTCGGTCTCTTCACTACCGGCGTCCATGATTTTAATATCTGCAAATATTTTTATATTAGGAAATTCGTTACGAATTTCCCGAACCGCATGAACGCCGTCCTGTACGATAAAAGGTGTTCCTATTTCAACAATGTTGATACAATCGATCACCCTATGGAGCAAACGTTTGGCATCCGGCAATGTGATAAAATCCAATGCTAATAACAATTCCATCATTTCCTCCAATGTTATGCTTTTTTAAACACAGGTTCCGGATTATTTTTCGGATACGCCTTCGGGATGACAGAATACAAGCGATAGGTTTCCATCTATGGCAGCTCCGGGAATGTTATAGGGAAGAAAAACTTCATCCCCCTTCTTCACCGACATTTTACCGCCATCAAAGAGGATCGCCCCTTCACCTGCCAGCACGATTCCTACCTGGGGAAAACCGGTAATACGGACACCCACTTTGCCCTGCACATCCGCCTGGGTAAAAGAAAAATAATCCGTCTGTTCCGGCCCAATAAGGAAATATTCCTTACCCCAGGGGCCTTCGCGGATTATTTTAGGCAGAATACGCCGGCGCCGGAGATTCTCTTCATAACTATAGCCTTCATAAACAAAAGCACCTAAGGTTTTTTCGTCATAGACCGCTTTACTGTCAACCAAAAATGGAGCAATAAGGCTGGATGATATATCGGCGCCATCGGGCAGTTTAGCAGTAAAGATTCGTTTTAATTCTTGCTGGTGAATGGGCATTACGGTAATATCACTGGGTTCCTGCACCTCAATGCAAAAACAACCCTCTCCCAGAGCATGGGGAGTACCTCCCCCGACAAAATAGGTTTCCCCTGCTTTAACAGGGATTTTATGACAGAGCTGCTCCAGCCCATTCAGATCCTCTTTGTTGTACAGTTCTTCCCATTTTGCCCGGGTAATTCCTTTTTTGAATCCCAACAGGATATAGGGCGGCTCCTTGGTGTCTTCCCGTCCACCGATCATGTACCAGCTTTCCTCTTTACCAAAATCGCTGTTCCACATTTTTTTTGCGAATTCCCGAGTAGGATGGGCCTGGAGCATATACTGTTCCTGTGCGTCCAGATACTTAATCAGCATTCCCAGATTAGTTCCATGCCTGGAAAAATGTTTTTTGCCAAGGGTGGCTTCTGGATTAATGGCAATGGCTTCAAAAAGAAACATCCTCCGGCCATCGGGCAGTACTACCTCTGAACATCCATGGTGGGGATCTTCCGCGGGGGCTTCCGCAGCTCGGGTAACCGAACCAATCCAGGCCTCTGAGCCATCCAGCGTATCCACAGGAGGATTCACCCCCCGCAGTTTATCAATTTCCCTACCCCCCGCGCCGCGGATTTTATTGGGGATCAGCTTCCAAGGCTGGTTGAAAATTTCAGTCATAACAGTCTCACTCCTCCCCCAGCACAATGATCTTCCCCGCAGCGAAGGTCCGCCGCACATCAATGAGCCGCTGGTTGGAGGAACCCCGGAAGCGGAGATCGATATTGCGCTGTTCCCGGATAAAGGGACCATCCACCAGAATGTCGGTGGTCATAATGAGCCGCCGCCAGTCAGGGTTGTCAGCGAACCACAGGTCCTCGAAGGTATAGCCCGTATAGGTCATCACCGAAAGGCCCAGGGCATGGACTTCCTCCGCCAGGACAGCGCAGACCCGGGCTTGGGTAAAGGGGTCACCGCCGGAAAGGGTAAGGCCGTCCAGGAGGGGATTGTCCCGGACAGCGTCCAAAATCTCCCCCACAGTAATACTGCAGCCGCCGGCAAAAGTTTGCAGATAGGCATTATGGCAGCCGGGGCAGCGGAAATTGCAGCCCTGGACGAACACTGTATAACGGAAGCCCGGACCATCTACGATGGACTCGGTTTCCATGCCGCCTATGGTAAGGGTCTCTTCCCGGACGGCGATTTGGTCTAAAACCTCGTTACGAGGCTGCGTTATGGTTAACATGGAAATGCTTTACCCTGTCCTTTTCTTCCGCCCGCTTAGCGTTGTTAAACCGGTCCAGGGTTCCCACCAGATAACCGGTGATACGCCTGATCCGCTCAAAGGGCACATCCCCCTCGGTACGGCCGCACTTGGGGCAGGTCTCGCCTATGATGCCCCGGAAACCGCAGACCGGGTCCCGGTCCAGGGGGTGGTTCAGGCTGCCGTAACCGATGCCCGCCTCTTTCATGGCCCGGACTATCTTCTCAAAAGCCTCGGGGTTCTTGGAGGCGTCCCCGTCCAGTTCGATGTAGCTGATGTGTCCCGCATTGGTCAGGGCATGGTAGGGGGCTTCAATGTCTATCTTCTTTAGGGCAGCAATGGGGTAGTACACCGGCACATGGAAACTGTTGGTGTAGTAGTCCTTATCGGTGACCCCCGGAATGACGCCGAAGATCTGCCGGTCCAGTTTGACGAAGCGGCCGGAAAGGCCCTCCGCCGGGGTGGCGATGAGAGAAAAATTGAGCTTCTTTTCCAGAGATGCTTCGTCCATACGGCTGCGAAGTTTGCTGATGATCCGCAAACCCAGGGCTTGGGCTTCCGCCGATTCCCCGTGGTGTTTCCCAATCAGCGCCTTAAGGCATTCCGCCAGGCCGATAAAGCCCAGGGTTAGGGTCCCGTGTTTGAGAACCTCCCGGATTTCATCCTCCCAGTCCAGCTTATCCGAATCGAGCCATATCCCCTGGCCCATGAGGAAGGGGAAATTCTTCACCCTCTTCCGGGCCTGGATCTCAAAACGCTCTATGAGCTGAGCTATCACCAGATCGGTTTTTTTATCCAGTTCGTCAAAGAATAGATCAAGGTTGCCGTTAGCCCGCAGGGCAAGCCGGGGTAGGTTTATCGAGGTAAAGCTCAGGTTGCCCCGGCCGTAGGTTACTTCCTGATCGGGATCGTAGATATTCCCCATCACCCTGGTACGGCAGCCCATGTAGGCAATCTCCGTCTCCGGCCGTTCCGGGTGGTAGTACTGGAGATTGTAGGGAGCGTCCTGGAAAGAAAAGTTGGGGAAAAGCCGCTTGGAGCTGACCTTACAGGCAAGCTTAAAGAGGTCGTAGTTAGGATCACCCTTATTGTAGTTGATCCCCTCCTTAACCCGAAAAATCTGGATCGGAAAAATCGGGGTTTCCCCATCCCCCAACCCGGCTTCGGTGGCCAGGAGTATGTTCCGGACGATCATCCGGCCTTCGGGGGAAATATCGGTTCCGTAATTGATAGAAGAAAAAGGTATCTGGGCTCCCGCCCGGCTGTGCATGGTGTTGAGATTGTGGATAAAGGCTTCCATCGCCTGGTAGGTGTTACGCTCAGTTTCTTTCAGGGCCGATGACAGGGCAAAGTCTTGGGCCCGTTTGATGGTGTCGGCATCCAGGCGCCGGGCCAGGATAAGCGCCTCCGCCTTACAGTACTCTTCGGAACCGCTCAGCTTAGGCCGCAGGGAACCGCCAAAAAGTTCCGCCTTCAGTACCGCTTCCAGTTCCTCCACATGGGCAAAGGCCAGGAGCTCCAGGGCCTTAAGCAGGTTCTGGCGATACATTTTAACGTAGGTCTTTGCCACCCCCGGGGCAAGTCCCCGGTCAAAGTTGGGGATACTCTGTCCCCCGTGCTGGTCGTTTTGGTTGGACTGGATGGCGATACAGGCCAGTGCCGAGTAGCTGCGTATATCGTTTGGTTCCCGGATGGCCCCATGGCCTGTCCCAAAACCGCCGGTAAAAAGCTTATTGATATCAATCTGGCAGCAGGTGGTGGTAAGGGTAAGAAAATCCAGGTCGTGGATGTGGATATCCCCTTCATGGTGGGCCTTGGCGTGGAGGGGATTGAGGATAAACAGCTCGTTGAACTGCTTAGCTCCCTCGGAACCGTATTTGAGCATGTGCCCCATGGCGGTATCGCCATCAATGTTGGCATTTTCCCGCTTTAAATCGTTGTCCTTCGCATCCTTAACAGTCAATTCCTCGTAGGTGCGCATCAGCCGGGTGTTCATTTCCCGGATCCGGGTCCGTTCCGCCCGATAAAGGATGAATTTCTTAGCCGCCGTACCCAGGCCGCTCTCGATCATCACCTGTTCAACCGTATCCTGGATCTCCTCCACCGCGGGGATCCTGCCTTTATAGGCCGCTTCAAGCCGACTAACGGCCCGTTCAGAAAGCGCCATGGCATCTTCCCATTCCATAGTACCGGTAGCCATCCCTGCCTTGTAAATAGCATTCGTTATTTTTTCAATATTAAACGGGGCCTCCCTTCCGTCCCGTTTTAAAATCCTCGTAGGCATTACTCCTCCCTCAAAAAATCCCCAAATCTTTTTATTTTATATTATATAATATTTCGACTGAAACATACACAGTATATAGCGTTATTTCGTATGATATTACTCTATCTGTAGTGCGTCAACGGGGATATAAAGAAAAATCAAGTAAATCTACATATTATTGGAAAAATACCGTATATTAGAAGGAAATGTATACAAGGGAAATTCTTGCCTCCCGGGGGACTCCAATTGAAAACGGCGCACCCATTCTGGGGACCTGGAAAGAGGCCTTCAATGAAGTGGATCTGCTGGAAATCCGGCGTCCCTTTTCGTTTCCCCTGCCCCGGGGATTACGGGATTTGCGGGTAAAGGAATGGGAATCCTTCGCCGTCCAGGATGATCATATATATTTGGAAGCCTTTCTGGCAAATATAAAGTATTACCGTGTTGCCCAGGTGGTCCTCTACGATAAGGAAAGCGGGGAGCGGCTGCGGTTTAATAAGGTTATTCCCTTCAGCGGATGGCATCTTCCCCGGAGTCTTTCGAATTCTTCGGTTTACAGCGGTTCTTACGGGTTTTTCTTCCGTATGCATAGTTGGCTTGATGCCAATACCATCAAGATAGATCTGGATATTGAGGCAACCCGCAAGCGGCCCTCCCTTACGGCTCATCTGGAATACTGCCTGAATTCCCTGAAGGCATCTCCCCTGGTGGTGAACCTGCCTTTTTCAGACCAGCGCTGTATGTACGCCTACAAGACATTCGCGGCGGTCCGGGGAGATATGGTTTTTGGGGGACGGCATATTTCCCTGGATCCGGAAAAAACGATGGGGGTTTTCCGGGATTATAAGGGTTATTTTCCCTACAGGATGCACTCAACCTGGTGTAACGCCTTTGGGGATACGGAAAAACTCCGATTTGGCTTCAGTATCGCCGAAAATCAAACCAGGGAGACCTTTAAGAATAATGAGAATGTTCTTTGGCAAGAAGGCGCCTTCGAGGAGACGGGACGGATGACTCCCCTGCCGCCGGTACGGATAACCATGCCCAAGGGAGTTGGATCCGATTGGGTAATCCAGGATGTGGAGGGGATGGTGGATCTTACCTTTACCCCCCAGGAACAAATACGCAGTTCCTTCAATTTATTTCTTACAAAATGGGAATATCATACCCCTTTGGGATATTATAATGGTATGCTGGTTAATGCAGCGGGTGAACAAATCCCGGTCCGTAATCTTTGGGGTTCGGGCGAAAAACTCTATCTTCGGGTATAAACATGGCAAAACAAAAGGCAATCTATGAACCCGGTGAATTAGACCGGGTACGGGGTAATTTAGGTTCCTTCGATCCGGCGGAGGCCAAACGACTAGTTGGGCTTCTGGGAGGAGAGGTGGGGGTTGAAAAGTCACCAACCCCGCCGCCGCCCCCCAAGACTAGGCATGAAACCGTAGACGTTCATGTAAAGGGCAAGCCCGGTAGTGGAACCGGCAGGAATCAGCCCAGACGGAGACCAGAAGCGCCCCTTCCGGGGGATACGGATATCGGAGATGAGGCCAAGCAAAAAACTCCAAGGAAGCCAAATCCTGCGGACGATCCCACCATACCGATCAGACAAAGCTACTGGGAGCGGGTAAAAATGGATCGCCTCTGCGGTTCAGCGGAATTCGATATAAAAAATCCCATACAGGTTCTTCAGTCTATGCTGAGTCTCTTCAGCAGACCGCCGGATGGGGTAAGCGCCGCCTTTGTAAACAAACGGATGAACGAATACTACAAGCACATTGAGCTTCTGGTAACCGTTACCCGGACCTTGCTGCCCCGGAATAATATCCTGCGGAACGAGCGGTTCAAACGGATATCCACCTCTGCCTATGGAATCGTTGATATTTTCCGCCAATGGAATATTGAAAAAATCGCCGGAGATCTGGCCAGGCTCCAGGCCAATCCCCGTGGCGCCCGGGTTGCGGATTTTATAGGGATCCTCAAGATCATATATAAGCCCCTCTTTCTTACGGAACAGCTGGATCTGGATAGCCATATCAAAGAAGCTTATCGGCTGCTATACAAAATACTCTTTATTGAAAACCCCACGGAGGCACAAAATAAGCAACAGGAGCAAATCCGTTCCGCCCTGGCTGCATTCGACATGATACGGCGGGATATACGGTTTCTTCTGTACCCCCTGCTCCTCAAACTGCTGTCAAATAAATTTTTAACCTACAATGCCTTCTTTACCGAACGGCGTAACCGGTTTATGGCCTTCCTTGAAGTAACCGAAGAGAACCGTCTTACTCCCCAGGACATCATTAAGGAAGAGACGATTACCGAAGAGATGGTCACCGGGTTAAAGGAGAACGAGGGGGACAGCGAAAAGGAAGATGAGGAAAAGGACGACACGAAGATCACCGAAGAGGAAAAGGAAAAGCGGGTTATCCGGGAAGCTGAACGGAAGGCCCTGGATCGGGGCATGGACACCCTGGAAACCTTGTTTCCCAAGGCAGGCTGGGAGAAAATGTCCGAGTTCCCCGATTTCTTCCCCTACTTTTCGGATATCTTCGACCTAAAAAAGAACTACGTCCTTATCCCTCCATCGGACCCCCTCCAGCAGGTTGTGATCCTGACCCGTATCCTGGAGGAACTTCTCTTTGGACTCCGGTATGTAAACTTCAGTACGATTACTAATTCCGATGGTTCTGTAGAAGATATCAGGGAAACCATGACTACTATTATGACCGACTGGCACTTCTATATTGATGAAGCCTTTGGGAAAGAGTACCTCCCCCGGCTGGCGGAATACTGCCGTATCCTGGACAGCCCCGCTGAGTCAAAGACATCCCCCTACGCAAAACGACTGCTCAATGAACTCCACTGGACCAAGCGGCTCTATTTCCTTCCCTATTACCGGTTTGAAGCAAGCGCCCCTCCGCCTTTCCAAAAAAAGGAAGTTATCGCCCTCTACCCGGAAATCCGGCGTCTTCGGAAGCACCTTACCGGTGTAGCGGCGGGGATAGAACAGGGTATTAAGGCAGGTCTTACGGATAACACCCATTGTGATGGGATTGAAAATCCCTGGGAGCCCTATGTTTTCCAGGTTCCCAATCCGGTATCCATCCGGCTGGACACCCTGCTGGGTAAGAAAAAAACCAACGCCAGTTTACTGTTCTATACTTTGGCGGTAACCGTGGTGTTGGATAATCTGGTAAACAATGACAGCAGCTGGGCTTACACCGGTGAACAGATCGGGGCTCTGTTTCGCAGCGTGAACGACAACGGAATTATCCCGGTTTTTGGGATTGACGAGAAAATAGATACGGAGACCCTATTTAAGCAGTCCCTTAAACAAGGCGGGGAAGATTGAGTTGAGGGGGGACCCGCGGTAGTCGCCCTTCTTTATTGCTCTGATAAAACAGTTTTTAGTGACGCCTTTACAGATGGATTTTCTGTATTTATATATTGTATTGAATTTTTATATTCTGATTTAATACCGGAAATAAATTCATCTACCCATGAAGGGGTTAATACTTTTATTTCGCTAAAATCAAGAATAATATCATCCTTGGATGCAAGTTCCTTAAACACATATGCTTTTGCCATTAAAAATGCTTCCTTTCCTGCCGGACGAGAAATGAGAATATCACCAAAGTTATTTATTTTTAAAACCATAATTATTTTCCTCCACCAAATCTAATAATTGCCAAACAACCTAATAATGAAATATCATTTTCATAAACATTTAGTCCGGCACTGTCTATTGAACAACAGCCTGAACCGGATTGAAAATATAAATGCCAGTTATTTTGCTGAATGCTTTCAGAAACAAACTTTAATCCATTACCCCTATTTTCAGGGGATCTCCCTGAAACCCTTTTTGTAAAGGCTATCTCTACAGCTTCTACGTCTGATTTAATTGAAGGCAAAACAGGCAGCAAGGATTGCTTTACACCTTTTCCATAATCTGCCAATACAATATAGTCTTGTCGATAAAATAAATTACAATATACACCCCGAGGAAAATTATTCTCAAATATAAAATTATGATCAAATGTGTTATTCCCAATTTCACCAATTACAGCTGCCTCTAAATATTTCCCCGTTTCCAAAGTATAACTCTGTATTCGTGCGGTAAAAATATCACGAGTTTTCGAAAAATGTTCATCGTTTTTTCCGAAGCAGTTTTTCATTTCAGAAACAACTGCTTCTGTGATTTCATGCTCTATCATGATATTTTATCCTCATATATCAATCAATTTACCACTACCGGTAAATGATAATATTTGAAATATCGTTTTTGAGTTAAATGTATCTTTATCGTGCAAAAAATATCCTTGATATTGCTCATAACGGTATTATTTCATCTGTCTATCCATTTGTCAACATATCCCCTCATCAAGTTTCCCTCCACGGAAATGCTTGAACGAATTGCTGAAGTCCTGGGAATTGAAACTATTGCCTTATTTTCAAAGGATATTAACCTACCCCCAAACCATGAAAACCTACCGGAAGGCGACTTTGAATAACCCTCAAGGAGGTGATAGGGCAGTTTATCAATAGTCTATACTCTGTTTTGGCCATTTTCTTTTATTTTAAAACTAATAATAGCCGCTAACAAAGAAAGGGAGGCATCAATTACCCACATAAAAAAGAAACTACCAGTAACATCCATAACCATCCCACCTACCCAAGCGCCAAAAAATGACCCTATTTGATGTGTTACAAATATCATTCCAAATAAAGTGCTAAAATATTTTTCCCGTACAAAACGAGCTGTAATATCACCTGTCGGCGGTACTGTGGCGCCAAAAGTAAATCCTGCAACTATTGAAAAAATGATAAATACGATTATTGTCTTAGGAACTATTAAATATATTCCTATCAAGAATAGTCGTATCGTATATAATCCAGTGAGTATATTTTTTAATTTAATATATTTCCCCAATATACCAACTAAAACACAACCTGCAATATTACATATTCCTAGAATTGAAAAACAAAGCGCAATAACTGAGCCACTATATTTATAAAAGCCTATTTCACCCGGCAAATGCGTCGCGAGAAAAGCAACATGAAATCCACACGCAAAAAAGCCAAAATGCAAGAATAAATAACTAGGGATTTTAAAAACAGATATTAATTCTTTTCTAATTCCGTCGTTGTCAAGTATTGTGTCGCTTATATTAGAAGTGGTAACTTCTTCACTGGTGACCGTAATTTTTGTACGACATAAAAACCACGATGGTATAATAGATAACACAACCGCGCAGGCTAAAAAAATACAAGCCCCATAATAACCGTAATTATTTATACAAATCTGTATCAACGGAGCTAAAATAAATTGTCCGGCTGATCCTCCAGCATTTATTAAACCGCTGACGATTGTCCTTTTTCCATTGGGAACAGCCTTTGAAATATGTCCTATTAAAATTGGAAAACTGCTGGCCGCGGCGCCAGCAGGTGTAAGTAATCCAAAACAAATAATAAGCAACAATGTTGTGTTTGCAATTTTTATACCTAATAAACCTATAATAAGGCATACCGCACCGCTAAACAAGATGGTAAATGTTCTGTATTTTGTTGTTAATATCCCGCCTAACGGCTGAAATAAACCAAAAGTAAATTGCCCAATTGCCATAGCCATACTTACATCAGTAAGGCTCATAATTGTATTTTCTACAATAGGACTTACAAAAAGACCTATTGTATTACGAATACCTGTTGAAACTAAAAGAGTCGCAGTCGCAAAAATTGTTGGTTTTAAGAAACCGTTATCTTTATTATTCAAGCGCATTTCTCCTTTAATTTTATTATGATGCTCTATTTTTTTGAATTCCGTCAAGGCAAATGAAATATCATTTTCGGGAGTTACGCGGCCATCCTAAATCCGCCCCAGCCGCCGCCTAGCCTCGTCCGTACTTATGCTTTTCCGCACCGCCCATTCCTCAAGCTGATCCTCCCCAGCCGGGGTAGCGCTAAAATACCGGGCGCCGGTGTTTGAAAAAACCATGCCGCACACCGATGCTGCGGGTACTATCATGGCAGATTCGGTGAGGGTAAGACCGCAGCGTTTCTGCGCTTCCAGCAAATTAAAGGCGATCCGTTTGTCCTGATGGTCCGGACAGGGGGGATACCCAAAGGCAGGGCGTATGCCAGTATATTTTCCTGCAAGTACATCCGCTATCGGCAGGTTTTCTTCCCCCGCATAACCCCACCATTCCCGGCGTATGCGGAGGTGGATTTCTTCCGCAAAGGCTTCGGCAAGGCTGTCCGCCAGGGTGCCCAGGAGCAGGGCCCCGTAGTCATCGTGACGAGCCCGGTACGATGCGGCGGCTTCTTCCAGACCGAAGCCGGCGCTGAGGGCAAAAAGGCCCAGCCAGCCGCCACTGTTACTGCTGCCGGTCTTCGCTTCCGGCAGGAAATCCGCCAGACAGGGATTTGGTACCCCGGCCCGCTTTTTCTCTTGGTTACGCAAAAAGGCGAAGCGGGCGGGTTCCCGATCCGGGCCGTATACCAGGACATCATCCCCTTGGGAACCGGCAGGAAAAATACCCAGGACCCCACGCAGTTCAAGGAGCTTTTCGGCGCTTACCTTGGCGAGCAGCTTCCCGGCGTCTTCCAGCAGTTTTTCCCTGGCAATATTCTTTTCCACACTAAGACTGCCATGGCCATCCACACTCCAGATGCGCAGAAATCCATCCCAATCAATATAGGGAATAATCCGTTCAAGGGGATACCCGTTTACGTCTATGAGACCCTTTGTTTTCGGCTCCCGGTTTGGAGCGGCGCTCTTAGGAACACTGTTTTTCCGGGCCGCTTCCAGGGGGATAAGTTCGATCTTTGCGGCTATTTGTTCGTGCTGTTCCACCGCCTGACGATAACGTTCCTCCAGTTCCTCCATAAACCGCGGCCGCTCGTTTGCCGACAGCAGGGAGCGGACAACCCCGGCGGATTGTCCCGCATCGTTCACATACACCACGGGGCCGGAATATTCCGGGGCAATCCGCAGGCTGGTATGGGCCAGGCTCGTCGTAGCGCCGCCTATGAGCAGCGGGATAGTCATCCGCCGCTTCTCCATTTCCCGGGCGGTACGAACCATTTCTTCCAGGGACGGGGTGATAAGCCCCGAAAGACCAATAACACCGGCGCCCTCTTTTTCCGCGGCATCCAAAATATCCTCTGTAGAAACCATGATCCCCAGATCCTTTACGGTGTATCCATTACAGCCCAAAACAACACCAACAATATTCTTACCGATATCGTGGACGTCCCCCTTAACCGTGGCCAGGAGTATCGTTCCGCCGCTGCTTGTGCCGGCTGTTTTTTCCTGCTCAATAAAAGGTTCCAGAACGGACACCGCCTTCTTCATCACCCGGGCGCTGCGTATCACCTGGGGGAGGAACATCTTCCCTTCTCCGAAAAGCCTGCTCACTTCCCGCATACCCCGCATCAAGGGACCCTCTACCAGTTCCAGCGCCCGGGTCCGCAGCTTGCCGCGCAGTTCCAGTACGTCCCCTTCAATATGGTCGTCGATGCCCTTAACCAGGGCGTGAACCACCCGTTCTTCTACGTCCAGGGACCGCCAAGAAGCGGCATTCGTCTTAACGGTATTTTCCGCGCCGGACTCATCCCCGGCGTCCTTTATCGCTATGGCCAGGGTTAATAGCCGTTCCGCAGCGTCGGGGCTTTTACAGAGAAGCAGATCCTCTATAACGTCCCGCAGGCCGGGCTCAACATCACTGTAGGGGACAAGGGCGCCGGGGTTTACTATCGCCATGGAAAGGCCCGCTTCAAAAGCGTGTTTCAGAAAAACTGCGTGCATGGCCTCCCGCACCTTATCGTTGCCCCGGAAACTAAAGGAAAGGTTGGTAATGCCGCCGGAAATCTGTGATTCGGGACAATGTTCGCGTATCCATTGGCAGGCGCGGATAAAATCCAGCCCGTACCGATCGTGTTCGGGAATTCCCGTGGCAACCGATAGTACGTTGGGATCAAACACGATATCCTCCGGTGGGAATCCGTCCCGTACCAGGAGTTCGTAGCTGCGTTTGGCGATTTCGATTTTCCGTTCATACTCCGCGCCCTGGCCCCGCTCGTCGAAGAGCATCACCACCACCGCTGCGCCGTAACGCCGGGCAATCCGGGCCTTTTTGAGGAACTCCGCCTCCCCCTCCTTCAGGCTGATGGAATTCACCAGCCCCTTTCCCTGGAGGAGCTTAAGGCCCGTCTCGATAAGCTCCCAGCGGGAACTGTCTACCATCACCGGGACCCGGGCTATGTCGGGATCCGAAAGTGCAAGATTGAGGAATTGCGTCATGGCGGCAGGGGCGTCCAGGAAAGGATCGTCCATGCCCACGTTGATAAGCGCCGCCCCTTGGTCTATCATGTCCCGAACCATGGTCAGGGCCTCAGTATAATTTTCTTCTTTTATGAGCCGCAGAAATTTTCGGCTTCCCGCCACATTGGTCCGCTCCCCAATCTTTGTCAGCCCCTGCTCCCGGTTAACCGTAAGGGGCTCCAGTCCCACCAACATCGTTCGCCGCCGCTTTTCCGTGATTATCCGGGGCGTGTAGTTTTCGGCTTTAGCTGCAATGGCGGCGATGTGATCCGGGGTGGAGCCGCAGCAACCCCCGATAATGTTCACCAGCCCTTCCTTCATATATTCTTCAACCGTTGCGGCCATGGTTTCCGGGGTTTCATCGTATTCGCCGAAACGGTTGGGCAGCCCGGCGTTGGGGTAGGCGCTTATCAGGCAGGGAGCAATGTCCGCAAGGGCAGCGACATGGGACTTAAGCTTTTCGGCGCCGAAGGAACAGTTAAGGCCGATGGCCCAGAGTTTTGCATGGGCTACCGAAAAAGCGAAGGCCTCCACGGTCTGTCCAGAAAGGAGCCGGCCCGCAGCATCGGAAACCGTTGCAGAAAGTATCAGGGGCACATCGAGATGCCGTTCCTCCAGCAGCCGGTTAATGGCGAAAACGGCAGCCTTTGCATTGAGGGTATCGTAGAGGGTTTCGGCCAGAAGGATATCCGCACCGCCGTCCAGCAATCCCCGGGCATTGTCGTAATAGGCCGATTCAAGTTCATCCCAGGTAACGCCCCGTTTACCGGGGTCGTCCATGTCCGGAGACATGCTGCCGCTCCGGGTAGTCGGCCCGATGCTCCCCGCCACAAACCGGGGCTTATCGGTCGTGGAAAATTTGTCCGCAGCCTTACGGGCCACTGCGGCTGCTGCAACGCTGATTTCATAGGCCAGATCCGCCAAGCCGTAATCCGCCAGGGATACTGCCGTGGAATTGAGACTGCAGGTCTCGATAATGTCCGCCCCGGCTTTGAGATATGCTTCATGTATAGATGAAATTATCTCCGGCTTGGTCAGACAGAGCAGATCGTTGCACCCCAGGAGTTCCGTGGGGTGATCCTTAAACCGTTGGCCCCGGAAATCCGCCTCTATGGGCTTAAAACGCTGGACCATGGTCCCCATTGCCCCGTCCAGGATGAGGATTCGCCGCGAGGCCAATTCTGTAAGCTGTTCCCGAATATTCATTCCCGGATTATACCAAAAAAATGCTTTACTGGGCAGTGGTTTTCTGCCGAAACTTGACAATGAGGGTGTCAGAAAATATACTTTTAGGGTACCGTCTCTTAAAAAGGAAAGCGAACATGAAATTACCCCAGAGGTTTTTAGCCTTTTCCATACTTATCGGTGTCTTGTTGATCCCCGGAAGGGTACATGCACAGAGTTTTTTACCGGATATACTCCTTGATTTTGTAAAAATTGAAGGCGGTTTTTTTATCATGGGGAGTCCTCTGTCGGAAGTTTCCCGGCAGAAGGATGAAACCCAGCATCAAGTAATGGTCGGCGCCTTTTATATGGCGAAAAACGAAGTAACCCAGCGGGAATATGAACAGGTGATGAGGACAAACCCCAGCAGATTTATTGGAGCCAGCCTTCCGGTGGAACGGGTCAGCTGGTATGACGCCGTGGCCTACTGCAATGCCCGGAGCATTATAGAAGGGCTCATCCCCGCCTATGTAATGCGGGAAACAGAAATACTCTGGGACCATAACGCCGATGGATACCGGCTCCCCACGGAAGCGGAATGGGAATATGCCTGCCGGGCGGGTACCACAACGGCTTTCCACACCGGAAGCAACATAACCGCAAACCAGGCGAATTTTGACGGAAACTACCCGTATAACCGGCACGCCAAAAGCCGGTACCGGAGACAGACCACCACGGTAAGAAGCTTTGCCCCCAATGCCTGGGGTTTATACGATATGCATGGCAATGTGTATGAGTGGTGTTGGGATCAGTACAAGGAGTACAGTAATACCGGCGCCCTGGACGGTTCCCTATGGAACCCCGCAGTAATGCGCGGCGGAAGCTGGTACAGCGAAGCACGGTTTCTGCGTTCCGCAAACCGGATATTAGAAGACCATACCGAAAAAACTGATTACATCGGTTTCCGGGTTGTCCGTTCCGCTTTATAAAGGGAGAAAACAATGTTCCCCAATTTGCAACGAAGTTTGAAGAGCTTGGTCATGGGTTTGTTATTTTGCTGCATCCCAGCGCTTATGTTTGCCGAGGGGTTCGCAGAAAGCGCTTCTCAGCGGGCCAGGAGCAGATATATTGCAAACAATGGAATTATCCTGGCTCCCGAAGATATCTATACCGATTCCTATCTTGCTTCCTATAACTACGGGTATCCCGAGCCGGAAACCGATATAGGGGTTAACATCTATAATGAGTTAAACCAGACCATCCCCCTGGGACGCAATCACCTGGGGCCGGAAGGTATTATCCAGGTCGGAATCCAGGGGAAAACCTGGGGGTTCGCGGAACTTCCGCCCCTGAATCTGGTTCTGGTGGTGGATACATCCCTTTCTATGAACGATGACAACAAACTCTTCTGGTTTAAGGCGTCCATGGCGGAATTCATAAAGAAAATCCGGAGTGTGGACGCACTATCACTGGTAAGCTTCAACAATTCCGCCCAGGTGGTTTTTGAACCTACCCTGATGAATTCAACCTTGAAACGCCGATTGTTTCTGGAAGCGGTGGATAAACTCTACCCCCAGGGACTCACCAACCTCGAAGCGGGTATCAGTTTGGGCTATGAGCAGATCACGCCCTACTACCGGGAAGATTCGATAAATCAGGTCCTCCTTTTTTCAGACGGAGATGAATTTTCAGCACGGCTCGCCCAGTCCAATGCCCACACCGGTGATCTCAGAATTTCTCTCATGTGGAACAACCGGAACGATCTTGATCTCCATGTGGTAGGCCCCACGGGGGAAGAAATAAATTTCAACAACCCCAGGGATTCCCATGGCGGCTGGTTGGACGTGGATCGGAATTTATATGGAGAAACCCTGAAGCCGGTGGAAAATATTTTCTGGCCCGATAATATGGCCCCCCGGGGAAACTACCGGGTGTATATACAGAATTATATAAGCTATGAAAAGGATCCCCATCCGACCCCCTTCCGGATTGAGATAAAAAATGGAAAGGAATATCTTTACTTTGAAGGGTCCATCCCCGGATCCGGCCGCACCAGTATTACTGAGATCTGTTCTTTTGAATATACCGGCAATGATACCCTGGACCGCCTCCACCAACTGGTGGAACTTTGGAAACAGCAGGGAGTCTCCCTATCAACCATAGGCCTGGGAAGAAACTTCGACGCTGAGCTCCTGCGGACCCTGGCGGAATATGGACAAGGCGCTTCCCGCAGTCTGCGCAGCCGGGATATGGTAGATGGTTTGCTGAATACCGACAGAGAATTTGAGCGGATAGCGGTTACCGCAGCGGAAAACCTGAGTCTGGAACTGGAATTTACCCCGGGTATCGAGGTACTGGAAGTTTTGGGATATCGGCACAGGATCGAAAACAACCGGGTTATATGCCTCATTGACAGCCTGCATCAGGGAGATTATAAGACCCTGTTTGTACGCTACCGTATCCCCCCCCAAAACCGGGGCTTGCAGGTTGCGACTTTACACGTTAAAACCCCCCAGGGTTCGTCCACTCCGGAGCTTGGCCTGTATACCGATGGTAACACTACCCCCGGAATGCCCGACGCCTTTGAGCGGGTAATTGTCCTCACGGAGCCGGTCAATGATTTTGCAGCGGAGATGCTCCGCCATTCCGGCGCTGTACTGGATTTCGCCTCGGCGGTCAGGGAAATCGGCAACCACTATTTTAACCGCGAAAATGATCTGACCCGTCTGGAATCGGCCCTGCAGCTCTCCCGGGAAACCAGCCGGACCTTGGAAACCGTAAAACGGAGTTGGAAAAACGCCAATGCCTTTAACCAGGAACTGTCTGTTATTGCCAGATATATAGAAATACTGAACGAGAAGATTGCGGAAAACCAACGTTCCTTTGTGAATGAATCCCGCTCACGGATGCTCTCTGACCGGGAGGGGTCCTTTTCGCGGATGACCCGGTAGCTCTTTTCTGATATACTACTCTAATGAATATCGAACTCCTTGCCCCCGCAGGATCCCCGGAAGCCCTTGACGCCGCCATTGGCGAGGGGGCTGATGCGGTTTACCTGGGGCTGAAAAACTTCAACGCCCGAATCCGGAGCGCCAACTTTGCCTATTCCCAGTTTGAGGGCCTGCTCCGCGTTACCCGCCGGATGAAGGTCAAAATCTATGTTACGGTGAATACGGTTTTTGAACAGCGGGAAGCAGACCGGATGTATCAGCTCCTGAAATATCTGGCTAATCTGGGTCCGGATGGCATCATTGTCCAGGATTTCGGGGTGGCAAAGATGGTTCGGGATCATTTTCCGGCGCTCCGCCTCCACGCCTCCACCCAGATGAATATCGCCTCAGCCCGGGGGGCGAATCTTCTTTCCAAAAACGGCTTCTCCCGGGTGGTCCTTGCAAGGGAGCTTAATCTGGAGGAAATACGGGATATCCGGGATAACACCAATATGGCGCTGGAGGTCTTTGTCCACGGCGCCCTCTGTGTCAGCGCATCCGGGCTCTGTCTTTTTTCCAGCTACCTGGGTGGCAAGTCCGCCAACCGTGGTATGTGTACCCAGGCTTGCCGACGGCTCTACCGGCGATCCGGCGATGATCGGACGGCCGATAATGGGGGCTACTATTTTAGTCCCGGGGATCTCCAGCTTCTGGAACAGGTTCCGGCTTTGGCGGATGCCGGAGTAAGCTCCTTCAAAATCGAAGGGCGGATGAAAAGCGCCGAGTATGTGGGTACCGTAGTATCCGCCTACCGACGAGTCATAGACGGCCTGGAGGGGGACCGGGAAAAAAGCATGGCCGAAGGGCTGGGCATACTCCGCAACGACTTTGCCCGGGCCAAAACCTCCTTCTATTTTGCCAACGGCCCCGATGCCGACACCGGTCCCAAAACCTGGTTAAACCCGGAACAGGACGGCGGTACGGGTATAGCGCTGGGAACCATACTCCGGGTAAAGGGGGGCGAAGGTGAAAGCCGTGGGCTGATTGCCCGGGGACCGGTTATGCCCGGCATTGGCGATTCGGTACGGCTCCACCGCCGGGACGATTCAGACCGGCAGTCCCATAAGCTGAACTTCGCCGAAGACGAACAGAACGGTGGTGACGCCAAGCGGTGGATTTCCATCCCCGAAGGTTTTGGCGAAGGAGACTCGGTCTACCTGATCCAAACCAAGGCCATGTCCCGGCGTTATACTCCGGTTATACCAAATAACCTGGATACCTGCCGCCGCCTGCCCGGCCATGACAAAGCCCCGGAACTAAGTTTAGGGGCGGTTAAAAAGAAGGACGGCAAGCTGTTCCCCGAAGGAATCTATGTCATGGTTTCCCGGCCGGAGGATCTGTTTGTGGTCCAGTCGGTCAGACCCATACGGGCCATGGTGGAGTATAACCGTAAAACTGCGGCCTATCTTTTGCGGGAAGATAAGCCCCTCCTTCCGTTTAAACCCGGAGAGACTATCCTGGTTCTGGACCCCTATTTCCCCCAGGCCATGGACAGCCTCCTTACGGAGGAGATCCCCCGGCTCTTCGAAAAAGGCTGCCGGGAATTTGTGGTGAACAATCCCGGGCATATATCGCTGTTCCGGGATATGCCCGGGGCGCATCTTATTGCCGGGCCCTACCTCTACGCCTTTAACCGTTGGTCCGCCTCTTTTATCGCCGATATGGGGACAGACGCTCTGATATCCCCCCTGGAAAATAACCGGCAGAACTGGGAAAAAACCATCGAGCAAAACCGGCGCGCCCAGGGCTTTGTCACCGTCTTTGCTTACCCCGCGCTATTCCGCATTAGGGCGGACCTGGGGCAGACTTACAATTTTGGTAATTTCCAGGACAGCAGGGACGAATCTTTCCGGCTTGTTACCGAACGGGACGGCTCCCGGGTCTACCCGGAAAAACCCTTCGCCATTATTGATAAGATCCCCTTCCTGCAGGAGGCAGGGTTCCGCCGTTTTATCCTGGACTTTTCCGGCCCGCCCTTAAAAAAGAAGGATTACAAGGACATAATGGACGCCGTAAAAAATGGCGCTCCGTTGCCAAACGCTGTGCGGTTTAACTGGAAGGATGGATTTTTTACCCAGGAAGAGGGAAAAAGCGGGAGCCGGAGTAACACCCCGGCTCCCTAAAAGAGATAAATCCTATGGTGTCTACTCTATAAGAACCTCCTTAAAACGCCACCGAGGCCATTTCGGCAATATCCTCGGTAACCGCATTTTCAGAAGCCCCTGCTTCTGAGGGATCATCCTGATCGGATTCTTCCCGTTTAAATTCAGGGCGGAATTCTATGTGTTCCGCCACAATCGAAACCCGTGAACGCTGCTTCCCATCGGGGCCGGCCCACCGGTCCTGCTTTAATCGCCCCACAACTTTGACACCCCTGCCCTTATGTCCCAAGTTGTAGCAACTTTCAGCAAGCTTCGACCATGATTCCACATCGAAGAAACTAACCTCGTTCTCTATACCCGTATCCTGTTTGTAGAAACGGTTAGAAGCGATACTAAAGGTACAAAGGGGCGTCCCCTTTGCGGTGGAGCGGAACAGAGGGTCCCGAACCAGATTACCTTCGATAATGATGGAATTGAGGTTATTCATAACTACCTCCAAAAAATGTTTGATCCGGCAATAATCAGAATCACCGGTCATGGTCAATGAATTTTGGCCATGATACCAGGATTAGGGGAGGAAAATAAAAATTGCTTTAGTTAAAACGAAAAAAAATTAAAAAAACGTTAAAAATTCGAATGAATTAAAAGTTTTACCATATAGAGGACTATATATTGGCGCAGATTATCCTGATTTTTTAAATCCCGCAGGGTACTATTTTCATCCGCAATACGGCGGGCAAGCTTTTCCAGGGAATCCCTGGTTAGCATCATATGCCTCTGGCCGTGCAGGACCTGCCGCAGCCGGTCCCGTATCAGGGTTTTAACATCGGTTAACAGATCTTCCCGGGCCTGCTGTTTGAGCAGGGTATTCCACCGGTTTGCCAAATTCTCCAGATACGTATCAATATCATCGCCATAGGGGACCAATTCGGATTCCAGCTTCCGCCCGGCCTCTTTGATCTCCTTATCCTGGTTTTTATTCGCAGAACGACCCTTCTCCGGAATGTCATTTTCGACATTTTTTTTCTTTCCGATTTTTAATTTTATATTTTTCAATTTTTGAAAAAAGGCTATAAGGGCTATAAATAAGGGAATGGAATACCAAAAGGGCAGAAGGGCACGGGTATCGGCTAAGATTTCCTTCCGTTTAATGAGAAGAATAGTTGCCAAGGGTAAAAGGGCGCCCCCGTGAACAAAAAAACGCGCCCCCTCGGGAATAAAGCCCTGGATCTGTTCTATTTCATCACAGACCAGGTATAGCTTTTTATCTGTTATAACCGCCATCAGCTCCGGGGCTAACTCACCTACAAAACGCTTCAACAGCTTCTCAAAATCCTCATCCTTCTCCATAGCCGACTCGCGGCGATAAGCCTTGATTATTGTGAGCCAACGATCCGAAACGGCTCTTTTTATAAGCGGCCGAGCTTCGGTAAGAAAATTTACACTGAAATCGTAGTAATGTATCTTTTTAATATACCGTTTTGCGTCCGTAGGGCCGGTAATGAGGAGTATCTCCGGCAGTTCCTCAGCATTGGAACTTTTCAGCTTCACCGTAAGCCAGTCTTCCAGGTCCTTTTCGGAGTACAGTCCAAGGAGCGGTACCCCCTTGCTGTTGATAAATTTTAAGATGGTATCCATGGAATAAGCGTAAGGCGGCTGATCAAATTGCAGAGCCAGATCATTTAAGGCCATATCCCTTTCTTTTTTCTTAAAAGACAAAGCCCGGTAGTAATTATTTATAATCTCGATTATATGTAAGGACTGTAATACGGCGATATCCTCATTAAGCAACTCCTGTCTCTTGGTGATATCGCTTCTAACCAAGCCGCAAAAGCTGGCCCAGAATAGATAAGGAAAATCTTCCCCGTCCTCTAAGCTGGTAAGACAATCCAGGGGCCGTACCATCATCCGGTTAAATATATCCCTCAGCTGATTTTCCCTGCCCTGATAATGGGGGATAAGCTTATTCTGCAGGTAATCCTTATTATCCTGGGTACGAAGGAAATGCCGTACCTTAAGCATTGCCGATTCCATAAGGCGCCGGGGTATCATGGTTGATAAGCTAAGGGCATTGGGGATCCCCGGAGGGAAAACAAGCATAATAAGCGGCATACGTTCAGTCTGGGGATGCTCAAGGTAGGTAACCAAATCCGTTTTTACATTCAGAGATTTTAAATGTTCCGGGGGTACTTTAATCTTGAGAGAATTTTCGGAGGGAAAGGGCAGCCCGGCGGAATCGTCCGGCGATGCATAGGCATTTTCCAACAGGTCTATGTAGAAATTGCGCATATAAATCCGGGTTCCGGTTTTTTCGGTAAGGATCATGCACTTTTCAGAATCCAGGAGAGGCGTCATTTCCTCCCAAATTTTTCTGCTGGTATCCTTGGCCCATATGGCCCATTCCGGCTGTTCATTAGCATAATGCCGGGCGTATTTTTCCACAAAACTAATAAAAGCTTCGCTGTCTATATAAGGGGTATGTTCTTTATTTCCATAGGATATCAGCATACTATATAAAACCGGTCTTAGAGTCATATACCAATATTGTACCAGGAATTTTCTAAAACCGCAATGTTATGATCCCAGTTTTGATATCTGGTCTTCCTGGAGTCCATAGCTTTCCTTTTCGCGGTTCCCTGCGGGCTCCACATGAACCATGATATCGTAGACCCCCTCTACCCGCCCCTTGATCGCCTTTTCTACCCCTGAGGCAATAGCGTGAGCCTCCCGGATGGTCAGGGATGGGTCCACTTCAATGTCGATGTCGATATCCCAAAACCCGGCTATGCGGCGCATACGGGTACGGTGGGGGTTCCCTGCCCCAGGAACACTGTGGACTGCCTCAAACACGGCCCGGTAAAATTCCTTCCCCGAACCGCCGTCCATAAGTTCTGCGTTAGCCTCGACGAAAATCTCTACCCCGGCTTTGATCACCCAAATACCTACCAGGAGGGCTGCTACCGAATCGATGAGTCCTATACCGGTAAGGATGGAAAAAAAGAGGCCGATCAAAACTCCTGCGGATATCACCACGTCGCCGGTCATGTTTTTCGCGTTGGCCTTGAGCATAGGGGAATCCGCTCTTTTCCCAAAAAGGTATTGGCTCCAGGCAAGGATGATTTTACCAATTATGGAAATAATGGTTACGATAAGGGCAAGTGACCCCGGTACTTCACGGCGCTTTCCAAAAATGATATTGGAAGCCGAATTAAGCATGAGCTGGGCGCCGGCAAAAAAGAGGGCAAAGGAAAGGATGGCGGTGGCCACCGTTTCGGCCCGGCCATGGCCCCAGGGGTGGGAGGCATCCGCAGGCTGGGCAATAACCCTGGCTACCACCAGGGTCATCACCGCGATGAGAACATCCACCGAAGTATCGATACCATCCCCTATAACCGCGAGACTTTCGGCATAGATACCGGCGCTAATCTTAAGCACCGCCAGAACGGCGTTCCCCAGCAGGGCAACCCAGGCCGCCGTCTTTATAAGTCTGGTTTTTCTGGTTCCGGTCTCCAATATATTACTGCCTGGACTCTTCCCGGTCCGCCAGAATTAGCTCCAGCCGGATCGTCCTTCCGCCGCGGATCAGCTCCACCGCAACCCGTTCCCCGGGCTTATTATCCTCCAAGGCCGAGTAGAGATCCGCCAGGGTTTCGGTTTTCATCCCGTCCACGGAGCTGATAATATCCCCGCCAAGGTAGATCACGTTAGACCCGTAGCGCACGGGCTCACTCCCCTGGCGTATCCCCGCCTGTTCCGCAAAACCATTCCGGTTAGTCCGGGATACCAGGAGCCCCGACTCTACCGGCAGCTTAGCGTAACGTACCAGGGCGGGGAAAATCTGCACAACCGATGCGTCGATCCAGCCGCGCCGGACCTTCCCATAGGCGATAAGCTCAGCCACCACCCGCTTAGCGGTATTAACCGGTACCGCGAACCCGATACCCACGGAACCGCCGGAGGGGGAATAGATCATAGTATTAATGCCGATCATCCTACCCATGGAATCCAGGAGGGGCCCTCCGGAATTGCCGGGGTTAATAGAAGCATCGGTCTGGATCATGTCCCGGATAATATTCTGCCGGGAAGTCTGGATAGGCCGCCCCAGTCCGGAAACGATACCCACGGTCAGGGTCCGCTCCAGGGCAAAGGGGTTGCCGATGGCCATCACCTTCTGGCCCACCTTAAGGTTCTCCGAATCCCCAAAGGGCACGGTCTTCAGTTCCGCCCCACGGGGGGGATCAAACTTCAGCACCGCCAGATCATTTTCCGGGTCCGTACCGATAAGCGAACCCTCTAGCTGGGTACCATCGGCCAGGTTGATAAACACCTTATATGCATTTTCGATAACGTGATTGTTGGTTAACACATAGCCCCGGGTATCGATGATGGACCCCGACCCGGAACCGCCCTCCTGGGGCACCGGTTCCAGGAACCAGTTGATCGCCACGGTTTCGGTGGTGATGTTCACCACCGCCTCGTTAAGCTGCTCGTAAACCCCGATATTCTCCCGCTCATCCTCCGTATAGGCTTGGAGCTCCGCAGTTTTTGTCAGCAGGGGATTAGTATAGGGAGACTGCCGCAGCTGCAGTGCTTCCAGGGGATCCGCTTCGGTGTTTTTGACTGCCTCAGCCTGGGCCTTAGTTCCGCCTTTCAGGGGTATCCGTAAAACACCTATCCCCACGGCAAACATAACTACAATGAGGACGCTCAGCACGGAAAAAAAGATTACCTGCCCGCGGCTATACAATTTCATGGGCTCCCCCAGGGTTTTAGTATGCTATTAGTATAGTAGAAACAGGCAGAAAATTAAAGGGGGTACAAAATTTAGACCCCGCGTTTTATAATTGCCCAGAAGGGGGTATATCGATTATATTAAATAAAGTATGCAGATCCCCTGTTACCCCGACTTTGTACCCCTAACTCTGGGATTAAAAGATGAAATGCATCCCCATCTTTCCCAAACCCCCGATGGCGTGTCTGAATACACCTTTGGCGGTCTTTTTTTATTCCGGAAACGGTACAATTACCGGGTTTCCCGGGTACCGAATAAGACCTTTATACTCTCCGGGGAAAGGGAGGGGAAAAAATTCTTTATGACCCCCTCTGCGGCTCCGGATCGGGACATTCTGGAAAAGCTTTTTACGACCCATGAATATTGGAAGGGCATCTCCGATTCAGTGCTTATCCCCAGCCGGAAACATCTGGAAGAATGGGGCATCGAAATTACGGAAGATCGGGACAACTTTGACTATCTCTACCGGCGGAGCGATCTGGCGGAACTGCCGGGTAAGAAATACCATAAGAAACGGAACCTGGTTAACCAATTTGTAAATTACTATTCCCACGAGCAGCGGCCTCTAAGCGCGGAGCTCATTCCCCAGGCCCTGTGGGTCCTGGACCGCTGGCGGGAAGACAAGGGCGCCGACGGGGATTATATCGCCGCCCGGGAAAGCCTGGAATTGTTTAACAAACTGGAAATGAGGGGCGCCATATATTACATAAACGGCGAGCCCGCCGGTTGGTGCCTGGGAGAAAGTCTTGCGGATGGCCGCATGTTCGCCATTCATTTTGAAAAAGCCATTGATGAATACAAGGGAATTTTTCAGTACATGAACCAAAGCTTTGCCGCCTCCCTGCCGGAATCGTTTATCCATATCAACCGGGAGCAGGATCTGGGAGACGAGGGGCTGCGACAGGCCAAGATGACCTACCGGCCTTCGGGTTTTGTCAAAAAATATACCGCTAGCCCGGGAAAGACCTAAAGGAGAACCGGGCTACAGAATATGTTCCAGAAGGATTTTTATACCTATTCCAATCAGAATCAATCCGCCAATAATCTGCGACCCATTTTCAAAGGCCAAACCGATTTTTTTTCCGAATTCAAAACCAAAAAAACATAATACAAAGGTCATGCTCCCGATAATTAATGCGGGAATCCATATGTCCTGATTCACCATACTAAAAGACAGACCAACCGCCAACGCATCAATGCTTGTTGCTATTGCAAGTATAAAAAGATTTCCAATATTCTGAATGTCAATATTTTTTCCGGTTGTTTTTTCCTTATTCTTGCTAATTGCGCCAATAAGCATTTTACCGCCAATAAAAGACAACAAAGCAAAGGCTATCCAATGATCGAATGCCTCTATATAGACAACAAAGGTTTTCCCCAAAAACCATCCAATTACGGGCATGATAAATTGGAAGGCGCCAAAAAAGAAAGAGCCCCTGACAACATAGAATGTTTTTAAGTTCCTATTACATATGCCCGAACTGATTGAAACCGCAAGGGCATCAAAGGCAAGACTAAAACCAATCAGTATAATGGAAAGCATTTAGACACCCTATCCGTTTTCAAGGGCCGTTACAAGTGCCCTGCTTTCTACCTATTCCATCGGCACTTTATGGACCATAACATGATTCTTGGATAAAAAAGCCTCCGTCTCCGGGGGTATCCGGTCATCGGTATAAACCGTTGAAACATCCGTAGTACGTACCAGCCCAACCACACCCTGGTGGGAAAACTTTTCCGATTCCGTTAATACCATCACCTGCCGGGCCTGTTTCGCGATACCCTGAACGGTCTCGGCCCGCAGGTGGTCCCTGCCGGTAAACCCAAATTTCTCGGTAAACCCATCGGTTCCGATGAAAAGTTTATCCGTAAAAAAATCCCCCGCACATTTTATGGTGATGGGGCCCACCGCCACCTGGGATTCGCTCTGGTAGTCACCCCCCAGGAGAATAATCTTGATATGAAAAGCATGGCGTACATGGTTAGCTATAAAGGAAGAGTTGGTGATTATCGTAACATCCCGCTTAGTTGCGGCCAGTTCTTCCGCCAGAAGGGCACAGCAGGAACCGGATTCGATAATTACCGTTTCCCCATTATTCACCGCCAGGGCCGCAGCCTGGGCTATCTGCTTTTTTATGTCGTAATGGTAGGCCAGACGGCGTCCCACATCGTCCACGGCGCCGATAACCGCATAACCATGTTCACGCCGGAGAACTCCCATCTCCTCAAGTTCCGCCAAATCTTTGCGTACCGTTACCTTGGATACGCCCAGGAGTTCCGCCAAAGCGCTTACCTCAAGCCTTTGGCGCTCTGTGACTATATCGAGAATCTTTACGTGTCTCTTTATCAATCCAATACCCCTTATAGCATAGGATATCTCAGAATTCTTCTTATGTCAATATAAATACCTTCTTACGAAATCAAAAATCTAGCTTTTCGTATACAAAAAAACCCCCTGAGGGATGGCAGCCTCAGGAGGCTTAGGGGGAATGAAACTTTACCGGGCAACATTTCCCGACACGATGGCAGTGGACCGGACAACGGCGGGTACTTTATTAACGATGACCTTTCTTTCAGCTAAGAATTTATCAATATCGTAGGGGATTTTATCGTCCGTGAACACCGCAGCTACATCTTCAACCCGAACCAATCCCTCAACA
The DNA here is from genome assembly GCF_046533075.1 of Treponema primitia. Classification (GTDB taxonomy): domain Bacteria; phylum Spirochaetota; class Spirochaetia; order Treponematales; family Breznakiellaceae; genus Termitinema; species Termitinema primitia_B. The sequence goes on along the minus strand of NZ_JAJQRB010000019.1, from coordinate 39,197 downwards.
CCCTGGTGGAAGAATTTTTCAGATTCCGTTAAAACGATGATCCGCTTTGCCTGTTCCGCCATATCCCGTACCGCCTGGGCCCGACAATGATCCCTTCCGGTAAATCCAAATTTCGTGGTAAAACCATCGGTCCCGATAAAAAATTTATCGGACATAAAAAACTCGGTGTACTTCCGCATTATAGGCCCAACCAGAACCTGGGAATTTTTCTGGTATTCTCCTCCCAGGAGGATTACCCTTCCGTAGGGCGCGTGCCGTATATGGTTGGCGATAAAGGCGGAATTAGTGACAATCGTAACATCCCGTTTACTGTTAGCCAGTTCCTCCGCAAAAAGGGCGCAGCAGGAACCGGATTCTATCATCACCGTCTCGTCATCCTCCACCAGTTCCGCGGCGGCCTTTGCTATCCTTCGTTTGATATCGTAGTGAAAAGCCATACGTCTCCCCACATCATCAAAGGAGCCAAAAAGGGCAAATCCATGTTCCCGGCGTATAAGCCCCCGTTCTTCAAGCTGATCCAGGTCTTTTCGTATCGTTACCTGGGAAACATCCAAGAGTTCAGCCAAAATCGCAACCTCGATCCGATGATTCTGAGCCAGGAGTTCTAAAATTCGGTTGTGTCTTTCCGTCATCGTTTACCTTCCTTTCATGTTTGTTCGTTTCGTTTTAATCCGTAGCGCTACCGATTTTAAGGGGTTTTATTTGCTTTCCCTTGCTTATAAGATACTAAAATAAACCAAAAAGTCAATAAAAAGGTTTCGTACGTAATTAAAATGTTTACTCTGGCAATATAATTGCTTTTCGTATTATATAGGGAGTAAATTGGTGGAATTATGCGCCGACAGAAAAAAAGCCCTCCTTTCGGAGGACCTTGAACCGTATAGGGCGTTAGTTATTTCATATTCGCATTTTCAATGGCGATGATTTCCTGAACCTTGGGTGATGAGGGGCCTTCTTTAAATTCCAGGGTGATCCATTCCCCTACAATTTTCTTCGCCAGCTCATGACCAATAACCCGCTCTCCCATGGTAAGCACATTAGCGTTATTGCTGAGTATAGAACGTTCCGCAGAAAAATTATCGTGACAGCAGGCCGCGCGGATACCCTTAAACTTATTTGCCGACATGGCCATGCCGATACCGGTACCACAAACCAGGATGCCCCGCTTAGTGTATCCGCTTTCGATGATAGCTTGGCAAACCTTTTTTGCTACCGAAGGATAATTGGTTGGGTCATCGGCACTGTCGCAGCCCTTGTTCTCCACGGCAACACCCTTACTCTCCAGAAACTTTATCAGCATGTTCTTCATGGGGACCGCGGCATTATCGCAGCCGATAACAATAGTATGCATCAGGCGCCCGCCTTTAGCTGTTCAACAATGCCATCCGCTATGGCGGTGAGGATGATGCAGCAGGATACGGCTCCGGCGTCCAGGACTCCCCGGGAACGCTCCCCCAGGCGGCTTGAACGGCCGAACTTGGCCACCAGGTCCTTGGTTGAATCCCGGCCCTTTGCGGCGGCGGCTTTCATTTCCCCTAACGCTTCGGGAAGGGATTTTCCCGCCTTTGCGGCCTGTTTAAGGGCCTCATTAGCCGGCGCCAGGGTATCCACCAGGGTCTTATCCCCAACTTCGCCCTTTACCACTTCATGCAGGCCGTCAAGCCCGGCGTTTACCATTTTTGAAACATCGGCGGTATCGATCTCTTCAAGATCCTCTATTGATTCCGCCATGCTCATAAAAATTGACCCATAGATTGGCCCCATGGAGCCCCCAATCTTGGAAAACAGGAGGTTCCCCAGTTCATCCAGCCCCTCGGTAAAACCTATATCCTTAGCCGCTATCTGCTCAGCAAACATGGTGAAGCCCTTGTTCATATTCATACCATGATCGCCGTCTCCGATAAGGCCATCAACCTCTCCAAGGTAGTCCTTGTTCTGCTGAATCCCCGTAACCATCTTTAAAAGAACCGGCTTACCGTCCTTGACTTTAAATCCACCCAAAATAGTTTCTCCCTATTTTTGTTTTATGCCCATACTGTAACAGGGCATATCCACCAATTTTTTAAGCTCATCGTCCAGCTTCATGACTGTCAGAGTTGCACCCATCATTTCCAAAGAAGTGAAGTAATTTCCCGCATAAGCCCGGTGAATCTTGATACCCTTTCCGGCGATGAGTTTTTCTATTTCGTCATAGAGTACGTAGATCTCCATAATCGGCGTAGCGCCCAGCCCGGAGACCAGTACCACCACCTCATCCCCCGAAACGAAAGGATAGTCGGGCAGAACCACATCCACCATCCGTTTGGCCATCTGGGCCGCAGTTTCCAGGGGACAGACCTCAATCCCCGGCTCCCCATGATGGCCGATCCCCACTTCCATGGTTCCCGGTTTAATTTCAAAATTAGGGTGTCCCACCGCAGGCAGGGTACAGGGGGTTAGGCCGATACCAATGCTGCGGGTATTATCAATGGCTTTTTGGGCTGCCGCGATAACCTCGTCCAGGTTCCCGCCGGCTGCGGCTTTTGCACCGCCGACCTTCCACATCAACACTTCCCCGGCCACACCCCGCCGCTTTTCCCGCTCGTCCTTGGGCGCCGAAGCGACATCATCATTGGCTACCACGGTCTTTACTTCAAGGCCTTCTTTCTTGGCCATTTTGACCGCCATCTTTACGTTCATGTTGTCCCCGGAGTAGTTTCCGTAGAGACAGGCCACGCCCTTGCCCCGGTCCGCCGCCTTAAATGCGTCCAGAAAAGCCGCCGCCGTTGGGGATGAACAAATCTCACCTACCGCAACCGCATCGCAAAGATTTTCCCCGATATAACCGATAAAGGCAGGTTTATGCCCGCTGCCGCCGCCGGTTACCACCCCGACTTTATCGGCGGGAATATCAACACGCTTAAGAACCCTTGGATTTTTAGTAGCAGTCACAATATCACTATGCACTTTTACGAAGCCCTTGAGCATTTCATCAACGATATCATCCGGATTGTTTAAAATACGCTGCATCTTATTTTCTCCTTCCAGGCGCTATTCTATTTACTTGTATATCCGCCGTCAACCAGCAAATTATGTCCGGTTATCATGGCTGCGGTGTTACTGCAGAGGAAGGCAATAACCCCGGCGATTTCATCGGGTTCGGCAAACCGTTCGGCGGGGATCTCCTTCTTAAAGGCATCTCCCACCGGCCCGTCCCAGGCTTTATGACCCAGTTCGGTTAAGACCACCGTGGGGGACACGCAGTTTACCCGTATATCGTACTTACCCCACTCAAGGGCCAGAACCTGGGTCATGGAAATGATCCCCCCCTTACTGGCGCAGTACGCCACATGCTTATCCAGGGCGATAACACCCGCCTGGGAAGCCAAACTGACAATAGAGCCGGGAAGCTTTTTTTCAATTAAATAGGAACCGAAAACCTGGGCCATCATAAAACTGGCTTTGAGGTTAATGTTAATGGTACGATCCCAAAAATCTTCGGAAATGATCTCCGCCTTTTCCAGGACTGCAATACCGGCGCTGTTTACCAATATATCAATTTTTCCAAAGGCCTTCACGCCCGCTTCAATAATACTTTTACGATAAGCGCCTTCGGTTATATTCCCCACAACACCGATATTCTTAGGACCAATTTTCTTGGCTATGATATCCGTTTCCGGATTCAGATCCGCCAGGATTAGATTCACGCCTTTCTTGGCAAAAAACTGTGCAGTAGCATTGCCGATCCCGGCAGCGCCTCCGGTGATAATAGCGGTTTTCCCTTCCAGAGAAAAATTTACATCCGCTCCATGGTATGATAGCATAATTTACCCCTTTTCGAATAATATCCAATAAAAAGAAGAATTCCAACCCCAAAGGAATGAAACCCTTCTTTTATCCATTAGGGATGCCCCTTAAAGTGCACCGGCTCTTTTATGTGTATCAATAAGGGACTGGACATTATCCTTGGTAATAACGGGGCATTCAATATCAATATTGGAAAAGCCCTGCTGGGTTCCGCTCAGGATAGCATTAATAATGTTCAGGCTATTTTCCGCGAGGGCATAGGCATTCTGGAAAGAAGTGGCGGTCATCTTGCCTTGCTGGATAAGCAGAGCAGCCTCGGCAGTACCGTCTACGCCATAAACCAACAGGTTCGCATAGGCGGGGTTATCCTTAATGACCTCAATGGCGCCGGTGGCCATATTATCGTTCATTGAGATAACGGCGTCGATTTTTCCGTGAGCCTGTACCCAGTCTTCCATCAGCTTCATCGCTTCGTCTTTGTTCCAGTTTGCATAATCCTCAGCCAGCTTTACAATATCAGGCCTGGCATTAAAGAAAATCTCCTGCCATGCCCGGCGGCGTTCATTTGAGTGGGGATGTGCGGCGGGGCCATTCAGTACGACAACCCGGGCGCCCTGGGGGATCTGGGTTAACGCAAGCTTCGCACAACCGCCGCCCTGATCAAAGGGACTTGCGTCTACGCTGTTACTTACATTTTCCATGCCGGGAATACGGAGATTTACTGTTACCAGGGGGATACCCGCTTTAACAGCCCTTTCCGCAGGAGGCCGCTGGGCTTCAGTATTCTGAGGCTGTAACAGGATAACGTCAAACTTGTTGGTTATGCCGTTATCAACAAAATCCGCAATCTGCTGATCGCTTCCCTGGCCATCCTGACTGGTAAGAACAATATCGGGGTATTTTTTTACTTCCTCTTCCAAGGCACTCCGCAACCATGCAGGGAATGTATCTCCCAGCGTCCGAGCTACAAACAGAACCCGTTTCTTGCCGGTATCCTTTCCACCGGCGGCGAAGGCCATGGTTGAACAAACCATAGTCAATGCTAATACTGCCACTAAGAACTTCTTCATGTCTTCCTCCAAGAATAGCTTTATTCTTAAACGCAAGGCGTTTAATTCACTTTGATCCGGCTCAACCCTCTGCCGGCACTTCCTTAACTGCAAGCCTCCGATTCTTTGCGCGGAGATCAAGGATCACTGCCAACACGATGATGATCCCCTTTACAATCTGCTGGATATAGGGGTTTATCCCGATAAGGTTCATTATGTTGTTGATAATGCCGACGATGAACGCCCCCGCAAGAGTTCCAACCGCACTACCAACGCCGCCGGAAAAGCTCGTCCCGCCGATAATAGCCGCCGTAAGGGCTTCCATTTCATAACCGGAACCCGAACCGGGTATACCCGCATTGATACGGGACATGAATATGATCCCCGCAAGACCAACAAGAAAACCATTAAGGATATAGCAGAAAAATTTTACCCTGCTTACATTTATTCCCGAAGCAATCGCCGCCTCTTCATTCCCTCCGATGGCATAGAGGGATCTGCCGAAGCGGGTATGATTCAGTATATACCAGGTAAAAATGAGCATGGCAAACATAAAGATAACAGGAACCGGAATAAATGAAAGATTACCCTGCCCAAAGACAACAAATTTACCAATCTGGTATATGTCCTGGCCGCGGGTAAAAAGCAAAACGCTGCCGCGGGCTATGGTTGTTATAGCCAGGGTAGCAATGAAGGCCGGCGTTTTGTAGACACTGACAAGCAGTCCGCTTATTGCATTAAAGGCAATTGCAAGGGCAAGGCCGGCGGTGAATGCAAGTGCGATGTTCCCGGTAAACTTGAATACCCATATGGAAAAACAGCCCGTAAAGGCAATGACCGCGCCGGACGAAAGGTCTATCATACCGGAAATGATTAACGCAGTCTCACCAAATGCCAGAATAACAACAACCGCGTTTTGGCGCAGAATATTGGTAAGATTTACCAGTGACAAGAAATGGGAATTCAATATACAACTGATAATGAATACAGCCGCAAGAACAACCAGAATACTATACTTGCTTACAAAAGCTGAAATCCGTGTCAGTAAAGTATCATTTTTCGACATTTTTCTTCTCCTTGTTTATTTGACGCTGGACTTAATGGCACCTTTAACGCTTCCGGTAGCAAATTGCATTATCCGTTCCTGTGAAAATTCAGAACGGGACAATTCTGCGGTAATGCGGCCTTTGGACATTACGTAGATACGATCACACATACCCAAAAGTTCGGGCATTTCCGAGGAGATCATCACAATCCCTTTGCCACCGTCTTTAACGATGTCACTCATCAGTTTATAAATCTCATACTTCGCACCCACATCTATCCCGCGGGTAGGTTCATCCAGAATAAGTACCGCAGGATTTTTGATAAGCCATTTTGCGAGAACAACCTTCTGCTGATTACCCCCGGAAAGGTTCCCGGCGTTGAATTCAATTGAAGGCGTCCTGATATTAAGATTGGCTTTCTGGGTGTTTATCTCTGCGACTTCTTTTTTCCGGTGGAGATGCCCCCGATAAATATACCGGCGAAGATTCGGCAGCCCGACATTCTCCCGTATGCTGCGTATCAGTACCAAGCCGTTACGCCGCCTGTCTTCGGAACACATGGCAATACCGTTGTTGATACTGTCAGTAACATTCCGGATCTTTACTTCTTTATCCTTGACAAATACCGAACCCCCGTCTATCGGATCAAGGCCGCTCAGCGCACGGGCAACTTCTGTACGCCCCGCCCCGACAAGTCCTGCAAAACCAACAATCTCCCCCGCATGGAGCTTAAAAGAAATATCGTGAAACACGCCGCTGCGCCGGAGGTTTTCAACCCTCAACAGTTCCGCGCCTTTTTCTGCTTCAACTTTTGGATAGTCATTACTCAATTCCCGTCCGACCATCATGGTTATTACTTTATCAATGGTAAGATTTTTTGCATCATCTCCGAAGACAACCTTGCCATCGCGGAATACCGTTATGCGGTCGGCAATCTTAAACAGCTCATCCATCTTGTGGGATATATAGATGATACTTTTCCCTCGATTCCGCAACTCAATAATTTTTTGTAAAAGATTGTCCGCTTCCCTTTGGGCGATGGAAGAGGTTGGCTCATCCATGATGATAACTTGAGAATCCTTATGGATTGCCTTGACAATCTCCAGCATCTGAATATCCGCAATCGACAGGTATTTAAGCCTGGTATGAATGCCTTCGATCAGCCGGGGGTTATCAAGCAGCCCCTCGGAACGAAGCAGATCCTCGGTGGTTTTATAAATATACTTCCAGTCAACCCGGTTCATTGTGTTAACCGGCAAATCCCCAAAGAACAGGCTTTCTGCCACAGACATCTCGGGAACAAAGGTACATTCCTGAAAAATCATGGCGATTCCCCGTTTTCTGGCATCCAGAGGGTTCTGAATCTGAACAGGTTTCCCTTCAATATATATATCCCCTGAATCGGCTTTATGTATCCCGTTGAGGATCTTCATGAGGGTTGATTTCCCAGCCCCGTTTTCTCCGCAGAGCGCGTGGACCTCTCCCCGTTTCGTGGTAAAACTGACATTGTCCAGGGCCAGGACCCCGGGGAACACCTTGGTAATGTTTTTCAATTCCAAATAAATATTTTCAGTCATAACGCTGGATCTCCTAAGGGATTTTACCTTTTCATTCTCCCATGACTATTTGCGCATGTCAAGAAAAATTTTGCGCAAATTTGGCAAATATTTCTAAAAATAAGGATAATTGCTTTTTTAAAACAAACTCTTTATGATAAACCAATGAAGTCGTCTAATCCCAAAAATCTCACCATGGAAATGGTTGCCCTGAAGGCGGGGGTTTCTATCACCACCGTTTCCCATGTGATTAATAAGACCAGGCATGTAAACCAGGAGACAAAGAACGCCGTTCTAAGGGTTATTAAAGAACTGAACTACCGATCCGCCAAAATGTCCAAATCTACCAGGAGCAATGAAATCTGTATTGGGGTTATTCTGGCGGACGCCCGGGAAGATTACTATAATGATATGATTAAGGCGATTGAATCCGTGGCTGCTGACTATGGGGTATCCATTATTTTCTGTGATTCCGAGGCGGATTTTGAAAAAGAGGAGAAAAACATCGGCCTTTTGCTGGGCAGGAACGTAAACGGCCTGCTTTTAGCCCCTGCAGATGCGGATCGTATGCCAAAAATCTTGAAAAACATCTCTATCCCTGTGGTTCTTATAGACCGGCAGTATGAATCCCATAACTTTTTATCCGTGGGGATAAATAATTTTCAAAGCTGTTACCAGGGAGCCGGGTATATGATTAAGATGGGGTGTAAAAATATCGGATTTATAGGATATGCGGATCCGGTTGATACCATCCGGAAGCGTATTCTGGGGTATAAGGCCGCTTTGAACGAATTCGATTCCGCCGCCATCCCCAAGGTGCTTTATTTGAAGTACAACGGAGGCGATTCCTTCCCTCTGATTAAACAATTCATTATCGAAGAAGGATTGGACGGTATTATTTGCGCAACATCCTCCCTCTGCGCCGAGACCATAGAGGTTTTGGATCCCCTTGATGCTGAAATGCAAAAAAAGATAAACCTTCTCAGTTACGACGATAACCGATGGCTTAACTACTTAAAATATCCCGTATCGGTTATTTCCCAGCCCGTAGCGGAAATAGGCAACGCCGCAGTGGAAAACCTTCTCCAGTTGATTGAGCAGTCTAATTATACCCGCGATATAAAACGGGAATTGCTTTTCGATACCACCATCATAGACCGTATTGCCAACCCTCTCACCGTACTTCCGACATAGTTTCCCGTGGTCAGGGTGCCCACCATAAGCACACCGATAATATATACTATCCCTGTGGACTAAGTACCTAACAAACCTTACATACAAACATACGCTCCGTCTACAATCAGGTCGCTCCCGTTGGTGTAACCTGAACTTGCTGCGGCCAGATAGATCACTGCCCCCACCAATTCTTCGGGATCACCCATGCGGTGGGCGGGGATCAGGGGCATCCAGGCGTCCTTCAGTTCCTGGGGGGTATCGACGCTCATGGGAGTACCGATATATCCCGGACTCAGGCTGTTCACCCGGATACCGTACTGGGACCATTCCACCGCCAAGGAACGGGTCATATGGATAACCCCGGCTTTAGAAGCATTATAGGAAGCCTGCCATTGGGGTATATTCACGATAGAACCGGACATGGAAGCCATGTTGATAATACTTCCCTTAATATGCCGTTCAATCATGATCCTTCCCGCCGACCGGGCCATTATATATTCGCCGGTCAGATTGATATCCAGCACTTCCCGCCATTCGGCGATGCTGGCCTCCAGAGTATCCTTGTGGATACAAACCCCGGCATTATTAAAGACGATATCCAGGGAACCGGATCGGGAAACCACCGTTTTAAGAGCGGTATCCACCTCGCTTTCTTTGGTAACATCCGCCAGTAGGCTGTAGGCTTTCCCGCCTGCCTTCTCAATAAGGCGAACCGTTTCATCAGCCCCGGTACGGGAAATGATAGCGATTTCCGCCCCCGCCTTGGCGAGCCCCACCGCGACCACCTGGCCTATACCACGGCCGCCGCCAGTCACCACCGCCACCTTGCCCTTTAGGCCGAACAATGTATCTAAATAGCTCATAAATATCCTCACTAGCATTAAAAGAATAAATCCCCCTACCACTATTGGCGGGGGAATAACCATTACAAAATAATAAGACCGAAATTTTACTTTACCTTGATGATATATCCTGTTTTCCTGGCGGCGGGTTTGGGCCTGGGCCCCTCTTTGGCATACCCGAGGATGCAGAAACCAACCCCAAAGTATGTATCGCTGTCCAGTTTCCACTTTTTGAGGAGTTCCTTGCCCTCTTCGCTTTCAAACACCTGTTTGGCCCGGTGTATCCAGCAGGAATCCACCCCAACGGCCCAGGCGGCGTTTTGCAAATTGCCCAATACCAGGGCGCCATCCTCCAGGGGGGTGTTCTTGGTCTTGTCCACCAGCACCGCCAGCACCGTGGGGGCTCCATAGAAGGGCTTAGCCTTGGGATCCTTAAGCACCTCCGCGTTGAGCTTTTGCAGCTTATTAAGCACCGTCTTGTTCTGCACCGCCACAATCACCGGCGACTGTGATCCGCCTCCCGTGGGAGCCCAAGTACCGGCCTCGAGGATCGAGTCCAGTTCTTCATCAGTTATCTGCTCCGGTTTATAGGAACGGATACTCCGCCGTGTTTTGAGATCCTTCAGGGTACTCTTACTCATGGTACGCCTCCTTCTATAATTCCAGGTCCTGGGTATTGACCTTGTTTATTGCGTAATCGGCAAATTCCGCTATCTTCATTGCCGGGAGCTGTCTCCCGTCCCTGAGGCGTATTGAAACCGTGCCTTCATCCGCCTCCCGCTGGCCTACCACCAGCATGTAGGGGATCTTCCGGTTCTGGCATTCCCGGATCTTCGCGTTGAGCCTGCCATCGTCCAGTTCCGCCGTAACCCGGAGATCACGGGCCTTGAGTTCTGCGGTGATCTTTTTGGCATATTCGTTAAAGCCCTCCGCCACGGGGATCACCGCCACCTGTTCCGGGGCGATCCACGCCGGGAAGGCGCCGCCGAAGTGTTCGATGAGTACCCCGAAGAACCGTTCCAAGGAACCCAGCAGGGCCCGGTGGACCATGTAGGGCCGCTTATGCTGGCCGTCGGCGTCCACAAAGGTCATGTCGAAACGCTCGGGCTCGTTAAAGTCGAATTGGATGGTTGTCATCTGCCACTCCCGGCCCAGGGCGTCTTTTATCTTCAGATCAATCTTGGGGCCGTAGAAGGCGCCGCCCCCCTCGTCCATCTCGTAGTCCAGACCTTCGGCGGTAATTGCCTTGCGCAGGGATTCCAGGGCGGTATCCCAGCGGCTCTGTTCCCCAACGGAATCCGCAGGCTTAGTGGCCAGATATGCCTTGATATCCTTAAAACCAAAGACCTTCCAGAGATGGAGGCTGAACCGCAGTACTTCCCGGATTTCACCTTCAATTTGGTCGGGGGTACAGAAGATATGGGCATCGTCCTGGGTAAAGCCCCGGACTCTTAGCAGGCCGTGGAGCACCCCGGAACGCTCGTAGCGGTAGACCGTACCCAGTTCTGCCCAGCGCAGGGGCAGATCCCGGTAACTCCGCCCCTTGTTCTTGTAGATCATTATATGAAAGGGACAGTTCATGGGTTTGATAATATAGTCCTGGTTGTCAATCTCCATGGGGGAATACATGTTTCCCTTATAATAGCCCAAGTGGCCCGAAGTCTCCCAGAGCCAGGACTTCCCGATATGGGGGGTGTAGAGGATCTCGTAACCATTCCTGTAATGGAGGGTACGCCAGAAATTTTCGATGGCCACCCGCATACGGCCCCCATTGGGATGCCAGTAGATAAGCCCTGCCCCGGCTTCCTCATGGATAGAGTAGAGATCCAGCTCTTTTCCCAGCCGACGGTGGTCCCGCTTTTCCACTTCCTCCAGGAAGGAGAGGTATGCCTTAAGGTCCTTGGGAGTTTCCCAGGCAGTCCCGTAGATACGGGTGAGCATGGGCCGGTTCTCGTCACCCCGCCAGTAGGCCCCGGCTATACTCATCAGCTTAAAGGCTGCAGAGTTGATCTCCCGGGTATTGGCTACATGGGGACCCCGGCAGAGGTCCGCCCATTGGATCGCACCCCCGGCATCCCGGTTCTCGTAGATGATTATTGGCGTATCCGCCGGAAGCTCATTGATCAGCTCGGTCTTGAAGGGCTCATCGGCAAAACGCTTCAACGTCTCATCCCGGCTTAGCTCGATTTGGACAAAATCCTGTTTGGAATCAATGATCCGCTTCATTTCCGCTTCAATGGCGGGAAGATCCTCCTCCACCAGAGGCGCTTTTCCGTCGGCTGATGGGGGAAACTGAAAATCGTAATAGAAGCCATTCTCTATGGAAGGACCTATGGCTACCTTGGTCCCCGGAAAAAGCCGGGTTACCGCCTGGGCCATGACATGACTAACCGAATGACGGATAAATGCAAGCCGCTCTTGATTCTTTTTTTCATCAGACATAACGTACCCACCTGTAAAGGACTTACAGGGACGGACTTCCAACCGGAACCCGCGGTACCACCCTGTTTCACCACCCCATGACGGGGGGCGCTCTCTTCGCCGTTAACGGAGACAACCGGCTTTCCATATTAAGGAAACTGAATTCCCTGTTCCGGAAAACAGCTCGGGAGGGGTTTTCTGCAATCTCCGGATAACCACGCTTACAGCCCATGGCGCGGTCTCTCTGAATCCTGGAATAAAAGCTTACTCGTCTCCGTCAAAGCTATTGTAACAAGGATATCCTTTTGTCACTTCTACGTCAAGACATTGCGTTTGTTGACATACTGGGTTACAATAACAAAAGAGGTTTTTTTTGAAAAGTCCAGTAATAATCCTAGGAGTAGTCATCACAGCCGGACTCTGTATGGGATGCGCCGGTCTTAGATACCAAAAAGAAATAAATCTTTCCTCCAATTTGCCTCTGGGTGTTATTACGGTATTATCCAACTACAATATTTATTGGGATGACGAGGATCCCGGTTCTTCGAACCACCCCAAAAAGAACGAGAATCCCGAAAAAACAAAGGTTTCCAGGGCAGATGTCCTTATCACCGATGCAGAGGCTATTCTCATGCAGAGTTTTGATGATGTGGGAGTAACCACAATCGTACCGAAGGAGCAAATAACCGGGTCCCAGGCCTATGCAAAGGCAAAAAGACACTCACGCTGGAACAAAAAAGGATTCACCATCGCTAATGGCTACGATCCTATTAATTTCCGGGATAAGAATTTTGCCCTTGCCCTTGCGAAGGAAACCGGGGTAAAGGCGGGGGTTTATGTTATCTTTGATTTTTCTAAAAGCATGTCTTCCGGAATAGGTAAAACCGGCTATTTCCAAGCCCAGGTATACATGCAGGTAATCGTAGTTGATGAAACGGGCAGAATCCTCTATAAAAAAAATCGCGTTGTAACCAGTGACAATAGAATCCGGGTTTTCCATAGGACTTTTAATGAGCAGGAACTGTTGGATTTATTCAGATCCACCATTGCCAATGCCTGTTATCTCTTTATTCAGGAGTTTGTGGTGGCCAATTCTCAGAATTTGGAAAATTAAAAGAAGGATTACATAAAAATAAATCTTGCTCCTTATAAATTCACCTTGTTTTGCCGATACTGTTTAGACCATGTCTGCTAGGCGGCTCTACCCTATTCTGATTTCCCTGTTATTGATCTTCCCCATTCGGGCGGAAGCCCAAAGTGTTGCGGTTATCCCGCAGATAACCGGATCAGAGCAGATCCGGGAAGGTATCAAACCGCTGTTTCCGTCTATTTTATTTACGGAAAGTTATAACACCTACAAAGCCCAGGAAGCAGGGCGGCCCTATTGGGCAGCATCAGAAACGGAGATCGCCGCCTGGGCCAGGGTTCAGAAAGAAAACACCTCCATCCTCCTCAACAACGATATCCTCGCCTTTTACGGACACCCCCTCTCCAGAAACATGGGAATCCTGGGCAGATACCCCATTACGGAACTGGATACCCGGCTCACCAACCTTGCCAATGAGTATAAAGCCGTAAGCGGAGGCCGGGATGTACGTAAAGCCTTTTATATTATCTTCGGGACCGTCTGGCCGGAAGGTGAAATAGGCATCATTCGGGAATCGGTTCTTATGGAATACATACAGTACGGTATGGATCATGATATCCTGGTATTCATCGATCACCAAATTGGGCGCTACGATCCCATATCATCCCTCAAACGGCTGCTCCCCTATCTGCGCTACCCCAATGTACACCTAGCCCTGGACCCGGAATGGCGGACCGCGAAACCCATGAAGGAAATCGGTTCCGTGACCGCTGCGGAGATCAACACCGCCCAGCAGGTGATGGAAGAGTACATGATAGAAAACAATATACCCGGGGAACGGATGCTGGTGATCCACCAGTTTAAACCGTGGATGATACAGGACCGGGGAAACGTGCGAACCGGCAGGGACAAGGTCCGGCTGATCCACTGCGCCGATGGCTTTGGCAACCCCGGCCAGAAGCGGGATTCCTATGCCGCCAATGCTTTAGCGCGTAACATACCCCTCAAGTCATTTAAACTGTTTTACAACTTCGAAATACCCGGAGCGGGGTACGATGCGCCCCTCTTATCCCCAAGCCAAGTCTACGGCTTGAACCCCCGGCCTTATCTGATCATGTATCAGTAAAAAAATCCCCGTACCGATAAAATTTCAACTTCAGTTCCGCCGCCGTTTTAAGCAGGTACTCCAGGCGTTCCGGGCTGATACCCCAGACAGCATTCGCAGCAATAGTGTGGGTTGTGAGGGGCAGAACACCGCCTGAAAACTTTACAATCCTTAGCATGGCCCTGATATCGGCCTGGAAGGCTTCGTCGTTTTTATATAGGGTATTATCAATGGACTTTGAGGAAATATAGCCGGCCCGTATGGCATCCGGGGTATATAAACGATAGGTAACGCCGAATCCCCTGAGTATGGGAAAAGCCGCCCTCAGGGCTTCGTGCATCCAGGGCTCGGAAAGGCCGAAGGGAAAGGCGAAGGACGTAAGGGGAAACCCCAACTGCCGGAAGGTTTCCAGAGCTCCAAGGGTTTCTTCAAAAAAGACCTCACGGGAAACCTTAACTAAATTCAGGTGGTTTTTTGTGTGGAACCCGATCTCATGCCCCCGGCTTAATGCGGCGACGCAAAAGGAAGAATAGTCTCCCTGAATAAAAAAGGTAACATGGGCGCCATAACGATCCAGAAGATCAAAGTGCTGTTCCCAGACATCCTGGTAATCATCGTCAAAGGCCAGCAGTATCCCCGAATCATCTTCCATAATTGTCCAGAGGAAAGAGCCGGTCCGTTCATCCCCGCTGTCTTCTTCGGTAACCGAAAAGTCCATCTCAAACACGGTTTTGCCGGGAACTCCGGATTCCTGCTGCCGGGCATTTTCCGGATCCCAGCGAATCCCGTAACCCGGAGGATCTCCGCTAACAACAATGCGGCCATCGGGCTCAATGGAATAGCGCCGGGGAAGGTCCGGATCATTGGCTTTTATTTTCCGTATAAGCGCTTCCATAGACAAAAGGGGCGGCTCGACCTCACCGGGCACTTCTGTTTCCGCCGGAAGCTTCTCCGGATGTTCCGGGGCTGTATCCAAGCCGCTGGGGGATTCCGGAACCCCGACGGGAACGGAAGACGGTCTACTCGCGCAGGAAATGACGCTGAGCGCCGTGAGAACTGAAACGAAAAGAAAATCCCGCTTTTTCATTGGGGCATAATTCCTCAAAAACCGGATATATGATATCATATTATAGCAAAGAGGCATACTAGGTGAATATTATGATTACCGCCGGCGGAACCATGGAACGGATCGATTCCGTCAGGAGCATTACCAACCACGCTACCGGCAGACTAGGCAGCCTCATCGCCCGCTGTTTTGACGAAGAGCCGGAAACGGAGCGTATCTTTTACATCTGTGGGAAAAACGCGCCCCTGCCCGAATCCCCCAAGGCGGAAATCACGATAATTGAGGATACCGCCGGCCTGGAGCGGACGGTACGGGATATTTTGCAAAGCCGCCGGGTGGACGCGATCATCCATAGCATGGCGGTGAGCGATTACCGGGTCAGGGCAGTCACCACCCCGGTTCTTATCGCCCAGGCCGCCGGGCCGGGACCGAACCAGTCCGCTCTGACCAATGCCCTGGAAAACGCCCCTTCCTTGGAACAGGGCGCCAAGATCAGTTCTGATGAAAAGCGGCTGGTCATCATCCTGGAACCCACGGTTAAAATCATATCCCTGTTCCGGGCCCTGGCCCCTCATGCGCTGATTGTGGGGTTTAAGCTCCTGGACCATGTGCCCCAGGAGACGCTGATCGACACCGCATACCGGCTCCTGGAAAAGAATCACTGCGCCTATGTACTTGCCAATGACGCCGCTGATATTCACGGGGATGTCCATATCGGATACCTTGTGGATGCAGAACGCCGGGTTCAGCATTTTGAGGATAAGATCGGCATTGCCCGGGGTATTACAGAAAATGTAATTAAAAAATTCAGGGGGGGAAATAAAACGCCCCGGAGGGACACATGAAAAATATTATCCTGGGGATAAGCGGCAGTATAGCCGCCTACAAGGCTGCGGATCTCGCCAATACCTTCACCAAGGAAGGTCATACGGTCCATGTGATCATGACCGCCTCGGCACAGCAGTTCATCACCCCCATCACCTTTCAGAAACTCACTAAAAATAAGGTATACACAGAGATGTTCGAAGAAATCGTCTACGAGGATGTGCGCCACATATCATTGGCCCAAAAGGCGGACATCGCCCTGATCGCCCCGGCTACGGCTAACATCATCGGGAAACTCGCCGCAGGTATCGCCGATGATATGCTCACCACGGTGATCATGGCCATACAGAAGAAGCCCATAGTGATATGTCCCGCCATGAATACCGCCATGTACGAAAACCCTATAACCCGGGATAATATTAAAAAACTTACCGGGTACGGCTATCAATTTGTGGAACCCCGTGAAGCCAGGCTTGCCTGCGGCGATCTGGGTAGGGGCGCCTTAGCGGATTTGGATACCATTATTGCTGCGGTGCACCGGCTTCTTGAACAGGGACAATAGGATGGACCCTGTGATTAAGAACATGGAAAAGATTGACATCCAAGACATTGCAGGTGTCCGCATAGGCCAGGAACAAAACCCGGATGCCGCCACGGGCTGTACCGTTATTATCTGCGAGGAAGGGGCAGTCTGCGGCGTAGATGTCCGGGGCGGTTCCCCGGGTACCCGGGACACCGACGCTCTTAACCCCATCAATAACCGCAAGTACGTCCACGCAGTACTTCTGTCAGGGGGCAGTTCCTTCGGCCTGGATGCCGCAGGCGGTGTGATGCGCTTCCTGGAAGAGCGGGGCATAGGCCGGGATGTGGAGGTCACGAAAATTCCCAACGTATGCGCAGCCATCCTGTTCGACCTAAAGTGCGGCGATTCCCGTATCCGTCCCGACGCTGCCATGGGTTACGCTGCCTGCGAAAACGCCTTCCGCGGCGAAGTCTTCCATAGCGGCAACTTCGGCGCAGGAACTGGCGCCACCGTGGGGAAGACCCGGGGAAGGCGCTTTGCCATGAAGGGCGGCATAGGCGCCGCAGCTTTCCGTTACGGAGACCTGGAGACCGGGGCGATAGCGGCGGTAAACTGCGTAGGGGACGTCACCTATAGGGATACCATTATCGCCGGCGCCCTTACCGATGATCGCCGTAGTTTCGCGGACAGCGAAAGGATCATCCTGGAGAAGTACCGGGAGGGGAATGACTTTTTCAGCGGCGATTCCGCCGACGGCATGGCGGATGGGAACACAGTCCTAGGCTGTATCATTACTAACGCCGCAATGGACAAAGCCGGGGCCGGCAGGCTTGCCGCCCAGGGACAGAACGGCATAGCCCGTGTTATCCGGCCCTCCCACTCAATATTCGACGGCGATACGGTCTTCGCCCTCTGTACCGGTAAGGTGAAAACAACGGCGGATGCGGCGGCCATACTCTGCGCTGCGGCAATGGAAACGGCGATCCTCAATGCCATAAGAAACGCCCGGTCTTTGGGAGACTATCTCGCACAGACAGATTTAAAAGGAAAAAAATAAATATGGATAATTTTACGTTTATAGAGAATGAATCCGATCTGATCGCCTTTAGAAAATATTTGTATCAGGAAAATATAGATAAAATATCCATGGATTTTGAGGGAGACTATAATCTTCACGCATATGGGGAAAAATTATGCTTAATACAAATATTTGACGGTAAAAAATATTTTATAATAGATCCCTTAAAGATACGAAATGAAGAACTAATAATTTTTTTTGAAAACAAAAAAATAGTAAAATACATGTATGGGACTGAATCAGACATTAGCCTTATCTATAAACAATACGGCATAAAATTAAACAATGTGTTTGATCAAAAGATATTAGTAGATGTACTGGAGATAGAACAGAAAGGATTGGATGCAATTTTAAAAAATACTTTAAATGTAGAGATAAAAAATAAAAAAAGATTTCAGATGTTCAATTGGTTAAGACGTCCGATTGACAAGGAAGCCCTGGAATATGCTTTAAATGATGTTGCCTATCTATTCCAAGTAAATGCTATTCTAATGCAGAGAATAATGGATGAAAACAAGTATAATGATCTATTACTATCAATAATTAAAAGAGATTTTGAGTTTGAAAAAGAAAGGATTCCCGGAGTATTTAAAAAATTTGAATTCAAAAATTTGTCTAAAGGAAAAAAAGATATATTTACCAAAATTCATACTTTACGTGATGAAATTGCAAGGGAATATAATTTGCCCCCGAACAATTTATTAAGTAACGATACAATGTTTAATTTAGTAAACGGAAGGGAATCCCCGGAAAGAGTACGGCTGGATAAAAAAATAACGGAAAAAACAAAAAATGAAATTATTGAGAGATTAAAGGGCTTGTTAACGTAAAATGATTGGACCTGAATGATGACTTTTCAGCTCTTTCGGGCATTGATTTTTACATTGTACAAACTTCGTTTTTAAGTGGATCATTAAGCGCAGTTGACAAAAGAATAATTTTGTTCTACTTTTAACAATATTAATGAGAGAAGCTATGGCTGAAAATATGCGTTTTAGATATTTAGACAATATCCGCTCTTTTGTAATCATTTTGGTTATTTTTATGCACTCATCTGTAACTTATAGCGGTATTGGAGGGTGGTATTATAAGGAAGGCCTGCAAGAAAATTTAAATATTATTGAAATGGCCATTTTTGGTATTTTGCAGTCATTTACACAGGCCTGGTTTATGGGTATTCTTTTCTTTGTTTCAGCCTTTTTAGCTTCAAGATCGCTTAATAAGCGGGGGACAATTACATTTATAAAGGAAAGACTGTTTCGTCTCGGTATTCCGTTATTATTTTATATGTTGGTTATTGCCCCGTTTATTTATTTTATTCTCCTGAAAAAGGAAAATATTACATGGTCATATTTACTAAATAATTATAAGGATTACCTTTCATCTTTTACATGGGTGGGTTCAACCGGGCCGCTATGGTTTGTTGAAGTACTTCTACTATTTTGCATTATATATGCGCTTGCGCGTCCTTTGTTTTTTAAAACCGGAAAAGCCCGTTTAAATTGGCTGAAAACAAAGAGCATAGTATATATTATTCTGTTAACCGGCGTTATTGCATTCATAATTAGATTATGGTTCCCCATAGGATCTAAAATACTGAACTTACAATTTTCATTCTTTTCATCATATATAATGTTGTTTATCCTTGGGATAATCACCGGGGAGAAAAATCTATTTGAGTATATTTCCGACGAAAAGAATATTAAATGGTTTAAAATTGTATTATTTCTCGGAATACCACTGTGGTTAATAATTATGATACTGGGCGGAGCTCTAAAGGGAGAAATGCTTATTTATGGCGGATTATATTGGCAAAGTTTTGCTTATGCGATATGGGAGTCTTTTGTTGCCATCGGGTTTTCAATAGGAATTATATCATTCTTCAAAAAATATATATATGCGGATAATGAATTTACCAAATTGCTTGCAGAAAAAGCGTTTAGCATATATGTTTTTCATGCACCTTTTTTAATAACAATATCCCTCCTATTGAAAAAATGGACCATAGGGCCATTGATCAAATCTCTTGCTGCGGCATCTATGACATTTATTATATGTCTCATATTTTCAATAGCAATCCATAAAATTAAACCCGTCAGAATATTATTAAAATAAAAACGGGTACCCCGGAAGGAGTTATACCATGGCACTGGACAACATTTTTAGTTCTCTTAAGAAGGCCCAGGCCGAATTGGCCCTGCAGAACCGCGGCCAAAAGGACGCCGCCCTGAAGGCGGTTATGGACGCCATTGAGAAGGGCCGGGGAGCTATCCTCAAGGCCAATGCCGCGGATGTAGAAAAAGCCCGGGCCGGGGGTATGAAGGAAGCCCTGGTGGACCGGCTGCTCCTAAACGATAAACGCATCAACGATATTATAGAGGGAATAGACACGGTGGTCCGCCAGGAGGACCCCATAGGAAAGGTACAGGCAGGATGGGTTCTGCCCAACGGCCTGCAGGTAGAGCGGACCACGGTCCCCCTGGGGGTTGCGGCGATCATCTACGAGTCCCGGCCCAATGTTACCGCCGATGCTTTCAGCCTGGCCTACAAGGCCGGGTGCGGCATCCTGCTCCGGGGCTCCTCGGCAGCGCTGGAATCAAACCGATCCCTGGTTAAGGCCATCAAGGAAGGACTTAACGCCGGCGGGGGCATAAGCGATGCGCTTGCCCTGGCGGAATCCGGCAGCCGGGACGAGGTGGACGAAATTCTGAGCGCCCGGGGAAAGATCGACGTAGTTCTACCCCGGGGCGGGAAGGACCTGATCCGCCGCGTAGTGGAAAACGCCAAGATTCCGGTGATCGAGACCGGGGAAGGAAACTGCCACATCTATGTTGACAGCAGCGCCGACATCATCAATGCGGTGGATATTATCGAGAATGCCAAGCTCCAGAAGCCCGGAGCCTGCAACGCCGTGGAAACCGTCCTGGTTCACCGTGATATTGCCGCGGTTCTTTTGCCCCTCTTGGCGAAACGGCTTGCGGGTAAGGTGGAACTCCGCTGCGATAACTTTGCTAAGGCAGCTGTAGGCGCCCCGCCCCAATCGCTGCTCCTGAAGGATGCGGCGGAAGAAGACTGGGAAACGGAATTCCTCGATTACATCCTGGCGATAAAAACTGTGGATACCCTGGAGGAAGCGGTGACCCACATCAACCGGTACGGAACAAAACATTCCGAGGCGATCCTCACCAACGACCACCGGGCTGCGGAAGAATTTGAACGCCGGGTAGACGCCGCCTGTGTATACACCAACGCCTCCACCAGGTTTACCGACGGCGGCCAGTTCGGCTTCGGGGCGGAGCTGGGGATCAGTACCCAGAAGTTCCACGCACGGGGTCCAATGGGGCTTGAAGCGCTGACCACGATAAAGTATCGTATACACGGAACAGGTCAGATACGGCCATAATTAAACAAGGATAGGTATGATCCCCAAGTTAATCGCGGATGCGCGAAAGATAGTTTTCAAATTCGGTTCCAATACCCTGGCGGATAAAGACGGGCGGATCAACCCCGTCTTTCTTGAGGAATTCGCCGACCAAGCTGCGGCGTTTATCAAAACGGGGAAGCAGATCGTCATTGTTTCCTCCGGCGCCCAGGTAGCAGGACTTTCAACCATGGACAAATGGGCCAGGAAGCGGGACCTCCACTACCGGCAGGCCCTCTGCGCCGTTGGACAAGTGGAACTTATGGGAGCCTGGAAACGGGCCTTTGAAAAGTACGGCATCCACATCGCCCAAATCCTCCTGACGGGAGATGATTTCAACGATTCTATCCGGACCCTCAATATGCGGAACACCCTCTTTACCCTGGTGGACGAGGGGATCATCCCCATCATCAACGAGAACGATACGGTGTCGGTGGAAGAAATAAAAATAGGCGATAACGATACCCTGGCGGCCCAGTCCGCAATACTGTGGAGTGCAGACCTGCTCGTCCTTTTCAGCGACATCGACGGACTCTACAACAAAAATCCTAAGGAACACCCCGACGCAGAACTGATCTGCGAAGTCCGGGACATCGAAGCGGTGAAAAAAAACATCACCATCGGTAACACCAACAGTTTTGGTACCGGAGGCATTGTTACAAAGCTGGAAGCGGCCAAACGGGTAATCCCCTACGGCATCTCAACGATTATCGCCAACGGCGGCAGGCCTAGGGTGCTGGAAGCTCTGGCAGCGGGAACCCAGAGCGGGACGGCGTTTTTGGCGTAACAGGGTGGTGATCCATCGCGATTATTTTGAAAAAGGCGCCAACGTGATGGTGGAAATTTTTGATGACCGGGTAGAAATTGTTAATCCCGGTGGTCTACCCAGGGGACTAAAAATTGAGAACTTTGGCAAAGAGAGCGTTTTGCGTAACCCAAACATTGCCAACTTAATGCAACGGCTCGAATATATCGAAAAAATGGGGACCGGTATTTTGCGGATGCAAAAGATGCTTGCCGAAGCCGGTTTGCCTCCGCTAAAATATGAATTTATTGGAGGAGATCAGCCGCCGGGTAGTCTCAATTTTGTCCGTGCAATATTTAACCGGTTCCCGGCTACCCCGCAAGCTACCCCGCAAGCTACCCCGCAAGCTACCCCGCAAGCTGATGACGACAAGTTGCAGAAACTCCTTGATTTTTGTGCGGTTCCACGGAGTAGGGAAGAAATGCAGGTTCATTTACAATTGAAAGACCGGGAACATTTCCGGCTGGAGATATTGCAGCCTTTGCTGAGGCAAGGCTTGCTGCTGCCTACTATTCCTGATAAACCCAATAGCCCCAACCAGAAGTATGTGGCAAAGGGCGGGGAATGAAAGTTGACATACTTAATAATTGTATAGTATATTGTTTGGTAAAGGATTTGAATGACTAATAACTATTCGGACAGAGACCCTAATCTTCCTCCTCGGTCAAATATCCCGGCAAACCCGGTTTATAAACGACAACGTTTTCTCCTCTCATTTATTAAGTCCATCAAAGAACCCCTCACGCTTATGGATTTGCAGAAATTATTATTCCTCTATTCTGAAAAACAAAAAAGTGATTTTTATGAATTTATACCCTATTTTTATGGCTGTTATTCCCTGCAAGCTGCGGAAGACTTAAACACCCTTGAACGGAACGGTTGGATAAAAAAGGACAAGAATAATATTAAATTTGGTTTCCCTGATTCCAGAAATGAATCAGAATTACCCTTTAATGACAATTATGTACTTCCCCAAGAGCGGGGCTCTGCTTTAGTTAAATTTGTCTACGATCAATATCCTTATTATGCCATTAATAGTAAAATTGCCCATGGAATTATGGACAGACCGGGGCTGATCCGCATTGATGCAATCAGAAAAAGTTTAAAAAAGAATGAGCAAATATTATTTACCATCGGCTATGAAGGTATATCTATTGAAAAGTATCTCAATACCCTAATCAAGAACGATATCCGTATATTATGTGATGTACGCAATAACCCCCTTAGTCGAAAATTCGGATTTTCAAAGACTAATCTGCAGTACTATCTGAAAAATATCAATATAGAATACGTCCATATCCCTGAACTCGGTATTGTTTCTGAAAAGAGGCAATCCCTGGAAACCGAGGATGATTATACTAATTTATTTAACAATTATGAAAAATCACTAACAACAAAACAGACATATCTTGAAAAAGTATATCAATTATTAATTTCAAAAAAACGTATTGCCCTTACCTGCTTTGAGCATGATCCCCAACATTGCCATCGCCATATTATAAGCGAGCAAATATCGAAAGACTATACTATTACCACCAAGGATTTATAGTGGAACGAAAGCGGATTTATATAACGGTAAAAACATATCCCACAATATCAAGTAAATATGATGAATTGGTTTGTACTGCAGGTATACTTGAAGATGGCTCATGGATACGTCTATATCCGCTTCCCTTTAGGAAACTAAGCAATGACCAAAAATACAGTAAATACCAATGGATAGAAGCTGACGTTGAAAAAAACGAAAAAGATAAAAGGTTGGAAAGTTATAGAGTGGTCAACCGGGACACAATACAGGCTATTCCTCTATTCAATACAAAGAAAACTCCCTGGGAAGAACGAAAACAGATAATATTCAAGAATAAAAAAATATTTACCAATTTATCTAAATTGATTGCATTGGCAAAAGAAAAAAATGTATCTTTCGGAATTTTTAAACCAAGTCGAATTATTAAAATTATTCATGAAGGAACAGATAGGGACTGGCCCAAAGAAAAGATTGAACAGCTTGCTTATAAAAAGAAGCAATTATCTCTTTTTGAGACTGAGGATGAAATAGTAAAACAATTTGAAGTAGTACAGAAAATACCTTACAAATTTTCTTACGTTTTTCTAGATGATACAGGTAAAGAATCAACATTGATGATAGAAGATTGGGAAATCGGGATGCTTTATCTTCACTGTTTGGAAAGCACTAATGGTAATGAAATGCAAGCATTGGAAAAGGTCAAAAGTAAATATTATAACGAATTTATAAAAACAGATTTATACTTTTTTCTTGGAACAACCCTGGAATTTCATTGGATGGCGCCCAATCCGTTTATCATAGTAGGGATATTTCATCCGCCAATTGACAAACAGAGGGCTTTATTTTGAGTGCCAGCCTGATTATACCCGAAGATCGGGCAACTATTCGAAAACCTCAAATAATTCAAACTGAGGAAAATGGCTTTAATCTGGATATCAAAAATCCGCATATTCCGAAAGAAAAGCAACAATATTCCAGCGGGGAACTGCTCACCATGCTCCATAAATCATTTCGCAAAAGTGATGAGTTGGTTATAAAGCTGAAAAAAGAGTTAAGTGTACGAAGGAGAAACCAATGGACCCTCAAGACCTAGCCCCCCGGCTGGAAAAAATTGAAACACGACTCGCCTATCTGGAAGATTTCCTAACCCGCCTCCAGGATGAGGTCGTCGGCCGGAACGCTACCCTGGACCGGCTTATCACCGAAAACACTGCAATGAAAGAACGGCTCCTGCTTATCTCACGGAACCTGGAGGAAATGCCGAACCAGAGGCCGCCCCATTATTAAAACCCTTCTCTAACCCCCCTCGTCGGGTGTATACTATCCTCATCTTAAAGCGTAAGGAATAGCGCCATGAACACAAAAAACATTGCCTGCATAGGCAGCGGAAATATGGGACGGGCCCTGATGAAGGGGGCCGCCAATATAATCCCGGCGGGAAATATCGGCTTTTCCGATGCCGATACAGCAAAGGCCGAGGTCCTGGCTAAGGAGCTGGGCGCCAAGGTATATTCCTCCAACTATGATGCGGTTAAAGAGGCGGATTTCGTTTTCCTCGCCGTAAAACCCCAGGTACTGGGAACGGTATTGGAAGAAATTGCCCCGGCCCTGCGCATGCGCGTGGAAAGCAAATCCCCGGCAATCCTGGTCTCCATGGCTGCGGGCTGGACCATCAAGAAGATCCAGATCCTCCTGGATGTGGGCAGCGTGGCTAAACTCATCGGCCCCGATTGGTCCGAAGTTAACCCGACTCTGACCAAACCCGTACCGGTGGTGCGGATCATGCCGAATACCCCGGCTTTGATTTCCCAGGGGGTTATTGCCATGTCCGCCTCCTCCGAAGTTCCGGAAGAAACCCTGGCGATGTTGGAGAAGATCCTGAGCGCGGCGGGGATAGTTGATCGCCTGGACGAGAATTATATGGATGCGGTTACCGGCCTTTCCGGTTCCGGGCCGGCCTTTGTGTACCTCTTCATCGAAGCCCTGGCGGACGGCGGAGTTCAGGCGGGGCTGCCCCGGGACAAGGCCCTGCGTTATGCCACCCAGACAGTCTTAGGCGCCGCAGCGATGGTGAAGGAAACCGGGAAGCACCCCGGGGAACTTAAAGACATGGTCACCTCCCCCGGAGGAACCACCATAGCGGGGGTGGCCGCTTTGGAGAACGGCGCTTTCCGGGGAACCGTGATAAATGCTGTGGATGCAGCGTACAACCGGTCAAAAAAACTAGGCTAAGACAGTATTACTGTTTCAGAAATTCCCACAGGTCCCCGCCGGTACTCCGGTCTCCGGCGTCGCGTATATCCACGGGCAGCGAAACTGTTTCATTGCCGTGAAAGTCGCAGCGCCCCGGGGATATTTTTATGCCCGCAAGGGTATTCTCCCTTATGGCCTTTACATAATCCTGAATGGTTTCCATTTTTTTATCCAGATACGTCCCAAAGATACGGCCGGTTGCAACCTGAGCAACATTGTGAATATCCGATCCCGCAGTAACCGGGAGGCCCAGCTTTTCGGCGTAGCGCAAAGCCAGAGCATCATGGGAGGCCGAGGTATTACAGGCGTTCCCCGCCTCTACGGCGTCAACGCATCCGGTGGAAAGATGAATCGTACTGATATAGTATTGGTGCCTAAATGGGTGAGCCTGAACAACGCAGCCGCCGTAACGGTGTACTTCGTTGAATTGTTCCAGCCGGGTCCAGTGGGCCGCCTCGGGATGGGCCAGGAGCCATTCCTTATCCAGGCCGTAGATAAGATAGTCATCGGCATCAAAGGTCTCCTCCCAGCCGAAAAACACATCAAATCCCTGCTTTTCCCCCTCCCGCCGGGCATCCTCATAACCACGGCAGAAACCGTTGACCCACTCCCGCCAGGAAAGATGCCGGCTGACTGCGCTGTTTCCGTTATAAAAATGATCCGTCACGATGATACCGGCAAATCCCATTTCCTTATATTTACGGATATAGGAATGGCCTTCGGACTCACCACAGCTACTGGACTGAACCGTGTGCAGATGTGTTTCGTATAGGTACTTCATTGCGGAGATTCCGATGCGTCTCTTTTCCGTATCATGTTCCGTTGGATCTTGCCGCTCACAGTTTTAGGCAGCTCCTCTACAAATTCCACGATCCGGGGATATTTGTAGGGGGCGGTAACACGCTTTACATGGTTCTGCAGTTCATGTTTCAGCTCTTCCGACGGGGTAAAACCCCGGGCTAATACGATGGTGGCTTTAACCACCTGGCCGCGGTTAAGGTCCGGAGCGGCGGTAACCGCGCACTCAAGCACCGAGGGATGTTCCATAAGGGCGCTTTCCACCTCAAAGGGGCCGATGCGGTAACCGGAACATTTGATCACATCATCGTTCCTGCCTACAAACCAGTAGTAGCCGTCGCCGTCATGCCAGGCCATATCGCCGGTATGGTAGGTACCATCATACCAGCAGTTGCGGGTAATTTCCTCATCCTTCCAGTAACCGGTAAATAATCCCGGCGGTGGATTATCACCTCCGTTAGTAATACTGATATTGCCTACAATACCGTCGTCACAGGGCTGATCGTTTTCATCCAACAGGTTGAGGCCGAAGAGGGGCGAAGGTTTCCCCATGGAACCGGGTTTTATCGGCAGCCATTTGAAGGTAGCGGCCATTACCGAAGTTTCCGACTGGCCAAAGCCCTCCCGTATCTCAAGCCCCGTAAGTTGTTTAATCTTGTGGTATACCTCGGGACTCAGGGGTTCCCCCGCCACGGAGGCGTGTTTGATATAGCTGAAATCGTATCCCGAAAGATCCTCCTTGATGAGAAACCGGAAGATCGTAGCCGGGGCGCAAAAGGTAGTCGGATGGAGACGATCCAGGGCATCGAGTATACCCTGGGGGGTAAACTTCTCCGTATCGTAGGCGCCGATGGCCGCCCCGCAGATCCACTGTCCGTATATCTTGCCCCAGGCAAATTTGGCCCAGCCTGAATCGGTTTGGGTCATGTGGATCCCGTTATCTTCTACGCACTGCCAGTATTTGGCAGTAACGATGTGTCCCAGAGGGAGGGTGTGGTTGTGGAGCACCATCTTGGGCATCCCCGTGGTACCGGAGGAAAAGTATATCAGCATGTGGTCTTTGGTCTCTGTCCCCGCGGATCCCGTGGGCCGAACAAAGACAGACGAGGCCTTTTCAATCTCCGCCCCCATGTCGATAAAGCCCTCAGGTATCTGCTTCCCCACAAAGGCGATCTTCTTAAGCTGTGTACATTGGGGAAGGGCGCTGCGAATATTGCCGACAAGCTCCGGATCATCCACGCTGACCAGGAGTTTAACCTCAGCGATATTACAGCGGTATTCAATGTCCTTCCGGGTAAGCTGGTAGGTACCGGGGATACAGATCGCTCCGATCTTCATCAGGGCGTTTATCATCACCCAGACCTCGGGGCGCTGCTTTAGGATGAGCATCACCACATCACCCTTCTTGATGCCCAGGGAAAGGAGGACGTTGGCGGCCTTGTCACTCAGGCGTTTCATATCACCAAAGGTGTAGGTCTTCATTTCCGCTTCGTCGTTGGTCCAGACCAGGGCGAGCTTGTCCGGCTTGATCCGCGCCCACTCATCGAGCACATCGTAGGCAAAGTTAAAATTTTCCGGGACAATGCACTTATAATTCCGGTAGAAATCTTCGTAGCTGTCAAAGTCTATCCGGGGGCAATATTTAGACAGTATTTCGTTCATATTATTCCTGTATAATAGTAATAAATTTTGACGGCGCCTTTACTGCGCTCTGGGCATGGGGAAGCAGGGCACTGAAGTAGATACTGTCCCCGGCTTCAAGGATATACTCCCGTTTATTCACCGTAACCTTCACCACTCCCTCAACCACAAAGTTGAACTCCTGGCCGGAATGGGTCACCGGCGCCGCAGCCGCCTTGTTGGGGTCAAGGTATACCAGAAGGGGTTCCATGGTCCGGTTTTTGAAGTTATAGGCCAGGCTTGAATACTCATAACCCGGGTACCGCTCAACCTCTACCCCCTTACCCCCCCTGCAAACACTGGCGGTATCCATCCTGGGGTCTTCCCCGGTAAGGAGTACCGTGGTATCCGTCCCAAGCCGATGAGATATTTTGTAGAGAACACTGATGGGGATGTCCAGTTCCCCTGATTCGTACCGGGAATAGGTTTCAAAGGGAATATCGATATCCGTCGCCATATCAATGGCGCTGATTTCCATTATTTCCCGTAGTTCCTTAATTCGACTCGGTATCTGGGCAAGATGATCCTGCATAATAATATAATTATACAATGTCGGAAACTTTTTTTCTACCGAATATCTAGTGTGTATTTTTTACGCATCACTGGAAAAGACTGGGTAAATTTTATACACTTATAAGAGGTATCCTATCCTTATTTCCCTATTTTCATGCTTGGCATGGTTATTGCTAATATATCGTTATGGAGATTAGTGCTGTATGAAAATCATCAACTTTTTGTCATACCCCATCGTCGCGGTCCTCATACTTAGCGCCGGGGCATGTTCTCCAAAGTCAGGCGGAACCAGTACCTACGAGTACACCACCATCAGCCGGGGGACCCTGGAAAAGACCGTATCTTCTACCGGGTCCCTCAAGCCCGTATCAACGGTGAATGTGTTGGCCCGGATGAGCGGCAAAGTGGAAAAGATACACGTGGATTACAACGATATCATCCATAAGGGTGATATCCTGGCGGAACTTAATACGGATATGCTCAGGCTCCAGCGGGAACAGCAGGCCGCGTCGGTGATTAAGGCCCGGGCGAATTACGAGCTGCAGCAGATCAACTACCAGAACCAACAGAAGCTGGCGGAGAAGAACCTCATCTCCGAATACGAGCTCCGGACCGGCAAGACCACCCTGGATATTCAGGCGGCGGAACTTTCCGCCTCCGAATCATCCCTTCGGGTGATTGAAACCGAAATCAACCAGTACGCCCTTATCACCTCCCCCATCGACGGGATTGTTTTGGAGCGGAATATCAGCGAGGGGCAGACCGTGGTGGAGGGGTCCAGCAGTAATTCTACCAGCCTGTTTACCCTGGCGGAAAACCTTGAGGAGATGCAGATTGAAGCCGGAGTGGGGGAACTGGATATCCCCGCCATACACAAGGGCCAGGGGGTCCGGTTTACCCTGGAAAGCCTGCCGGGCCGGAACTTCTCGGGGATTGTGGAGGCCATGCACCTCATGCCTACCATTCAGGATAACGTGGTGTCCTACACGGTAATTATAAACGTAGACAATTCGGAAGGATCACTCCTGCCGGGGATGACCTGCTCGGTGGAGTTTATCGAAGAACGGAAAGAAAACACCCTCCTGATTCCTAACGCAGCCCTGCGGTACCGGCCCAGCGGCATGAACGCCGATGAAATAGCCGACCGTGTCTTCCAGGCGGGGCTTGGCGGTATGGATGCGGCTCAGCAGGCGGCGGCTCTGGAAGCCCGGGAGAAGATGCGGGCAGCGGGGGCGGCCGCGCAAGCCGCCGCGCAAAGACCGGCGCAGAACAGCGGCCTAAGCGGCATGGTGATGCCCCAGGGACCCGGTATGAGACAGAACAGAAATACTGCGGCAGCAGCGAATCCTGCAGGCGGACAGCGGGGGAGCAGCGGGTTTCCGGGCCGGGAAACCATGTCCCCGCCTAAACCGCTATGGTTCATTGATGAAACCGGTAAGCCGGACTGCATCCTGGTACAAACCGGTATCAGCAACGGATCCTTTACGGAGATCCGATCCGGAAACAATGACATAGAAGGCCGCCAAATCATACTGCGGGAAAGGGTGCAGCCATGACGGTAATCGAGATGCGGGGGATCAAACGGATCTACCGGCTTGAAGAAATAACCGTCCGGGCGCTCCGGGGGATAGACTTTTCCGCCCAGGCGGGGGAGTTTGTTTCCGTCATGGGACCATCGGGATCGGGAAAATCCACCCTGATGAATATCCTGGGCTGCCTGGACAAGCCCAGCGAAGGGAGCTACGCCCTGGACGGCATAGAGACCTCCGCAGCCGGAGCCTCCGCCAAGGGCGAAGATTCCTTCGCTCTGATACGCAATAGAAAGATAGGTTTTGTGTTCCAGGCCTTTAATCTTCTGCCCCGAACCACGGCTTTGGAAAATGTAGAACTCCCCCTTTTCTACAACCGCAAGAACGGGCCGGACAGGGACCTGCGTTTCAGGCGGGCCTATCAGCGGAAAGAACGAGCCGCAGAAGTACTACGGGAGGTGGGACTGGGGGAACGGCTTAACCATATGCCCTCCCAGCTTTCCGGCGGGCAGCAGCAGCGGGTAGCCATAGCCCGGGCCATGGTGAACGACCCCGCCTTCATCCTGGCGGACGAGCCCACGGGGAACCTGGATACGGAGATGACCTTGGAGATCATGAGCCTCTTCCAGAGCCTCAATGATCAGGGGAAAACAATAGTCATGGTAACCCACGAACCGGAACTTGCAGCCTATACCAAACGGATCATCACCCTGAGGGATGGGGAGCTGGTCTCTGATGTACCGATACGCGAAAGGCGCAGCGCCCCGGAGGACCTTGCCCGGTGGAAAAAAGAGCATAGCCTCCTTGCCGGGGAGGTATCATGAATATTACACAGCTTTTGTATTCCTGCTTTAGAAATATTTTCCGTAACCGCATGAGGAGCCTCCTTACCTCCCTGGGGATCATCATCGGTGTTGGGTCGGTGATCATCATGGTAGCCATAGGGGAGGGCGCCCAGAAGGATATTGAGAACCGGATCGCCTCCATGGGGACCAACCTGATCCAGATCATGCCCCGGCGGATGATGATGCGGCCCGGACAGACCAATACGGCGACCAGACCTAGCCGGCTGACCAAATCCGACGCGGCTAAGCTTGCAGCGGAGGCTTCCTACAGCACGGCGATTTCCGGACTGAGCCAGCGGAACTATACGGTCATCGGCCCCCAGGGAAGCGCTTCGGTACAGGTGATGGGGGTGGAGCCGGGGTACCTCACCATACGGAGCTGGGATATTGCCCAGGGCGGCTTTTTCGGCGATGAGGATCTGCAGCAGCGAAACAGGATAGCGGTGCTGGGGCTTACCACGGTGAACAGTCTTTTTGGCAACAGCGCTGAAGCCCTGGGGCAGCAGATACGGATCGGGACCAATCATTTTACCGTCACCGGCATACTGGCGAAAAAGGGCGCCGGGGCCTTTGGCAACGATCAGGATGATGTGATCATGGTACCCCTGGATACTGCATTGTACCGGCTGAGCAATTCTCAGAATATCAACAGTATTGCTATGAGCGTGGTCAGCAAAGGATATATGGAGGCCGCGCAGGGGGAAGCGGAACTGATACTCCGGGAGGCTCACAAGCTTAGCGAGGGGACCACGACGGACTTTGAGATCATGAATAGCGCAGATCTTATCGACATGGCTTCCGAAACATCCCGGAGCCTCACCACTCTCCTGGCGGCCATAGCCGGGGTGTCCCTCCTGGTGGGGGGCATCGGAATCATGAACATCATGCTGGTATCGGTCACCGAACGTACCCGGGAAATCGGTATCAGGATGGCCGTGGGCGCCCGGAAACGGGATGTGCTCTTCCAGTTCCTCTCTGAGTCCATCATCCTGAGCCTCCTGGGGGGATTTATCGGTATAGCCCTGGCCTTCCTGGTCTGCCGTATCCTGGAAGCCCTGGGAATTTCCACGGCTATTAATCCGGTAATCGTTGCCGCTGCGGCCCTCTTTGCCGCACTGGTCGGGGTTTCCTTCGGGTACTACCCGGCAAGGAAGGCTGCGGGGCTCTATCCAATAGATGCGCTGCGGTATGAATAAAAGGAATATGGATGAAATATAGATTTACATTAACAATATTACTACTCGCTTTTACCATTAATAACAGTATTACTGCTGAACAAATAGATATTGAAGACGTACGCGCTTTGGCGTTGGCCAATTCGCCGAGCCTGGCGAAGTTTCAGCTGGCGGTGGAAAGCGCACGGCTGGACGAAAAAACCCGTGTCTATTCCAATCTGCCATCCTTATCCCTGGGGGCATCGGCCTCGGGACAAGTCTGGGGGGAAACAAGCCTCCGGGACAGTATGAGAACCGGGGCGAGTTTCAGTGTATCACAAAAGCTGTTTGACGGGGGAAAGAGTATCTACCTAAAGGCTATAAACGCTATCAATACGGAACTTACCAGGCAGGAAGCTTTGGCGGCCTACTTTACCGTCCTGGATACGGCGGATAGTATGTATTACGAAACACTAAAAGCGGCGGCGGCTCTGGAAACTGCGGCGGCATCCATGGAAACTGCGGCTTTAGCCCTTTCCATGGCGGAGCTGCGCCTTGAAAGCGGCATGATAAGCCAGGGAGATTACCTCAAAGCCCTGGCGGATCAGGGCCAGAAAGAAACCGCCCGGAACCGCGCCCTTAGGGATTTGACCGTCAATAGGGCGAATCTGAAAAACATTACCGGCCTTTGGGAAATACCGGAGCTGGCAGGTATTGATTTCAACGTTTATGAGGACACAATCCGCTTCCTTTCAACGCTTGCTGAGGAAAAAATAGTATTACTGGCAGACGATTTTTCAAATGCAGTAAAGAGAAATAACCCCGGCCTTTTAAAAACAGGCCTTCAGCTGCAAATAGCGGAACGGAACGTGGGGCTTGCAAAAAAGGATTATCTCCCAAGCCTTAGCGCGGGAATCTCCACGGGGGTAAATTATTCCACCCCGGGGGGACTGTCCAATTCCGGCGGCAGCATCAGTATCAACGGGAGCATACCCCTGGATTATTGGGTAATAGGTACTGCGGTGGAAAAAAAACGTATCGCCCAAACCGAAGCCGCCCTGAACTACCGTGACGCCGAAAATACCCTGGCCATGGATATCCAAACCGCTCTGCTGGACCTTATCGCCAGTACCCTTACGGTACAATCCGCACGCCGTGCCGATGAATACGCCCAACGGAACTACGAATATAACCTTGAACTATACAAACTTTCCCAGGCCTCGGTTTTTGCCCTTTCCGACGCCGCAGCCCTGGCCGGAGACAGCCATACCCAGCGCATCACCGCGGAATATAGTTTTCTCAGCGGCCTTTCAAAGCTGCGGAGCCTGGGGGCATTTGATTCCCTGGATGAAGTAATAAACCTGCTCTTACAAAAGCAGAAGGGATTGTGATATGAAAATTTCCCCGCGGACATCATCCTTATTCACAGCGATACTGAGCTGGGCCCTCTTTTCGGCCCTCACGGTTTTTATCATCCTGGGCCTGCGGGACCGGGCGCGGCTGATTCGGGACAATGACAACGAACGGCTCTTCAGCCTCCTCTTTACCAGCCTGAGAAACTATGACAACTTCGGGTCCGCCATTGAATCTTCGGGGCTTCTGCGGGAACGGATCATCGGGTTTGGGATTTACGGAGAGGACCTCACCCCGTCCTACCAATGGGGCTCGGTTCCCCAGGTTTTTGATGAGGATATCCTGAAAGATTACAAAGCCGCCAAGAACGGCCGGTACACTATTCCTGATAGACGGGGAAACAGAATTAAATTCATTCTCAGCACAGAGGGGATGATGTCCCCTCCTCCACAGCGGCATAACCAGGAAAACAAAAACCGCGAAGACAAAACGCCGGGTTTCTTCACCACCTTCGCCAGGGGCAAGTACATCTACATCGATATATCCCATACCGCCTACTGGCGCAGCCAGACCCTGACCGCCATTGCCTTTCCGCTCTGTGAGCTTGCCCTTCTGGCGCTGGTATTTTTTGTGCGGGGACTATACCTGCGGAACCGGGAATACCGGGAGCGGATAGAGGGCCAAAAAAATCTGGTGGTCCTGGGAACCGCCGCCAGTACCCTGGCCCACGAAATTAAAAACCCCCTCCTCTCCATACGGCTCCAAACCGGCATCCTGGGGAAACTCTTCCCCGAAAAAGGCCGGGAGGAGTTGGGGATCATCAACGAAGAGGTAGACCGCCTTTCCGCCCTGAGTTACCGGATAAACGATTATCTCCGGGATGCGGCGGGACAGCCCGTACCGCTGAATATCTCGAATGTGCTTTCCGAAACATCCCTGCGGCTCTGCGGCAGAAATATTGTTGAAGAAGATTCGGCCCAGGATGCCCTGGTCCTTATGGACACCGAACGGGCCCGGTCGGTCATTGAAAACCTTATCCGCAATGCCCTGGAAAGCGGCAGTGCGGAAAACGCCATTGGCGCAGTGATACTACGGCATAGCGGAAACAGCATGGACAGCGACTTGCAGCGAAATCAACCGCGCAGTATCATTGTTATCAGCATCTATGATCGGGGCAGAGGCATTGCGGAAGGAGATCTGAAACGGGTCTTCGATCCCTTCTTTACCAGTAAAAGTACCGGGACCGGCATAGGCCTTTCCATCAGCAAACGCTTTGTGGAAGCAGCCGGAGGCGCCATCAGCATTGAAAATCGGGACGGGGGAGGGACTGCGGTCTTTATCACCCTGGGGGAGTATGTATGAGAGTGTTAATAGTTGATGATGAACGAAATATCCGGGAGTCCCTGAAAAAATATTTGGGCCTGGAGCAGATCGATTCGGCGGCTGCGGAAACCGGAGAATCGGCAATCCGTTCTCTTGAGCGGGAGGCCTTCGATGCGGTTATCCTGGACCTCAGGCTGCCCGGTATGAGCGGCCAGGATGTGCTCGCCTGGATCAACAACCGGGGAATCATATCCCCGGTGATCATGATATCCGCCCACGGGCAAATCGCCGACGCAGTGGCGGCCCTGAAAGCCGGGGCCAAGGACTATCTGGTAAAGCCCTTTGACCCCGCAGAACTGGTGATCAAACTCCGTCATCTGGTGGAGGACAAACGCCGGGAGAACAGCCTTGAGGCGGAGAAGCGGATGACTGGCGGGGGAAACCTCCTCATCGGCGATACGGAGGTGATGCGGGAACTTTCCGATCAGATCGATCGCATCGCCGGTTCCGACGTTACGGTACTGATAACCGGAGAAAGCGGTACCGGAAAGGAGATTGTTGCCCGGGAAATCCACCGCCGGGGTAAATATGCGGCGGAACCCTTCGCAGCGGTGAACATCGGGGGCATCCACGAGGGGCTTATGGAGAGCGAACTTTTCGGCCACGAAAAGGGGTCCTATACCGGGGCGCTCGCCCGCAAGCAGGGCCTCTTTGAACTTGCCGGCCGGGGTACCCTCTTCCTGGACGAGATTGGCGAAATGCCCATGACCCTCCAGGTAAAACTGCTGCGGGTACTCCAGGAACGGAAGATACGCCGCCTGGGGGGAAATGACGACATCCCCGTCAACGCCCGGATCGTCTCCGCCACCAACCGGGATATAGAAACCCTGGTTCGGGAAGGCAGTTTTCGGGAGGACCTTTATTACCGGCTCAACGTATTCCGCATGACCATTCCGCCCCTGCGCCAACGCCGGGAGGATATTCCCCTGCTGGCGGAATATCTCTTGAAAAAAATCAGCTTCCGTATGGGCCGTTCCCTTCCGGTCCTTACCCCGGCGGCGGCGGAAAAACTCCTGGAATACCCCTTCCCGGGCAATGTCCGGGAACTGGAAAATATCCTGGAAAGAGCCCTGATTTATCGGGAAAATGGCCATCTAACGCCCAAGGATATTGAGCTGCACCGCTTGAATACGGGGGGAATACCGGGCCCGGAAGGTGAATCTGTACCGGGCGTTCCCTCCCTGGAGAACATTGAACGGGAAGCTATACGGAAAGCCCTGACCAGGACCCAGGGTAACCGAACCAAGGCAGCGGCGGAACTGGGGGTCAGCCGGAAGACTATCATCAATAAAATAAAAGCATATAAGCTTGAACTGTAGTATTTTTTATACACCTAATAATGAAAAAGATATGATAATTCATACGATTGTCTAAATTATTTATTTTTTTCATTATCTTTTAAAAAATTATTTCTTTACTATAAAAAGAATTAAAAAAATCGTCCTGACATATAAGATAACTTGGCATGAAAATTGCTAGTATATTACATGCGGAGGACATCTTATGGATAAGAATCTACAGAATTACTATGACCAGATCAAAAAAATTCCCCTTTTAAACTTTGAGGAAGAGCTGGCATTATCCGAACGGATACAGCAGGGGGATGCAACGGCCCGCAAGTCTTTAATTGAGGCAAATTTGCGGCTGGTTATTAAGATTGCCCACTCCTATATGACGGCGGATATGCCCTTTATGGATATTATTCAGGAGGGGAACCTTGGTCTGATGCATGCCGCTGAAAAATACGATTACCGGAAACGGGTTCGTTTTTCAACCTACGCCAGTTGGTGGATCCGTCAATACATTGTCCGTTCCTTATCCACCAAGCGCCGGGACATCCGTCTGCCCCTCCGGAAAGAACAGACACTCCGAATGATACAGCGATCCTACCATACCCTCAGCCAGACCCTGATGCATAAACCAAGTAATAAGGAGATCGCCGCCGATATCGGAGTATCCGAGAAGGAAGTCAATTTTATCCTGCAGATAACCAATGGTTTTATCTCCCTGGATATGGATACCGGAAAGGATGAATCAATTTCTATGGCGGATCTCCATGAAGATTATACCTACAGCCCCGAACGGGACTTTTTCAAAAAATCCTCCCACGCCGTGGCAATCCACTTCCTGGATCGCCTGAAGGATCGGGAAAAGCGTATCCTCATGTACCGTTACCAATTTAACGGCAACGAGCATACCCTTAAAAAAATCGGGGATAAAATGGGGCTCTCTGCGGAGACGGTCCGTCAGATTGAAATCAAGGCTTTGAAAAAAATGCAGGGTTCCGCAGACGAATTCCGAAAGTGCCTGTACGTAGAGGCAATGTGATAGTAAAGTATTGATAATGAAGATCCTTGGAATTGAGTCTTCCTGCGATGAGTGTGCCGCAGCAGTAGTGGAAGACGGAAAGCGGGTCCTCTCCAATGTGGTGGCAACCCAAATACCCCTTCACGCAAAATACGATGGGGTGGTGCCCGAATTGGCGAGCCGTATGCACACCGAGTGGATCTACGGGGTGGTCAGGGAAGCCCTGGAAAAGGCCGGCCTGACCCCTGCTGAAATTGACGGCGTTGCCGCCACAGCCCACCCGGGACTTCTGGGATCTCTTTTAGTGGGTCTCAGTTTTGCTAAGGCCTTTGCCTGGGCCGGGAAACAGCCTTTTATCGCCGTAAACCACATGCTGGCCCATCTCTACGCCCCCCGGCTCTCTTCGGGCAATGTATCACCGGTATCCCCTCCGGAGTACCCCTTCCTGGGGCTCCTGGTTTCCGGAGGCCACAGTATCATTTGCCGGGTGGACAATTTTGACGATATCACCGTCCTGGGAACCACCATTGACGACGCAGTGGGGGAGGCCTTCGACAAGGTATCCAAGTACTACGGCTTCGGCTACCCCGGCGGGGCCTATATCGACAAGCTGGCAAAAGACGGGGACCCCACCGCTTTCCGCTTCCCCATGCCCAGCCTCCACAAGGGGGATCACCCCTACGATTTGTCCTACTCGGGGCTTAAGACTGCGGTGATCAACCAGTTGGAACAATTCCGCAATCCCCGGGACACCGCCGCAGGACCTGCGGATATTGCCGCCTCATTCCAGAAAACTGCGGTAGAGATACTGCTGCGCGCTCTTTTCCGTGCCGCTGAAGATACGGAGCTCAACACCATCGTTGCGGGCGGCGGAGTGGCGGCCAACTCGTACCTCCGTTCCCGCCTCGCCGAAAGGGCGGATCTCCGCTGCGTGTTCCCGCCCCTGGAATTCTGCGGGGACAACGGGGCCATGATTGCCGGCATCGGGTATCAATATCTCGCCCGGGGGGATCGTTCACCACTCAGTGTGGTTGCTTCGGCGCGGGTACAGGGGTTTAAGAAGAAGTATCCTTAATACGTAAGCTTGACCCACAATTTTGGTAGTTTTAGCTATCTATCCCGGCTTCCAGTGCCTCGTCCCATTCCCCAAAAACCATGTTTCTTACCTCCCCTTCTGGAGATTTTTGGTCAGCTTTTCCTTGAGCTGTTCCAGAGTATAGCCCTGATCTATGAGCTCCAGGACTTGTTTTTGATCTTCCTCCCGGGCCTCCTCCCGGGCCTCCTCCTGCCAAGCTTCCTTTGCCTCGTCCCAGTCCCATTCACCAAATACCATATTTCTCACCTCCGATCCATATTTCTCTAAAAAACGCGCCAGTATCCGGTTCTTTATGCAATACCGGACCGCCTCAGTTACCGCCTGTTCCAAGGGCATAGCCGCCTCATTTTCCCGCACCTTCGCAACAAACTGCGCGTACCCGGCAAGGTTTTCACTTCTCCGGAACAGTTCCGTGTTCTGCCCATAATTAATATTATACACCGTGACAATCAGGTCAAGGGAGATTTTTTCACCATCTTCCAACCCCATAAAGGCGTCCGAAAGCCGCAGTTCCCACTTTTCCGGCATTTTTTCCGGCCCGTTATAGAGAACGACGAATTCGGGCTTGGGTATCTTCACCAGGGCACTTTTATATATAGCCCGGCGCGCGATTATTTTCTCATAAACCCGGGGGATATACGACAAAAACCGCAGGGGCATGTTCTTATTGAGGGTAGACTGGTGTTCTACTACGAATACCAGTCTATCCCCCACGGTAAAGGATAGGTCGTTGATCCGGTCCATGTAGAGTACATCCTCCAGGGTGTTGATGGTTATCGGTATGGTTGGATCATACTCAATACCTTCCAGGGCGGCATATAGTTCCCGGAGCCTATCCTCATCGTTAAAAAGTTTGGTAAAAACGCTGTCCTTGTACTTCGAATTTACGATCAATCAGTTTTCCTCCTCAAAATAGCGGGGACTGATCTGTCCCGATTTACCCCTGTTACGGGATGGGGAGGAGAAATACTT
>NZ_JAJQRB010000018.1:0-112926 GCF_046533075.1 Treponema primitia | reverse complement strand
CTGATATAGAACACGATGAAGGCGTCTTGGCCTTTTACCAGAAAAACGGCTTTCTTCTGAACAACGAACTCTACAACAAAAACCGCAAGACAATCAGTATGAGAAAAGACATTTACAGTTAGATAGCGGTAGCGTAATTCCCTCTGTCCTTTCGTATGGACGAAACCCCGCCTGCTCTATACGGAACCTTTCACCCCTCCAACAAAGCACACACCATTCGGCTAACCTAGTATAAACCACAAAGTCGAAAAAGAAGGAAAACTTGATATTTCCTTCGACTTCTTCGACTTCGCGGTCAAAATTCCTATTGTGTCATCAGACGGGGATGCTGAACTCGTTAGTAAAGAGGGTATCGCTCTGGAAATTGTTTATCATAAGCACCGGTTGATGGGTCGCGTCCAGGGTATCCCGCCAGAGGGCGCCTTCGGGGTCCACATGGCTGCGATGGGAAATTACCACCTTAGTGGGGAGGTGTACAAATTCATTGTTCACCAGGCCGATGATGAGCTTCGTTTTCCCCGCCATGGCCGCATGTGCCGCAGCGTTGCCGAGCCGTTCGCAGTAAATCGAGTCACTGGGTGCGGCAGGAGCGGAACGGATCATGTAGCTGGGGTCGATGTACTTTAGGTTGGTCTCAATTTTTTTGTCGTCAAAGTACTTCTGAATCCGGTCCCGCATATAGGTACCCACGTCGACCATCTTAACATTGCCGCCGGCATCGGTCTTTACTTCCTTTATCAGCTGATCCTGCAGGGCCCCTTCGGCAACAATTACTACCGCATGGTGCCGTTTGCTCAGCCGTTCTTCCAGGTGGTGGAAGAAGCCGTT
This sequence comes from Treponema primitia, assembly GCF_046533075.1. Taxonomy (GTDB): domain Bacteria; phylum Spirochaetota; class Spirochaetia; order Treponematales; family Breznakiellaceae; genus Termitinema; species Termitinema primitia_B. Next base: position 112,098 of record NZ_JAJQRB010000018.1, on the reverse strand, counting down.
GGGCCCTTCCAGATCGAAGGGTACTTCGGGGATGAGCACAAAGTTTACCTCGTGGCTGGCCAGGGCAGTATGGGCGGCGATAAATCCCGATTCCCGTCCCATTACTTTTACTAGGCCTATGCCGTTGATCTGGGAATTGGCTTCCATGTGGGCGGCGGTTACAACTTCAACGGCCTTAGCAACGGCGGTGTCAAAACCAAAGGACCGTTCTATGAAGGCAAAATCGTTATCCACCGTCTTAGGGATACCCACGGTGGCGATTTTCAGCCCCCGTTTTTCTATTTCGTTGGCAATATCCAGGGAACCCCGCTGGGTTCCGTCGCCGCCGATGGTAAAGAGCATATTCATATTGAGCTGTTCAATGGCATCCACAATTTTGACGACCTCTTTGCCGCCGCCCCGGGCGCTTCCCAGGAAGGTACCCCCCAGCTTATGGATATCATCCACGTCTTTCAGGGTAAGGGGCATGATATCAAACTTATATTCCGGAAGGAAACCCTTGTATCCATAACGAATTCCCGAAACCCGGCTTACCCCGTACCGGGAAAGGCAGCGGACTATGGCCCGGATTACGTCGTTAATTCCCGGACAGAGACCTCCGCAGCTTACTATCCCCGCATGGACATGGTGGGGGCTAAAATAAATCATTTCCCGGGGGCCGGCGCATTCAACAACCTGACTGCGTTTGATCGTGGCCTGTTCACCCAGTTTTATCTGGGGCTTGAGAAGGACAAATTCGTCATCCGTAACATAGTTCGCGATCATATCGCCTAAGGTCTTTGACATGGCGATAGGTGAATGGACATTACGACTTCCCAATTCTTCAATCGTAAAATCGAAATCCTCGTTTTCACTCATAGTTGCCCCCTGTTCTATTGAATATAATACTATAATACTCCTTATAAAAGCCCCTTTCAATGGGATAAAAAAAAAGGTATATTATAAGGTAGTAAATATGGTAAATTTATTATATATTATTACCATATTATTAATAGGAGAATATTATGCTTGAAGAACAGGTTAAACTCGCCCTGGATAATGTCCGCCCTTCCCTTCAGAATGACGGGGGAGATGTGGAATTTGTGTCCCTTTCTGACGATGGGATCGTATCCCTTAAACTGACCGGAGCCTGCGGCACCTGCCCCATGGCCCAGATGACCCTTAAAATGGGGATTGAAAACTACCTGAAAAAGGAAGTTCCCGAAGTTAAGGCGGTTGTTGGGGTCTAAAAGCCCTATGGGTCCGAAAAAGCCCGGATTCCTCCCCGTAAATCTCCGTGAAATGGGGGAGCGGGGTTGGGAATCCTGTGATTTTATCTTTGTTTCCGGCGATGCCTATGTGGATCATCCCTCGTTTGCCGTTGCTCTGATCTCCCGTTTTCTTGAAGCCCAGGGCTTCCGGGTTGGGGTTTTGCCCCAGCCTGACTGGAAAAATCCTCAATCCTATACCGTTTTGGGTCGTCCTCGCCTTGCTTTCCTGGTTGGGGCCGGCAACATGGATTCCATGGTTGCCCACTATACTGCCGCCCGGAAGCCACGTTCGGAGGATGCCTATTCTCCCGGGGGCAAAGCGGGACTTCGGCCGGACCGGGCAACCTTAAAATACGTTGAAGGTATCAGGGCGGCTTATAAGGACATACCGGTTATTATCGGCGGTATTGAAGCGGGGCTCCGTCGGTTTGCCCACTACGACTACTGGTCCGATACGGTACGCCGTTCGATCCTGCTGGACTCTAAGGCGGATATCCTGGTCTACGGTATGGGGGAGCGGCCCATCCTGGAAATAGCCCGGCGCCTGGGTAAGGGGGAACCGGTCACGGCTATCCGGGATGTCCGGGGCGCCTGCGTCCGTTCCCATGGCCCGCCGCCGGAACTTTCCGCCGGGGCTCTCCGGCTGCCGGACTACGAAGCGGTGAAGGCCGGCGATCCCGACTCTCTGCGGGCCTATGCGGAACACTTCATGCTCCAGAAGCTGCAAGCCGATCCCGGGACTGCTAAGCCCCTGGCGGAACGGTCCGATGGGGACCGCTGGGTCCTCCAGAACCCCCCGGCCTTCCCCCTGGAAACCACGGAACTGGATCGGATCTACGAGCTTCCCTATATGCGCCGGGCTCATCCCATGTACGATGCTGCCGGCGGTGTTCCGGCTTTACAGGAAGTGTGTTTTTCCCTGGTTTCCAGCCGGGGTTGTTTCGGCGGCTGTTCCTTCTGCGCCATCACCTTCCACCAGGGCCGGGCGCTTACCAGCCGGAGCCGGGAGAGCCTGGTCCGGGAAGCGGAAACCCTGACTCACCATACGGAATTTAAGGGCTATATCCACGATGTGGGCGGTCCCACCGCTAATTTTTACGGCGCCTCCTGCCCCCGCCAAGCTAAGGGCGGCTTCTGCCCGGAAAAGGAATGTCTCTACCCCAAGCCCTGTCCGCAGCTCAAGGCGGATCACCGGCCCTACATGGAAACCCTCAAAGCGCTGCGGAACATCGGATCGGTCAAAAAAGTCTTTATCCGATCCGGTATCCGTTTTGATTATCTGGAATTGGATAAACAGCACGGCAGGGAATTCCTGGAAATCCTCTGCCAATACCATGTAAGCGGGCAGCTCAAGGTTGCCCCGGAACATATTTCTGCAACCGTGCTTGCGGCCATGGGTAAGGGCGATTATGATACCTACGAAAAGTTCCGCAGGGACTATGGGGAAATGAATTCACGGCTGGGACTCAAACAATATCTGGTCCCCTATTTTATCTCCGGCCATCCCGGTTCAACCCTGGAAGACGCCATAGAGTTGGCGCTGTATATGAAAAGGAGCCGCTTTGTTCCGGACCAGGTACAGGATTTCTACCCAACTCCGGGAACCATGACCACGGTGATGTACCGTACCGGCCTGGACCCCCGGACCATGGAGGATATTTATGTGCCCAGGGGGGAGCGGGAAAAGCGGCTCCAGCGGAGCCTTCTGCAGTTTAACCACCCTGATAAGAAGGCCCTGGTGATTGAGGCGCTGCGGACTGCGGGACGGGAGGATCTTATTGGTATCCTTTTAACCTGATCGCCCGGGATATTTCATTTGTTCTGCTTAGGATGCTTACAAAAAATGGTTTTACTATATATTTAAAATTTTGTGCATTTACCTTCATTCCCTTTGCCTTCAGGGCGGTTCTGATTTGTTCAAAGTCCCGGCGTAAAACAGGAATAAAGGCAAGGCTTATGGACACCATAAGGGATATATCTTTTCCGTCGATGTTAAATACCTTTAAAGGCTTGCTGAGGGTCTCGATTATCCTGCAAAGGTCGTTGGTGTTTACAACCTTTTTATAACACTGGGTAATATTGCAAATTAAAATTAAACGGGCGCTTAGATACAGTGCATTCTGTACAAATCCTAAAATAAAATTAAAAAATGCCGCTAAAAAGATGAAGGGTAAAAAAGAAATGATGTATTTTGCTGCGGCAAGGGGCCTTAAGCGGCAAAGGAACATCGCCGCAATATTAATTAAAAGAAAGGCTGCGATAAAGGGCCATTCAAAAAAGAAGATACCGATGGTATAGGCAAATATTGATAAAAACTTTACCGTGTTAAACATCGCTTCCTTTTATATATGCATAAATATTATCCGCTACGTCATCCACGGACCATTTTTTTACAAAAATGTCTATGCCCTTTTGTTTCAATGTATGGAGGAGGTCCATTATCATGGGTATCTCCAGGCCGAAGGACTTCATCTTTTCTATGTTGTCAAAAAGTTCCTGTTTTTTAATCTCAGCCTTAATACTGCCGTTTTCTATTACAACAATTCTATCGGCGGGAAGTACCTCGTCGATCACATTGGTAACGTATACCACCGTAAGTCCGCTTTTATGCAGATCCGTGACAATATTTTGAATATCCTTTTTACCCTTAGGATCGAGCATTGCCGTAGGTTCATCAAAGACAATACACTGGGGATTCATGGCCAGGACGCTTGCAATGGCTACGCGCTGTTTTTGCCCCATGGAAAGCTCAAAGGAATCGATAAAATCTTCTATGCCCATTGTTTTTGAAATTTCTTCAATTCGCTTGTCAATTTCGGTATCGGTAAAATTTAAATTTCGCAGGCCGAATGCAATATCATCCTTCACTTTTTCAAATACAATTTGATTTTCCGGATTCTGAAAAACCATCCCCAATGTTTTGCGTAATTCTATAAAGTTTTTTTTACTCTTAGTGTTTATGCCGTTCACAAATACGGCACCCTTCGTAGGCTTCATGAGCCCCGAAACTACGCCGGCAAAGGTTGATTTCCCCGAACCGTTTCGGCCTACGATGGCGACAAACTCACCTTTCTGAATGGTCAGGTTTATGTTTTTTAAAGCATGTTTGCCCGAGGGATATATGTACTCTAAGTTTTCTATGTTGATCATTTCTTTTAATCGATATCTTCTTCTGTGTCGGACCAGGGGCCTGAAGAATCTTCCAGAAGGTATTTTTTGACCGGTTTATCCAGAAAGATTTTTATGGCAAACATGGATCCTATTTCTATAGGAATTTCAACAATATTTGCAATAATTCTGCCTGCAATTACCACCATAAATGCTTTTTTATACAAAATGGAAAGCCAAAGGGTTGTAAGGCCCAGGTGTATAAATATATGCACCACAAAAATACTGATTATGAGCCGTATCAGATAGGATTTATTTGAAGGCGTCTTGTAAAGGAAAAGTCCGTAAACTAAACCGGTTAATAGGGCATTAAGGGTAAAACCCGGGAAAAAAGGCCCCTTGGGCATAAGAAGCATACCCAAAAGATCCCCCGCCACGCCAATGGCGGCGCCCCAAACCGGCCCCAAGAGTGTCCCGATTAAAATACAGGGCACATAGGCGAAACTTAAACGTAAAAGTAGGGTTTCTACAGAAATGAAACGTTCAAATACGATAAGGATAGCCAGGAGCAAGCCGGCAAGTACAACTTTCTTTACCTTAGGCATAAGGCACCTCTTTGTTTTGGTCCGTACAAGATTGGCACGGAAATTTCAGCAATTCGATGTTCCTTTAAGCCTGTCCGTTGAAGGCATAAACAAACAAGTAAAGTGTAGAGTATTTTTATCTGAGTGTCAAGAAAATATAGAATTTACATGCGGCCCTTCCAAAAATGTTCTATTTATATTAGATTATTTTTATGGAAAGAACTTTTGTGATGTTAAAGCCAGGAGTTTTGCAGCGCCGTATTGTCGGAGAAGTACTCAGCCGGTTTGAACGGAAGGGTCTCAAGATCCTTGCCCTTAAATTAGTACGGATGGATCAGTCCATGGTAGAGGCCCATTACGCAGAGCATAAGGGGAAGGATTTTTACGACAAACTTGTGAGTTACACCCTCTCGGGGCCCGTGGCGGCCATGATCCTGGAGGGGGAGGAAGCCATCGCCGCCGTGCGCCGTCTGGTGGGGCCCACGGATATACACAACTCCCAGCCGGGAACTATCCGGGGGGATTTTGCATACCGGACCAGGCTCAATATCGTTCACGCTTCGGATTCGACCGCCAGCGCGGAACGGGAGATAGCGCTATTTTTTAAGCCCCAGGAGGTTATTGAATGGGAGGACGGAAATGCCCAGTGGTATTGAGGCTCCGAAATGGGACCTATCATCCATATATGTATCCTTTGATTCACCGGAGTACCAGCGGGATCTGAAATTGCTTACAGAAAAGATTGCCGCCTTCCTGCAGCTTCTGGAAACGCCCCTGCCTACCGGGGCCGGGATAGCCGCTACCCTGCTTACTCTGATACGGGCCTATGAGGAGGCTGGGGATTTGAATGAAAACCTATCGGCCTATGCGGAGGCGATCTACACCGCCGATACCCGGGACAGCCGGGCTTTGACGGAGATCAACGCCATTGAAGCAGCGGCGCTGCCCCTGGGGAAAGGAGCGGTGATTTTTCGTAACCGGCTTGTGGAGGCGAAGGATCTCGTGTTAAAAGCCTTGGATTCCGATGCTGAACTGACGTCCTACGGGTTTTTTATTCGGGAAAGCCTGGAGAAGGCGGCTTACCAGATGAGTCCTGAGTTGGAGGACCTTGCCAACGACCTTTCCCGATCCGGCGGTGATGCCTGGGGGCGGCTCCAGGAGGCTATTTCCTCCACCGTAACAGCCCTGTGGGATACGGCTTCTGGGGAGCGGAAGACCGTAATTGCCCTGCGGGATCTGGCGCACAGCCCGGACCGTAGTGTCCGAGAGCGGGCTTACCAGGCGGAGCTTGAGGCCTGGAAGTCTATGGAGATACCCTTGGCGGCGTCCCTTAACGGTGTTAAAGGAACCGCCCTGTCGGTGGATAAGCGGCGGGGCTGGAAATCGCCGCTGCAGAAATCGGCCTTCCAGTCCCGGTTGAGCGAAAAGGCCCTGGAGGCGCTCATCGCCGCCATGGAAAATTCTCTGCCCCTGTTCCGCCGCTATCTTAAAGCTAAAGCTTCCCTGCTGGGGCTTAAGGCCTGCGCCTTTTACGACCTCTTTGCTCCGGTGGAGAATGTTACAAAAAAATGGACCTGGAGCGGCGCAACAGAATTCATCATCGAGCAATTTACTGCCTTTGATCCGGACATGGGAGCCTTTGCCCGTAAGGCTGTTTCCCGCTCCTGGATAGACGCCCTTGGCCGGGAGGGTAAAATCGGCGGGGCCTATTGCACGGACTTTCCCCTGGCGGGTCTTCCCGGCGAAACGAAGCGGGGAGAATCACGGATACTCTGCAACTTCGAGGGGTCCTTCGATTCGGTGTTCACCGTGGCCCACGAACTGGGCCATGGCTGGCACCACGAGTTGATCAAGGATCTAAGCCGGTTCCAATCCGCCTACCCCATGACCCTGGCGGAGACCGCCAGCATCTTTGCGGAAACCATCATCTTTGAGGGCGCTCTGGGCGCTTCCTCCACTGACGGTGACCGGATCGCTCTTATCGAGGGGAACCTCAAGGATTGCTGTCAGGTTATCGCGGATATCCTCTCCCGGTTCTACTTTGAGCGGGCCCTTTTTGAACGCCGGGACAAGGCGGAGTTAAGCGCAGAGGAACTTTGCGCCCTGATGATCGACGCCCAGAAAGCCACCTACGGGGATGGCCTGGACCCTGCGCAGTTTCACCCCTATATGTGGGCGGTTAAGAGCCACTATTACAGCCCCGGTCTTGCCTTCTATAATTACCCCTATGCCTTTGGGCAGCTTTTTTCGCTGGGGCTTTTCGCCCGGGCAAAGAAGGAAGGGCCGGGATTTTCGGCGGCGTACCGGAAGATACTCCGGCTCACCGGTCAGGCTTCCGCCGCTGATGTTGCCAAGTCTGCGGGGTTTGATATTGAGGATAGCGCCTTCTGGCAGGATGGGATTGCCCTTATCGCTGGTCGGGCGGCGGAGTTTGAAAAACTTGCAGAAAGCTGGGGGCCATAAGCGGCGAGGCGTTTACTATTATCCATGGTAACTCTATTTTTTATAAATATTTATTCACCAATTCATTAAATCTATTTTGTGTCTTTGCAAATCCTTTTTCCTTTTTATTAAACCCCGTCTCAAATTCTTCCAATTCTTTCTCATCTATTTCATAGGGTTTTCCTTCATCAAATATTCCCCTTATTCCATTTAGGGCATTTGGGTATAATTCTAAGACCAATAACGCTGCGGGATATTTTTTATCCTTGTTTGTTATGGTATATTCCTTTGATTCTTTAAATCCAAATCTTTTATAATATTCAGGATCGCCATATATTATTATTGCCTTATACCCCAATTCTTTTGATAAATTTATGGTATGTTTTATTAATTTACTTCCAATTCCATTGTTTTGATATTCCGGCGATACACTTAGCGGACCAAATGTTAATACGGTATATTCTTTATCCATGTTTTTAATTTTTGCTTTTACATATACAATGTTTCCAATAAGTTTATTGTTATAAATTGCTACAAAATCCAATTCTTTAATAAATTCAGTGGCCTTCCTTAAATTATGAATGAGTAAATGTTCACCACAACCCGGAAAATACACATTCCAGAATGCTTCTCTGGTTAGTTCCTCAACAATTCTATAATCTTTTTCTTCTTCAAGCCTTAAATTGATTTCCGTAAAATCAAGAATATCCTTGCCATTTTTAGCTTCCATATTGTATGTTATGCATGATAATGTGTAATGTCAAGCCTTTTTATACTTGTAGAATGCCGCCGGTAATGGTACAATTCAGGTATAACGTGAAGTGTAAAGGAAACGGTATGGCAAAAATAGGTATTTTGGGCGCCGGCGCCTGGGGAACCGCGGTGGCCAAGGTTATCGCCGATAAGGGAAACGATGTGCTGATCTGGAGCCACAGCAAATCTGCCCTGGAGGACATCAATGTACGGCACGTCAATTCCCGGTATCTGCCCGAGGTAGCCCTGCCGAATAATCTCCAAGCCTGCGATGATATCATTGAAACGGCTAATGGTAAAGAATATCTCATCCTGGCGGCCCCGTCACTCTATCTGCTGGATACGGTAAAACAGATCCTGACGGCGCCGTCCATACGGGAAGGGGAGACCGCCATTGCGGTGCTCACCAAGGGCTTCCTCCCCTCGCCCAAGGGGCCCCGGTTAATCCTGGAAACCCTGGAGGATTACCTGCCGGGTTTTTACCGCCAATCCCTGGTCTATATCGCCGGGCCAAGCCATGCGGAAGAAGTTTCCCGGGGGAAGATCACCGGCCTTATCGCCGCCAGCGAGAATGCCAAGAATTCCATACGGTTCCGGGATCTGTTAAAAAGCCCCCGGCTTTTAGTTTTTTCCTCTTTTGATGTCCGGGGGGTTCAGGTTGCGGCGGCGGCGAAGAACGTTATCGCCATTGCCTTCGGGATGCTGGATGCCTTGAAGACCGCCAAATCCTATGCCGGCGCAGAGGATATGTTCGGGGACGGAACAGAATCACTGCTTCTTGCCGCCGGGCTTAACGAGATACAGACCCTGGGCAAGGCCATGGGGGCGACCCACGCAGAAACCTTTACTTCTATCTCAGGAGTGGGGGACCTTGATGTTACCTGCCGTTCCGTATTTGGCAGAAACCGCCGCTTTGGTCGGGAAATTATCGAAAAGAATATTATGGGCCCCTTTATCAACTTGGATGATCTCATCGCCCGGATCGCCGAGGTCGGGTACCTGCCCGAGGGGGTGGTGGCTGCCAGGTATGTAAAAGCCCTGGCGGAAAAATTCAAACTCAAGATGCCCATATCCACGGGGCTCTATCAAATACTAAACCGCGAGACCGAGCCGGAAGATTTTCTGCGCTCCTTCTTAAAAGGAATGGAATAACGATGTTAGATAAACTAACCCAGAAAATTTCCGATGCCCTCCGTATTGTTTCGGGGAAGGCGACGATCACCGAGAAAAATATTGACGATGCGGTGGAGGCCATCAAGATGGCTTTGCTGGAGGCGGATGTAAATCTCCGGGTAGTCCGCCGTTTTGTTAATTCTACTATCGAAGAGGCGAAAGGGGAGAAAGTTCTCCGTTCGGTTGATCCGGGTCAGCAATTTGTCAAGATTATTCACGACAAGTTAACCGGTTATCTGGGGGATACCACCCTGAATGCCAACGGGCGCTCGGCGCAGGAACTCCAGCTCAAGGGACCGGACACTATTTCTGTTATCCTCATGTTGGGGCTTCAGGGTTCGGGGAAGACCACCAGTTCCGCCAAACTGGCCCTGCGGCTCAAAAAGGAAGGACGCAAGCCCCTCCTCGTAGCCTGTGACCTGGTGCGGCCTGCGGCTATGGAACAATTAGCGGTACTGGGAAATCAGATCGGCGTACCGGTGTACAAAGAAGACGGGGCTAAAGATAGTGTTAAGGTTTTTAAGGAGGCATGGAACTATGCCGGGAAAAATCTGATCGACACTATTATTGTTGATACCACGGGTCGGCTTCAGATAGACGAACCCATGATGGAAGAACTTTCCCGGCTCAAAAACGCCGCTAAGCCCGATGAACTCCTCCTGGTGGCGGATTCTATGACCGGCCAGTCCGCAGTGGATATCGCCAAGACTTTTGATGAAAAAATCGGCCTTACCGGAGTTATCCTTACCAAGTTCGATTCCGATACCCGGGGCGGCGCGGCGCTTTCCCTCAAGACCGTTACCGGCAAGCCCCTCAAGTTTGTGGGTACCGGGGAAAAACCCGAAGACTTTGAACTATTCCACCCTGAACGTATGGCAAGCCGTATCCTAGGCATGGGAGATGTGGTCACCCTGGTGGAAAAAGCCCAGGAGGTGATCGACCAGAAGGAAGCGGAAGAGCTCCGGAAAAAAATGGAGAAGGAGAATTTCACCCTGGAGGATTGGCTGGGCCAGCTTCGTTCCATGAAGAAGATGGGTTCCCTTCAGTCCATGCTGGAAATGATCCCCGGTATGGCGGGGCAAATCAGCGAAGAGGATATCGACAAGGCGGAGCTGAAATACCAGGAGGCCATACTTTCTTCCATGACCCGGAAGGAACGGGCGAACCATCTGATCATCGGCCCTTCCCGCCGTTCCCGGATCGCCCGGGGTTCCGGTACTTCGGTGTCCGAAGTGGGAAGGCTCCTCAAAAAATTCGAGAAGATGCGGACCATGATGAAAAAGATGTCCAAGATGAGCAGGAATCCTGCGGCTGCTCAATCAATGTTTTCAAAGATGGGGCAGTTCCAGGGACGGTGATCGTTTTTTCTCAATCATGGCCAGGGTGACTCCGGAGATTACCAGAATTGCTCCCGCCCACTGAATGGGATAGAGCCGGTACCGCCACTAATATATACAATTTCCATGATCTTTCATAGCGTGGAGAAATACTTTATAATGACCGGGGGACTGGTTATGGGAAGCGTATCGCCATATTATTCATCTGAAAATTTTGTCTTGTATAATGCCGATTGTCTTGAAGTATTAGCCGGTATGCCGGAGAATACCATAGATATGATATTTGCGGACCCTCCCTATATGCTTTCCAATGATGGATTCACCTGCCGGAACGGCAGAATGGCAACGGTAAATAAGGGGAAGTGGGACACAAGCAAGGGGCTTGAGGAAGACATGGCGTTTCACGATACATGGATTTCCGCCTGCCGCAGAGTCCTAAAGCCCGAAGGAACTATTTGGATAAGCGGTACTTATCATAGTATATATCTGTGCGGTTATCTTCTGCAAAAAAATAATTTTCATATTCTTAATGATATTGCCTGGTTTAAACCTAATGCCGCGCCCAATTTAAGCTGCCGTTTTTTTACCGCATCCCATGAGACCTTATTATGGGCACGAAAGGAAAGGGATTCAAAGCATATATTCAATTATGCTGAATTAAAAAACGGCCTGTTCCCGGAGGATAAATTAAAAAATGAGAATACCCAAATGCGATCCGTATGGTCCATCCCCACTCCTGCTAAGCAGGAAAAAAAACTGGGAAAACATCCGACCCAGAAACCGGTAAATCTATTAACCAGAATTATCATTGCTTCCACAAATCAGGATAGTATTATTTTAGATCCCTTCAATGGCGCCGGTACAACCGGAGTCGCCTGTGGGATCTTAGGCAGGCGGTATATTGGCATTGAAATTGATGCCGCCTTTTGCGAGTTGACTAAGAAAAGACTACAGGATGCGCCTGAATAATGCGTATCATATTAACATCGGTCCATCTTTATGACGGTCCCGAGGCTGTTCCCCTGGGTGCAGCTTCGGTAGCTTCCGCCCTGAAAGCGGCTTTCCCAAAACTTGCTGTCTCCCTGGTTGAAAGCTTTGTTGCCGACGGAGCCGAGGTTCTGGCGACCAAAATCATTGCCGGGCTTCCGCAGGCTGTTGGATTTTCCATTTACAATTGGAATCGATCTATTATGCTGGAAGCTGCAAAATGTATGCGTACCGGGAATCCTGACATTTTCCTTTTCTGCGGCGGCCCTGAGGCGACCGCCCTTCCCCAAGGCCTCTCTGTTTCCGATGGCGGCCCCTTCGACGCGGTAATCCCCGGTGAAGGGGAGGCTGCCGCAGTTGAACTTATTAGACGCCGGTTCTTTGGGGCAGGTCCGGAGCCGGCTGATTCCGTCAATGTGCCCTCACCCTGGCTTGACGGAACCCTTCGTGTCAAAGGCCGTGAGGGGGCGCTCTGGGAACTGGCCAGGGGTTGTCCATATTCCTGCGCGTATTGTTATGAATCTAAGGGAAAGCGGCAGGTCCTGTATTTTCCCGGGGAGCGGATCCAGGAAGAGCTGCGGCTTTTTGTTCATGAACATATCTCCTATGTGTTTGTCCTGGACCCGACCTTCAACAGTAATAATAAGCGGGCCCTGGGGATCCTTGATATGATAGCCGGGGAAATCCGGAAAAACCCGGGATCCGAAATGCACTGGCACTTTGAGGTTCGGGGCGAGCTGCTTACCCGGGAACAGGCCCGGCATTTTGCGAGCCTTGGGGCGTCCCTCCAAATAGGTCTCCAGACCGCCGACCTCAAGGTTTCCGCTTTGATAGGCCGGGAACTGGATCGGAATCACTTCGCTTCCCGGATAGGGCTGCTCAACGAGGAAGGGGTGGTCTTCGGCCTGGACCTTATCTACGGCCTTCCCGGGGACAGCCTCGCGGGGTACCGGCGGAGTCTGGACTACGCCCTCTCCCTTTACCCCAATAGCCTTGATATGTTCCGGCTTTCGGTACTGCCGGGGACGGCCCTCTTTGACAAGGCGGCGGAATACGGCTTGGAGGCGGATAGCAAAGCCCCTTATATGGTTCAGTCCACGCCGGATTTTTCCGCCGCCGATTTGGCCAGAGCAGAAACCCTATCTCAAGCGGCGGATCTGTTCTACAACCAAGGCAGGGCAGTGGCCTGGTTTAACCAGACTCTGCGGCCCCTGCGGATAAGGCCCTCGGCCTTTCTTGAGGGCTTCGGCAGTTTTGCCGGGAAGAATATTGAGGAAGCGCAGCTTACATGGCTTGAACAGAAGTACCGGCAGGCGAAAAAGGAGCCGCTCCTGCCGGCGGTGCGGGACCTGGTGCGCTTTCACGGCGCCTGGGGCCGGGCGCTGGCGGAGGGAGCATCCACGGAAATCAGTCTTGCTTATCACCCGGATGATGTGCTGGGAGAAAGAGCCCTGGATTTAGAGTCCTTTGTCCGGGGAGTCAAACCCCATCCGGGGAAGTTTCGGGTGCGGCCCGGAAACGACGGACCCGAGACAGCGTGGATATAAGGGAATAATGTAGCTATACTCTATCCATGGGTAAACCCAAAACACAGATAGAAACGGCGATCCGTCACTGGTATAGTTCCCGTTTGGCGGTAGTCCTGGAAAGCATCCTTATCGGCTTTATTGTGGGCTTTGTAATTGTACTATTCCGCATTTTACTGAGCCGGGCCGATTCCCTGCGGCATTGGATTTACGGGATCCTCCTGCCGGGAAAGCCCTGGTATTGGACTGCAGCCCTGGTTCCAATCCTGATACTGATTGGCCTTTTCCTGGGCTGGGCAGCCAAAGCAAGGCCCATGATAAAAGGGAGCGGTATACCCCAGGTAAAAGGCGCCCTAAGCCGGGAACTGAGCCTGAACTGGGCTCCGGAACTGCCCCTCAAACTGATCACCGGAGTGCTTGGTCTTGGGGCCGGCCTTTCCTTGGGACGGGAGGGGCCGTCCATACAAATCGGCGCCTATGTGGGCATGGGAGTGCTTAGTCTATTCCGCAGGCCCTATGGGGAACGAAAATTCCTCATCACCGCCGCTTCCGCCGCCGGGGTGTCGGCGGCCTTTAACGCTCCCCTGGCGGGGGTGCTCTTTGTTCTGGAAGAGATGCAGTCCTCCTTCACCCCCCTCATGATAGCATGCGCCATGGGCGCTTCCATGGCGGCGGATACGGTGGCGGGCTATTTTTTCGGTCTGGGCCCGGTGTTTGATTTTCGGCATATCACCCTTCTCCCTATCCATGCCTTCCCCTGGGTGGTCCTTTTGGGTGTACTCTGCGCCCTTCTTGGCGATCTTTTTAAGCGCCTCCTCTACGGAGCCCTGGACTTCTACGACAAGCTTGTGATTCCCCAGGTGATCCGTCCCATACTTCCCCTGATGGTCTCCATCCCCCTTGGGTTTTTCCTTTTCGATGTTACCGGCGGCGGTCACGGCCTGATAGAATCCCTATCCGGCACGAACAGAACTCTAACAATGATAATAATACTGCTCGCAGGGAAAATGCTCTTTACGGTATTTTCTTTCGGTTCCGGAACCTCCGGAGGAATTTTCCTGCCCCTCCTGGCCTGCGGCGCCCTTACCGGCGCCGGGCTGGGGAAACTGCTGACCGGCTGGGGATTTATCCAAGATGCCCAGACCCTCAACTTCATGATCCTGGGGATGGCCGCCTTTTTCGCCGCCGTGGTTAAGGCCCCGGTTACGGGCATCGTTCTGATCCTGGAGATGAGCGGTAGTTTTAATCACATGGTGAGCCTGGTTCTGGTTGCCCTTTCCGCCTTTGTTACCACCGATGTGATCGCCTCAAGGCCTGTATACGCAGTATTGCTGGAACGAATACTGCAAAACAAAAAGCGGCAGCCCGATGTACCGGAGAAGCCCGAATCTGACGGTGGGTATGAACTTGGGTGAACCTCTTTCGCCGCAGTTCCGGGGCTTCCTGGTCCACGCCTGGGCGGATCATCGTCAGGATCGGCTCTATCTTACCGGCCGCCTTGAGGATGGGCGTTCCTTCGCGGCAGTCCAGTTTTGGCGGCCCTGTTTTCATATCTACGAACACGACACGGCCCGATGCGCAGATTTGCTGTCATCCATAAAATATGAAGTATTTCCTTCCGATCTCGAATCTTTTTCGGGAACAGAAAAGCTACTTTTTCTCTGTTTTTCCCGTTACGGAGATCGTTCCCGGGCAGCGAAAATTCTGGAACAGACCGGAATACCCAGCCCCGACATGGATATGAAACCCCAGGATTTATTTCTGGCTGAAAAATACATCCGGGGTTTCCTGCGGATCCGGGGCGATTCCCGTCCCGGCCGTCTGGTAAATCTGGTTTTCCCGGATGCGGAAATTCTCCCCCCTGACACCGATAGTAATCCTATTAAGGTTCCTTTGCAGATAGCATCTATAGATATTGAAACCGATACCCGGAATGGGACCATACGCGCCGTGGCGATTGCTCTGACGGATTCGGATTTTTGCGGGACAAGCGGACTGGTCCGAGTCCTGGCGCCGACTCCCTGTAATACAGACTGTATTACAGTACCCGGTACCGGACCTGTCTTTCATGCCGATGAACCGTCTCTCCTCCGCTCTTTTGTAGCGGACATACAGGACATGGACCCGGATGTACTTACGGGCTGGAACTTCCTGGACTTCGATTTCCCACGGCTGGCTGAACGCTGTGAGCATTACGGCATCCCCTTTGCCTTGGGCCGCGCTGCGGGATCGGCAAATCAGGATGGGGCTAAGTTTTTTTCCGGCGAAGGCAGACGATCCGCCGCAGCATTAGTGCCGGGGCGGCAGGTTATCGACGCCCTGCGGATAGTCCGGTCCGGCCCGCGGCGTTTTTCCGACTATACCTTGGAAACCGTATCACAGGCGGTACTGGGGGAAGGCAAGATCGTGGCCGCCTCGGGGAAAGATAAAATAGCTGAGCTGGACCGGCTCTATGCAGAGGACCCCCGGCTCTTCGGGGAATATTGCTACAAGGATGCCGCCCTGGTCCCGGGGATTCTTGCCAAGACCGGCCTCTTCCGGCTTACCCTGGAGAGGGCTGCCCTAACCGGGGTTTCCCTAGATAAGGCATGGACCAGCGTGGTGAGCTTTGAACGGATCTACGGTATGGAACTCCGCCGCCGATCCATTGCTCTGCCGCCGCCGAACCCGCCGGATTTTCAGGTATCCGGGGCTGCCGGGGGAACCGTGCTGGAGCCTCTGTCCGGACTTTTTAGTAATGTTGCGGTTTTCGATTTCCGCAGTCTCTATCCAACCATCATGCGGAGTTTCAACATCGATCCCTTAGCCCACGAGCGGGCTATTATTCACGAACGCTCTCCCCAAGATCAGCCCGCGATTATTGCTCCCAACGGCGCCGCCTTTTCCCGACAGCCGGGAATACTGCCGGAACTTATTGCGAATTATTTTGCCGAGCGGCGAAAAGCTCTGGATGCGGGAGATGAAAACGCAGCATTTGTGTATAAAATACTGATGAACAGTTTTTATGGCGTTCTTGGAACTGCCAGCTGCCGCTACGGCCGTACGGAACTGGCTGGTTCCATCACCTCCTTTGCCCGGAAGTGGCTCCTCCTCTCCCAGGACTGGTTTACCGAACGAGGCTACCAGGTGCTGTACGGCGACACGGATTCCCTCTTTGTGGAAACCGGTCTTGGCGATGAAGCCAGCCTGGATGAGTATATCAAAACATGCGGTACTCTTACCACGGAACTGAATAGTTTTCTTACGGAACGTATAGGGTCGGAATATAATCTGGAATCCTTTCTGGAACTGCGGTTCGAAAAAGCTTATCGTCGTTTTCTGATTCCCCCACTCCGGAGTATCCACGACGAAGGTGAGACCCGTGGCCGGGCTAAGGGCTATGGAGGTTATCTTATAGATAGTGATGGCGCTATGTCGGTGGAGGTAAAGGGCATGGAGGCGGTACGGAGCGACGCCACCCCCCTGGCTCGGCGGATACAGGTGGAGCTGCTGGAATTAGTATTCGGCGGAGGCGGCGAAGAGGCCTTCGGGAGGCAGATCGTAGAAATACTGCGGGAACTCCGGCAGGGGAAACTGGATGAGGAACTGGTATACCGGAAGCGGCTCTCCCGTCCGCCCGAGACCTACACGGCCTCCACTCCGCCCCAGGTAAAGGCCGCCCGGCTATTGGGCTGGAAGGGCCGCCGGGGTACGGTGGAATATGTCTGGACTATCTCCGGGCCTGAGCCGGCGTCCCTGCCCCACGCTCCCTTCGATTACGATCACTACACGGATGCTCAGGTACTGCCGGTAGCTCTGTCTATTGCCGCCGCCGCAGGATGGGATACGGAGCCTTTCCAAAAAAAGAGCAGAAGCCGCCAGTCCCGAAAGGATCTTGTCACAGGGCAGCTGGAATTGGAATTTTTGTGAACCGATAGTCCCCTTTATGGTGTTTTATTTCCCTACATAAGGGGCGCGAAAATCCGCAGTACATCCCGGCCAAAATTGCGTATGGGGCTGCGGGAGCAATCTTCCAGGGTGATCTGTGTGGAGATGGGAATCGTCTTTAGAAAATCCTCTTTAACTTTACTGACGGCGCTGTTTTTGTAAATCCAGACCCCGCATTCAAAGTGCAGATACAGGCTGCGGTAATCCAGGTTGGTGGTACCCACGGTGGCAACCTTGTCGTCGGACACAAAGGTCTTTGAATGATTAAAGCCGCTGGTGTACTCGTAGACCTTTACCCCCGCCATGACCAGCTGCCGGTAATAGGACCGGGATACCATCCGTACAAACCATTTGTCCCAGCGATGGGGGGTGATGATCCGCACATCAACACCGCTCTTTGCCGCCAGAGTCAGGGCGGAAAGGAGATTGTCGTCTATCACCAGGTAGGGAGTGTTGATGTACACATACTCCTTAGCATTGTTGATGATCTGGATGTAGACATGTTCCCCCACGTTTTCCGCATCAATGGGGCTGTCCGCATAGGGCTGCACATAGCCGTCGGATTTTACCGGACAGGGATCTTCCCTCCAGGGATAAAAATCCCCATAGCTCTCCATTACCTTTTTCCCCAGGTCCCACATTTGTAAGAAGATCAGGGTAAGACTCCAGGCAGCTTCCCCTTCGATCATGATTGCTGCGTCTTTCCAGTGGCCGTATTTTGGGAAGATATTGATATATTCATCCGCCAGGTTCATACCCCCGGTGAAGGCAACCTTGCCGTCGATGGAAACGATCTTCCGGTGATCCCGGTTGTTTTGAAGAGAGGAAAAGATAGGCTTAAAGAGGTTGAAAATAGTACAGCGAATACCCCGCTGCTCCATCTGCTGTTTAAAGTCCGGCGGCAGGGACATGAAGCATCCAAGGTCATCGTACATGAGCCGCACGTCCAGACCCTCCCGGGCTTTTCGTTCCATAATATCCAGGATAGGGTCCAGCATTTGCCCTTCGCTGAGTATGAAAAATTCCAGGAAGATATACCGTTCCGCCTTTTCCAGTTCCACCAGAACCTGTTTGAAAAAATCTTCCCCCGAAGGAAAGTATTCGGCCTGGGTATGGACATAGATGGGAAATCCCGCGTATTCCTGCAGGTACCGGGCCTGGGGCAGGCAGTCTTCGTAATTTTCCATGAGGAAGGGCAGGGAATCTCCGGGAAGCAAGAAGAGAGGCCGGCACTGCCGTTCGCTTTCCGCGAAGTACCTCTTTAACTTGCGGGGATTAGACTGAAAATAAAAGATGATGTACAGGATCCCCCCGAAGATAGGGAAGAGCATGATAAGGAAAATCCAGGTTAGTTTATAGGCGGATTTTTCTTTTTTATTGACTATATATATACAAACCAGTACGCTCACCACATTCAGAGCCCAGCCCACATAGTGGGAATTCATACTCGTGCTGGCGATGAGGGACAGTATAAACGCTATTTGTATAAGCAGGATAGCTATAACAAAAATCCGCCTCCTGAATACAGCCCGAAACCATTTTTTTTCTTTCACCGAATACTCCGTTCGTTATGAAGTATATACCAACCGGGGGATCAAAACCAGATTGGAATGTACTTAATATTTGTTTAGTAGTAACTGATCCGGTAATCCCCAATCGTCTTAAACCCAAGCTGCCGGTAGATTTTCTGTGCCGCCGGATTGTCTTTCTTTACAAAAAGGGTAAGCCCCCTGCCTGCTTTGATAAGCTCCCCAACAAAAGCTGCGGTCATCCGGCGTCCTATGCCTTGGCCGCGGTACTCTGGGAGGACGTAGACACCGCCGATCTGGACGCGGGAAAAGGAGGCGGCGTTGGTATTGATCTTCCCTACGATGCGGGTACCCAGGCAGGCTATGAGGGATTGTTCCCGGGTCAGGATCTTGCTTAGGTTGCAACGGCATGCTACGGGGTTGAAAGCCGTGTCCTTGGGAAGAACTTCTTCCTTTTCGTATGCAGCCTGGAGGGGGTACAGTAGATCCATGTCGGTAAAACCCGGTTTGCGGAGGACAAGCTCTTGGGGACCGGAACAGTTTTCCCACCCGCTCTGACTATCCAGGGTCATGAGGTCGTAATTTCGGTGTTCCGCCGCATGGTAACCCCGGCTTGCTAAAGCGGTTTCCAGGAGCTCCGCTTCATCAAGCATACCCAGGACCGCACGGATACTGATCCTGCCCAGGAAGCTTTTTATAAACCGGGGCAGGGGAGGATTCCGGGTACTGCCAAAGACGGGGAAGAGCATACCGCCGAAGCGGAGGAGTACCGCCGAGATGGTTCCGTCCGGATCGGTGAGATACCACACCTGTTCATGCGGTGAATTTTTTTGCAGAAATTGTGCGCAGGCGTTTACGCAGTAATACTCATGGGATCTAAGAAACTCCTCCGTTCGGATCGCCTCTGATTTGCCGGCTCTTCGCCACCGTTTTTTCATTGCAGGGGAAGCCGGCCCTGAGCGGGGATGCGGCCCAGCATGGAGGAGAAGCCTGCCACAAAGGATTCCGGCGCATAACTATAGACTGCCACGGCGCCGTCAATCCAGGGAACCTGATCGAGGTAAACCGGGCTGAGAACGGAAAAAACGATGACCCGCTTTCCCAGCCACCGGAGGTTTTTAAGAACGTTTAACCCTTCGGTATCGGCAAGGCAGAAGATGATCGTGTCCGACCGGCGGGCATAGCCCTGCAGCTCTTCTATCGCCTCCTCCGACGGGGTGTACCAGTAGCCGGTGGCGCCGGGATAGGCCGATTTGCCGGTGCTGAAAAAGTCCAGGTATTGACCTGCCAGGAGTACCCTGCCGGCTTTTTCCCGGCTTAGGGGGAAGATGGCCTGGTCTTGATCTTCACCCTTGAGAATAGTAACGCTGCGGGCTGCCAGGTCCAGGAAGAAACGGATTCCATCGGGATCGGGCAGACCCGCTTCCGCCTTGCGGAGGTCCGGCACGTAGGGTACCGCAGTTTCACCCCGCAGGTGTTCCAGCTTAGTCACAATAATCCTACGGGCGGCATCCCGTACCCGGTCCCGGAAAGCCGGTTCCTGCCGCATGGAGGCGAGCAGGTTGGTCCAGACCGGATCGCTCAGGTTGGGGGTTTTGGAGAGCATGATAATATCGTTACCCGAAAGAAGGGCCTGTTTCGCCGCCTGAGAAAGGCTCCCCGCCCAGGTGGTAGCACCGTTCATCATCAGATCATCGGTAATGATCAACCCCTGAAATCCTATCCGGTCCCGGAGTATATCCCGGAGAAACCAGGATGAAAGGGATGCCGGGGTGGACGCCGCCTGGGTATTGGGAAAGGCCAGGTGCCCGCTCATGATCGCCGGGATTTTTTCCTTGGCGAGCATACGGTATGGGATCAGCTCCCGGTCCCAGAGCACCTCGAAGGGAACCGTTATCCGGGGCAGGACCCCGTGGGAATCCAGGTCCGTATCGCCGTGCCCGGGGTAGTGTTTCGCCGTGGCGATAACCCCCGCTGCCTGCTGCCCCTTCATAAAAGCGGTCCCCAAAAGGCCTGCCCGCACAGGATCGTTACCGAAGGACCGGGGACCGATGACGGTGGAAGCCAGGTTCGTATAGATATCCACCGTGGGGGCGAAGTTCATGTTGATACCCAGCAGCGCCAGTTCCCGGCCTATGTAGTAGCCCGAAAGGTAGGCGTCCCGGGGATACCCCGAAGCGCCGATGGCCATATTACCCGGGGTCTCGCTGGTGGCGCCCTTTACATGGCGTATCCAGCCCCCCTCCTGATCCGTGGCCACCAGGAGCGGTACCTTAAGTTTTCCCGCCAGGGACACCTGCTGGAGTGATCCCACGGTTTCCGCCAGCCTGAGGGTATCACCGGTATTCCATCCGAAGATCTTTACCCCGCCGATATGCCGATCCCGGATCCAGTCCAGGATGAGCGGCGAAGGCTCCGCGCCCACCCAGCCAAGCATGAAGGTCTGAGCCAGGGCTTCTTCATCGGACATGGCTTCCACCAGGGCGGCCGCCAACTCCGGCCCGTCACCGGTATCGGTAAAGCTAAGAGGAAAGATTTTTGCAGTACAAAGAAGCAATGGAAATAAAAAGCATGATAGGGTACGGCTGCGAAGTGTCATATGTTGTATTCAATTATATTATAGAGAAATAGTCAATTCTATATGTTAATCGGGGATGTAATTATATTCATAGGTGGATTATAATTCATAAAAATGGAGTATTTATAGGGAAATCGAATATTTGTTCTAAAATTATCTTTATTTTTATAGTAAGGTATTGGTGCGAAAATGTTGGCGGAGGAGTCGAAAAAACTATGAGATACAATGAAGTAAAACCATCTTCCCATACCGATTTAGAAATTATTCTCAGCAGACTGGATAAAGAGGATCTCACCGCCTTCCTATTGGAATATGCGGCTCAGAATGATGACTTCCATGATACTCTTTTAATCCGTTTTTCTGAAAAGGCCGATATTGAAGAAAATCTTGATAATCGGGATTTTAGAAAGATTGCCATTGAGCATGCTGTGGCCGAAAAGAAATATGAAAGGGCGTTGGAACTATGTTCCGGAGGTGAACAAGCAGAGACTGGATATAAAGGGAAAGCTGATGAATGGCAGCATCTTAAGTACATGATCTATGAAGAACAAAAAGATATAACTAAACAAAAAGAACTGGCCCTTATGTTAACCCTTGGGGGTGATTTTTCCTATTACCAAAAATTGAAGACCCTCTACCTCGTGGAAGAATGGCCTGATGTTTTACAGAATATCTTGGAGAAATTGGAAAAGAGCAATCATAAATATGGTGTTTATATACAAATTTGCATCCATGAACATTTGCAAGAAAAGCTTTTGGCCTATTGCCGGGAGAATCATTCCTCAGCCGTTGAACTCTATCCTCACCTAATTCCCAAATTTTCTGATGAGTTGAATGAAATCTTTATGGCTCATATTAGGCAGGAAGCAATCCAGGCGTCCAACAGACATGAATATAAAGCGGTTACCGGAATCATTAAACATCAAGTTAAGGCTTGTGGAAAGGAGAAGGAGAAATTTATTATAGCGGAATTACTTGCCGCCTATCCCAGACGACCGGCCTTTATTGATGAGCTGAATAAAATTAAGGTTTAATATGCGCCTAAATTGCGAGTATATCCGCTTGACAGATATATCTGTTTGCCGTATATTATATATATGAAAGAACGGATTGAAACCCCTACGGTAGGGGAAATGTTGAAAGAAGAATTTTTGGACCCCTTGGGTATAAGCGCGTATGGTTTAGCTAAACATATTAACGTGCCCAGTTCACGGATTTTAGATATTCTTCATGGGAAACGAAGAATTACCGTTGAAACAGGGCTGAAACTTTCCCGGTATTTTGGTATGTCGGATCGATTTTTCATCGATCTTCAAACAGATATTGATATCCGCAACGAAAAAATCGTACTTGTTGCTGAATTAGCTAAGATTGAACCTGCCATAGCCGGTTAATCTTTTCAACGGCTAATCTTCGATGAGTTAGCCGTTACGAAAACGGAGTGAACATGAAATCTATAAAATCGCTGATCCATCGATATATCTTTTCGAATGAACTTTCCCTGGATGCGAGAATTTTAAACATGGTATGCGCCTTTGGTTTGGCAGCGGCGGTGGCCGCCACAGCCGCCCGCATCATAGAAAAAGCTCCTCCCATCGCTATGCTTGCCATGGCTGCCATGTTTGTTTTCATTATCGGCCTCCTTATTGTGAGTAATCGTTTTAAGTTGTATAAGATCGGAATCTGGATTTCCTTGATTTCCCTCGGCGATGTCCTATTCCCTGTTATTTATTTTACCAATGGCGGCATCAACAGTGGTATGGCCGCGTATTTTGTGCTGAGTATGGTCATCATCTTTCTCTTGTCCCGGGGAAAGAGCTGCGTTGTTATCCTTATACCCCATATTATTATTATTCTGGCCTGTTATTTTATCGGTTATCGTTATCCGGATTTGATCCGTCCCGTAAGTACCTTTCAACTATATGTGGATACTATCCAGTCCCTGCTGGTTACGGGTTTTTTTATCGGCTTTGTTATTAAATTCCAGAGCCGGATTTACAATGACGAAAAGCAAAAGGTCGAAATTACGGGAAGAGAACTTGCCCGGCAGGATCAGCTCCTCCATGTTATAAACGAAGCCGCAACGCTTCTGCTCGCTTCCGATGCAAATACCTTCAAGGCAGCTCTGGATACCAGTATGGAGATGATGGCCCGCTGCGTGGACGTGGATCGTATCCATGTTTGGAGAAATCAAATTGAGGGTGAGCAGATGTCCTACTCGATCGTGTACGGATGGGCCGCTTCCCCTGAATTAAAACAGGAGAAAATGTCCTTTCTGTACAATCAAAGCTTTCCGGATTGGGCGGCAAAGCTTTTTGCCGGTCAATGTATAGGGGGTCCCCTTACCAGCCTTTCCAAAACTGAGCAGGAACGGCTTGGGCCTTATGGCGTACGGTCTATTCTGGTGGTTCCCCTGTTTTTACAGCATTCCTTTTGGGGCTTTGTTAGTTTTGATGACTGCCGGAATGACCGAGATTTTCCCGAGGCTGAGGTTGGTATTCTACGTTCCGGGGGAATGCTCATCGCAAACGCCATACTGCGTTTTGAAATGACCGAAAACCTTATCCAGGCTAGGGAAGAAGCCCTTTCCAGTACCAAAGCTAAGGGAGATTTTCTGGCGAACATGAGCCACGAAATGCGTACACCCATGAACGCAATCATCGGTATGACCAATATCGCCAAATCCTCTGCAGACCCGGAAAAGAAGGATTATTGTCTCTCTAAAATAGAGGATGCTTCCAATCATCTTTTGGGGGTCATCAACGACGTGTTGGATATGTCAAAAATCGAAGCGAACAAATTTGAACTTTCTTTTACGGAATTCAATTTTGAAAAAATCCTTCAGCGGGTGGTGAATGTAAATAATTTCCGGGTTGATGAAAAGGAGCAGAATTTTACCGTAAAGCTGGATAAAAATATTCCCCGTACTCTTATCGGGGATGATCAAAGGTTGGCCCAGGTTATTACCAACCTTCTTTCCAACGCCATCAAATTTACGCCCCAGCATGGTTCTATCCAACTGAGTACCTTTTTTGAAAAGGAAGAAAACGGCGTCTGTACTATCCGGATTGAGGTACGCGATTCGGGTATCGGGATCAGCGAGGAGCAGCAGCGCAAACTCTTTACCTCCTTCGAGCAGGCGGATAGTAATACCTCCCGGCGTTTTGGCGGTACCGGCCTTGGGCTTGCAATTTCCAAGCGTATCGTCGAAATGATGGACGGGCATATATGGATAGTGTCGGAACTTGACAAGGGTTCAACCTTTGCGTTTACCATTCAGGCGAAACGGGGTTCGGAAAAGAACGGTCTCCTCCGACCCGGGATAAATTGGAAAAATGTCCGGCTTCTTGCGGTGGACGATGATTCGGATATACGATCCTATTTTCTGGATGTCGCCCAGCAGCTTGGTCTCCGCTGCGATACTGCCGCTGGTGGAATCGAGGCCCTCGCCATGGTTGAACAAAAGGGGTCCTACGATATTTATTTTGTTGATTGGAAAATGCCCGGCATGGATGGTGTGGAATTTTCCCGCCGCGTTAAGGAGCGGAGTTCGGGGACCTCCGGGGTTTCACAACCGGAGTCGGTTGTGATCATGATATCCGCTGCGGAGTGGAGCACCGTTATGGACGAGGCCCGGCGAGCGGGTGTGGACAAGTTTCTTTCAAAACCCCTCTTCCCATCAGCTATCGCCGACTGTATCAACGAATGTCTGGGCGCCGAAAATGTACTTGCGGAGAATCAGCAGCCGGGGCAGATTGATCGTTTTGAGGGGTCACATCTCCTGTTGGCGGAGGACATCGACATTAACCGGGAGATCGTACTTGCCCTGTTGGAACCGACGGCTATTGTCATTGATACTGCGGAAAACGGAAGGGAAGCGGTGGAAAGGTTCAGTCAGAACCCGGACAAGTACGATATGATTTTTATGGATATCCAAATGCCCGAAATGGACGGCTATGAGGCAACCCGGCGTATCCGTGCCCTGGATAACAAACGGGCGAAGGAAATTCCCATCATTGCCATGACCGCTAATGTATTTCGGGAGGACATTGAAAGATGCCTTGAGGCAGGGATGAACGGCCACGTCGGCAAACCCCTGGCCATGGACGAGGTGTTGACAAAACTCCGGACCTACCTTCGGTAGTGATACTATATGGCAAAGCCATCCCGTCCGGCTTCTTTTGCCCGGTAGAGTGCCTCATCGGCTTTGCTAAATAATTCATGGTATGCTTGTCCATCCTGCGGAGCAAAGGATATTCCGATACTTGCGGTGATGCCCTTCTCACCGCCCGGCGGAATAATCTTCAGCCATTCATCGCGAATCTGCCACGCCTTTTGTTCCGCCATGGCGACAGAACCGATACTTTTGCAGAAGACCGCAAATTCATCGCCCCCCAATCTGCCGACAATATCCGACTCACGCACCACTCTCCGCAGAGCGTGTGCGCATTCCGACAGAACCATGTCTCCTGCGGCATGGCCGTAATTATCATTGACCGCTTTAAAATAATCTACATCAATCATCAAAAAGGCATTAATCTGATCCGTATCCTGCCGGAGGCGCAGGACGGCGCTTACCTGCTGCTCGAAAGCGCCTCTGTTACAAAGCGAAGTCAACACATCCGTTTCTGATTTGATGGTAACAATGTTCAAGCTGGTGATGTACTCGTCAATCTTCCGCACCATGGATTTCAAGGATTCGGCAAGGCTTTGCATCTCATCCCCGGTGTTGATATCCATAGATAGAATATCGGATGCACCGATTGATTTCTCGCCCTTTGGAGGAGAATCCTGCCCATCAATTTTTCCGGAGAGTTCCAGACTGTTGACAAGAAAGCTATCCGCCGCCTTTGCCATAATATTGATCGGGCGGATGATGGCTTTCCGAATAATATACAGGTATATTACCGCAAACAACGCAGTGGTTATAAGTATGATAATTGCAAGCTGCCAGAGATATGCCGATTGTTTGGCTACCACCTGATTCACATCAAAATCAATTCCCACATATCCTTTACACGTTCCGTCACTGCCATAGAGCGGCTCGCTCACGGTTATTATCCAGCCGTATTGGGTAATTCCCATGACGGTGGTAACTTGTCCGCTATTTCGCAGCTGCTGTACTGTGTCATCGGGGTAAAGATGCCCAACCGTTCCGTCATCGTCAATATAGGTATAGGGATCGTAATGCCCCAATTCACACCACATATCCGAAGGGTCGGTATCATATATATACGTAATCCCATCCTCTGTCGCCCGAAACACATACAATGCTTGAGCCTCACATTCAAGATGAGCTTTCTTAAGTAGTTCCATGGTGTTTTCGTACTTTTTATCTGTGGTAAGAGTATCGAGATACGTATCCAGGGAATCGGGATCAATAATTGCTGCCACAATGCCTGCGGTGGTTTCTCCCATTCTAAAATAATATTCTTCCGTTGATTTTTTGAATCTCAAATACCCAATTATCATCATAACGCCGCTTAGCACCACAATCATAAGGACAATTAAGGCTGTCAGCCATCTGCCCACCGAGCGATTGGTTTTTTGTCCCCGCATTGTTTGGTTTTTCATTTGTATTCCTGCAAGTTTAACCTCATTTAGGAAAAACTTTCAATGCGTGGAAATATACTACATATATGTATAGTTGTAGATCTATAAATCATGAAACAACGAATAATTTTCGAAAAACCCACAAAAAAAATTAATACCAGCTAAAAATACCGCAATATTGAATTTGCCAGGAATACGGGCGATCTTTAATACTCAAATTATGAGATCCTCTAAAAAAAACTGGAAAATAGACCTGAAAAAGAAAATTTGTCGGAATGATGCAATGGGAATTGAAGTTTCATTTATTATTACAAACGAAAACAAGCTCTTTGGTAATATCACCAGAACGGACACAGGCTTACATCAATATATCGCCAAAATTGAATGTGATCTGGAGGGTATTCCTGAACAGTTAATTAACCTGGCCAGATATTATTTCGCAAAAAAATACTATAAAAAAAATAATCCCTATGAAAATTTACCGGATCCGGTTTTGATCTGGTAGGGCATGGCTCATGACTTTAGCGTATCAATATATTCCGCGGCACAGTGGGCGGCGATGGCTCCTTCGGCAGCGGCGACTACCACCTGGCGGAAGGGGCTGGAGCGGACATCTCCGGCGGCGAAGAGGCCCGGGATGGAACTTGCCATGCGCTGGTCCGTGATGATGTAGCCTGTTTCGTCGGTTTTTACATCGGGGACGAGGGCGGTCTGTGGGTTGGTTCCGACGAAGATAAACACTGCGCTGACCGGCTCTTCGTACTGGGTTTTCTCGGCGGTGTTTTCCAGCAGTATTGATGTAACCTGTTTATCGCCCCGGATTTCCAGGGGGCGGGTGTTGAGGCGGACATCAATGTGGGGGTTCCGGAGGACCCGCTGGGCCAGGCCTTGTTGGGCGCGGAAGGTATCGCGGCGGTGGACCAGGATGACCTGATCGGTCAAAAGCGAAAGGTACCAGGCTTCGTCACAGGCTGCGTCACCGCCGCCTACCACCAGGACCTTCTTACCCTTAAAGAAGGGGCCGTCGCAGGTGGCGCAGTAGGAGACGCCCCGGCCTGCGTATTCCGCCTCGCCGCTTATGCCCAACCTGCGGTGGGTGGCGCCGGTGGCGAGGATTACCGCGTAGGCGCGGAGTTCCTTGCCGCTGCCCAGGCCGGCGATGAAAAGACCGCCTTCCTTCTTTAGTGAAAGGACCGCATCGCCGATGATTTTGGCGCCGAATTTTTCGGCCTGGCGGCGCATGTCCTGGGCGAAGTCGAAGCCTGAGCGGGGGGTGGCGTCGCCTGGGTAGTTTTCCAGCTTGTTTATCACCAGGGCCTGACCGCCCGGGGACATCTGTTCTATGGCCAGGACCTTGAGGTTGGCCCGGCCGCCGTATTGAGCGGCGCTTAGACCCGCAGGACCGGCTCCCAAAATTAATAAATCAGCGTCTACCTGTGCCATGGATACTCCTAATAACTATAATAAGTAATGCCCCATAGTACCGTCAACGGGTAATGTGGTACAATGCACATTAATGAAAAGGATGGTTTTTTTCGTGTTTGTTGCTTTGACTCTGGCGGACATGGTGTTCATACCCTGTCTATCCGCACAGACGGTTCAGTTCCCTGCCCTGGAGCCTGATCCACGGGTTCTTGAATTTGCCCGGCGCGGGGATTATTCCTGGCGGGATATCGGGGAAATTGCCCTGTGGGCTTCCGTCGTCGGCGCCCAGGGGGCATCCAATGGATCTGCCCAGGCGGAACTTATCAGAGATGCTGTGGCGGAGCTGCTGGCTATGCCGGATCTGCCCATGGATGCCAAGGGACGCGGAGAATTTGTCCTCACCTTTGTTCATCAGCGTTTTCTCAAGGGCTATATGGAAAATCAAACCCGGATGGACGAGATTTTTAGGACCGGGCGATATAACTGTGTTTCTTCGGCGGTGCTCTACGCCGTCTTTGCCACTGCGGCGGGACTGGATGTTTCGGGGGTGATGACCAAGGACCACGCCTTTATCACAGTGAACACCGGCGCTGAGCTTATCGACGTGGAGACCACCAACCCCATGGGATTTGACCCGGGGAATCGCCGGGAATTCCACGACGGCTTCGGGAGGCTTACGGGCTATGCCTATGTTCCCGCCCGGAATTACCGGGACCGGACTTCTATCAGCCAACTGGAACTGGTTTCCCTCATTTTAACTAACCGTATATCCGAACTGGAACGCCGGAACCATTTTGCTGATGCGGTGCCCTTGGCGATAAACAGGGCAGCGCTCCTCAGGGACCGCCGGAATCCTGTGTCCTCCCCCTTCTTCACGGAGCCCCAGCAGGATCTGATGGACCGACTGCTGAACTATGGATCATCCCTGATGAAATCCGGACAGGAAGCGACGGCCCTCCAGTGGGCGGCCCTGGCGAGTAACCGGTATCCCGATGATGACCGATGGCAGGAATTTATCTACGCCGCTTTGAATAACCTTCTGGTTAAGCTTGTACGGGCTCAGCGTATAGCAGATGCCCGGAACACACTTGATGCCAATACCGCTATTCTGAGCCGGGATAATTTTAACCGTCTGGAAGTTCTGGTATTGGACGCAGAATTGGTGCAGCATTCCGAGGCAGTACGGACCGCAGAGGAAGCCCAGGCGGTTCTTCTGACCATTGACACTGCCCGGAGCAGGGGGGCCATCAACGAAAGCCGAACCAGGGAGCTGCGTAATTTTATTATCCTTAAGGAAGGGGAGCGGCTCTCCTCCGCCGAGAGCTCTTTGGCTGCCATACGCTACACCGAAGCTGCCATAGCCAAGTATGGCAGGGATTCCCAGTTGGAAAACGCCGTCCGCATATATCGCAACAACCGTCTGGCGGAGATGCACAATGCCTTTGCAGACCTGTACAACAACGGGGACTACGACGGAGCCGCCCGGGTCATCCATGCCGCCCTGGAAGAATTTCCCGGGAACCGGAATTTGACCCAGGATCTTAACCTGGTAGAGCGGGCTTTGAAGAACCGGTGATGACAATCATCTTTCCCTGTAGTATACTTATCCAGCCATGAACCTGTTCAACCTGATTCCGGGCAACTTCTTTTCCCTCCTGGCCTCCGCAAACCGGGAGATATATTTTGACGCCCTGATGCTGCTGAATGATTTCCTAAAACGGGAGCTCAACATACAGGTGGAGGATTACATCACCTCCCTGATCGCCCTTATCGAAGACAGAAATTTTATCCCCGAAGCTGAGGATGAATCCCCGGACAGCCCGGGCGTGGCCGCAGGGGACGGCGGGCTTGCACCCAATGTTAAGGCGCGGCTCATTTTGAAACGGATCGTGGACACCGGATGGGTTGACCGGGAATACATGGACGGCTCTTTTATCGAGATCATCACCCCCAGGGATTATGCCATCAGGATGATGCAGCTCCTGGATGAACTGCGGGACGAGAAGATCCACGAGTACAATTCCCTGGTTTTTTCAACCTATTCGGCCCTGAAGCAGGCCCTTAACGAGCAGCCCCGTGAAATGTATGATGCGATCCTGGCCGCCAAAAGAAATACCGAACAGCTTACCTATGAACTAAAAAGCCTTTACCACAGTATCCGTACCTATCTCAGACGTATTCAGGAGCAGAACAATATAAACGATCTGCTGGCAAACCACTTTGAAAAATTCAAGCCCATGGCCGACCGGATCTATCACCCCATTAAGACCATGGATTCTATCCACCGGTATACTGCGCCCATCAGGGATATTCTGACGAAGATCCGCGATGATGACGCCCTAATGGCGGGGATGCGGGAACGGGCCATGAGGGTACGGAAATATGAATACGACGAGGAAGCGGGGGAAGAAATACTTTCGGCCATAAATTTTGTGCTGGATACCTACGGAAAGCTGGGAAACACCATAAATGAGATTGATAAAAAACACCATTCCTATATAAAAAATTCCATAGAAAAAATGACCTACATGATGAACACGGATCAGAGCGTGGTGGGGAAACTCCTTGAAATCCTCAAGGTCTACGCATCATCCTCCGATGCGGGGCGTAACAAGGTAGGGGACTTGCTGGGGAAGAGCATTAAAATTAACCGGCAAAATTTTCTGGACGGCGCCTCCCTTTTCCATAAAAACATTCTGAGCCGCAGGTTAAACGGGGAACCCCTGGAGATCAATGCCGAGACTGCTAACGGACAGACTTTTGCGGACAGCGCCATGGAAGAAATGGCGAGCCGGATGAAAAATGTCTATTCCCTGGAAAGGGTACGCCGTTTTGTGGAAAGCCTCTTTGCGTCTGCGGAGAGCAGCGATGCTGATGGTGCAGGGAAACTGGTTCTGGAGAGCGAAAATCTGCCTATTGAAGAGGATACGGATTTTGTTTTGCTGATCCTGGCGATCATCCGATCCCACGAGCAGGGGATGGACTATGCTGTAGATATTGAGGAGGGAATGGTGGAGCGTAACGGGTATCGTATTCCCAAAATGAGGATACGCAAAAAGGCGGGGAAACATGTTTGAAAAGGACCTGGAAAACCTCAACAGCAGCGAGAAGGAAGATTTTCGCCGCATTGCCAACTACCTCCTGTCCCACACCTACCTGGTGCGCCATGAATACCAGAGTTCCCGGCAGATGACCCTGCCGAACCGGGAATACCAGATAGTATCCCGGCTCTTTGAATTGTTCAGGGATTATTTTGCCATTTCGGGCTGGCGGCTTGAAAAGGACGAAAACTACGGGATTATCTCCCTCACCAATACCTATGAACACAACCGCCTGCAGCTTAACCGCTTCACCACACTTTTTCTCTACATGTGCCGGCTTATCTATGAGGAGGGACGGGAGGAGGCGGGAAGCTTCCATACCGTGCGGACCGATACTCAGACGGTGGTAGAAAAAATGCAGACCCTGGGGCTCATAGGGAAAGAAACTGAAAAGGGAAGGGTCCGGGGGAAAACAACCAAGAAAGAACGCATTGAAGCCCAGCGTACCCTGGCGCATTTCAATATTATCAGAAAAATGGAAAACTCACCCTGGGACGGGGAGGGAAATAAAATACTGATACTCCCTTCCATTTTGTCAATTATTCCCAATCAGGAGATCAATACCATGTACTCCGAGCTGGAGGATTTGAAGTACAGTCCCGGCAACGAGGAAGCTGCGGAAACCGGATCAAGTGAGGATGAAACGCAATGAAACTGATGACAAGGTTACTGCTAATCCATTGGCATTATTTTACCCACACATCCATAGGCTTTGAAAAGATCAATTTTCTTACCGGCAAAAACGCTTCCGGCAAGTCCACCATTATTGACGCCCTCCAGGTCATACTCCTGGCGGACACTTCGGGAAATTCCTTTAACAAGGCTGCCAGCGGGAAAAGCAACCGTACCCTGAAGGGCTACCTTCTGGGGGAGCTGGGGGATGACGAGGGTTCGGGGTTTAAATACCTGCGTAATGGTAGGTTTACCAGTTTTATTGCCCTGGAATTTTTTGATGATGAAAAAGACGCCTACTTTACTGCGGGCTGCTGTTTCGATGTGTATTCGGAGAATGATTTTACCAGGATGTTTTTCCGGTTTAACGACAGGATACCGGACAACGAATTTGTGGCCGACCGTAAGCCCATGGAGATCGCCCTTCTCCGCTCATGGATACGGGACAAATACAACGCGAATAACAGCTTTACCACCGACACCAACCAGAGTTTTAGAACGGATCTCTACGGCAAACTTGGGGGGCTTCAGTCCCGGTTCGGCCCGCTGCTCAAGAAGGCGGTCTCCTTTGATCCGAATGTGGATATACAAAAATTTATTTCAGAGTTTGTCTGCGACGCCCAGCAGCCGGTGGACATAAGCGGCTTGCAGGATAATATACAAAGCTATACCCGGCTGGAAAATGAAGAAGCCCTCCTCCGGGAGCGGATGGAGGAATTGGGGAAGATCAATGAATCTTACGATGCCTTTGATACCCATCGCCGGAACGAAATGCTTTACGGATATCTGGTTGATAAGGCCAGGCTTGACATAAAAGATGCGGCTATACAGAACCAGGAAAAGATAGCCGGTAATTTGAGTGAAGAAATAAGGGAATTGATTGAGCTCATAGAAGAAGAAAACGCCAGATTTGAAAAGCTACAGAATGAAAAGTACGATCTCCACGCAAAACTGTTAAATAACGAATCTGCCAGGATTATGGAACACCTGGAATCACAGATTCGGGAAAAGGAAGACGAGGCAAAGTCCATTCAGGTGGAATTCGGTACAATTTCTAAAAGATTCGCAGAAATAGTGTTTTCATGGGTGTCCGGGACCAGGGGGGTGGACAATGCCCCGGTCCCGGTGGAACCCCTCCTGGCAAGCTTGATACAAAACCTAAAGAACGAGGTAGAAAAATTTGGCGCCCTTCTTGGGGACATTGATGTAAGCAGCCCTGAAGCTGTAACCCTGCTGGGTGAAGATGAATTTTGTTCACGGGTTCTGATGGCCGACGGGATCAGGTCCCATTCAAGCGCCCTGTTAATACGCCTGCGGGAAGAGCAGGACAGGATACGCCGGAAGCAGGGGGATCTCCGGCTTGAGCAGGAATCCCTGGAAAAGGGAATATACCGCTTCCCCCAGGATGTATTGGATCTCCGGGAAGCCATAGCTTCCCGGATCCGGGGCAAGGCAGGCAAATCCGCGGAGGTGCTTATCGTTGCGGAAGCCGCGGAAATACAAAATAAGCGCTGGCGCAATGTTATTGAGGGCTACCTCAACACACAGAAATTCTACCTTATTGTTCCGCCTGAGCATTTTAATACCGCTCTTCATGTATACGATACGATAAAGCGGGAACGGAATATCTACGGGGCAGGTATTGTGGATATTGAAAAAATAGAAAAACTAAATCCTCGCCCTGATCCGGGCAGCCTGGCGGAAGAAATTTCCACCTCCAATAATTATGTGCGGCTGTTCCTGGATTATACCCTGGGCCGGGTTATGAAATGCGACAAGGTAGGGGACCTTCGCCGCTTTAATACATCCGTCACCGACGAGGGGATGCTCTACCGGAATTTTGTCGCCCGGGCCATGAACCCCGGTCTCTGGGCAAAGCCAGCCATAGGGCAGGATGCCATACGCCAGCGCCTGGATGATGTGAAGCAAGAACTCGTGCTCCTGACAGAGGGGATGGCGATCATCGGGGGGGTACAAAACCAATTTCAGCCCTTGAGCGTTTTGGCGATTCCGGGAGAATCGGAACCGGGGCGGCTTGTTAAGGCGGCGGAAATGGTGCGGTTTATACCCAAGCTTGAAGAGGAAATAGAAGTTCTGCGCAAAAACCTGGCCTCGGTAGACAAAAGCGCCATTGAGGCGCTCAGGGAAAGGATTGAAACCCTTGATACCATGCTGAAAAGCTTGAGAGAACAGATGGATCAGCACAAGCGGGACCAGGCTACGGATGAAGAAAAACTGCGGGCGATCATGGCCGACAGTATCCCTAAACTCAAGGGTGAATATACAGAAATGGAAGGACTCCTGTCGGAGAAATTTCCGGAGCAGTGGCTTTCCGAAACGGGGATTCCCCGGTACCAAAAGGAGCTCGCCGAGAGGGGAGATCCCCTTGCCATCGAACAGGCTTTTCCCCGCGAGTTGAGCCGGTCTTCCAATGCGAAGGAAAGTTTCTGGGAGGAACTGCGGGAATCCCGCCGCCGTTACAATGACAAACACAAAATGGGTTATGACACCACCGCCATTGATAATGGGGTGTACGAAAGCGCCTGGTTTGAGTTAAGCGAAAACAAGCTTCCCGTCTACCATGTTCAGATTGAGGATGCCCGGAAAAAGGCCTATGAACAATTCAGGGAAGATTTTTTAAGCAAGCTCCAGAGCAATATAAATGATGCGAAACAACAGATAGACGGCCTGAACGACGCCCTGAGCAAAAGTTTCTTTGGGGATGACACCTATCGTTTCAGAATCATTCCCCAGCCGGATTACAAACGTTACTACGATATGATAATCGATCCCATGCTTGTTGAGGGTGGGTACACTCTTTTTTCCGAACAGTTCAACACCAAGTACAAGGATGAAATAGGAGAGCTTTTTTCCCTGATCACCAATGTGGGTGACAGAAGGGGCGCCGAGGGACGGGAGGATTATGAAAAACGGGTACAAACATTTACGGATTTCCGCACCTACCTTTCCTTTGACCTTGAGGTTATTAACGGTGAAGGTGAGTCCCAGCGCCTGTCAAAGACCATGGGCAAAAAATCCGGCGGGGAAACCCAAACCCCCTTTTATATCGCCGTGTTAGCATCCTTCACCCAACTCTATCGTACCGGCAGGGACAAGAAGGCCAATACCGCCCGGATCATTATCTTTGACGAGGCCTTTTCCAAGATGGACAGCGAGCGTATTATCAGCAGCATAAAACTGCTGCGGCAGTTTAATTTCCAGGTCATTCTTTCTGCGCCTCCGGACAAAATTGGCGATATCGCCATCCTTGTGGACCGGAACCTCTGCGTCCTCCGGGAAGGCAAACTGGCGGCGGTGCGCGGTTTTGACCCGAGAAAAATTGAGGAACTGAAAGCCCTGGAGAAGATCGGTGCAGATTGAAAAGTACCAAAGAGAATTGCTTTCCGCTTTGCTGGATAAATACGAGGGGAGCAGTTTTTTTAAGACAGGCGCCGTGCCGACCCGGCGTATCATGATCAGGCTTTACGACGGGGGCATAACGGACTTCCCGGCCTACGAAATTGAGAAACCTGAAATTAAGGAAGGGATAAACCGGGCGGTACTTTCCCTGAACAGGGATGAGCTTGTTTTCTACCAGTGGATGAAGGGCGAGAAAAACCATTTCCTTGCCAAGGTTTGGCTTGATTTTGAAAATATAAACGCCGCCTATGCATTCATAAACCGCCGGCCCGCTAACGATATTGCCGACGATGTATGCCTTGAACTGCTTGAGACCCTGGAAAAAGTCAAAAGCCAATGGATACAGGATTTTCTCAACCAGGTGTATGAAAAAATTTCCCGGAAACGATCAGTCGGGACACGGTTTGCGGCCACCGGTCTTCCCGCCGATAGTGAAGAGCGGAGAAACCTGCTGCGGGCCCTCGTTTTTACCGACCATATGGAGGAGACAGAATTACTGGAACGTGTTTTTTCCCTTCAATGTTTTGGAGATTCAAAAACTTTTGAGAACAGCGTAAGAAAGCGCTTTCTTAGTATCATACGGCAGTATACGGACTGTGATGATAACAGTACCGATGAGGAACTCCTCCGTTTTGCGGGGATCGCCAAGTACCCTGAGCAGTTTGAATTCCGGGGTCCCCTTTCCATCAGCTTTGAACGGGGGCAGGACGGCGGAGACGACCCCGGGGCATTAGTTAATTTTGCTCCCCTCATCTCAGGCGGCGCCCTTTATACCGGCGACCTCAAACGGGGACAGCTTTTTCTGCCGCCGGACACTGAAATTCTTTCCATAGAGAACCGGGCTAATTACATTGATTATGTTCACCGGCAGCATAATGACAAAGAACTTGTGGTATACCACGGCGGTAACTACAGCCCCGCACGGGGCCTATTTCTCAAGGCCCTTGCCGCCGGTCTGCAGCCCGGTTGTTCCTGGCGTCACTGGGGTGATATTGACTACGGTGGGTTTTCCATGCTGGCGCGGCTGCGCCGGGAAATTAAAAAAGACGTCTTGCCCTACCGTATGGACAGGAGCGAACTTGAGCGTTACACCCGGTTTGCCGTCCCGGTGATCTTGCCATATATCGAAAAATTAAAACTCCTTACCAAACGTGAAGAATTGACGGACAGTCTGCCCTGTATACAGTACATGATTACTAAGGGCGTTAAACTGGAGCAGGAAGCGATGTTGACGGAATTTTCGGAGTAACTAACCGGTCTATTATTAAACCGAGCCGAAGTGTCAACCGGTGACGGATACCAACTTTATCGGACAAAAAACAGCATCCAACGAATCTGCTGAAAAAGTCATTGCATGCAATATCAAGCCCCTTTCTTTACCGCCCCATTCCTATTATACTAATGGAGATATTCAATTTTCAGGAGGAAACATGGCTCATTGCGTAGTTCCGGAAGCGGAAGCTATTTTAGATAAGGAATACCCCGTTTTGGACAAGGGGTTTATACGCCTGGTGGATTATCTGGGGGGGGATGAGCGGGTGGTGCAGTCCGCCCGGGTTTCCTACGGCGAGGGGACCAAGAGTTACCGGGAGGATGCGGGGCTCATCGACTATCTGCTCCGGCACCGGCATACCAGCCCCTTTGAACAGATTGCCCTTACTTTTCATATAAAGATGCCCATTTTTGTAGCCCGCCAGTGGATTCGCCACCGGACTGCCAAGCTGAACGAGATTTCCGGCCGCTATTCGGTGATGAAGGACGATTTTTACGTTCCCGCTCCCACTGATGTTGCCCTTCAGAGTACGGACAATAAGCAGGGCCGCTCGGAAGAAGCCCTGGATGCGGGGGCGGTGGAAAAGGTGCGTTCCTCCCTGAGCGAGGGGCAGAAACACGCCTACGGGGAGTATACGGCGCTGATCGACCAGGGCATAGCCCGGGAATTGGCCCGGATCAACCTGCCCTTGTCCTTATATACCGAACTATACTGGCAGATTGATCTCCATAACCTGTTCCATTTCCTGGAACTCCGGCTGGACGTTCATGCTCAGAAGGAAATCCGTCTTTACGCCGAGGTTTTGTTGGAAATCACCAAAAAGGTAGCCCCCCGGTGTTGCGAATCCTTTGAACGGCATTTCTTTGGGGGGGTGAGTTTCTCCAAAGAGGAATTCGCCGAGTTAAAGAGGCGGCTTGAGGGCAGCAGTTCCGCCTCCGGGAGCGGACTGACCGGTAAGGCGTTGGAGCGGTTTGAAGAAAAACTTCGCAGTGGGAAACAGGCATAGGATAAAATAAAATTAAGGAAGAGGTTTAAAATGAAAGGACCAGTTTTAGTTGTATTAGCCGCCGGTATG
Organism: Treponema primitia; assembly: GCF_046533075.1. GTDB lineage: Bacteria > Spirochaetota > Spirochaetia > Treponematales > Breznakiellaceae > Termitinema > Termitinema primitia_B. Next base: position 74,385 of record NZ_JAJQRB010000018.1, on the reverse strand, counting down.
GGAAGCCGTTATGGCGGGCTTAAGCAGATGGACCGGATAGGGAAGAGCGGTGAAGTGCTGCTGGACTTTTCGGTGTTCGATGCCAAGCGGGCGGGGTTTACCAAGATTGTGTTTATTATCCGCCACGATATCGAAAAGGATTTCAGGGAAATTGTTTTGAGCCGGATCAAGGGCCATATCGAATGTGAGCTGGCCTTTCAGGATCTGGACACCATTATCCCGGCGGATGTTCTGGCGAAAAGCCGGGAAATAGGCCGGACCAAGCCCTGGGGAACCGCCCATGCCCTGCTCTGCGCCCGGGACAAAATCGACGCTCCCTTCACGGTGCTTAATGCGGACGATTTTTACGGCCGGGAAGCCTTTGCGGCTATGGGAAAATATTTGGCCGACCCCGCTATCACCGATGGCGCCATCGTGCCCTTCCGGCTGGAAAGTACCCTCAGTCCCCAGGGTACGGTTACCCGCGGGGTCTGCGAGGTAACCCAGGGCTACCTTTCCTCGGTGGATGAACTCAAGTCTATCGAGAAAAAGGACGGCAAGATTTTCAACACCGGTTCCGATGGGGCGCGGCAGGATCTTGCTGCGGATACCCCGGTATCCATGAACTTTTGGGGTTTCCCGGTGAGTATCTTCCCAAAATTGCAAAACTATTTTGATGATTTTCTTAAAACTTCGGGTTCGGAACTGAAGAGCGAATGTTACCTGCCCCTTGCTGCGGACTGGTTTATAAAAAAAGGGTTCCTCAAAATTAAGGTCCTCAAGGCGGATTCCGAATGGTTCGGGGTTACTTACAAAGAGGATCGGGAAGCTGCGGTTAACCGCATAGCGGAATTGGTTTCCCAGGGGGTTTACCCGGCATCGCTTTGGTAACGGAACAGAGTAACTACTGCCTTGGAACCTTAGTCCCTAAGTTTTAGGGAGTAGTTCTTTTAATAATTCGTTCCTTTTTCCCATCGATAATATTGCTTGAAAAATGCTACTATGTAAAACTGCTAATTGTTCAAAATTGTATATTTTTATTGCATTTTTATCATAGAGAATTTGTAATTTTGAAGGGTACTCATCATCTCCTTCATAAAATATTAATTTGATCGATATTTTGGGCAATATTTTATAATTCCAGCTATACTTTCCATCCCTGTTTCCTTCTTCATATTCCATACTAAACATATTCATTATTTTTTTAAATTTTTCATAATCGTTGCCAAATGTATCCGTGAATTTTTTGTTTTCCATTGATACAAAACTACTGCTTTCCCGAAATACACCGCCGGAAAATTGTCCCAGAGTGCAATATTCGTATATTGGCTCTATATTTGCACCTGACAATACATAATATCCTAAGACGCTTTTCAAATCAAATTCATAACCTTCAGAATCTACCGTCCATATTGTTTCCTGTTCAATAAGTTCTACACCTTCTTTTGTTATTCGGTATGTTCGATTAAGAAAATTAACCAATAGTATATTTTCTGAAATTTGCTTTAATCCAAGCCTTTTGGAACTATCGGAAAAATCACAAGTTTTCAATAAACCTTTTACCCAATTATATGTTTTTTCATAACCCTTTTGCATTTATTCTTACCACCAACCATTGTGTCATTGACTAAAACAGCCTGTCGATAAATTGTTTTTGTCTGTTTTCCAGAAAAATATGAAGTCAAGCCTTTTCCCTAAAGAAATCCGTTCAATTATTTTATCCATATTTAGGCGTTCCTTACCAATCCACATAGTATCCGTACCCCTCGGTCATAGATGCTCTCTTTTTATTATTTTTATTATATCCATTACATCTTTACAAAAGTATGTCGGTTTTGATTCTTCCAATTCTTCTTTGCTGCCATATCCATACATTACCGCTACTGAATGTATATTATTTTTATGTGCCCCGATAATATCATATTTCCTATCGCCTACCATTATTGTTTCCGTTTTATTTAAATTATTTTCTTCAATGATATATTTTATTATTTCCTCTTTTTCAGATAATGTTCCATCTAAATTGCTTCCGATAATTTCATTAAAATACTGGTCAATTTTAAAATATTTTAATATTTCCAATGCAAATTTCTTTGGTTTTGATGTTGCAAGTATGCAATTTTTATTTTTCATGTCGTTTAATAAATTTTCAATATTATCATATAATTTATTTTCATATATTCCTTTTTCTGAAAAATATTCCCTGTAATATTCTATGGCGATTTTTGCTTTGTTTTTATCAAATTGATAATATTCGATAAATGATTTTTCCAATGGCGGACCAATAAATAATTTTAATTTATTTATGTCATTTTCCAATATATTAAATTTTTCAAGAGCATATTTTACAGAATTTGTTATTCCTAAATATGGATCAGTTAATGTTCCATCCAGGTCAAACAATATATTTTCATAAGCCATTAAATATTCCTTTCATTTATTCAAATATTATTACAAAGCGAATATCGTACCAGGTATGCCCTTCCCGAAAAGTGTTTGCTTTCAATCCTACTTGAGCCGTTTTCTCAGCTTCCGCCTGTTTTTCCGCAGATTCTCTCTTTCCTGCAATTCTTCAGCAGTAGGCGGCTTTGACGGATCGGGAGCATCGGGGTAGATACGTACCGCTTCGTTGTCAGGAAGTTTGCGGGCGATAAAGTACCAAACTATGGCCAGGAGTACCATGCAGAAGGAAAAGACCTGGCCGGTGGAGAAACACAGGAGCGGATGGGCCTGGGCGGGGGAGAGGGTTGTGGGAATAAGCTGGATACGGTAACCCAGATCGGAATCGGGCTCCCGGAAGTATTCGATGAAAAACCGGAAGATGCCGTAGCCGCCCAGGTAGAGGCTGAGCAGGAAGCCCTTGAAGGGTTTCCGGTTCCGCCATATCCAGATGATCAGCCAAAGGATCAGCCCTTCGAAGAGGGCCTCGAAAAGCTGGGAGGGGTAGCGGGGCAGGTTCACCAGGGTGGAGCCGCCGGGAATGGTGACGCCGGTTTTTTCCGCAGCCTCCCGGACCCAGCTTTCCTGCGGGGAAAGGGGTTGGGCATAGGGGAAGATTATTCCCAGAGCGCCCGTGGTTACCCGGCCGTAGAGTTCGCCGTTGATAAAGTTTCCCAAGCGGCCGAAGGTGTAGCCTAAGGGAATGCTGGCGGCGTACATGTCGCCGATTTCCCGGAAGTCAAACCGTTTTATCGCCGAATAAATTACTATCGACAGGGCGCCGCCTATGACGCCGCCGTGGTAGCTCATGCCCTGGAGACCGGTGAAGCGGCCGTTCTGGAAGGGCCAGAATATCAGCCAGGGCTGGCGGCGGTAGATGTCCCGGGTTTCGTAGACGAAGGTGGCAAAGACCCGGGCGCCTACCAACAGGGCCAGGATGCCCCAGAAGAAGAGCCCCGAAAGATCATCTTCGCTCATGGGGAAACGCCGTTCCCGCACCTGTTTGCGGTAGAGCAGAAAAGCGATACTAAAGGCTACAATGTACATAAGCCCGTACCAACGGAAGGGAAGGCCGGGGATTATCTCCGCTTTCAGCCATGAGGGGAATTGTACGGCAAGTAGGTTCATGGTTTAAATCCCTTTTGCATAGCATTGGACAGGGTATACTTCAGAAAGTTGTTTTCTTTTTTCAGCTTGGAGATTTCGATCTGCTGGGTCTTTACCGTTTCTATCAGATCCCCCTGGCTTAAAGCGCCGGAGTGCATCAATTCTTCTACATACTCCATCTTGTTCTCAAAGTCGATCTCCGCTTCCACCGTAGCTTCCTGGAAAGTTTCGTTGATCTCCTCATCGGTCAGGGTAAAGTGATCCTCATCGGACTGAAGGATCTTTTCGGCAATGCGATAGATGGCTTGGGAAATGACTGCCTGGGGTTTGTAAATAGTTACGGGCATCCTGGAGGCAAGGCTGGTATCCTGTATGGAGTCCCGGTATATAACTCCCAGGTGTTCAATTTTAAGATCCAGGTATATCTCGCAGGACCGGCGTATTTTTGTGGCAATATCCGCATCCTTGGGGTCCTGAACCATATTCATGATCAGCCGGGGGTGGAGACGATCCACATGGGCCTTAAACTTATTGTAGGACTTAGCATCGATCTTCTTAATTTCCTGAAGCATCTTGGGCAGGTAGAGCCGCTGCAGCCCGGAACCTTCCTTGCGGAGTTTTTCCAGGTAATTGTAGGCCTTGGTTTCCTTGGCAAAGGCGGTGTACATGATCCGGAAGATAGTATTCTTGAGGAACACGTAGGCGTTCAATGTGGCGGTTACCGTTGGGGCGGAGACGATGATCCCCTGGCCGGAGAGGAGGAAGAAATCCAGGATAGACTGATGGGTCCCGGCGCCTAAATCGAGGATCAGGATATCTGCGTTCAGGGACAGGAGCCGTTTAACCAGGGCCTGGCGTTGGTTGGTCTTGAGGTTAGCGGTTCCGGGGATTTCCATATCCCCGGGAATGAACTTGAGGTTGGGTATGTCCGTATTGGCTACAACCTTGGAAAAATCCGAACGGGGATCGTTGAGAAAAGTCCCGATACCCAATTGTGGGGCCTGGTAGCCAATGACCAGATGGAGGTTCGACGCCCCCAGGTCAAGATCCGCCAGAATGACATGCTGACCGGCCTGGGCAAAGGCTACCGCGAGATTGGCCGCTACCATGGATTTGCCGACTCCGCCCTTGCCGCTGGCTATTGGAATGATACGCATTTTTAACCTTCCTCAGGAGCATCTTCGGGGAGCTCCGCTTCCCGTGGCAGCGTTTCCGCGACCAGGATTCGTTTTTTCAATACCGCCCCGCCAAGGACCGTAAGGGCGTCTCCGGCGGATAGGAGCAGTGCGGTTCCGATTAGGGTAAAGGTTCCCCGGGGAATGCCAATCAAATCGCCCGTAAGGTTGGGTAATAAAAAAGCAAGCCACGCAAAGACCGCAATTACCGCAAGGATCTTCCCCGCCATGTACAGGGCGATATACGGTTTATAGGCGTCAAGCCTAATCCATAGGAAAAAGCTCATCAGGGGAAACAGGCCGTTGGGGACGGCGTAAAAAACATGGGGGAATATGCCGCCCTCTCCGGCCCCCCCCGGGGGGATAAAGGCTGCAAGGAGACTTGTCATTACAACCAGCCGGATAAAATCGTAAATAAAAAAAATGAGCCTCAAAGGCCGATATGGTTCCATTATAGAAAATTCTACGGTTCTCGGGGATTAGGGTCAAGGGGGTTGGATATCATCCCTGGCCCTTTCTGATATGCAGGGGTATGGAACTTAGTTCCTTATTATCAATATATAACACAAAATTCACCACCCCTTGATTGGCGAAATGCAGATTGGAAAAGGTAAACACCAGATGGGCTATGGCGGCAGCGCTTCCTTCCCCATGGACATCCACATGGCCGTTTATGGGCTCAATGTTCAGTTCCCCGTTCAGGTCCAGGGTCTCAATCCGGAAACTATGGGTGTTGAATTCCCACATATCAAAGCGGATCCGGATAACCACCGCTAATTGGGGGTGGACGCAGGGAAAATTCCGGGCGATGATCGTGTCGAAGGTCCCCACTATGGTAAGTTTACCGCCGTTTTCCTGGGCAAAATCACAAAATGTAAATATTTCAGTTTTCATTGCTTGTTCTTAAAGCATGGGTTATATCCTTGATAAAATCAATATGCGCAGGTACTATTAGGTCATCATGACCGATTTTGTCCACCTTCATGTCCATTCCGATTTTTCCCTCCTGGATGGCGCCGCTTCGGTGGAATCCTTGGCAGCCAAAGCAGCTTCCCTGGAGATGAAGCATCTGGCCATTACAGATCACGGGAATATGTTTGGCGCCCTAAAATTTCGTAATGCCTGTTTAGGTGATAAAGACCACCCCCTTAAGGACCGCGCACCGGTGCATCCCATTATCGGCAGCGAATTTTACATGGCCCCGGGGGCCCGGACCGAGCGGAAGGGCGGCGAGAACGGGAACAAGTACTACCATCTGATCCTCCTTGCTACCAATGAAGAGGGATACCGGAACCTCATGAAGCTTTCATCCTATTCTTATACCGAGGGGTTCTATTACAAGCCCCGAATCGACCGGGAATTACTGGAAAAATACCATGCCGGGCTTATCTGCCTTTCCGCCTGCCTGGCGGGGGAAATTCCCAGCCTGATCCTCCGGGGGCAGATCCAGGAGGCGGAAAAAACCGCACTCTGGTTCAACAGCCTCTTTGGGCAGGATAATTTCTACCTGGAAGTTCAGGATCATCGCATTGCGGAGCAGCGGCAGGTAAATCCCATAATCGTCGAAATTGCCGGGCGTACGGGTATCCCCCTGGTGGCTACCAACGACATCCACTACATAGAAAAGGAAGATTCCATTGCCCAGGATCTGCTCCTCTGTATCGGCACCCAGGCGAAACGGGGGGATGAAAAGCGTATGCGCTTTGACACCGACGAGTTTTACTTCAAAACCGGTGACGAAATGGCGGCGCTGTTCCCGGACTCCCAATACCCCGGCGCTATTGCCAATACGGCGCTGATCGCAGAACGCTGCAAAACCGAAATTCCCAGCCCGGGGCCGCTGCTGCCGGATTTTGAAATTCCTGCGGGATATGCCAATGCGGATGAATATTTGCGGCGGCAGACCATGGAGGGACTGGAAAAACGGTATCCCGCTATGGGCGCTGAGGTCATCCAGCGGGCGGAATATGAGCTTGGGGTGATCATCTCCATGGGCTTTACGGGCTATTTCCTCATCGTGGCGGATTTTATCAACTGGGCCAAGGAGCATGATATCCCCGTGGGGCCCGGGCGTGGTTCCGGGGCCGGCTCCATTGTGGCCTATGCCCTGCGGATTACCAACAACGACCCTATTAAGTACAAGCTGCTCTTCGAGCGTTTCCTCAACCCTGAACGGATATCCATGCCCGACTTTGACGTGGACTTTGCCAACGAGGGCCGTCAGGATGTGATCGACCATGTGACTGAAAAATACGGCAAGGAAAAGGTGGGGCAGATTATCACCTTTGGCACCATGAAGGCCAAGGCTGCGGTTAAAGATGTGGCCCGGGCGCTGGACATAAGCATTGACGAGTCCAACATGCTAACCAAGCTTATCCCGGAAGACCCCAAGATGACCCTGAAAAAAGCCTTTGAGCAGGAGCCCCGGCTGCGGGAACTGGAACAGGACACCAAGTACCAGGAACTTTTTGCCATGGCCCGCAAGCTGGAGGGGAAGAACCGCAATTCCAGCATTCATGCTTCGGGGATCGTGATTGGGAAAACTGATTTGACCGACTATGTGCCCCTTTACCAGGATAAAACCGGGGTGGTGGCGAGCCAGTATACCATGGACCTGATCGAACCCCAGGGCCTGGTAAAGATGGATTTTTTGGGACTTAAAACCCTGGACCTTATTGACCATTCGGTAAAACTTATCCGCCGCCGGGGTGGAGAATATGCGAATTTTGACATCGAAACCATAAGCGAGGGCGGAACGGCGGAGGCTGGTGCGGTTTTTAAGATGTTGGGAGAGGGAAAGAGCTACGGAGTGTTCCAGTTTGAATCCGAGGGGATGCAGAAGGTCCTTAAGGATGCCCAGCCCACTAGTATTGAAGACCTTATCGCCTTAAACGCCTTATATAGGCCGGGGCCTATGGATAATATCCCCCAGTTTATCGCTTCCAAACACGGCCGCCAGTCTATCGTCTATCCCGATCCCAGCCTAGAAGATATTTTGAAAGAGACCTATGGGGTTATCGTCTATCAGGAACAGGTCATGCAGGTGGCGCAGATCATTGCAGGGTACAGCCTGGGGCAGGCGGATATACTGCGCAGGGCCATGGGAAAGAAGAAACGGGAAATACTGGACAAGGAAAAGGTTCCCTTCATTGCCGGGGCGCTTAAGCGGGGCTTTAAAGAGGCGGACGCAGACCGGATATTTGAAATCCTGGCGCCCTTCGCTGGCTATGGGTTTAACAAGAGCCATGCTGCGGCCTATGCGGTGTTGGCCTACCAAACCGCGTACCTCAAGGCGAATTTCCCGGTGGAATTTATGGCCGCCAACATGTCCAATGAAATTTCCAGCGTGGATAAGCTCCCCCTCTATATCGATGAGGCCCGGCGTATGGGAATTTCCATTGATCCCCCGGACGTCAACCGTTCGGACCGGCTTTTCACCGTGGTGGATGGCCGCATTGTCTACGGCTTTGTGGGCATTAAGGGTCTGGGGGACGCTTCCGCAGAGGAGATCATAAACTGCCGCAAAGACGGCTCCTACAAGAGTTTTATAGATTTCCTTGACCGGGTGAACATTAAAACGGTGGGTAAAAAGGTGGTGGAGATCCTCGTTAAGACCGGAGCCTTCGATGCCTTTGGCCAGACCAGACAGACACTGCTGCTGAATATGGAAATGGCGGTGGAACATGCCCAGAGCAAAAAGGCCGACAGGGAGCTGGGACAGGCCAGTCTCTTTGAGGATACGGACGAGCAGGCCTACCCGGATTACCAGTTTACGATCCACCCGGAAATGGACCGCATGGAAAAGCTCAATATCGAAAAGGAACTTATCGGCTTTTATTTTTCCGGCCACCCCATGGATGATTACAAGGAAGCCTGGGAACAGTTTGTAAAGCTGGATCTCTCCGATACCGACAAGGCGCTCGAAAGGGATTATACCCTGATAGGGATATTGAAAAACCTGAAACCCTATAACAACAAGAGCGGCAAGTCCATGGCCTTCGGGTCCCTTTCGGATTACCGGGGCGAAATAGATTTAGTGTTTTTTGAAAAGACCTGGGAAAGCTGCCGCGACAGGATTGCTGTGGGTGATACCGTTGCCATTAAGGGCCGGCTGGATAAACGGCGGGGCAGTCCAAGCCTGCGGGTGGATTCGTTACTCCCCGGGGATCGGCTTAAAATAAAAGAAGACCTTTTGGAATACTGTTCCTCAGCAGGCAGTTCCACGGGAAGCGTTGCCGTCGAAAGAACTGCTGTTTATGCTCCGGAAAATTTTGCGGAGGACCTGTCGCCCCTGGATAATTATAAAGACGCCTGGGAACAGTTTGTTAAGCTGGACCTCTCAAAGCCGGAGGCCGCCTCCGAAGGGGAGTATACCCTGATAGGGATACTGACACGACTCAACCCCATACTGACCAAGAAGGATAATAAGCCCATGGCTTTTGGATCCCTTACCGATTACCGGGGCGAAATAGATCTGGTCTTTTTTCCAAGTACCTGGGAATTCAACCGGGACAATGTTGAAGAAAACCGCTGTATTGCGGTTAAGGGAAAATTGGACAAGAGCCGGGAGAAATTAAGCTTCCAGGTAAGTTCGGTGCTTGAACTGGGAAAGCTCAGGCGAAAGGCCGCTAAACTAAACGATGGGGCTGAAACATCCCCTGCCGTCCCTGCGGGGCCTTCCTACCGGGAACTGCATATACGGCTGGACAAGACGGCGGCGGAACGGGAGGAGAACCTCTTCCCTCTGCGGGATTATCTCTATGGAAGTTCCGGCCCCTGTTCGGTTTTTATCCACGTTCCTATTCTAGAGGACGAGGCGGTGATCCGTACCGCCGCCCAAATTACCGCATCTGCGGAGGCTTCCTGTATTGAAGCCCTAACCCTTTGTACCGGAGTTGCCGAAGTATGGCCGGAATAATGAACATACTGGGAGGGATCACCAGTCTCTACATGATCCTTATTTTTATCCGTATCATGCTTACCTGGTTTACCGGGGCAAATTACGGCAAGGCGTTCCATCTTTTAAGCGGCGTCACCGACCCCTACCTTAACTGGTTCCGTCGTTTCTCCTTCCTCCGGGTGGCCAATCTGGATTTAACCCCCGTCGTGGCCTTAGCGCTCCTGACGGTGGTGAACAATATTTTTCTTACCCTGGGCCGCTATGGTACCCTTACCATTGGTATTATCCTTTCCCTGCTGTGTTCCGTCCTCTGGTCCGTGGTTTCCTTTGTCCTGGGTTTCTCTATCGTTGTCCTGGTACTGCGGCTTATCGCCTACCTTGCCAACCGGGATGTGTACCACGGTTTCTGGCGGATCATCGACACGGTCTCAGCGCCCATACTGTACCGCATTAACCGTATGCTCTTTGGGAGACGGCTGGTCCGGTTCATGACCGGTATCCTCACTTCCCTTGGGGTTCTGCTGGCTCTCCGGGTCGGTTTGGAACTGCTGGTCCGGTTTGCCCTGGATCTTCTGGTCCGGCTCCCCTTCTAATGTTCCTGCGGGAGCTTACCGCGTCGGCGGATCACATCAAGGGCGCCGGTCCCGCTTCGGTTAAAGCCCTGGCTAAAGCCGGTATAAACAGTGTTGCTGCGCTTCTCTGTTATTATCCCCGGGACTGGGAAGACCGGAGCCATTCGGTACCATTGGCGGACTATTCCCGGTACCCCGCGGTGTGTACCGTGGTCCGGGTTATCGCCCATGACTGGTTTGGTTTCGGCGCCATGAAAACCCTCAAGATCCATGTGGAGGACGAAAGCGGTCGGGCGGTTTTGGTTTGTTTTAACCGCCCCTTCCTGGAAAAACAGCTCGTACCCGGAATGCAGTACCGGTTATGGGGCCGCTTCTACTATAAATACGGGGAACTCCAGTCTTCCGCCTTTGAGTTTGAACCGGTGGAAGGGGCCGTTAAGGGCTTCGGCCATGTGCTGCCGGTGTATCCCCTCACCGCGGGCCTTAACCAGGGCCTGTTCCGTCGGCTTATCCGCCAGGCACTGACCCAATACGCTAAACCCCTGGAGGATGAAATTCCGTCGGCCATAATCCAACGGGACGGTCTCCTCCCCAAAAGCGAAGCTATCCGCGCCTACCACTTTCCCGCTTCCGTGGAAGAACTGGACAGGGCCCGGAAAACCCTGATCTACGAAGAGCTTTTCTACCTGGAAGTGATAATTGGGCGGAGAGCCCTGGAAAGAAAAAATACGGCGCCCCTGGTACACAAAAAGAGAGAAGCTGGGAAGGATGGAGAACTTTCGGCTTTGCAGAGACGTCTTCTGGAGCGGCTCCCCTTCAGCTTAACTGCGGGTCAAAGCGCGGCGGTTACGGAAATTAACCAGGACATGGATGGGGAATATCCCATGGCGCGGCTGCTCCAGGGGGATGTGGGTTCGGGGAAGACCCTGGTAGCGTTTCTGGCGGCGCTCCGTGCGGTAGAATCGCTATCCGGGGAAGGCGGGCAGGCGTCGCCGCCTGGGCAGGCGGCGATCCTGGCCCCCACAGAATTACTGGCACGGCAACATGCGGAGAACGCCGCGCGGCTGTTGGAACCGGTGGGCATCAGACCGGCGTTTTTGACGGGAAACCTGAAGGCAGCCGGGCGATCCAATCTTTTAAAGGCCCTGGCCGCCGGGGATATCGATATCGTGGTGGGAACCCACGCCCTCTTTTCCCGGGACGTGGTTTACCGGGATCTCCGGCTGGTGGTGGTGGATGAACAGCATCGCTTTGGGGTAACCCAGCGGCAGGCCATCATGGCCAAGGGTGACCACCCGGACCTTCTGATGATGAGCGCCACCCCCATACCCCGGACCCTGGCCCTTACCGTTTTTGGAGATATGGATGTTTCAGTGATCCCCGATCTGCCCCCGGGGCGGAAACCCGTAAAGACCCATCTGGCCAAGGAATCTAACGAGACTAAGGTCTACGACTTTGTCCGTAAGGAACTTGCTGCGGGGCATCAGGCCTATTTTGTTTATCCCCTTATCGAAGCTGATATAAACAAGGACCTAAAGGATGCGGCTTCCATGGCGGACCGGCTGGGGCGGCAGGTCTTTAAGGGGATGCGGGTTGCCCTGGTCCATTCAAAACTGGACGAAGAAGAAAAGCGGCGGACCATGGAGGCCTTCCGGCTGGGTGAAATAGCAATACTGGTGGCTACCAGCGTGGTGGAGGTAGGGGTGGATGTACCCAACGCTACCTGCATGGTCATAGAACACGCCGAACGTTTCGGCCTTGCCGCCCTGCACCAGCTCCGGGGCCGGGTCGGCCGGGGGGAGGCGCAGTCCTACTGTTTTCTGGTCTACTCCGATGCGCCGCCGGACCCGCCGGAATCCTTTGCCCAGGATGTCCTTACCGAGGACGGTAAGACCCGGCTTAAGGTGATGCTGGAAAACAACGATGGCTTTGTTATCGCCGAGGAGGACCTTAAACTCCGGGGCCCCGGTCAGATTGCCGGCATCGAACAGTCGGGTTATCTGTCCCTGGGGGTAGCTGACCCCATCCGGGACGCTGCGGAACTTGCCCGGGCCCGTACCGACGCCTTTGCCATACTGGAGGAAGACCCAGGACTGCTGCTCCCGGAACACCGCCGAATCGCCGCGGTACTGGAACGGGCGCCGCCGTTTTCGAATGTAACGCTTTAGGGTTTACCGGTATTCGGGACGACGCTTGATAAAATACCTAAATATTGATAATATTTAGGTATGGATATTTTTGGAGGTTTTTATGCCGGTTATAAAGAAAAGCGCCGATCTACGAAATAAGTATAGTGAAATTTCCGCATTTTGCCATAAATACATGGAACCAGTATTTATAACTAAAAATGGTGAAGGGGATCTTGCTGTAATGAGCATAGAAACATATGAAACTTTGTCAGGGAAAAACGAATTATATAAATTAATTCAGGAAGGAATAGACGATATAAAAAATGGAAGAACATTAACGGAGACCGAGATTATTAAAAATATGGATACTGCATTGGAAAAATAAAAATGTATACACTGACATTTTCTTCCGCGATTAATGATGATATAGTTTCAGTGATTGCTTACATAAAAAACACCTTAAAAGCGCCTATGGCAGCGGAAAAGCATATTGCTGAATTAAAAAAAGTATATGAGAAATTAAAAGAAAATCCTTTTTCGAGACCATTAGTGCATAATAAATATTTAGCGTTAAAAGGAATTAGATTTATAAAAATAAAAAATTATATGCTGCTATATTATGTAGAAGAAAAAACTAATGAAATATTTCTATATCGATTTATGTATGCTCGTCGGGATTGGATAAATATATTAACGAATGATTTAACAGAAGAATAAGGCAGGTACGTATGAAAAAGTGCGTTAAGCTCGGGATGGTTCTTTTAGCGGCAGCGATTTTTGCCGGCGGCTGTTCTGCAAAAAAAGGAGTGCGTTTAAGAAGGACGTCAAGAATTATATTTGTGTCGGCCAGTACATTCATAGGATTATTCGTATTTGCCTAAGCGTTCGGCCCTGATTTCATCAAGGGTAATATCTTTGCTTGATAATGCGCCGAGGAGCCTGTCAGATATGGGGGTTGCCGAAAGGGCAACTTGCTGCTTTTGAGAAACCGGTTTTGCGGCTTGGACCTTATTCGGGACGATTTTTATATATGGTTCGCCATCTTTGCGGATTATGATCTCGGCGGCGTTATCTTCAGGGAGATATTTTTGCACATTCCGGGAAAAATCGGCAAGTGACAATACAATCATAAAACGCTCCTACCCCAATGGTATACTGATTTGAGAGAAAATGCCAATACGGAAATCAAGGGGTATCTTATGGTTTCAATGTCTCGTCAATATCGTCGCTAATCACGGTTAAAAGCTGCTTTTTAAGGTCCCGCCTAACCCGATCCGGTAAATTTGCCAGAAATTCCTTTGTTTCCCGCTTTTCGTCCGGTTCTTCCCCGGTTTCATCTTTAAATAGGCGGTAGGGTTCCACTTTCAGGACGACGGCGATCCTTTCTATTAATTCTATCGAAGGGAATCTCCGACCCATCTCGATCTGCCCTATATGATTGGGGGAAACATCGCAACGTTCGGCGAGGGCCTCCTGGGATAGGCCCTCCTCTTTTCTGAATTTTTTCAGGTTTACCACAAAAAGCCCTTTTAAAGCCATAACTACTATCTATTAGTCAAAAATCATTATTGACTATTTGCTATATGTCATGTATTATTTATTATAATTTATGACTATTTGGCAATATTTTGTATAAGGGGGAATAGTATGAAAAAGTTGATAGCTATTGCCTTGCTTTTATCCGCCGCTTTTATGCTCTACGCCGGAGGCGGCAAGGAGAAACCCAAGGCTCCGGCTGTTCCGGCTGCCGCAGTACAGCCAACAAGCGGAACTCAGCAGGCGGTCCCAGCCTCAACTCCTGCCCCTGTACAGCCGAAAAGTGAAACCCAGGCGCCGGTTGCCCCAACGCCCGCTCCGCCACCGCCTTCGGTTGCAGCCCCCGTTCCGCTACCCTCACCCCCGATTCCCCCAAACCCCTACTTTGACGGAGACGGCAGTAAGGGGACCAGCCTTGCCATACTGGTCCCCGAAGGGAAAAACCTCTCTGCCGCCGAGGCATACCTGCCCACCCTGGTGCAAGGCGTTTTTGTGGGGGATTTAAGCAAATTTTCCGCCATATCCGTACTGGACCGGCAAAGCCTGGAAAAGGTGCTTACGGAAACTGAAAGTGGCATCTATAAAAGCGCAGAAGATTATTCACACCTGGGAGAAATCGCCAATGTAGGCTATGTCCTGACCGGGACGCTGACCAAAACCGCCTCAGGTTTTGCATTGCAGGTACAGATTACCGATACCGCAAGCGCCGTAACAAAGGCATCCTACTCCGGTGTCTGTACAGCCGGAGACCTGGACAATTTTACGGGCATCAAAAAAGCTTCTCTGGACCTGCTTGCCCAAATGGGGGTGGAGCTTACCGCCAAAGGCAGGGAAGAACTTACCAGCGCCGGCGCCCAACAGACCATTAATGGCGAGACCGCCCTTGCCAAGGGTATTACCGCCCAGAAAAGCGGGACGGTGGTGGAGACCCTGACCTATTACTTTCAGGCCGCCGCCATCGATCCTTCCCTGACCGAAGCAGTAAGCCGGGCGTCGGTAATATCCGCCGATATCTCAAGCGGGAATATCGGCGAAAATGTCCGCAACGATATAGCATGGCGGGACGCCTGGGTTGCGCTTCTAACGGAAACGGAAAACTTTTTCAGAGACTATATAAAAACGCCCCCGGCCTACGATCTGGTATACTCCACGGATATACAGACCGGAGCAACTAACTATACCGACCGGACCGTAGCCCTGAGTTTTGAGATAGAGCTGCATCCCCCTTCACCGGAGTGGTTTGATACTATGGCAAAGGTGGTACAAACAGTACAAGAAGGTTTAAGAGCTACCGGTCGAAGTGAGGTTTGGGGTTTTACTAAAGAGGAGACAACTGTTACGGATGATGTTTGGGAGGGCAGGAGGAGTTATTCCTATATTGTGCTTAATTGGCCGGGTAAACTGGTATCTCCGGGCGCAGACCCTTTTATTGGTCAGAATAATGCTTTTACTATTGTTGCGGCACTAGTCAATGAGAAGGGAGAAAGCTTAGGCAGGCAGAGTATTAACTTGGCGTATGGAAGGAACTTTGTTTCAAGACCAAAGGCGGGCGTTTCGGGGACCGTAACCTTCCCCTCAGTTAAAGCAGATTTAATTACCGATACATTGACCATAAAAATTGTCAGCGTGGACGGCGTTGCCGCCGAAACAGCGGGCAGGGACGGACATATCAGGATTACCACCAAGGCGGAGTATGACAAATTGCCCAGGGTTATTGCCGCAGAGGAAGCGAGAGCAGTGTGTTTTGGGTTTAAGGATGGAACAATAATCAGCTGGAATAGAAATGACTGGGTTGGTGATAGAAATAATGTTTTTATACCGTCAACCATTAATGGTGTGGCTGTCACTGCTATTGGATCTGGTGCTTTCAGAGCTAGCGGTTTGAGCAGTGTTACCATCCCCAATAGCGTTACTTCCATTGGAAGTCGCGCTTTTGCAGACTATGGTTTGACCACCATCACTATTGGTACAAATGTGAGATTAGCGGGTAATGAATATGGTAGTGTGGTCGGTACCGACTCTTTTCCTTTTAAAGAATTTGATCGTATTTATTCTTTCAATCACGAAAAAGCAGGAACGTACACTCTCATTGATGTCACGAAGAATCGTTGGAGTTATAACGGATCTGAAGTTATTATAACGAACCAAGGAATACAGCAGCAGACACGGCGGTTTTTTTAGCTTTTTCTGAATAAATACTGAAAAAATCATTGCAGCATTCTCCAAGAGGCGCTGTTATGGAAGTTTATAAGGAGGCTTATTATGATGATGGAAAACACGGAACTTGGTATCAGGATTGTTGGCGGTATTGCCAATATTGCGGTTGATGTTAATCAACTATTTACATACAAGGAACTGAATACTCTGCTTTCCCTGTTCGATCATTTTACAAGTCAGAATAAAGAGTATTTGCGGTCTAAACCTTTAGTTGAAAAGGCAATTGAGACATACAAAACTAATGGCGATACAAATACTGCAACAAATATTCAAAATGTTTTTGTAAATGATCGTGTTGACACTTCATTGCTGAAATAATTATGAAAAGGTTGTCAAAAGAAAAAAGATAACATGGAAAATTACCATCCGGTTGAAGCAATAATAGGCGGAGGGAATGGGGAAATCTTCCTTTGCGCACCTTTGTGGTTTTCCTCCTCTCACCACATCTACACCTGTCACTTCCCTTCACTACAAGCGGTTTTCACCGGCCCTTCAAAGCCTGCTCTACCAGGTTACGATCCCTGGGGATAGCGGGCTTATTATATATTACGAAACCAACCAATCTAATACATTGATTTGTTTAATGCCCTTGTGCGACAAATCCATATAATCCATGCTTAGCAGAATTTTGGGATAATGGTCATCAATTTTATCCAGCGGGTCGATTTCTCGTGCAAAGGTTTTAGGGTCAAGGACGGTTTGCGCCACTTGATAATATTCTGTGATATCGCCTTTTGCCGGCTTTATACAAAATGAAACTTTTAAGGAGCGCCTCCAGATAATTTTCTATAGTCCGTGCATCGATCTTAAAGTTATCGCTGGTCATTTTATTTTTTATATTGTTTATAGTTTTAGCATTGCAATGCTAAAACTTTGTATTTCTGATAGGTTTTTGCATTGTAGTCCAAACATATAGCACTGGGTCAGAATGGCCCACAATTCAGCCGGATTTGGGGAAATGGGCCTTTTTGAACCAATCAGTCAACTGGGATGAAAGTACTTGTCTTTTTTTAAAATTATCCATCTCCCCGCGAAACGTATCATCTTGCTATAATTCTTTATTATACAACGAATTATAAATATATTTCCTCAGCCCGGGTTAAATTTCATGAAGCGCTACAAAGTTGGCATGATTTTTGCATGTTATATAATGACATTTAATAGGAGGCCCTAATGGCGACAACGACGATGAAAACAAAAAAAACGACCGGCAATTCCAGGAATATCCAGCGTGATTCTTCCCCGAACCACAGTTCTGATGAAAATATTCTCTCCATGTATTTGAAAGAAATCAACCGGATTCCACTTCTGACCAGGGAGGAGGAGGACACTGCGGCCCGGGAAGCGGCCAAGGGTAACCGGGCGGCCCAGCATAAGCTGGTCAACGCTAATCTCCGCTTTGTGGTCAATGTAGCTAAAAAATACCAAGGCCAAGGGCTTCCTCTTTCGGACCTTATCAGTGAAGGGAATATCGGCCTTATGAACGCCATCGAACGGTACGATGTGGATAAGGGCTATCACTTTATCTCCTACGCGGTTTGGTGGATACGCCAGGCCATTCTCAAGGCGATTTGCGAAAAATCCCGGATGATCCGGCTGCCCTTGAACCGGGCGAACGAGCTGGTGCAGATAGAGAAGGCCAAGAAGTGCGTCCAGGAAGGCGGAAGCGGGGAATCGGAGATTGACGAAATCGCCAGGCTTTTGGTCATGGAGCCGGAGCACGTGGCGGATCTTATCAATATTTCCAGGGACCTGGTTTCTTTAGAGAATCCCGTGTATGACGAGAAAGACTCCGCTACCCTTGGTGATTTTATCGAAGATGAAAATTACGCCTCTCCGGAGAAATACGCCACCGATGTGGCCCTTCATGACGATATTGAAACGGTGCTGGATACCCTCAATCCCAAGGAAGCGGATATCATCCGTTATCGGTTTGGGCTGGGCGAGAAAGCTCCCATGTCCTTAAAGGAAATCGGCGATTATTTCAACCTGACCAAAGAGCGGATACGGCAAATTGAGAAGAAAGCCCTTCGGCGGCTGCAGCATCCTTCCCGTATGCGCGTTCTTGAAAGTTATGTAGCTTAGGATTATCATCCTATCCCATGGTAAAAGACGAACCTCTTACCCCCAAGGCCGTCATATTTGATATGGACGGTCTGATGTTGGATACCGAGCGTCTTGCGGTAACTATGCGGACGAAGGCGGCGAAAGAACTGGGGTGGGAGCTGTCCGAAGAGCTGGTGCTCCGGACTATCGGCATGGACGAGGGATCTACAAAAAAAATCATTGTCGATTTTTGCGGTCCCGAGTTTCCCTACGATAAGACCCTGGAATTAATGCGGGAGCTTATTTTCAACCAGTGCGAGAAGGAAGGTATTTCTCACCGGCCGGGACTCCTGGTCCTGTTGAATCATCTATCCAGGTTGCAGCTTCCCTTTGGGATTGCTACCTCCACTCCCAGGGAAATTGCCCGGTGGAAGCTTGAAAAAGCGGGAATTCTGGAACGTTTTTCCGTAATGGCCTGTGGTGATGAGGTAGAGCGGGGGAAACCTGCGCCGGATATCTTCCTGCTTGCGGCGAAACGCTTAGGTCAGGCTCCTCAAAATTGCATTGGGTTTGAAGATTCTCCTGCGGGGCTTACCGCCCTCCACGCAGCAGGTATCCCTTCAGTCTATGTTAAAGACCTTGTGGAAGCCCCGGAGGAAATCCTCCGCTGGGTATGGCGGCGCTGCGGCGATCTTGCCGAAGCGGCTGAACTTTTCGGTCCCTAACGTTCTTCCCTTAACAAAACTTCCCTAAAACCTGCGTTGTAGAGCCGTTCGCCAAGCGCCCGCATCTCGTATCCCCGTACCCAGGGTATCTGCACCCGGGTAAGATCACCCTGTATCTCAAACACAGGGCTGAACCCGGCGTTTAGCAGGCGGTTAAAGGCTTCCTGGGCGTTTGCGCGGGCCTTGAAGGCTCCGACTTGGACCCGGTATAGGGTATTGTCCCGGGGACCGGGCATATGGGGAGCTGCACTGACCGAAGGTCCTTGATAAACCGGGGCAGGGACAGCTCTGGGTGGGGAAGCAACCCTGGGAGGAGGCGCCGGGATCCGCGCGGGACCGTTGATACCCGGCCTTTCTATACTACCTATCCACGGCTGAGCCAATTCCGGCAACAGGGGGTCGCTTGGCTGTACCGGCCACGGCGTAGGATGGCCGGTTTCCCAAGGCGGAACAATTGGTTCTATCTCCGAGGTAGGTATCGGCCCGGGGGGCGGCGGGGGTACGGTATAGGGAACCGGTACGGCGGCAACCGAAACTTCAGCAGGCGCCGGAACGGTGGCTGCCGCATCCGCCGGAGCTGTGCTGGCAGCCGTAGGCGTGCCGGTAACTGCCGGCGGTAACGGAACCGAAGCGGATACTGCCGCAGGGGCAGTAGTATCCGCCGGAGTAGTAGTAGCTGCCGGAGTAGGTACAGCGGCGCTTGACGGTGTTTCGGTACGTTTCAGTTCCGCCTCAATGGTAACCTGGGTGGAATCATCAAACATGGCTAAAGCAACAGCAGCGGCGCCTGAAAGATTTATGATACGGGAACTTGTCGGGGGTATCCGTTCTGTGATGGTAACCGTAGCCTGGGCTCCGCTTTCCAGGTTGGTTACGGTCACCTCCTGGCCTATGGGCAGGATAGCATGACCTGCTTCGAGATCATCCGACTCCATATCATGGGTTGCCGTTCCGGTTTGGACAAAATTCAGGGGATCCGATTGGGCGGCGCAAACCGCAGCAAGAATAACGCTTAACAGCGATGTTATAAAGATCCTTTTTATCATCTTGAATCACCTCGCTTGGGTTTTACCGCCTTCATGCCCATGGGCAGATCCGGTAATTGGTTTAATTATTAACCATAGGACAAAATTAAACAAGTTGTCTCCGTCTTGAAGAGACAAAACGGGAAAAATCGTTGATATTTTTGACTACCATCTTATCATTGAAGAGCTCCATTCGCCGCTGGGCAACAAAATGGGTGATAATTTCCCGGGCTTCGGTGACACCCATGGCTGCCCAGTGGGCGATATCATCCACCGTGGCCTGAAATTCCCGGCGATCCGTAGTCCGGTCTATGTCGGTCTGACCTTCCTCCAGCATAAGGAATACATCGGCAATACGGGCCTCCGGTTCTTCCAGGGTAAGGATCATGAACTTGCGCTTTGAATCGTAGAGGCGTTTGGCAAAGGTCCTGAGCAGCTTCAGAGCTATCTGGGGGTTTCCGGATATGAGGATGTCAAAATTTTTCCGGTTGAATTCCAGAACCAGTACCGTGTCCAGGGCAATAGCGGTGGCGGACCGGGGGGAATTCTCTAAAATGGCCATTTCCCCGAACATTTCATTAGGCTGCAGGATATCCAGGGTTTTTTCCACGTCTCCGATAACCTTAACCAGCTCTACCCTGCCTTCCTGGATCAGGTAAAATGCGTCTCCGGGTTCAAATTCGGAAAAAATCATCTCTCCGGGCTGAAAGGTCCGGGCAAAACGAGAAAACATCGAAAGATCGGGGATGAGTGTGGCCATTCTATCTCTTCCCCAGCGCCGCCAGGGCACTTTTTGCCTTTATATTAACCGGGTTATCCCTATCGGGAACCATGGAAAGGATCTTCGTGTAAAAAACCTCCGCCATATCTTTTTTCCCCCGGAGCTCATGGGATTGAGCTATGAAAAAGAGGGCATCCGGCAAGTTGGGATGCTTTGGATAGGATGTAAGCATAATAGTAAAATGCTGAATGCACTCCTCAAATTTATTCATCATAAAAAGACAGCGTCCGATTTCAAAGCTGCTTTTGGCCATGAACCCGGGATCCGCAGCATCGTCCAGGATTTTTTTCAGGGTAACGAAGGCATCCTGGAATTTTCCTTGTGAAATACAACTCACCGCATCGGAGTAAGCCTTGGCGGCGGCGGACCCATCCTCCGCAGTAACTACCTGACCAATAGAAGATTTCCGTTTGGCCTCCGGGGCTGCCGGAGTATCCAAGGCGCTCTCCGTACTGCTTTCGGTACGCATGATCTGCAGGTTTCTCGCCGCCTTACCGGCATTTTTCCCCGATGGATAATAGGTAAGGTAACGGCCGAATATATATTGGGCCTGGGGGAAACGTTTGTTTTTAAGGTAGTATTCTCCCACACTAAAGAGACTCTGCTCGGGATTTTCCGGATCGTACCCCTCTTTTTCCATGATATTTGCGGTCTGGCGGTGGACACGGCGCAGCTGCTTAGAAAAAATTTTGAGCATCTTCATGATGATACGGATATTTGAGCTGGCAAGCTGCTCAAATTCGGAAACAGAAAAGATCATAATGGTAGTTTCATGGGCGACTATGGCGTTTTCTTCCTCAGGGTACCGGCCCAGGGCGGCTTTTACCCCAAAAAATTCTCCGGCCTGTACCGGATCGGAGATGTGCTCCCCGGTTTCAATGTCCTGATAGTGTAGGGTCACATTTCCGCTTTGGAGGAGGTATATTTTATCTGCGGCGTTTTCTCCCTGAAAGTAAATGACCGCGCCGTCTCGGTACTGAACTGTTTTGGGCATCCCCGTCCTTTCTTGCGGATATTTGGGCGGCAAACCCTCCGTCCCTTACGTCAATATCGGCATCTATATCAATTTATATCACACCATACTATAATATCCCACTATTGTGGAGCTATATGATCGATTTGCATACCCATTCCAGGGCTTCTGACGGTACCATGACACCATCAGACCTGATAAAAACCGCTAAAGGACGGGGTCTTTCCGCCATAGCTCTCACGGATCATGATACCATAGGGGGCCTTGAGGAAGCCCGGGAGGAAGCGGAGAAACAGCAGATCCGGTTTATTCCGGGGATTGAGATTGAAATCCATTATGAACCGGTCACGATCTGCGGCGAATTCCATCTTTTGGGCTTGGGAATCAACAAACCCGGCCCGGTTTTTAAGGAGATCCTGGCGGATTTGAGCCGCCGGCGGGAAGAACGGAACCTGCAGATCCTTGATGGTATGAAGAAACTGGGGATAAATGCGGATTATGAGGAGATCCGGGCTCTTTCCGGGGGCGGTTCCGTGGGCCGGCCTCATTTTGCTTCGCTTCTGGTCAATCGGGGGATTGTAAAAAACCGGGAGCAGGCCTTTGATCGGTACCTGGGCAAGGGTAGGCCCTTGTATATACCCAAGGAGGGGCTTGAGTTTACCCAGGCTTTGCAGATTATCCGGGATGCGGGAGGTATTTCGGTGCTGGCCCATCCGGGATCCCTTTACATTGCCTGGGGCCGGCTCCCGGGTTTGATTGCAGATCTGGCTGCCCAGGGGCTTGAGGGTATAGAGGCATGGCATCCTACCGCTAAGGTCCGATTTTGCAAGCGGCTTGAGGAACTGGGGAAGACCCTGGGGCTCTATATCACCGCCGGCAGTGACTTCCACGGGGAATCCCGTCCGGACCGAAAACTGGGGATCACCGCCGGGGACCGAAAAATCGAAGATACGCTCCTCGAATTGATTCCCCCCTTGCGGTTTTAGATAAAAAACTTTATAATTTAGGAGTGTTTATGAATATTCTGAAACCCTTAGAAGGGAGGTTATTGTGAAAAAAATTGTATTTCTTACAACCCTAATGCTCGTCCTGGCGGGAATACTACCGCTTGTTGCCCAGCAGAATAATTCTTCCTCATCTGCCGGCGGCAAAGAAGGATCTTACGCCCTTACGGTAAGCCTGGAGCGGGTTTTCCCCTACCGAAAGGGGTATGTGGTGAAATACCGGAAGGGAATGAGCGGAGTGGTGGACGCCTACCTACCCATTGAGTGGTTCGAAGGGACCGGTAAAAAAGGGGATCTGATACTAATGGGGTCCGGGACCGATTGGCCCCATATGACTGTGTTTTATAAGGATGGAGAATTCGACCATGTTCGTCTCTATGTACGGAGAGAACGATCCCATGAATCCTGGGGTAATATACCCCTTCATGTAAATCTTGATGACAAGTTTGAGGGTGTAGAAGGTATTAAGCTCGTGTTTTAATGACTTCCTTTCTGAATTTAAGCCGCATACAAGAAGCCATCTGCGGGGAAAAACTAGATGGATGGCTTTTTTGTAATTTCCACCACCGGGACCGGTTGGCGGATGACATACTCCATATTAACCGTAAGGATACTAATTCCCGGCTCTGGTTTTATGCGGTTCCCGCAGAAGGGGAACCCTTCGGCATTATCAACGCCGTTGAGCCGGGTATCCTTGATAAACTTCCGGGACAGAAAACGGAGTATTTTGGCCGGGAAGAACTGATGGCCCTCCTGAAAACCCTTGGAGGAAAACGTTGGGGGGTTCATATTTCCGATACCCTCACCATGGTCTCCTATTTAGATCGGGGGACCGCTGCGGTTCTGGAAAGCGCCGGTCTGGAACTGGCCTCCGCTGCGGGGCTGGTCCAGCGCTTCAAGGGTATCCTGGACGGGGAGGGTATTGCTTCCCATGAACGAGCCGCCGTAGCGCTCTACGATGTTGTGGAACAGACTTGGGGGACCGTCCGGAAGGCCTATATAGACAAAACGCCCCTCAGCGAAGGGGATCTGCTCCGGGTTATGACCGCAGCCGTAGAAGACCGGGGGCTCATAACGGATCACGCCCCCATTATCGCCGCCGGGGCAAACGCCGGAAATCCGCACTATAGCTGTGACGGAACGGGCGCTCCTATCCGGGAGGGCGCTGTGATTCAGTTTGACCTCTGGGCCAAGGAGCGTGATCCCGGCGCTATCTATGCGGATATTTCCTGGGTTGGGGTTTTTGCCCCCGCCCCTTCAGCGGAGTATGAAAAGGCCTTTAGAGAGCTTGTTTCCGCCCGGGAAGGGGTGTACGAGTACATCGCCGGGGAAATAGCCGCCGGGCGGACCATCTCAGGGGCCATGGCGGATGCAAAAGCCCGGGAAGCTCTGGTCAGCTTAGGTTACGGGACTGAGCTGAAACACCGTACCGGCCACGGCATTGACACCCAGTGCCACGGTTCGGGGGTAAACATCGATTCCTGGGAATTTCCCGATACCAGGCCTATCCTGGAGGGCTCCTGTTTTTCCCTGGAGCCGGGAATCTACTTTTCCGGTTTCGGTATGCGTACCGAGGTGAATGTGTATATCAAGGATGGCCGGGCAATTATTTCCCAGGGGGATCGCCGCCAATTTACCCTGCTCAATTGTCAACCGGGGACTGCCCGGTGAAAATGGTTCCTGTGCCCCCGGCGCTGCTCGATTTTATCCGCGAAGGATCAAAATTCCTTCTGGCGGGCCACAAAGACCCCGATGGGGACTGCGTGGGGAGTCAGCTTGCCCTGGCCTCGGTACTGCGAAGGATGGGCAAGGAGGTCATTCCCTGTTCCGCCGGTCCTTTTACGCGTACCGAAATAAAGCCCTATGCCTCCGCCTTTATCGCCAAACCAGGGGATACGGAACGGGAGGGCGCCCGGGTAATCATTTTTGACTGCGATTCCCAAGAACGTACCGGGGATCTGGGCCCCTTTCTCGAAGGGCTTCCCACGGCGATAGTTGATCACCACGCCACGGGTAAGGCAGGGGATGACGGCTCCGATTCCCCGATTTACCTGAACCCGGAAGCCCCCGCCACTGCCGTCCTTGTTCTTGAGCTTATCGAAGCCCTGGGTTTTAGCCCTACGGTGGAGGAGGCGGAACTGCTCTTCTTCGGGCTCTGTACGGATACGGGGTTTTTCCGTCATGTGGATGAACGGGGCGCCGAAACCTTCCGTTATGCCGCCCGGCTGATCAGCGCCGGGGCAAATCCTAAGAAGGCGTATTATGACATACACGGCGGTAAAAACCTGGATTCCCGTATCCTCGTGGGCAGGATACTTTCCAAGGCCCAATCCTATTACGGCGGCAAGCTTCTTCTCGCTACCGAGGCCCTGGAGGATACTCGTCGTTACGGCCTTGAGGGAAGGGACTCGGACAGCCTCTATCAGCTTTTGCAAACCGTGGCCGGGGCGGAAGCTATCGTCATCATACGCCAGGAAAATCCGGAAAACTGTACCATAGGGTTCCGCTCCCGGAACCTAGTGGATGTGGCGGCCATCGCCCAAAAATTCGGCGGCGGGGGCCACAAAAACGCCGCGGGACTCAGTCTCGCCGGGACTATTGAAGAGACAAAATCGAAAATTATCGAAGAATTTCGCGATATTTTTAACGAAAACCAGTGACATAGATCACTTTTTACTAAAGCAAAATTCGCCCCAGCCCCTATTACTCCCGATAAACCGGAAAGGGAGTGATTTATGAAGGACAATTTGCCGTTAACAAAATTGCTGAATCGTTATGCGCTTGGGCTCATCAGCAAGAAGGATTTGGAAGGTTACATTTTCAAATTTATTTTGGATAATTACCAGCAGTTCCATCCCTATGGGTGGGACAAGGAAGATTATATGGACTATCTCTGCTGGTTCTATCCCCGGATCAGCCGGGCCATCGAGAATTACCAGGACACGGGCGCCTCCTTTGACGCATATATAAACTCACTGGTGCGCTGGGGTTCCAAGGAATACCGCGCCCGGGAGACGGAGCACCATGTTGCGGAATATGCTTGCTGGAAAGCTAAGGCTCTGGATGATGCGGCCTGCCATGAAGAAGAGGATGTCTATATTGAAAAGAGTCCGGTTTTTGATTCGGTATCCAATCCCCGGCAAGTATTAGTTTTACTGCTCAAATCGTATCACTATATGTCATCTGATTTTCTGGATCGCATTTCTCCGGCCCTTAATATTGACAAGGAAAAACTTGGGCAGATGGTTGAAGAATTACGAAAACTACGCTTACAGCGGGAAGAGGAAATCCGGGAACTCCAGGAACGGATACACGGCCAATTCTACCGGTGTATAGTCATTGAGAAAAAACTTAAACTTGCCCCTCCGAATTCTGCCCGTCATGAAAAGATGAAATGCTGTCTGGTCCGGGGACGGAAACGGCTGGAGTCTATGCGGAAACGTCTGGCGGGGATGAAAATCGGTGCGAGTAACCGCCAGGTGGCGCAAATTTTGGAATCCGCAAAGGGGACCATTGATGCGCATCTTTACACGGTTAAGGCTAAGGGGGAAAAATACGGGGATGAAGGCGAAGTTGAAGATACTGAGCAATAATAGTCTTCACCGGGTAGTTTATTTGAGGTATGATTTAGGAATGTTGAGCTATAGACACGGCTTTCATGCGGGGAATACGGCGGATGTTTTAAAACATGCAGTTCTGATTTACTGTATGGAGTATTTAGGGCAGAAGGAGGCTCCCTTCCTCGTTATTGATACTCATTCCGGGGCAGGGCGCTATTTCTTGACAGGGGGGTATGCGGCGCAGAACCGGGAGTGGGAACAAGGGGTGGGGCGGCTAATGGATCAAGCCGTCTTACCGCCCTTGCTTGACCGGTATGTCGCGCTGGTTAGGGAATCCCTGGGAACTTCGTTGCAAAATGCGCGGCGATATCCGGGGTCTCCGGCGCTCATACAAAGGCTGCTGCGCTTCCAGGATCGGGCGGTTTGTTTTGAGCTGCACCCGGCTGATTTTACTGCGCTGGAGGAAACGCTTACGGGGGATAGGCGGTTTAGGGTTTTGCGGGAAGATGGGTTTGGCGGGCTTAAGGCTTTACTGCCGCCGCCCTCCCGCCGGGGCTGCGTTTTTATCGATCCGTCTTACGAAATGAAAAGCGATTATGAGGCGGTTCCGGAAAAGCTCGCCGAAGCGCTCCGGCGT
This sequence comes from Treponema primitia, assembly GCF_046533075.1. Lineage (GTDB taxonomy): Bacteria > Spirochaetota > Spirochaetia > Treponematales > Breznakiellaceae > Termitinema > Termitinema primitia_B. Next base: position 47,580 of record NZ_JAJQRB010000018.1, on the reverse strand, counting down.
TTTCCCACGGGTTTATACATTATCTGGTACCCCTTGTTGGTTAGCGATGATGCCGGGGAAGGCGCTACCCTGCAGGAAACGCTGCGGGAAACCCTGCTTGGGCTTTACGGCGGGAACCGGTGCGCCGTGGAGCTGCGTACCAGGGCTGCCGGCGGCGGAGGAAAGCGGCTGTACGGCAGCGGGCTGGTGATTTACAACCCGCCTTTTACGCTGCGGAAAACTCTGGAAGAAAGTCTTCCTGCGCTGGCAGATCTGCTGGAGGAAGGACAGGGGAGCTGGGATCTGCGGTGGGAAGATGCCATGGTTTGAAGAATTTTAACCGCAAGGTCAAATTAAAGGAATTTAGGGGTGTCGGAAAATACCCTTTTTTGCAACCATTCCCAATTATAAAGGTCTAAATCTACATGAAAGATGCTCTAAATTATGTAAAAAAACCGGCTTCTAAAGCGGCGGTTTTGCCGCTGCCCTTTCAGACCCTGGGTGAAGAAATAGCCAATGCCATACTCCACGGTCTGGGGGCGCTCCTTGCCGTGGCAGGCTTGGTCCTCCTGGTGCTTCGGGGCAAGGGCTATATGGGCATTGCCGCTGCGGGGGCTAAAACTGTTGCTGCCTATGTAATTTTTACCGCCGCCATGATCTGTATGTTTCTGGCTTCCACCCTGTACCACGCGGTCCAGCATACGGGGGCCAAGCGCATCCTCCGTATCCTGGATCATTCGGCTATCTACCTGTTTATTGCCGGTTCCTATACCCCCTTCTGCCTGGTGGGTCTTAAGGGCGCCTGGGGCTGGGCCATCTTTGGCGCCGAATGGGCCTTAGCCGCCGCAGGGATAATCCTCCATGCAGTAAACTACCGCCCTTTAAAAAAGCTTGAACTATTGGTATACATCCTTATGGGCTGGGCCATCGTCATAGCGACGGTTCCCCTGGTTAGGTCCATATCCCGTTTGAGCCTCATTCTACTGGCCGCCGGAGGCGTGGCCTATACCCTGGGCGCCCTCTTTTACCGTAAACACGAGGTCCGGGGCGCCCACGTTACCTGGCATGCCTTTGTATTAGCGGGGGCGCTCTGCCACTGGTTGTCTATCTGGTGGCTGTAATCGGTAAAGACAAGCTCTTTCGTTCGGGTTCCGGGTGGTCAGCTATCAGTGCCATCTACCCGGGATTTTATATATTCTTCTGCGGTTTGGACTGCCATGTCTTTTACGGTATAATCCTTTGTGTTTCGGGTTACTAAAACAGTAATTTCATTTCCGAATGATTTTCTGAGCATATAAAATACATTTGCCAATACAACCGGGGTGGTAAACAGCTGAACATCCCTATTTCCCGCCGAGTATCCGTTGCAGCCGCTCATCGGTCTCCGCCAATTTATACAACTTTTTCACTTCTTCCTTGGAACTGCGCCAAGCAGAGCTTCGACTACCGGCGAAAATTTCTTTTCAGGAGACGGTTTTTGGGTAAGATTCCTAAAATAGTTTTCAACAATCTTTGATAAGCTGCGATGGCGGCTATCGAGATAGGCAAGCTTTTCAATGCGCTCGCCGTGCAAAATCACATAGCGGCTTCTCTGCTCATCCCGTAGGGTTCCAAAAATGAGGTGGGTTTCGGGGGTATAAATGATATATATTTCATTGTAATCTTATAGGGATGGACTGGAATGTTTGGGGTTATTTTCCTGAACTTAAGTGGAAGATAGTTGCAAAATTCAAATGATTTTTCAGGTTTTAGAAGAGGTGGAAAATATTATGCGATCCATACGTTTTGTTGCTATTTTGACCCTATTCGGCGCCTGTGTTACTTTTTCCGGCAATTCTGAAACAACGGGAACGGAAAGCCGGGCGCCGATGTTTTCCGGAGACGGCGGGAAGGGCATTGTCATTGCGGTACCTACCCCGGCGCTGGAAAACAGTACCCCTGCCAACAATTGGATACCCCAGTTCTTCCAGGACCTTATGACCGGTGATTTTGTCCGCTTTTCAGCGATGACCGTCCTGGACCGGGCCAATGAAAGTTTAATACTTGCCGAACAGGAACTTCAGGCAAACGGAAATTATTCTGACGAGGATTACAGTTCAATAGGCCATTTAGCCAACGCACATTATGTTGTGGCCGGGACTATTCGTTCTATCTCGGGGCGCTATTCGGTAAGCTTTAGAATAAACGATATTGAGACCAATGAGATCAGGGCTTCATTTAACAAACAGTACAGCCCCCAGGATGTAGAGGGTGGCTTAGCCGCCAAAGAAGCAGTGCAGGAACTGCTTGCCGGCATGGGGGTTGTTTTGACCAGCGAAGGGGAAAGGCAATTACTGGCTATACCGAAAATTGAAGTAAGGGCTTCTTCCCAGCTGGCCAGGGGTATGGCCGCAGAACAGCGGAACGATAACCCGGTGGAAGCTCTGGCTTTTTTTTATCAAGCTACCACAACTAACCCGAATATGCGGGAAGCAAACCAGCATATAGAAAATTTTGCCAATGCTCAGCCGCCCGGTACTATACGGGAACGGGCTGAATGGGCTCAGGCACAGAAAGCAAAATGGGAAAAGATTTGGGCGGATTTGAATACTTACGTAGAAAATAATTTGGCGATTGCGGTTTATGATTTGAGCAATGTCGAAGATACAATTAAAGTATCCGGTAATAATACGACAGTTAGTTTTAGTGTAACACCGGGTATTAAAATTTTTCCTAATAGGAATGTTTTGTTGGTATGGAAAAAAGTTCGGGATGAGTGGGGAAAAGTTCGCGTGCTTGAAGAAAATAAATCCTGGGCAAGTTCCGTCGCAATGCCGAAGATCGGAGGTACTTTTCATGGAATTTCAGGAGAAATAGTGCTCTACTATGATACAGAAATTGGCCTATATGATGATTATGGGGACAGGATTGCCAGTTATAAAGGGGAAACACACTTATCTTACATGTATTCTCCACAATTCCAGGTAATTGCCCAGCATAAATACTATGATGATGCCAGAATTATTCCTGTTTCATTTAATAATGTACCAATTGAAAAGATTACCACCGATACCGTAACACCAAAAATAGAAAAGATTTACTACCGTGAAATTAATTATGGTGGCATGGGAAGAAAACAAATACCCCTTCTGTTACTGTCTGTTCCTGAATGGGAACAATGGCTTGCGGAACATGGAGGGAGATGACCCTGGGACATGAATGTGTATAGAAAAACCTACCTTTTATATGCAGCCGGTTTCTTGTTCTCCGGGGTAAAATACCCCTCCGCATGTGTCAGTACCGGCGGGGAAAAACTCCGCCCTGAGTTGCAAATAAGGATGTAAACACTTCTGCCACTGGCTGTAGGTTTAGTATTCCAATTTTCTTGCTTCATTATTGGGCATAAAAAGTACCCATCCTTCATCAAATCCATACATGGCCAGATAACGGCCGTCGGTGGAGGAAATTTCAGGCATCCCATTGATGGTATATCCCTGCCTCCAATCCAGCTGCATATCCAACAGGCTGTCGGCGGCGGCGATGATATCATCCCATTCGCTAAAATTGAGTAAATTTTCAGCCAAGACCGTGCCTTCAATGGTTTTTATAATAACCCTATCCCGCATCCGCACATACAGCTTATTCTCATCCACCACAATATTCCGCTCTTTATTGCTGGATATTATATCAAGAATTTTTCGATCTACTATGCCGCCCTTACTGGGATCTCCAAAATCGTCATAAAGGGTAACATCATAGGAGGCAACAGTTATTGTATGTATGTTTCCCGGCCTTATTTCTTCTCCCAATTCCTCTTGAAGACTGTCTGCAATTTTTTCAAATAGTTCAATAATTTCAGGTTCAATCTTCAAATCCGTCATTGCCCTGCTTAGGACCACAGACTTTAATTGTGCTTTATTGGTGCTTTGGGAAAATAAAAAAACAGGGATTAAAAATAGTAAAAAAACTACGCTGATTCTTTTCATATATCCTCTTATTTGAACAAATAAAAACTAACCGAAGATGATTTTCTATGTCCGGCCGCATGACCTCGTGATATGTAAGCCGCATCCTGCAGTTTCCTGTTTATCGAATTGTATATCGGTCTTCCAACGGAGCTATAGTCTATTGAATATACAACTTCATCATTGACAATTGCGGTAAAGGGGGATTCGGAAAACTTAAACTCAAAATACCCATTTGAAAAAGTATACCGGAGATTGATAATTGAAAATGCTTCGTAATGTAATTCGGTAAGAACAAGGGATGACCGTAAATCCTGTCTGTTCCGCTCTCTGTATACCTCATAGGCTAAGATATAGCTGGAATTATTTTTCAAATATGATGTGCCTAGTGCGGTAAACATCTTTTGTATATCATTGGTGTTAAGCCCCTGTCCCGCATCTAATTGTAATATAACATTTTTGCTGATCGGGTCTTCCTGGAGCTCCTTTTCGTCTGCAAAAACCAGGCCGGTCAGACCCATTATGAGGATTAAACTCATTGCAAATCTTTTCATGATAAAAACTCTCCTTGTTAATAAAAATATATGATCTTTTTATACAATATTATGAGGTAATGGTCAATTCATCGGTTTCTGGCTTGGTTCTTACAGGGATTCCATGATCCCTCTTTTTACGGTATAGTACCGCCATGGCTACAACGGTTGACGATAAAAAAGTTATATATTCCATGGACAGGGTCTCCAAGAAGCATGGGACCAAGCAGGTGCTTAAGGATATCAGTCTCTCCTATTTTTATGGGGCTAAGATCGGCGTTATAGGCCTTAACGGGTCGGGGAAATCAAGCCTCCTCCGGATTCTCGCCGGGACGGACACGGATTTTTCCGGGGAAACCACGGTAAGTCCGGGCTTTACCATCGGCTTTTTGGAACAAGAACCGGTACTGGAACCGGGGAAGACCGTAAAAGAGGTAGTTTCCGAAGGGGTCCAGGAATTGGTGGACATCCTGGCTGAATTCGATAAGGTGAGCGAGGCCTTTGGCGATCCCGATGCGGATTACGATAAGTTGGGAGCGAAACAGGCGGCGCTGCAGGAAAAGATCGAGGCCGCCGACGGGTGGAACCTGGACAGCCGTCTGGAACTGGCCATGGACGCTTTGCGCTGCCCCTCCGGGGACGAGGTGGTGGATCACCTTTCCGGGGGCGAGCGGCGGCGGGTAGCCCTGTGCCGGCTCCTCCTTAAAAAGCCGGACATCCTGCTCCTGGACGAGCCCACCAACCACCTGGACGCGGAAACCGTGGCCTGGCTGGAACACCACCTCCGGGAATACGATGGCACGGTTATCGCCGTAACCCACGACCGCTACTTTCTGGATAATGTGGCCGGCTGGATCCTGGAACTGGACCGGGGCGAGGGGATTCCCTGGAAGGGTAACTATTCGGGCTGGCTGGAACAGAAGCAGGCCCGTATGGCCCAGGAAGAGAAGGGCGAAAGCGAACGGCGGAAAACCCTGGAGCGGGAACTTGAATGGATACGCATGAGCCCCAAGGGGCGCCACGCGAAGAGCAAGGCCCGTATCGCCCAGTATGAAAAGCTTTTCCAGGATGATGAGCGGGAAAAGGTCAAGGATAACCGTATTACCATACCGGCGGGACCCCGGCTGGGGCAGTTAGTTATTGAAGCTAAGGAGCTTTCCAAGTCCTTTGGGGATAAGCTGCTTTTTGAAAACCTGGAATTTACCGTGCCCCCCGGCGCTTGTGTGGGCATCATCGGTCCCAACGGCGCGGGCAAGACTACCCTGTTTAAGATTATCACCGGCAAGGAACAGCCCAGCTCCGGGCAGCTCCGGCTGGGGGACAGCGTCAAACTGGCCTACGCAGACCAGATGCGGGAAAACCTGGACGGGGAGAAGAGCGTCTGGGAACAGCTTTCCGGCGGGTTGGACATCATCAAGTTGGGCGGAACCAAGGAAGTCAATTCCCGGGCTTACTGCGCCTGGTACAATTTTTCCGGCGGGGACCAGCAGAAAAAGGTTTCAGTTTTGTCAGGCGGCGAGCGGAACCGGCTCAATCTGGCCATGATGCTCAAGGAAGGGGCCAACGTGCTGCTCCTGGACGAGCCCACCAACGACCTGGACGTGAACACCCTCCGCGCCTTAGAGGAAGCGGTGGATACATTCGCAGGCGTAACCCTGGTGATAAGCCACGACCGCTGGTTCCTGGATCGGATTGCCACCCACATCCTGGCCTTTGAGGACGGGGAAGTGGTCTGGTTTGACGGCAACTGGTCGGAATACGCCGAATGGCGGCGGCAGAAGCTGGGCGCCGAGGCGGACCGCCCCCATCGCTACGTGTACCGAAAACTGGAGCGATGAGGCCGGGCTTTAGACATCCATCGTATCAATTAAACGCTGAAGACACAGTTTGATATAGTGATTGATGGTGATCTTCGCGTTCTCCGCCAGGCTGGCGGGATCGAAGAGCAGTATCCATACATCCTGCCGGTCATATCGGGGTCCCAGAAAGATGAGGTCCGCCATAGCCAGGGAACCCCGGAGCTTCAGCTGAACCTTCCGTATCACGGCGTTTTTATCCAGCTGCGGGGGGGCATCGATCTGTGCGGCAAAACCTGCGGCGCTGATGTCGAGGAGTTTGCCCGTTATGAGCCCAAAATCGCCCTTGAAGTTCAAGGTTCCCGATCCTTCTTCGCAAACCGCCCGGAAACTCTTCCTTCGGCCCTTGGCTTCATTGGCCAGCAGGGCGTTGCGGATAATCACGGTGCTTTCCTTAACTCCTTGCTTTAGCTGTATATACCCGCAGGGTACCATCATCTCCATGAGGTACTTTTCCATGAGATCCCGGTCGGTATTATAAGATAAGATGCCCAACCGGGTTTGGATCCCCGGGTTATCCTGGATTTCCTGGATATAGGCTTCCCACTCCGGTTCCTCCAGCCGTTCATCAATATTGATAAACATGATAGAGCCCGGAAAACGTTCTATAAGCTTTCGGGCCCGTTTATGGTCCCGGAGTATATAGATCTCAAATCCCTGCATAATAAGTTCATCCACCAGATCGTCTTGAATGACGCTGTGGGGATATAGAAAAAAGACTTTTCTTCCTTCGATAGGTGGCTGTTCCATATTATTCAATACTATCGCAAATTTTTCACATTGACAATATTCCTTTATGGTATTATTTTTATTGTGAAATATTTCACAAGGAGTGGTCATGGCCCAGATTCCGGGACCGGCAAAAGAAAGGCTTCTCTCCCTGATGCGGCTCCTCGAAAAACAGGCCGGGGGCCGTATTACCTCCGGCGAGGTTGAAGCCCTTACCGGCTGGTCCAGCCATACTATCCGTAAGGATATCTCTTATTTAGGCGGTATTGCCGGGAATAGTACCGGCTACGATCCGGAAACCCTGATTCCCGCCATAAAGCAGGCCCTGGGTCTTGGGGTCCACCGTCGGCTCTGTGTGGTAGGACTTGGCCGGCTGGGTTCCGCCTACCTGAATTTCCGGGGTTTCGGCGTCCCCGGCGCTGAGTTTGAACTGGCCGCGGGGTTTGATACCAGCGTAAACCGGGTGGAGATCCTTAAATCTCCGGTTCCCCTGTACCCGGCCTTTAAAATGGGCGAGGTGATTTCCCGGTTCGGCATAGAGCTGGCCCTGCTCTGTGTCCCCGAATCCGCCGCCCAATCCGCTGCGGAAAAATTGGCCGCCGCGGGCATCCGGGGTATCGTTAATTTTGCCCCCCTGATCTTACAACTGCCTCCGGAGATTGCAGTCCGTAATGTCTATGTGGTGGATGAACTAAGGGCCCTGTCGGTTAAGTTAAGCGAATAGGTTTACTGAAAAAAGGAGCTGTTATGCGTGTATACAATTTTGCCTCCGGACCTTCAGCCCTGCCCCTTCCGGTCTTGGAACGGGCGGCGGCGGAAATGACCGATGTCAACGGAACCGGCCAGTCGGTAATGGAGATGAGCCACCGGTCTAAGGACTTTAAGCCCATCATCGAAAAAACCGAAGCCCTGCTCAGGGAATTGATGGGTATTCCCCCCAATTACAAGGTGCTGTTCCTCCAGGGCGGCGCTTCTCTGCAATTTTCCATGGTCCCCCTTAACCTGGCCGGGGTTGAACCCGGGTCGCCGAAAAAAAAGGCTGCCTATGTGGAGACCGGTATCTTTGCAAAGAAGGCCGCCGAGGAGGCGTCCAAGTATGCGGAGGTGCATACCCGGGGGAGCTCAAAGGACAAAGCCTATACCTACATACCGGCGCCGCTTCCCCCGGAGGCCGATGACGCCTATTACCACATTACGGTGAATAACACTATTGTAGGGACCAGGTGGGCCGCCCTGCCCGAAACCGGTTCCGTTCCCCTGGCGGCGGATATTTCAAGCTGCATCCTTTCGGAACCCCTGGATGTTTCCCGGTTTGGTCTCCTCTACGCCGGCGCCCAAAAAAATTTGGGACCGGCGGGAACCACGGTGGTGATAATCCGGGAGGATCTCCTCGGGAAGGCGCCGTCCTGGACGCCAACGATGCTCCGTTACGATATCCACGCCGGGGAAGCTTCTATGTATAACACCCCGCCCTGTTACGGCATCTACATCATCGGGCTGGTCTTGGAGTGGCTCAAGGAACTGGGAGGCGCCGATGCGATGGGTAAGCTGAACCGTGAAAAGGCGGATCTGCTTTATGCCTATCTGGGGGGATCAAAACTTTTCCGGTCCCCGGTGGAAAAATCCAGCCGCAGCATTATGAACGTCACCTTCGTATCAACCGAAGCCGACCCGGATAAGCGGAAGGAAAAGGAAACCCGGTTTGTTAAGGAGGCCGCCGCCCAGGGCTTGGTAAACCTGGCGGGTCACCGGCTGGTAGGGGGTATGCGCGCCAGTATCTACAATGCCACGCCCATTGAGGGAGTGAAAGCTCTTATTAAATTTATGGAAAAATTTGAAAAAAACGAAAAATAAGGATCGGAGGTAAGGCAGTTATGTTTAGAATTCGTACTATGAACAAAATATCCCCCATGGGTCTGGAACTGTTTCCCAGAGACCGGTATGAGGTGGCCAGCGAGATTCCCAATCCTGACGCCATCCTGGTGAGAAGCGCGGATCTCCACAATACGGAGATCCCCGAGACGGTTGTCGCCATAGCCCGGGCCGGAGTGGGGTATAACAATATCCCTGTTCCCCAGTGCAGTGATTGCGGCGTGGTGGTCTTTAACACCCCCGGCGGGAACGCCAATGCGGTAAAAGAACTGGTTATCGCGTCCCTGCTGTTTTCTTCCCGGCGGATTCTGGAGGGCATCAACTGGAGCGCCTCCCTTTCCGACCACGCCGATGAGATTCCGGATCTGGTAGAGAAGGGGAAGTCTCAGTTTGAAGGGCCGGAGATTAGGGGCAAGATCCTTGGGGTGGTAGGCCTGGGCGCCGTGGGTGTAATGGTCGCCAATGATGCTATTTCCCTGGGGATGGAGGTTATCGGTTATGATCCCTTCATATCCGTGGACGCCGCCTGGAATCTGTCCCGGGCGGTAAAACGGGCGGATACCCTGGAGGGGCTTTTAGCCCGCGCCGATTATGTCAGCCTCCATACTCCCCTCAGTGATACTACTAAAGGCCTGTTGAACGCCGAAAAATTCCGGCTCATGAAAAAAGGCAGCCGCATCATCAACCTTGCCCGGGGAGGGCTGGTAAACGAAGGTGACATCATTGCCGCCCTGGAAACAGAAAAATTGTCCGCCTATGTAACGGACTTTCCCACGGCGGAACTCCTGGCCTGTAAGAAGGTTATCTGCATACCCCATCTTGGAGCTTCCACCCCCGAGGCGGAGGATAACTGCGCGATTATGGCGGTACAGCAGCTCATGGAATTTCTCGAATCCGGGGCGATCAAAAACGCAGTTAACTATCCCCGCTGCCGGCTGGATCAACGGGAAGCTCACCGGCTTCTGGTGATAAACCGGAACATCCCCAACATGGTTGGGCAGATAACCACCATCCTCGCCGGTATGAATATTAACATTACGGATCTTATCAACCACCACCGGGATGAATACGCCTACAATATTATTGATACGGAGCAAAAAATCCCCGATGAAGCTCTGACCCGTCTTAAAACAGTGGGCGGCATCATCCGTGTACGGACCATAGAAAAATTCGAGTAGTAAAATAGAAAAAAAGCCCGGCAACGCATTGTATCGCGGGATGCGTTACCGGGCTAACCATGGAAAGAGTGTTTTTTTTAAATAACCCATAACCGTTTGAGGCTGACAGTACCCTGTCGAGAGAGGCATAACGACAGGACACACTCAAAGATGGCTTTTTTTAGTTATATTAGAATAACATTCTTATATGAGACTAACATAACGGATTGGAAAACATATGTCAAGGGGTTTTGTGAAAAATTTATAAAAAACTATGAAGAATTTTTTTTACTTAGTATCCCGTGTGAACTATTTCGCTATTTTGTTGCATTATAAAGGATTAAACGATCGATTCTCCCTGTGGGCTATCAAACAGCTCCCCTAGCGTTACCTCCGGGTGATGATACCGTTCAGTACCCGGCTGCATACGTCCAAAGCTGATGGCGCGGCGGGGACAAAAGTTTAGGCAGGCCTGGCATTGTTCGCAGTTTTTTTGGAAAACCGGACCTTTGGCGGTCATGGTGATTGCGCCGGCAGGGCAGATGCGGGCGCAGAGTCCGCAGGCGGTACAGGCGCCGGTACGGCGGTACAGGCGGCGGGCCATGTTCGGACGGGCGAAGCGGAACAGGGCGCTTACAAAGCCGGAGAAGGGCCGGAACGTCAGAATTTTGTTGTCCGCCCGGGATAAAATCGCCGCAGCCGCCTGCTCGGTTGCCTCGGCTTGCAGGAGAAGCCGGGCTTCCTGTTTTTTAGCCCCCTGCGTACCGAATATGGGGATGAAGTTTTCCACCGCGGGGATACGCCCCGCGTAGTTCAAGCTTAGGTTTTTCCGGCCCAGGACCCGGCGGACTTCGGCCAACGCGCCGCCCGGGGAGGTACCAAAGCTTACCAGGGCCGCGAGGTAATCCGCGTGGATTTCAGCCTTTTCCAGAAAGCGGCGTACCATTACCGGTGTCCCGTAGGCATAGGCGGGGAACATAAACACCGCCGCGTCCGCTTCAATACGGAGCCCGGGCCGTTTGATTTCCCGGCTTATCGGTAAAATCTCCGCATCCCCGAGATGCCCGGCTAGTTTTTTCGCCGACCAGTAGGTATTGCCCGTACCGCTGAAATAGTAGATCCTAGCTGTTTTTCTTGTAGACATCAAAATAAAACTCCACCTGATCCTTTAACGCCTCAGTCACCGGCCGGGGGGCGTAACCGGTGAGGGCGGTGATTTTTTCGTGGGAAAAATTGCAGTTATCCCCCAACACTTTTAATGCGTAGGGAGTAAACATCAGTGTTTGCCCTTTACGCAGGGCAATGTTTTCGGCGATACCGGCAAACAGCTTTACAAAGCCCAGGGGCATACAGAGTTTTGGCGGCTTTACCCCGGCAGCCCGGGCGGATGTTTCCACCAGTTCCTTCACCGAAAGGGTATGCCCGGAAAGGATATAGCTCTCGCCGGAAACGCCCTTATCCGCGAGATCCGCCAGCGCCTTCGCCACATCCTTTACATCCACAAAATCGTAGCGGCCGGTTATGTACACCGGCAGGCGGCGCTCGGCAACATCGACCACCATTTGTCCGAAGTTGGAACGTTTCAATTCGAAGCCGCCCACTATCCCCGAGGGCATACCGATTACCGCATCCAGCCCCCGGGTCTTCACCGCGTCCAGGACCAGGTTGGAAGCAAGAGCCTTACTTACCGCATAGGCGCCGGCAACCGCATCGCTTTCAAAACGGGGGATCTCCCGCAGGATGCTGGTAGTATCGGTAAAGGGCAGAGTGTGGACCGTGCCGGTATAGACCAGGCGTTTTACCCCGGAGGCCAGGCAGGCGTCGATGACGTTTTGGGTACCGTCAATATTGACCGCCCTAATATTCGCATCAATTTTACTGGCTATGGAAACAATGCCGGCCAAATGGTAGACATAGGCGGTCCCCTCTAATGCGGGTCCAATAGATTCCGGCGAGGTGATATCGGCAAAGATCACCTCATCAGCATATTGTTTTAGGAAGGGTATAACCTTTTCACCACGGTAATAGAGGGCGCGGACATAGCGGCCCCTGGCGTGGAGTTCGGCGCAAAGGGCAAGGCCGGTGCGGCCGGTCGCGCCGCTTACAACGTGGATTTCATGGCTCATAGGGGAGAGGGTAACATGGAGCGGGGGAAGGTGTCAAAGCAGAATCTGCTTTAAGATTTCTTTACGGAGCTTTTTTCATAGACGGATTTCTCTGATTTTGCGATTGTTTCCGTAATCTTCAGAACCAGCTTTTTATGCCCATTGGAGAGACGATGGAAATTTGACCATAATCTCGCTATTTTAGCGTTTTCTGTCATCCGTTCCCCTTTCATATGGTGATTATAATATATTTATAGTAATATTACAATATAATCATGTCAATATTACGAATGCTTGCGGAATAATCTTTACAACATTATATTGAGAGCATGGGCGATTCGATCAACCAACGGGTAAAACAGATCCGGAAGGCACTGGAATTATCACAAAGGAATTTTTCCTCGATTTTAGCCCTGTCTAATGGGTATATTGGCGGGGTTGAGTCCGGAATCCGCAGGGTAAACGGCCGTCTCATCAAGCTCATCGTCTCGGAATTCGGAGTGAACGAGACATGGTTAACGCTAGGGAAGGGAGAAATGTTTACCCAGAACCCTGACGAAAAATTTACTAAATTAGTTGGATTATTTAAGGAATTACCGCCAAAGTACCAGGACGTGGTATATCAGATGATTGATGTTTTGCTCAAAGTGAAAGAGTAATACCGCCGGGCGCCTGCGTTATTTTTTTTCACAGTGCGGGCAGGCGCCCTTGTCCCCGCCTGAACAGCAGGATGGCCGCTTGCTCCGGAAGGTTTTGACGACCCGCAGTACCACAAAAACCGCCGCCAGGGCTACCGCCGCAATAATAACGCCGGTTTCAATCGTGGAATTCATAACAGCGCTCCCAAACCGGCCAGGCTCCCAAGCTGATAGACAATTGTGCAGAGGAGCCATCCCAGGCATAGCAGAAACACTAATTCAAATCCCAGCCATTTCCAGCCTATTTCCGCCCGGACCGTTGCCAGGGCGGCGAAACAGGGTGGGATAATCAGGGTGAAGAGCATGAACACAAACGCTGCCAGGGGGTTCATTTCCGGATCACTCCGTATGGCGTCCCGGAGACCCTCGCTTTCTTCGGTTTCTTCGGTACCAACCCGGTAGAGGATCCCCAGGGTGGAGACGATAACTTCCTTGGCGGCAAAGCCCGTTACCGATGCGGCTGCCAGTTTCCACCCAAAGCCCATGGGCCGGAAAATGGGGACGATAAACTTGCCCAGCTGCCCGGCGTAGCTGTGTTCCAGCGCCGCTTCCACGTTCCGGACGGAATCCTCCGCCTCTCCGCCGGAAGTACCGGGCGGGGGCTCGTAGGCGGGGAAACTGGTGATGGCCCAGATGAGGATAGCCGAGGCCAGGATGATGGTCCCCGCCTTTTTAACATAGAGCCAGGTCTTTTCGCCCACGTGCCAGAGTATGCCACGCAGGGTTGGCGCCCGGTAGGGGGGAAGCTCCATCACAAAAGGTGTGGGGTCCCCCTTCAGCACGGTTTTTTTCAGTATGAAGGCGCAGCAGAGGCTGAGGATTACCCCGATGGCGTAGATGAACATCACCATGGTACCGGCGTTGGCGGGGAAAAAGGCGGCGGCCAGGAGTACATGGACCGGCAGTTTGGCGCCGCAGCTCATCATGGGGGTGATGAGGATGGTGATGATCCGATCCCGGGGGCTTTTCAGGGTCCGGGAGGCCATAATCGCCGGGACGGAACAGCCGAAACCAAGCATCATGGGGAATATGGACTGACCGTGGAGGCCGAAACTATGGAGCAGCTTATCCGTGGCAAAGGCGGCGCGGGACATATACCCCACATCCTCCAGGATCGAAAGCAGGAAGAACAGTATTACTATTAAGGGGACAAAGGAGAGGACCCCCCCCACGCCGCCTATGATTCCGTCCACCAGGAGGGATCGAAGCAGAGTGTCGGGCATGGTGTTCAGGATGGCTTCGCTTAGGAAACCGAAGAAGGATTCAAGCCAGTCCATGGGGTATTGGCCCAGGAGGAAGGTAAGCTGAAAGACCCCCCAGAGGACCAGGACAAATACCGGCAGGGACAGGAAGCGGTTCATGATAAAGCGGTCCACCGCCTCGGTGACGGAGAAATCGGGCTCCCTGATGATCCGTACCGACTCCTTCACCGCCCCCCGGATATAGCCATAGCGTTGTTCGGAAATGATAATCTCCGCATCCTTTCCAAAGTGCTTTTCAATCCAGGCCACCGCATCCCTGGCGAGGGTCTCTATCTTTTCCGCCTGGGGATGTTCCTGCAGCCGTTCATAGGCGTTGGAATCCTTTTCGATGAGCTTTACCGCCAGCCAGCGGACGGGATACTTTGCCGCAAAAGCCGAATCGGCCGCAATAGCCGATTCAATCGTCTCAAGCTGGGACTCAATTTCATCGCCATAGTTCAGCCGCCTGCCTGAAAAGGCCTGCTCCCCGGCGTGATCAATGCAGTCCAACAGCTCATCAACGCCTAAACCCTTGGGACCTACGGTCTTAATCAGGGGGATCCCCAGGGTAAGGGTAAGCTGCTTATCGTCAATAAAGATGCCCCGGGATTCCGCTTCGTCGCTTATGTTCAGGGCGCCAATCACCGGAATACCCAGTTCCTGGAACTGGAGGCAGAGGTACAGGTTCCGTTCCAGGTTGGTGGAGTCCAAAACATCCACAATAACGTCGGGTTTCTCATCAAGGATAAAATCCCGGGCAACAACCTCATCAATGGAATAGGCGGTAAGACTGTATATACCCGGCAGATCGATAAAGTGGTATGACGTTTCACCCCGGACCCGGCTTCCTTCCCGCTTTTCCACCGTAACCCCGGGGTAATTGCCAACCTTATGGTGAGCGCCGGTAATGGCATTGAACAGGGTAGTTTTCCCCGAATTGGGATTCCCCGCCAGGGCTATTCTTGGATTGCCCTTTGTCCGCAGGGTGGTTTTGTTATTTCCCGCCATTTTCTAATTCCATTTTAGGGTCAAATTTCTTTATCGTCCAACACTTGAACAGCCTCCCGGCGTCTTTTACTGCCGACCAGTCCCCCACGGGGAGTACTTCAATCCCCTCGGCCTCAGAACGGCGGATCAGAATATCGTAACCCCGAATTCGGACCTGGATGGGGCCGTGAAAAAAGCCGGAACGAACCACAGCGCCTTCGGTATTTTCGGTAAAACCCATATCGGCCAGCCGTTTACCGACTTCCTTCCCAAGGGTGACCTTGACTACCTGGAAAGAAGCCCCATTGGGAGTGTCTGATAAAAAAAACATAAAAGCCTCTTCTGTTAGAATATTGTAACATAAAAAGAATGTCAATAATTTGGATGGTATTTGAACCTTTGTCAAAATGGCAGAAAAATGTTGACAGATCTGAAAAGTCATATTGGTGACGATATAGAGGTTTTTGAATAGTTTTGGTATTCTTTTTTATAAACGAGTGCCATATTTATTGTCGTTGTTATCATAAGTCATTTTCTCCTGAACAGATCCTCCTATGACACAAAACTGTATATGACCGGCGCCAGCCCCAAGGCTTGCCGATTTTCCAACATAAATGTTGATCCGGTTATAATTTTGGAATACATCATTTCCGCCGTTTTCGCCTTCTTTACATCCCTGGGTTGGAAAACTTTCAGGCATTGTTTTTATCGCCGGAAAGGCCGCTCCAAAAACACCGGGGATTGTTCAAACCCGGCGTCCGGTACTTGATTTCTGTCCCCATATATCCTACAATTCAGCTAGGTATTTGATTATGAAGATGGGAACGCAGCTAATACACAACGGATACGAAACGGATCTCGCCATAGGGGGTGTTACCGGGGCCTTGGGGGTGCCGGTGTACCAGACATCCACCTTTGACCAGGGAGATCTCTCGGAACACCGGGAATACGACTATGCCCGGTCAGGAAACCCTACCCGCAAGGCCCTGGAGGATATCATCGCCGCCCTGGAGGGGGGCGCCAAGGGCTATGCTTTTGGGAGCGGTATCGCAGCGGTATCTTCAGCCTTGGGCATCCTTGCCGGGGGGGATCATATCGTCGCCGCCGAGGATATTTACGGCGGGAGCTGGCGTATCCTCAATACCTTCTATAAAAGATGGGGGCTTGAGGTTACCCTGGTGGATACCACCGACCTGGATGCGGTAAAAAGGGCTATAAAGCCTAATACTAAGGCCATGTTTCTCGAAACGCCTTCAAATCCCCTGCTTAAAATCACCGATCTGGCTGCGGCCATCAAGATTGCCAAGGATGCGGGGCTTATCAGCATTGTGGATAATACCTTCATGACCCCCTATCTCCAGCGGCCCATTGAGCTGGGAGCGGATATTGTGGTCCATTCGGCCACCAAATTTCTGGGAGGGCACAGCGACGTGATTTTCGGCCTTGCGGTAACCAGGACTAAGGAACTGGGATCCCAGCTTTACCGGGTGCAGAACAGCTTCGGCGCCGTACCCGGGCCTTGGGATACCTGGCTGGTGATGCGGGGAATCAAGACCCTCAAGGTACGCCTGGAAGCTCAGCAGGCCGGGGCCGGTCTTGTAGCCCAATGGCTCAAGGCTCATAAGAATGTAAGCGATGTATTTTATCCCGGGCTGCCGGATCACCCCGGCCGGGAGATCAATGCGGCCCAGAGTTCAGGCGCCGGGGCGGTTCTTTCCTTTAAAACCAAGAGTGCTGAGCAGGCGGTCCGTTTCCTGGGGAAGGTAAAATACGCCGCCGCTGCGGTGAGCTTGGGAGGGGTGGAAACCATCGTCTCCTATCCGGTCAGGATGAGCCATGCTTCTATCCCCGAACCGGAACGGCTAAGGCTGGGTATCACCGATACCCTGATACGGATCTCCGTAGGGCTTGAGGATCCTGAGGATTTGATAGAAGATTTTGACCAAGCCCTGCAATAGGGGCCGGATACCCCACTGCTTGCGGCGGGGTATCTTCATTTCACGTCATCAAAAAGAAGATGACAAAGGAGGTGGCGTATAATGAATAGACGCAAGAAGAAATCAAAAAAGATTTCTGTGCGAGACTCAGAAAAACCTCCCACGGAAGTCTTATCAGAGGATGAAATCAATAAATTGCTCGTTGCAATTAATGCGGGGTCTTCCCACGATCCCGCGGAAGATTTCTGTTGCCCCAAGGTCCCCTGCTCTACGCCTTACGGAACCTTGTCCATGAGGACCGTTGCGGTGCATGGAGCTACCCTGTTTGAAGGTAAAACCGGGGCGATCAGTACCCCTATATATCAAAGCGCTACTTTCAGACACCCCGGGCTGTATGAGACCACGGGGTTTGACTATTCCCGGGCGATCAATCCCACCAGGTCGGAATTAGAAAAGACCATAGCAATTCTGGAACACGGAAAGTACGGCCTTGCCTTCGCCACCGGCATGGGGGCAATTTCTTCGGTAATAAAACTGTTTAATCCCGGGGATCATCTCATTGTTTCTGAAGATCTCTACGGTGGTACCTACCGGCTTTTTAACGAATACTATGCCAAGTACGGTTTTTCTTTTTCCTGGATCGATACCAGCGATATATCCAGGGTGGAGGCAAGCCTTAAACCGGAAACCAGGGCGATCTTTATTGAGACCCCCTCAAACCCTATGATGAAGGTTACGGATATTTGCCGCTGTGCGGAGCTTATCCATAAGCGGGGCGGGCTTCTGATAACGGACAATACCTTCCTCTCCCCCTATTTTCAGAATCCTCTTGATCTTGGTTCCGACCTTGTGGTGCACAGCGGAACTAAATACCTGGCAGGTCATAACGATACCCTGGCAGGGTTTGTGGTCCATTCCCGGGATGATCTGGCGGAGACTATGATCAATTCCCAGAAAAGCGAGGGGGCTTCCCTGGCGCCCTTTGATTCCTGGCTGACCCTGCGGGGGATAAAGACCCTGCCGATCCGGATGGAAAGGCATGAAAAAAATGCCCGTAGTATTGCTGCCTGGCTGCGGAAACATAAACAGGTAGAAAAGGTGTTCTACACCGGTTTTGAGGATCACCCCCAGTACGGTCTGAGCCGCTCCCAGGCCCGGGGTTTTGGGGGTATGGTTTCATTTTATCTGAAAGATAAGGCGGATGTGCCCAGGCTGCTTAAAAATATTTCTCTTATTCTTTTTGCGGAAAGTCTTGGCGGAGTTGAAACGCTGCTTACCTATCCGCTGGTGCAGACCCATGGGGCTATTCCGGAAGCAATGCGTCTTTCCGCCGGGGTGAATGACCGGCTTATGCGCCTGTCCGTTGGTATTGAGGAAACGGAAGATCTTATTGCGGATCTGGACAGCGCTTTTCGTAAAAGTATATGAAGTAATGAAAAAAAAATATTGGAGTAAAAAATGAGAATATCTACCAAGGGACGTTATTCACTTGAGGCCTTGCTGTATATGGTCCTTCTCCCGCAGGGAGAATATTCAAGTACCCGGACAATTGCGGAAAATACCGGCATATCCGATGGTTATTTAGAGCAGCTCTTTATTCCCCTGCGGAAAGCAGGGATAGTACAGGGTATACGGGGCCCCCAGGGCGGCTATCTTCCCGGGCGGCCTGTGGCGGAAATTACCGTGGGAGAGATTCTGCGGGCGGTGGAGGGACCCCTTGAACCGGTGGCCTGCGTTACCGAAAACATCTGCCCCATGAAGGATACCTGCATCAGTACCCATACCTGGAGCGATCTCTACCACGAGATCACCGACTGTGTGGATGCCATATCTCTGGCGGATCTGGGGGCAGCCTACTATGCCCTGGACAAGATGGAGTACGCCATATGAAAATCTCAACCCGGGGCAGGTACGGTATACGGCTTCTTATTGATTTGGCGGAGCATACCGGCGAGGATCATGTAGCCCTGGCCAGTGTTGCGGATCGGCAGAAAATATCCATCCGTTACCTCGAGCAGGTAGCAGTAATACTGCGTCGTTCCGGTTTTATCCGTTCCGTTAAGGGCGCTTCCGGAGGTTATGCTTTGGCCCTGCGTGCCCAGGATATCGTTATCGGGGAAGCCCTACGGGTGCTGGAGGGTGATATGCTGGTGGTGGACCCGCCGCTTCCCAACAAGACGGAAACAAAACTGCAGCGTTGCATCAGGCTTACGGTATTTAACCGGCTGAACGATCGTATCGCGGCGGTGATAGATCGGAAGACCCTGGCATCTGTGGTGGGGACCGTGGACCCCGACGAATCCTACATGTACTTTATCTGATTCTGTGTGACACGGTTTGTTACAGGATGTAATTTCTTATTGCCTGGGCAATGCCGTCATCATCATTTGAGCCGGTTATTGCCAATGCTTTGCGCTTTACTGCTTCATCGGCGTTCCCCATGGCAATGGGGAACCCAGCCTGTTCAAACATGGGTATGTCGTTGAGGTAATCCCCAAATACACAGATTTGCTGTTTTCCCAATCCCAGTATACGGCCCAGCGCCGCTACCCCCATACCCTTGTTTATACCCGGGGCGGCTACATCCAGGAGTCCATTTTCCGAAGAGGTACAGCTTAGGTTTTTTAAAGTACGAATATACTCTGTGGTCATATCCATTTCACCGGGGCTGAGTCCGGCGATAAGCATCTTATGAATTTTTCCGGAAAGAGCTTTCTGATAATTCGGATCATACAAGTGGAGGGGCATAGGTGAAAGATTATCCTTTCCGGCAATTTGATTGTACTGTTCAAACCGGGTTATCCTTTGGCTGCCTTCGGCATACCAGCAGCCTTCAGTATTGACCAGCAGGTGGTCCAGCCCATGTTCCCTGCAGAACAGTAAAAGGGGATACGCCGCCTGGGGATCAACAAAGTTGCTATAGAGCATTTCCCCGGTACGGGTATCGATAATAAACGCGCCATTCCCGGAAATCAGGGGGCCCTCCACAGAGAGGGTACGACTGTAGGCTTCAAGCATGGTATGTATCCGGCCGGAACAGATGGTAACAAAAATACCCTTCTCCCGGGCCATATTAATTGCCTTGAGGTTTTCAGGGGAAATTAATTTTTCGCTGTTTAATAGGGTCCCGTCAAGATCACAGACAATGAGCCTGACTTCCTGCCCTGCTTTTCGCAGTTCTTCTTCCATAATTTTTACCTCTTTGATGCCAATATCCTATACCGATATAGTTTCTTTTTCAAGTAGGTTTACGCTTCCTTAGTATCCATGCGTCCACCGCCAGAACCGGCAGTTCAATCAAAGGGCCTATCACCAGAACCAGGGCGATTACCGGCCGGTCAGAAAAGGTGACCGCGGCAATGGCCAGGGCTACAGGGGAATTGCGGGCCGAGGTGGTGAAGATCAGAGGAATAGTATCCTTGAATGGCAGCTTTAATAGTTTACCTGCGAACAGGGCCAGGATGAAGTTGACGATAAAAAAGATAATCAGCGGAGGAAAGATACTGACAAAGAGGCCGGGGTTTTCCAGTAAAAGTTTTCCCTGGGAAGCAAACATGGATACCACCGCCAGGCATAAAAAAATAAGCTGTATCATATCGGAATAAACGGTGATTGTTTTTTCAAACTTCTCCCGTACCGGTAATTTCCCTGCTATAAGCTTTACGATGTTGGCAGATACCAGGGGAATTACCAGCACCAGGAGGATACTGGTGAAGATGTTCCCGGCGCTGAAAGAAACGGCGTTCCCCATGAACAAAAGAAGATACACCGGTAATAGGAGGATCTGCAGGATCAGGTTTAGGGGCAGCAAGGAGGATCCCAGACTTACATTACCCCCGGCCATACCGGTGAAGATAAGGTACCAGTCGGTACAGGGGGTCACCATAAGCATGATGAACCCCGTCTGCAGGTCTATTTGACCTGCCATAAACAAGCTGCCCAGGATGAAGGTGAACACCGGGGTCCAGATAAAGTTGATGGCCAGGGCAGCCAGGGAAAATCGGACGTTGGTAAAGGACCGCTTGATTTCTTTGATATCCACCGCAAGGAATACAAAGAAGAGGAGAATCATTAAAAAGACTTCGATTAAATTTCCCGCCCTGGATGCAACGGCCGGGCTGAACTGACCAAGCAGGATACCCGCCAGAGCAGAGACTATGATGATCAGGGGCTGGAGTTTAGCCATGAAAGTGATGATAGCATGGCGGTCGGTATTTACCTACTAGCTTCGTGATAATGGCGGCAGCCTAAGCCGATACAGCTTCCTTGGCGTCTTCTTTTATGTACAGCACACCCTGAGGGCAGGCTTTGACACAGATGCCGCAGGCTATGCACTTGGTAGGACTGGGTTTGTCCTTGGCATGGACTATCACCTTGAAGGGACAGACCTCCACGCATTTGCCGCAGTTAACGCAAAGCTTCTTGTTCAGCGTATACACACCCTGGGCATTTTGAGTTATAGCCCCGGCTTCACAGGACTTGGAACACTTCCCGCACTGCACACAGGTGGCGATTTTGAATTTATTGGGCGTATCGGTTCCCAAAACGTGAATACAGGACAGATCCTGGGCCTGGAAGTTTTCGCCCTTGTAAAAAGCCTGGGCACAGGCGTTCTCACAGGTCAGACAGAACATACAAGCAGACAGATCTTTAACAGCTAATTTTTTCATGATAATACTCCCGCGATGATGTCAGTTTATCCATAGCAAATAGCCCTGTCAAGCAAATAAAAATTCAGAAATCCCCTGCCTTTGATATCCCTATTGACATCCGTATGGAAGCAATGATAATAATTCTTATTGACGTAGTGATAATTATATCCTATTAATAGCATAGACATTATAAGATATAATATGCTATACTGGAATTAACAATGACTATTCTTGATTTTGTAGGGAATACCCCCCTTTTAGAGCTGAAGAAAATCTCCCAGGATACGCCCGGGGTGTCCCTTTTCGCCAAAGCGGAGTTTTTAAACCCCAGTGGTTCCGTAAAGGACCGGGCTGCCCGGGCTATGATCCTTGCCGGGTTGGAGCAGGGGGCGCTTGTCCCGGGAAAGACCATTATCGATGCCACCAGCGGCAATACGGGGATTGCCTATTCCATGATCGGCGCCGCCCTGGGGTATCCGGTTACCATCTACCTGCCCGCAAATGCCAGTGCGGAACGGAAGCGGATCATGAAATGCTACAATGCGGAAATTGTGGAAACCAGTCCCCTGGAAAGTTCCGATGGGGCCTTCCTGGCGGTCAAGGAGGCGGTTGCTAAGGACCCGGAACGGTATTTTTTCCCCAACCAGTACAACAACGATGCCAACTGGAGGGCGCATTATAACACCACGGGGGTTGAAATCTGGGAGCAGACCGGGGGTAGGGTGACCCATTTTATCACCGGTCTGGGAACTTCCGGTACCTTTATGGGGACCTCCCGGCGGCTTAAGGACTACAGTAAGGATGTTCATATTTACGCGGTGCAGCCCGATTCCCCCTTCCACGGTATTGAGGGGACCAAGCATATGGGGAGTACCATCAAGCCGGGGATCTACGACGAAACCCTGGCGGAAGCTTTTGTGGAGGTAAACACCGAGGCGTCCTACGCTATGGCCCGCCGGCTTGCCCGGGAAGAGGGGGTCTTTGTGGGGATAAGCGCTGGAGCCAATGTGGTAGGCGCCATCCAGCTTGCGCGAACCCTGCCTAAGGGTTCGGTGGTGGTCACTATTTTGGGGGACAGCGGCTCCCGGTACCTGTCGGATTCTTTCTGGGTAGAAGGGGTATAGGATGATCTTCCTGCCGGAAAAATGGGAAGTCTTGATCCGAAAGGAAGGAGAAATTTCCTATCCCAACGAATGTTGTGGTATACTGCTGGGTACAATTGCAGAGGATGACAGCCGGGTGGTGGAGGATATTATCCCCATCCGGAATGCCCGGGAGGCGGAGGAACAATACCATCGTTTTCAGATTGAGAGCGAGGATTTAATGAAGGCGGAACTGGAGGCCCGGAAACGCAAACTGGATGTGCTGGGGTTTTACCATTCCCATCCGGACCATCCGGCAAAGCCTTCGGACTTTGATAGGGAACACGCCCTGCCGTTTTATTCCTACATCATTACGGCGGTGGATAAGGGACGGGCCGGCGATTTTACCAGTTGGGAGCTGAAAACGGACCGGTCGGAGTTTTTGAGGGAAGACATTAAAAGGGTTTGAGGAGGAACACAGAGTATGGCAGTTACACTTTTGATACCCACGGCGCTGAGGAACTTTACGGATCGTAAGTCCGAAGTGACGGTGGAAGGCGCTACCGTGGGGGAGGCGATTCGGAATTTCGCCGATGCCTATCCTGATATTAAACAGCATCTCTACCAGGGGACCGAATTACGGTCCTTTATCAACGTATTTGTAGGGGAGACCAATATAAAGGCCCTCCAGGGTCTGGACACCAAGGTTGCCGACGGAAGCGCCATCATGCTGGTACCGGCTATTGCCGGGGGGGCTTGAGGTAGGGATTTTAGAATGGCAGATAGTATTATTAAAGATAGGAAATTAGAGGATCTCAGTAACGAGGAGATAGGGCGGTACAGCCGGCACCTGCTCCTGGCTGAGGTGGGGCTTGAGGGGCAGAAGAGGCTTAAGGCTGCGCGGGTACTCATTGTGGGGACCGGCGGTCTGGGAGCGCCTCTAGCGCTCTACCTTGCGGCGGCGGGGATCGGGAAGCTGGGGATTGTGGACTTCGACTTTGTGGAGGAGTCCAACCTTCAGCGCCAGGTGATACACGGGACCCGGGATGTGGGGCGGCCCAAGGTGGCCTCCGCCAAGGACCGGATCAAGAGCATCAACCCGTACTGCGATGTGGTTACCTACAACACCATGCTCACCAGCGAAAACGCCCTGGATATTCTGAAGGACTACGATGTGGTGGCCGATGGTACGGATAACTACCAGACCCGCTACCTGGTGAACGACGCCTGCGTGTTATTGGGCATCCCCAATGTGTACGGCTCCATCTTCCAATTTGAAGGGCAGGCATCGGTTTTCTACGCCAAGGAAGGGCCTTGTTACCGCTGCCTCTATCCGGAACCGCCCCCGCCGGGGCTGGTCCCATCATGCGCCGAGGGCGGTGTGGTAGGAGTACTGCCGGGTATCGTGGGAACCATCCAGGCTAACGAGGTGATCAAACTTATTGTGGGAGGCGGAGACAGTCTTACGGGCAGGCTCCTCCTTTTCGATTCCTGGAAGATGAAATTCCGGGAGCTCAAACTGGACAAGGACCCCCATTGCCCTATCTGCGGCAAGGAACCCAGCATCCATGAGCTTATCGACTACGAGCAATTCTGCGGCCTCAAGAAGAATACCGATGAGGAGCCCGTGGAGATCATCACCGCAACGGAATTGAAGGAACGGCTGGATAAGAACGATCCTATCCAGATCATCGACACCCGGGAAACCCACGAGCGGGCCATCGTCAAATTTCCCCAGGCCAAGGTTATACCCCTGGGGCAGATGGCCCGGCGTATCGATGAGTTTGACCCGAAGATTGACGCGGTGTTCATTTGTAAAATCGGACAGCGGAGTGTCTTCGCTATCCGGGCATTGAGAGAGGCGGGCTATACCGGCCGGCTTCTGAATCTTAAGGACGGCATAAACGCCTGGGCACGGGAGGTTGATACCTCTCTGCCGGTTTATTAAATACAAGGAGTAATGCGAAACTTCGTTTCGCTTCGATTAGACTATGCGGCAGTCGCCGCACTAAAAAAAGGAGTAAATAATGGCAGACAAGAATTTGTTGAACGCCCTCGGAAAGGAAGCAGCCTATCAGCTGGCTAATGTTACTAAGACGCCGCCCCAATACGGCGCCTTAACCCCGAAGTGGATCACGAAGATCCTTGAATTCAAGGGACTGGAAGCGGGTATCTATCGGGTAAACAAAGTTGTGGAAGGGGATGCTCCCCTGGATGTGCTTTGCAGCCAGGACCCCAAGAAGATTGATATTCCCAAGGGATATGTTGAATACCAGACCAAACCCCGGGAGTATCAGCTCAATTCCATTTCCACCATCATCAACGTTGATACCAAGGTTTCGGACGTGTACAGCGCCCCCTACGATCAGGTAAAGGAACAGCTCTCCCTGGCCATTGAAAGCCTCAAGGAACGGCAGGAGAGCCAGCTTATCAACAGTGATGATTACGGTCTTCTGAACAATATTGCCGATACCCAGCGGGTTAAGCCCCGGGTCGGCCGTCCTTTGCCGGACGATCTGGACGAACTGATCTCCAAGGTATGGAAGGATCCCTCCTTCTTCCTCGCCCATCCCCGGGCCATTGCAGCCTTTGAGCGTGAGTGCACCCGCCGCGGCGTTCCGCCTGTAACGGTGAATATCGCCGGCGGTACCTTTATTGCCTGGCGGGGTATCCCCATCATCCCTACAAACAAACTTTTTGTGGATGGTCTCAAGGATCCCAAGGGCAAGGCGGGAAAGTCCAATATCCTTCTGGTCCGTACCGGCGAAGCCAAGCGCGGCGTTATCGGTCTCTATCAGGCGGGGCTTCCCGGAGAACAGTCCCGTGGTCTTTCGGTGCGTTTCCGGGGTATTGATGACAACGGCGTCGCCTCCTATCTCCTTTCCCTGTACTGCTCCGCCGCCATCCTCGCAGACGATGCTATCGGCGTGCTGGAAGACGTAGAGGTGGGTGACTACTATGATTACCCCATCTAACGGACCCGGAGTCCCCGGTGAGTACGATCCGCTTGCCGCCGGTCTCCCGTCCTCGGCGGACATAGCCGCTCTGGCCGCCGCCTACTTTCCGGAATTCGCCGTACCGGCGGCCACCGGGACCGAAGCGGCCCAGGCGACGGGCTACATGGAACAAGCTGCGGCAGCAGTTCTGCCGCAAGCTGCCCAGCCGGCCATCACTGTTCAGGCAGCGCCTCCTCTGGGAGGCGCCCTCACCCCGGCGGATTATCAGCGTGTTCTGAACGAGAGCCTCGACCTCGGCGCGGTTCTGGGTGACCCCGCATCTGCGGTAGGCGCCGGCTCTGCAGGCAGCAGTACTACTGCGGCTGCCGTGGAGTATGCCGCCGGTTACGCCGGTGGGATAAGCCCCGCCGCCTTGGCCGGAGCCGCCGCATACGCCGCGGCTGCGGACAGCGCCGTCCTGGGGGGAGCCGCCCAAACAGCGGCGACCGCGGGAAGCTTCGCTGGAAATACTGCGCCGTCTGCGGCCTATGCGCCAAAGGTGTTGTCTAAGGACAATCCCTTTCCCGAGGTTTGCCCTTCGGTAAAATTTGCCCGGGCAGTAGGGATACTGCCGCCGGTCTCACAGGAACCGGGGAAGAGTATCTATGTGGGGTCCCGGGATCTATCGGAGATACGAAAGGATTTCCCCATACTGTCGGAAAAGATAAATGGGCGGGATCTGGTATGGCTGGATAACGCCGCCACTACCCAGAAGCCCCGGCAGGTAATAGATAGGCTTAACTATTTTTACGAGCATGAGAATTCCAATGTGCACCGGGGCGCCCATGAGCTGGCAGCCCGGTCTACGGACGCCTACGAAGATGCCCGTGGAAAGGTGGCCCGGTTTCTCGGCGCCCCATCAAAGGATAATATTGTTTTTGTCCGGGGCACCACCGAGGGGATCAACCTTGTAGCCCAGGCCTACGTAAAACAACTGCTCAGCCCAGGGGATGAGATCATCCTTACCATGCTGGAACACCATGCCAACATCGTTCCCTGGCAGCTTATCGCCCAGGAAACGGGGGCGGTTATACGGGTGGCTCCTATCGACAAGCTTGGGCAGATCGTCCTTCCTGAATACTCCCGGCTCTTTAACGGCCGCACAAAGTTTGTGGCGGCTACCCAGGTTTCTAACGCCCTGGGTACCATAGCTCCGGTGGCGGAGATGATCCACATCGCCCATGCTCAGGGGGTACGGGTTCTCATCGATGGCGCACAATCGGTGTCCCATATGCCGGTGAACGTTACTGCCCTGGACGCGGACTTTTTTGTCCTGTCGGGACACAAAATCTTCGCTCCCACCGGTATCGGCGCCCTCTACGGCAAGACCGAAGTACTGGAAGCGGCCCGGCCCTACCAGGGCGGGGGCAACATGATTGCCGATGTAACATTTGAGCGGACCCTGTATCAGGCGCCGCCGAATAAGTTTGAGGCCGGTACGGGGAACATCGCCGATGCGGTGGGACTCGGGGCTGCCCTGGATTATGTCAGCGCCATCGGCATAGCGAACATCGGCGCCTACGAGCATGAACTGGTCCGGTACGGCATGACCGAATTAGCAAAAGTGCCGGGGCTGCGTTTAATCGGCACAGCGCCGCTCAAGGCCAGTGTTCTGTCCTTTGTGCTGGAGGGCTACGAAAACGAAGAGGTTGGGAAGTACCTTAATACCCAGGGCATTGCGGTCCGGGCGGGGCATCATTGCGCCCAGCCGGTGCTGCGTAACTTTGGTCTTGAAGGTACCGTACGTCCCTCGGTGGCGTTCTACAATACCCCCGGGGAAATCGACGCGCTGGTCAGGGCATTGTTTGGATTAATACGAAGGTAAAAAAATGGAAAAAACCGAGGCTATCCGAATCAAGCACCTGGTAAATTTGCTGGTAAAGAGTTATCAGGACCATGAAGAGATCATTAAGATTGATACCGGGAATCAATTGAACCGGAATGTGATCCTTGAGGTTCTGGAAAAACTGCGGTGCCTTATATTTCCCGGGTACTTCGGACGGCGGAATATATCCGCTGGCCTGGTGGAATACTACGCCGGGGATCTTCTGGAGGAGGTGAGTTTTCATCTCTCCCGGCAGAT
This sequence comes from Treponema primitia, assembly GCF_046533075.1. Taxonomy (GTDB): domain Bacteria; phylum Spirochaetota; class Spirochaetia; order Treponematales; family Breznakiellaceae; genus Termitinema; species Termitinema primitia_B. Next base: position 19,729 of record NZ_JAJQRB010000018.1, on the reverse strand, counting down.
CGCCCGGGCTCTCCGGCATGTGGATAGCTACGCTGCGGCGGAGGCGAAGAATATAGACAGCAAGGCGGAGGAGCTTACCTTTTCCTTTTTGGCGCGGATTCCGGAAATTCGGGATTTTCTTGCCACGGATGTTTCCGCTTCCTTCGAAGGGGACCCTGCGGCATTCAGCAGGGATGAGATCATTTCTTCCTATCCCGGAATCTATGCTATCATGGTGAACCGCTTGGCGCACGAACTCTACAAACTGGAGGTTCCCCTGATCCCCCGGATCATGACGGAACACGCCCACAGCGTTACCGGTATTGATATACACCCCGGGGCAACCATAGGGCATCATTTTTTTACCGACCACGGTACGGGGATCGTCATTGGTGAAACCACGGTGATCGGCAACTTCGTAAAGCTCTACCAGGGAGTTACCCTGGGGGCTCTCTCCACCCGGGGCGGTCAGGTTTTGAAGGAAGTGAAGCGCCATCCCACCATCGAAGACCATGTTACTATTTATTCCGGAGCTTCAATCCTTGGGGGTAACACGATTATTGGCGAGGGTGTGGTTATCGGCAGTAATGCTTTTGTTACCAAGTCGGTGCCGGAAAAAACCAAGGTCAGCGTTAAGAACCCGGAACTGCAGTTTAAATCCGATGAGCATGATGACAAGTGGGAACAAAAGGAATTTCAGCAGGATGATGTTTTTGATTATATGATCTAAAATTGCCGCCGAAATGATACCTTTTGTAGATTTTTCGGCTTCATTGTACTTGATTTAAAAATTAGAACATATTAGAGTCTATAACAGCTCTATGTATAGAGTTTTTATGTTTTTTGAAATAATTAGGAGGACTTGGCGATGAAAATTTTGGATACTGTGAAAAAAGTTCCCGGCGGGTTGATGGTTGTTCCTTTGTTATTAGGTGTTTTGCTCAACACTTTTTTCCCGGGTTTTCTTGGCATTGGTGGTTTTACCACCGCTCTTTGGAAAAACGGCGCCACAACAATTATTGCAATTTTTCTGTTCTGTAACGGCGCCCAAATTAACGTTAAACAGGCCGGGCTGCCGGTAGTTAAGGGGGTTTTGTTGACCCTTGTTAAATTCATTATCGGCGCTGTTTTAGGGGTTGTTCTAAACAGACTGTTTGGCCCAATGGGTGTTTTAGGCCTTACGCCATTGGCTATTGTAGCCGCTGTTACTAACTCTAACGGGGGTTTGTATTCGGCTCTGGCCGGTGAATTCGGCGATTCCACGGATATCGGGGCGGTTTCTATCCTGTCCATTAATGACGGTCCTTTCTTTACTATGGTGGCCTTTGGTCTCACCGGACTTGCGGAAATCCCTTTCATCCTCCTGATCGCCGCTATCCTGCCCATCGTTGTCGGCTGTATCCTCGGCAATCTGGACGAGAATCTGAGAAAATTCCTGAATAATGGTACCGCTGTTACCATTCCCTTCTTTGCATTCCCCCTGGGGGCGGCCTTGAATCTTAAGCAGCTTGCCTCCGCCGGAGCGCCCGGAATCCTGCTCGGCATAATCTGCACCGTTTTTACCGGACTTGGTGGTTATCTTGTTATGAAGCTGATTAAATCCGAGCATCCCGTTGCAGGAGCCGCTATCGGTACAACCGCCGGAAATGCTGTTGCTACCCCCGCTGCTCTTGCAGCTGCAGATCCCCGGCTTGCCGGTGTTATTTCGGATTCAGCTACTATTCAAGTGGCTGCCGCAATTATTGTAACCGCAATTCTTTGCCCGCTTCTGGTTAGTTGGCTCTCTAAGATTGAAAAGAAAAAGGTTCCCCAATCAGCTTAAAACTTAATAGAGGATGGATATAAATATGGATTATTTTTTAATTGTTGCGGATGATCTTACCGGTGCTAATGATACTGGTGTGCAGATTCGCCGCCGCGGTATTCCTACCAGTGTTGTATTTTCCAGTAAACTGATCACCGGTCAGGATTCATGTGTACTTGATACCGAGTCAAGAGGATTCTCCGACAAGGATGCTTTTGATAGGGTATCCGGCGAAATCGCATCGATTCCCTTTGAAAAATTTGCCTATGTGATGAAAAAAGTTGATTCCACCCTGCGGGGAAAAATGGGATCGGAAACAAAGGCAATAGATACGCATTTTAAGAGTGAGCTTATTATCTGCGCTCCCGCACTACCCGATCTGGGCCGTACCACCGTCGATAAAATACATCTTTTAAACGGCGTGCCGGTAAGCCAAACAGAAATTGCCCGGGACCCCAAAGCGCCGGTAACGGAAGACAATATCCATAAGCTTATGTCCGCTTCCTTTGACGAACCTGTGGTGCATATAGGGCTTGACGCGGTCCGTTCCGGTAACATCCCCCTGGAGAAGGGGCGTATTTTTACCTTTGACGCCGCTTCCAATGAGGATATGCGGAATATTATTCTCGCGGCCCTTGGGACAAAAAAACGTGTTCTTTGGGTCGGTACCGCCGCTATGGCAGATAATTTACTGAGCATAAAAGACCCAATCCCTCCGGCCTTGGCCGTGGTGGGGAGTCTCAGTTCCGTATCCCGGGGGCAGGTTCTTTATGCGGAAAAACAGGGAATACAACTGGTAAAGGTCCCCATGTATGATGTTCTGGAAAAGAAAATCAAATTGGAGGATATTGTAGCTCAGGTGGTGGGGCTTTTAAAGTCCGGAAAGGATGCCCTTCTTCATTCCGCTTCAACCTATTCCGCCGACGAATTGAAAAAATCCAACGATGCCGCCGCACGGCAGAATATGGCTATTGAAGCATTGAGCCTGTTCACCCAGAAAACCCTGGGGCAGCTTATAGGACAGATACTGAACGAAGTAACTGTCTCCGGGCTATTCCTAACGGGTGGTGATACGGCAATGAGTTTCTTTGAAGTTGCTGAATCATCCGGTTCTTCCATTACCACTGAGATCGCCGTAGGTATTCCTCTGATGCGTTTACGGGGTGGTAGATTTGAAGGACTAAAGATTGTGACCAAGGCGGGCGCCTTTGGAAAAGAGGATGCGCTTTTCTATGGGCTACGCAAACTCAAGGAAGCAGATTGATGAGCGCGTTACTGCAATTACCGCGGCGTGTTAACTTTGGTCCCGGGGCCTTGGAACAGGTAGGAGAAATAATAGAAAGAAATAAGGCTAAAAAGGTATTAGTATTTACCGGAAAGTCTATACGCAAGCTGGGGGTAACTGCGGGCTTGGAAGCGGCTATTGTAAAAACAGGTGCGTTCCTGGAGATTGTGGACGAGATTCCCCCGGAACCATCGGTGGAGGATGTGGAGAAGGCGCTTGCCTCGGTAAAAGATTTCCAGGTTGATTTACTCATAGCCATTGGCGGCGGTTCGGTTCTGGATACCGCAAAACTTGTTGCGGTACTTCTTGGCGCTCCCTATAAAGTGCGGGATCTTTTACAGAACCCCCTTCAGGCCAAAAAGCAATTTCCCACAGTGATGATTCCTACTACCTGCGGGACCGGAAGTGAAGCGACCTGTAATGCCATTGTGGCTATTCCGGAAGAACAGGTAAAAAAGGGGATCGTAAGCCCTGCCTTGATTCCCGATGAGGTTATTCTGGACGTAAATTGTGTTGCTGCTCTGCCTAAGTCTATTATCGCCGCCACCGGGGTGGATGCTCTGGCCCATTGTGTGGAATGTTACACCAGTAAAAAAGCAACGCCCTTATCGGATCTCTACGCATCTGTTGGGGCTAAGCTGATATTTTTGAATATCGAAAAAGCGTATAATCATGGAGATAAGGAAGCCCTGCAGAATTTACTCCTGGGAGCATTCTATGGCGGAGTTGCCATTACCGGCAGCGGTACCACCGCAGTGCATGCTCTTTCCTATCCCCTGGGGGGCCGGTATCATATCGCCCATGGGGTCTCCAATGCCATCCTTTTCGCCCAGGTAATGACCTTTAACAAGGATGTTTGTACGGATCGTTTGGCAGCGCTTTGTGATACGGTGTATCCTCAGCATGGAGCGGAAACGAATGAAAAAAAAGCGGATGTTCTGATTCAGCGGATCTCCGGGATTGTTAAGAATACTGAAATACCTGTAAGTCTTAAAGCCTTTGGATTAAAAGAAGCGGACTTGGAAGATCTGGTTCTGGCAGGAAGTCAGCAAACAAGACTGCTGGTAAATAACATGAAAGAATTATCCCTGGATGATATTCGATCTATTTACCGTCAAGTAATATAGGAGTTGGAAAAATGAGTTATAAACCCATCCTTGGTATTACCATGGGAGATCCTTCGGGAATAGGTCCGGAGATTTTGGTTAAAGCCTTGGGGCAGAAGAATATCTACGATATTTGCCGCCCCTTAGTGGTAGGGGATGCCGGCGTTATTGAAAAAGCCGCACGGGAAGCGGTAAAGCGGCAAGATTTGGTTATACATCCCGTATCCTCTGTTAAGGAATGTCTTTTTACCTATGGTTCTATTGACGTTTTTGATTTGCACAATGTGGATATTGATAAGTTGAAGATCGGTAAGGTAGATATCATGAGCGGTGAAGCCGCCTACACTTCGATAAAGAGGGTGATCGAACTCGCACTTGCCAAGGAGATTGACGCCACTATTACTAATCCCCTCAATAAGGAAGCCCTTAATTTGGCGGGACATCATTATTCGGGGCATACTGAAATTTACGCCGATCTGACAGGGACAAAGGATTATTCCATGATGCTGGCGGACAATGCCCTGCGGGTTGTCCATGTTTCAACCCATGTTTCCCTGAGGGAAGCCTGCGACAGGGTAAAAAAAGATCGGGTCCTTAAGGTTATTGAACTGGCCCATAATACCTGTAAAAGCTTAGGCATAACTCAACCCAAAATCGCCGTGTCGGGCTTGAATCCCCATGCGGGTGAAAACGGTATGTTCGGCAGGGAGGAAATTGAAGAGATTGCTCCTGCGGTTGAAGCGGCCCGTACCAAAGGGATAAACGCCGAAGGTCCTATTCCGCCGGATACGGTTTTTTCCAAGGCCCATGGAGGAATGTACGATATTGTGGTAGCCATGTACCACGATCAGGGACATATCCCCCTTAAATTACTGGGCTTCCAGTATGATCAGAAGTCAGGAAAATGGAAGACCGTTAATGGGGTGAATATTACCCTGGGCTTGCCAATTATCAGAAGTTCCGTAGATCACGGGACTGCCTTTGGACATGCTTGGCAGGGTACGGCCAATGAGTCAAGCCTTATAAATGCCATCGAATACGGCGTTACCCTGGCGATAAACAAAAAGTAGGGTAAAACCCCGGCGTTATCCGGGATTTCATGAATTACAGAGATGCCGCAGGCTCCATTGGGAACTGCGCCGGAAGTGCCGCCAGCTCATAGGCGATAGGAATATCCGAGGGATTTTTTTTATTAGCCCATCGTATAATCCCAAATGCGGCGATTGCCATAACCATTCCCAGGCCGAAAGATAAGGGTCCCTTGTAGGTCGAAACGCCTAGCCGGGGCAAGAGAGTGTCCCCTATACCCAGGCTGATGATAAAGGCGGCAAAGCAGAGACCTATCTGGACCAGATTCCGGAATTTTACCTTGTCATAATCCGATTCAACCCTGACATGATCGCCAATGTTGGCTTGGCAGAGGTTCCGGGTTTCAAGGAAGACGGATTCCACGGTGGTGACATTGACACAGCAGCCGCCCCCGGTGGTAAGCAGCCGTTCCACCTTAACCACCGCCATTTCTCCCCTAATGTCTGTAACAATACCGGTTTCTTTCATATCATAACTATTCACCGAAAGTTTGAAGAGGTCAAGGTAATAGGGTTTCGATGATAAAAATCATCCATTTTTTTAAGAAAGTACTTGACAGACGGTCTATTTACATATATAATGCCTATATTAATACTAGGAATTAACACAGGAGGTTAATATGGCTAGGGTAGACAAAATTACGGATCTGATTGGGAAAACCCCAATAGTTAAAATCAACAAACTCAATGAAAGCGGGGCAACGGTGTATGTAAAGCTGGAGAGCTTTAACCCTCTTTCCAGTGTTAAGGATCGGATCGCCCTTGCGCTGATCGAAGCGGGCGAGAAGGAAGGCAAAATTAAAAAGGGTACGGTTCTTATTGAACCTACCAGCGGTAATACCGGTATCGGCCTTGCCTTTGTGGCGGCAGTTAAGGGCTATCGGATCATTCTGACCATGCCGGAAACCATGAGTATTGAGCGGCGGAAGCTCCTCAAAGCTCTGGGGGCGGAACTGGAACTGACCGAAGGCGCCAAGGGTATGAAGGGAGCCATTGCCAAGGCGGAAGAGCTGGCGGCTACCATCCCCAATTCCTATATTCCTCAGCAGTTTAACAATCCGGCTAACCCCGCAATCCATGAGAAAACCACGGGACCCGAAATTTGGGATGATACGGAAGGGGCGGTTGACATCCTCATCGGCGGGGTCGGCACCGGCGGTACCATTACCGGCGCGGGCAAGTATCTTAAGTCCAAGAAAGCCTCGGTAAAGGTTATCGCCGTGGAACCCTCGGCCTCTCCGGTTCTTTCCGGCGGACAGCCCGGGCCCCACAAGATCCAAGGTATCGGCGCAGGTTTTGTACCCCTGGTATACGGGAAAGATATTGTGGATGAGATTTACCAGACCGATGATGTAAAGGCCGGCGCTATCGCCCGCCGGGCAGCTAAGGAAGAGGGTATCCTGGTGGGTATTTCCTCCGGCGCAGCCCTGGAAGCAGCTCTGACCATTGCAAAGCGGCCTGAAAATAAGGGTAAGACCATTGTGGCTGTACTACCCGATACGGGAGAACGTTACCTTTCAACCTGGCTCTGGGAAGATTAACCTGAGTCTGTAGTAACACTGCAAAAGGGGGCGAAATGAAGAAACAATTTCGCCCCCTTTATATATATAAAATTACAAGTATGTAAGAATTTGTAGTTGTATTAACAACTCCTCCATGCTAATATGGCGCCAATTGGCGCTTGGCGCCTTTTGCGGCGGTCATCCTGTTACCCGCCTTACCAAAACAAGGAGTTTCCTGTGAATACCCGATCTTTCCGTTTCCTCGATCTGATTATGGCTTTTTTTGTGACGGTACTTGTCGTCAGCAACGTAGCGTCTTCGGCAAAAATCGTGGATCTTGGCTTTTCCCTCTTCGGCATCAGGCTGGCCTTTGACGGCGGCACCCTCCTCTTCCCCCTGTCCTATGTTTTCGGGGACATCCTCACCGAAGTCTATGGTTTCCGTGCATCCAGGCGGGTTATCTGGACGGGATTTGCCGCCCTGGCCCTGTCTTCCCTGGTATTCCTCTTACTCCGGGTTCTCCCGGCGGATGCCGAATGGGAGGCCTATGCGGGGTCCGCAGCCTATGACGCTATCCTGGGGGGCATGAGCACCGGCGGCATAGCCCTGGCGAGCCTCGCCGGTTACTGGGTGGGGGAATTTTCCAACTCCGTGGTCCTCTCCCGGGTGAAGGTTCTTATGAAGGGCCGGTTCCTCTGGGTACGGACCATAGGCAGCACCCTGGTAGGGGAACTGCTGGACAGTGTAGTTTTTGTGTTTATCGCCAGCCTCACCGGAGTCTTCGGCTGGGAACTCTTTGCCTCCCTGGTGTTAACCAACTACATACTGAAATGTACCATTGAGGTGATCATGACCCCCGCAACATATTTGGCGGTATTTAAGCTGAAGAAGGCCGAATCAATTGACACCTATGATGTGGGAATAAGCTTTAACCCCTTTAAGCTTCAAGATCGAACCGTACCGCCGGGGGGTCAAAGTCCGGATATTCCGTAACGGGTTTGGGCAAGCCGAATCGTTCCGGATTTACCCTATATGCTGCCGACCCTGCGGTTGTCGTCGGCATATAGGGCGTTTCCACCGCCCCGTGGAGAACTTACAATCCCTTACCGAGGACCGCGGTAAGGATACTTGCAATAATAATGACAATTGCTCCGCCGATACGGGAGGAAATCTGCGCGAAAGGCATAAGGGACATACGCTTGGCTGCGCCAAGGGTGGCCACATCGCCGGTGCCGCCCATGTTAGACATACAGAGGCCGGCGGTAATCATGGATTCTATGGGGTAGAACCCTACCAGCTTTCCGAATATGGCGGTACCTAACAGCGCGCCGATAACAGTAACCAGAACGATAACAAAGTAGAACAGGCTGAAGGATTCCTTAACCACCGCCAGATCCGTATAAACGCATCCGATACCAAACATAACCGCAGGCAGGGTTATCTTGAGAATAAAATCGTACCACTGGGCCATCTGGGCTTCCATGGCTTTCGGAAAGAGTCCGACGATCTTAACTATGGCTACAATAACAATGGTCCAGGCATAGTAATGTATGGCGGGTACAAATTTGGCAACTATTACCCCCAGGGCGGCAAAGACGCCGGAAAGGATAAATCCCGTACCAAGATGTTCAAACTGTAACGGTTCAGATTCCAGTTTTCCTTCACTCAGATCAACACCCTTCATAAGTACGCCGTTGCCGGTCAATGAAGGTATTGCTTTTCCCAGGCGATCCAGCAGACCGCCGCCGACTATAGCCAGTACATTCCCCATTACTACCGCAGGCATTAAAAGGGATAGGTAATAGCCGCTGTCCCGGGAAAGGGCCGCGCCGTAGAGCTGGGATGTGGGTACTGCACCGGCAGAGGTACCGCCGCCCATGATAGGCAGGGCGATGAACATAATTGCCTGTTTCCACCCAAATCCGGAGATGGCTCCAATCAAGCCGGCGAAGATAAACGCAAAGAGGATCCCCGCCAGCAGGGGAAGCAGGTACAGCATTCCGGCGCGGATCAACAGTTTTCTGTTCATGGTGAGGATGCTGCCGCAGATAAGCCCCATAACAGCCCATCCGATATAATCCATGGGACGAATCAGATTGTCGATAATTTTGACGGTTCCCGCGGGGATCACATTAAAATAGATGAGTGCGGCGCCTCCGAAGATTGCCAGGAAAGCCCCGCCCCCAAAAAAATCCTTGATGATGGGACAAACATCGCCGATTGCGATGAGGCCCATCCCCAAAATAGTACAGACCAGAAATCCTCCAAGCCATCCCGGGGGGACGGCGTTCAGAGCTATTGCAGTGATGGTAATCACAAGCATAATCAGATAGTATTTTAATTTAATAAACCCAACGTTGGCATTATTCAAAAGTGAACTCATTATAACCTCCACAGATTACAAGTTTTCTTAAACTTTGGCAAACCGCTGAAACGCCGAGCCGCAGGCAGACGTTTTGCGGAAGCGCTCTTATTGATCGCAGATGGAACCATCCGTATTCAACCTGGTATATACTTCCCGTTTTTTGTAGGGGAACCGTTCTTCCACATTCTCCGTAAGATCCAACCCAAGGCCGGGGCCTTCGGGTAAAGCGATAAAGCCATTGGTAACCTTCGGCAGGGCAGTAACAATATCCGCCTGTTTCAGGGCTTTGACGTTCTCAGCTTTATCGAAGACAAAACGTTCGGTCGCCGCTGGTCCGTCATGATCGGGAAGTTCCTGAACCGCGAAATTTTCAATGGCAGCCGCTATTTGAAGACAAGCAACGGTGCTTACGGGACTCAGAGGGTTATGGGGAACAATCAAAGCGTCATGAGCTTCGGCTATGGCGGCTATTTTTCTGGTCCCCGTGATGCCGCCGCAAAGACAAACGCTGGTCCTGACATAGCTCATTGCATTGCGGGCCAGAAGCATCTCAAATTCCTGGATGGTGTGGATACGTTCACCCGTGGCTATGGGGACATTGATCCGGTTGGCAATAAGCGCCATCGCGTCAAAGTTATCCGGCTTGATAGGATCTTCCAGGAAGAAAGGCGTATACTTTTCCACTGCATGGGCAAAAGAAATGGCTTCTCCCGGATTCATCCGCCGGTGTAGTTCCAGACAGAGGTCCAGATCATCCCCAACAGCCTCCCGAATTTGACGTACCCGGTCTACCGCACGATTTATACGATGGGCGCCGGTCTCAAAATAAGCTCTGCTGCGGGGTTCGTCCAGGAAGGGGGACAGATGGCCCACCGCGGTATACCCCAGGTCCCTGGCTTTCTTGCATTGGTCTACCATTTCTTCGGTGGTGGTCCCGGCAACATGATAATACACCCGGATTTTATCCCGGCATTTACCGCCGATAAGCTGATAAATCGGGGCATTATGGTATTTACCCGAAATATCCCAAAGTGCAATGTCTATGGCACTTAATGCTCCCATGACTGCGGCGCCCCGGAAATGGAAACTGCGGTACATATACTGCCAATGGTGCTCAATAAGCAGGGGATCTTTGCCTATAAGATAACCCTTAAAGATTTCCGCCGCTGCCTTCGCCGCGTCCAGAAACCCCCAGGCTCCACATTCACCTAATCCGGTGAGCCCCTCATCAGTAAAAATTTTTACATACATAAAACTGTTCACCATAAGAACTTTTAAATCAGTAATTTTCATCCGATACCTCCTTTTGGTTTTTTCTATAAGATTTAGAGGCTATGCCCCTTTTCCTAACCGTGCTCTGAACAGGGCCTTGATTCCTCCTGCCTGAAGAATGGACATGGCGTGCTCTCCTATCCGGGGACAGGAAAACTGTTCACCGGTTCGGGAAAGTGTTATTTTTCCGGTACTTATATCTACTTCCAGAGCGTCTCCGGACTGAACCTTGCCGGTAATGCCGGAACAGGTTAACAGGGGAAGGCCGAGGTTTATGGCGTTCCGAAAAAATATCCGGGCGAAGGATTCGGCAATAACCACACCGGCGCCCATATTAATAAGGGCTATTGCAGCATGTTCCCGGCTGGAACCACAGCCGAAATTTGTTCCCGCCACAATGATTCCCTTTTTCTGAAAGTGCCCCGCAATTGCCGGGTCAACACCGTAGAGACACAATTTTCCGATTTCAACGGGGTCCGTAATTTCCAGAAAACGCCCAGGAAAAATCTGATCCGTGTCAATGTTCTTTCCCAGTACCAGTGCGCTTCCGCTAAAGCTTGTATCCATTGGTTTCTCCTAAAGTAAAGTCCGGGGATCAGTTATTTTCCCCTTTAGTACCGACGCAGCCACGGTGGCTGGGGAGGCTAAATAAATTTGCGCCCCAGTGCTGCCCATTCTGCCCGGGAAGTTCCGGTTGGAAGCGGTGATGCATACCTCTCCCGGGGCTATTACCCCTTCGTGGGCGCCCAGACAGGGACCGCATCCCGGACTGGAAATGGTTGCTCCGGCTTTCATCAGATCCTGGATATACCCCAGGCGCATGGCTTCTTCCATAACTGCGGCGGAGGCGGGTATAACCACCAATCGCACATATTGGGGGATCTTCTTACCCCGAAGGATTTCCGCAGCCTCCCCAATATCCTCCACCCTGCCTCCGGTACAGGCCCCCACAAAGCCCTGATCCACCGCCACGGCTGGAATCTCTTCAATGGGCTGTACATTATCCACACTATGGGGGGAAGAAATTTGGGGGGATAAACTGCTCACATCAAATACATAGGATTCAGAATACACGTACCCCGGATCGGTAACCGGGATCTCAAAGGGCCGTACGGCTCGAATGTTGACATAGTCAAGCACCGCCTTATTAGGCTGCATATAAGCGGTTTTGGCGCCCATCTCTACCGCCATATTACAAATCACTATTCTCCCGGGAATATCCAACTGATCCACATACGTTCCGGTAAAATCGATAGCCTTATATACCGCTTTATCCGCCTTAAGGGTACCAAGGATATGGAGGATCACATCCTTGGGATATACCCCCCGGGGAGGAGTACCGTCTATACGTATCTCTATTATTTCCGGTACCCGGAACCACAATTCGCCGGATATCAAGATAGTCGCCATATCGGTGGCTCCCACGCCGGTTCCAAAGGCGCCAAGGGCTCCATGAGTGGTGGTATGGGAATCGGTCGCTACCAGGATCATTCCCGGATAAACAAGTCCTGCTTCAATCATCACCTGATGACACACCCCGCAATTGATATCGAAGTGGTATTGCAGACCCTGTTCCCGGGCAAATTCCCGCATTTCGCGGTGAATCTGGGCGGTTTGAATCGTCGGCGCCGGTGCGTAGTGGTCAAAAACAAAGGCCGCCCGGGTATTATCCCAGACCTTGGTTCCGCCCATCTCCTTAAAGGAATAGATAGTTTGAAGATAAAGATCGTTAATTTCAGCAAAATCAATACGGGCATTAACTATTTCACCTGTTTTGATTTTGTCTGTTCCACTTGCCTTGGCTAGAATTTTCTCTATTGCATGCATTACAAGCTCCTGATATATCGTATATCGTATACAAGATGCTAACACGACTTTTATTATAAGGCAACATATTTTTTCAATAAGTTTAAAATTTTTGAAGAAATTCCATTTATTGACAAATTCGTTTTTTAAATAGTAAAATATGAGGGTCTATGATTCATTTGTCAGGTAAAATGGTGTGAAATCAATAAATTTAATGCCCATGCGGGTTCGAGTTGCCTCAGAATTGCGAAAAGCGATCCTTGCAGGGGAATTTAAAGAAGGTCAGTCCTTATCCCTTACAGAACTTAGTAAACAACTCGGTATCTCCCGAACCCCTATCCGGGAAGCTTTTCAGACCTTGGCTGAGGAGGGCTTCATTGAACTCCGGATGAATAAACACGCCCTGGTCCTGGGAATTGATCTTAAATTTATCCAGGATCATTACAGGATGCGTATCCTTCTTGAAGGAGAAGCCGCATTTTGTGCTGCCAATAATAATATGGATACCGGCGAAATTGCTGAAATAACCCGGAACATTAAAAATAAACTCCCCGGAGTTGCTCCGGAGGAATTCGCCGACTATAATCAACGTTTTCATACTATTATTTGGGAGTCCGCAGATAACCAGCGCTTGTACAGCTTCCTCATGAGTCTGTGGAACGGCGCATCAAAGGGGAAAGCTGTATCAAATATGGATCATTTCAACCGATCTATATATGAGCATGAACAGATTATAAGCGCAATTGCCGGACACCAAGCCGAACAGAGCCAGCAGTTCATGCATAAACATGTTTCACGAGGTTTAGAAAACATGTTAAGAAGCTACCAGCTCCCGAGAAATCCTTAAAGTACATGGTTGTTCCTCATTTCTCATTCTCATTGACAGAGCTCTTCCATTGGGTACAATTTAAACAATGCCCGTGAACCCGATTTTTCAGAGACTGACCCTCCTTACCGGCGCCGAAGCCATGGAAGCCCTTGCCAATATCAGGGTGATTGTTTTCGGGGTTGGGGGCGTGGGGAGCTGGTGCGCCGAAGCTCTGGCGAGGTCCGGGGTGGGGCATATCGCCATAGTCGATTCCGATACGGTTTGCGTTACCAATATCAACCGCCAGGTCCAGGCTATCGCCGCCACCGTAGGGCAGTTTAAGGTGGATGTCCTAAAGGACAGGCTGTTGGCGATCAACCCCGCCTGTGATGTCGCCGCCTTTGGGAAGGTCTTTTCCCGCGAAAGCGCCGGTGACTTCGGCATTGAAGGCGCCGACTATGTGATTGACGCCATCGACAGCATCACCCACAAGCTGGACCTGATTGAATACGCCGCCGCCGCTAGTGTCCCGCTCTTTTCTTCCATGGGTATGGCTCAGAAACTCGATCCCACCCAGCTTAAAACCGGGGATATCTGGGAAACCCAGGGCTGTCCCCTGGCCCGTCTGGTCCGTTCTGGTCTGCGAAAGCGGGGTTTCCAGGGGCATTTTACCGTAGTCTACAGTGCCGAGCGGCTCCCCCTGAGCGCCGGTGTGGTTGCCGCCTGTGGTTCCGCCCAGTGCCTGTGTCCCGCCCGGAACCGGGATGACCCCAATGCCCCAATTGAGTGGTGCAGTTCAAAAAAGGTGATCAACGGCAGCGCCGTCACGGTTACTGCCACTGCGGGGATGATCCTGGGGAGTCTGGTGCTCCAGGATGTGTATGCCCGGTACCATCCGGTGGACATGGTTCAAAATGGCTAACCGGTTTCTCCGCAAAGCCGGGGCCAGTACGATTGTGCAGAAGCTTAGCGCCAAGGCTATACTGGAGCGGAACCTCATCACCGAGGGGGACCGGATCCTTATTGCCGCTTCCGGGGGTAAGGATTCTACCGTCATGGCTTGGGCGCTTTCAGCTATCAGGCCGGCGCTGAAAAAAAACTACGAACTGGCGGCTATCCACATTTCCAGCGATTTCTGCGCCTGCTGCAAAAAGTCGGCCCTTTCCCAGCGGCTGGAGGGGTGGGGCATCCCCTTTACCGACCTTTTCGTGCCGATCATCGGTCGGCTCAAGGAGGGGGAGAAGATGAATTGTTACTGGTGTTCCACCCAGCGGCGGACGGAACTTCTGAAATATGCGGTGGAAAATGGGTTCAACAAGATCGCCCTGGGGCATCATCTGGATGATATTATCGAAACCTTCTTTATGAACATGACCGCCAAGGGAGAGCTTTCCGCCATGCCCATGCTCCTCGCTTACCGGAAATACCCCGTAAGCCTTATCCGGCCCCTGGGTTATGTGGAAGAGCAGCAGATCATAGCCTGCGCTGCGGAAAGGGACATCCTCAAGGCGGTCTGTACCTGCCCCTATGGGATCAACTCCAAGCGCCGGGACGTTCGGAAGCGTATTGCCGAATTTACCGGCAATTCCGGGGCGGTAAAACGGCGTATCTTTAAGGCCCTTTCTTCCGGAGATCGGGATCTGTTAATGGAGAATGAATGAAGAATTCAGGGCTGGATGCCGATAGGTGTATATGCGGAAAAGTATAATAGTATTCTTATTTCTTATAAGTGCAGGGATGCAGGTGTTTTTTTCCTGCGCCAGCTCCCAAGCGGTCCCTGTTTCCCGTGACAAGGGGTCGGTTGTACCGAGAAAGCCGACTATGATTACGAATTCGCCGCCGGCTAAAAATACCTCCCCCGAAAGCAGCAGCTCCGCAGCGGAAAGAAAGGTTCCGGATCAATCCCCAGGGGTGAGTCCGGAACGGACGGAGACTTTTACGGCCGAACGGACTATAAACCCTACCGTTAACTGGCCTCTTTTGGGTCAGGGGCAGATGGATGCGGAATATTTAGCATCCTTTCTATTAAAGGTAAACAGTGCTGCGGACCCCGAATTTGTAAAGCAGCTTTCCCTTCTTTACGTTGAGGAGGCCGCACTGGAAGGGGTGGATCACGATGTGGCCTTTGCCCAGATGTGTTTGGAAACAGGATTCCTCCGGTATGGAGGCCTGGTGACCAATGATATGAATAACTTTTGCGGTCTCGGCGCCATGAGTCCGGAAAAGCCGGGGGAACGGTTTCCCACTCCGCAAATGGGCGTCAGGGCTCAGATACAGCATCTTAAGGGATACGCCACCGGGGATCCTCTGAGTCAGGAATTGGTAGACCCCCGGTACAAGTATGTCCGTTACGGTTCGGCGCCCACCATCGAAGGCCTTACGGGTACCTGGGCGACTGATCGCAGTTATGCTGAAAAGATCGTTGGTGTTTTACAGAGGCTTTATACTAATTCTAGTGTTGCTGCGGGGCAGCCTGGGCCATAATCCTTTTCTAGTATTTATCGTAATCGGGCGTGGGGAGGGGCATACCCGGCTTCATGTGCATGTAGAGCCTGTCTCCGCAGCCCCACTACGTGGGTCTACTACGACAGAGAATTCCATATACATGAAGCCGGGTATGCCCCTCCCCACGCCCGCCGGTGCGTATGTACGGGAAAGGGATATGGTACTTCATTGCGTTTACAAATTTTCCCACACTCATTTTACGCTGGTAGATAGAATTGACGGGATATCTGTTCATCATAATAGAAACTCAATAGGAAAAATCAGTGAAAAACATGTTTCATTGTTTGCCTGGAGAACATCGGATGTAACATCATTAAACGGGAATGGCGGAAAATATAGCAGCCTGTTTGGTGTAAATCAGATAATAGTTGAGAATATTCCTAAAGGCAGGACCGTAATAAATGTAAATGCTGTATTCGGATTGGTTGAAATTATTGTATCAAAAGATATAAAAATAATAAATAAAACAGTACCAATATTCTCTGGAATATTTCAACCAAAAATTACAGAAGAAAATATAGATAAGGATAGGCCTGAATTGTATATAACCGGAAAAGCCGTTTTCGGAAACATTACTATAAAAAACAGTAGGGGAAAATAAAAAGTATAATGAGCGGAATGAAAAAATATATCAAAAGGTATATGATAAAATATAAAAAGCTGCCCGTCGTCCATGGTGGACGCTTCGTAGTAGATTTTTACTTCATATAACGAATCCGCTGAATAAGTCCATGCAGTAAAACTACTATGATATATACCCATGTAGCCCGCCGCGCAATTCTTAAAATCAAAAGCCCCCTGGATACTATTGACCAAGAAGACTACTACCGCCCACTGTTCGCCTATACTCCCAAATCCGTAATATATGCGCAATTAAATTCGTATATATTACAGTCAGGGGATATATACGCATTCGCATATATACTAGGAGTGGATGGTTTATGCGTATTTCGTATATAATACGTTATGTGCAATTTTGGCCAAACATTATATTGACAATAAGCGGATAATAATATTAAAATAATTAGAGGGTTTTATGAAAAAAATTTTAATATTGATAATGATTATTAATATTTACTCAAATTTATTTTGTGAAGGAAATAATGAAAGTAAATTAGTAAGTCATTATTTACAATTAAGAATTACAAACAAATCAAAAAATGAGATAGGAGTATATTTTGATCATCTCAATTATTTTGACAAAACATTACCTATGAATGGATCATATATTACAGATAACCACCCAAAAAATGAAAATTATCCGGGATTTATCGCAATTGATAGGGGTAACAATGTATTGGAAATATATAAGACAAATTTAATAAATACCGTTGCCTTAGAATGGTATTTTGATGTTATCATATTTGATGATGAAGTTGATTTTTATCAAGTAGATAATTTAAACAATACCGAATTAAATTCAAAAGAAATAAGTACGAGATGGTATAAATATGAAATAAATAACAAAAATATATCAATTGAAATTGATAATAAAACAAACATGGATATAATAATAGGGTTTGATGGAATAGTTGGAAGCTATC
Organism: Treponema primitia; assembly: GCF_046533075.1. Lineage (GTDB taxonomy): Bacteria > Spirochaetota > Spirochaetia > Treponematales > Breznakiellaceae > Termitinema > Termitinema primitia_B. The sequence continues at coordinate 2,665 of NZ_JAJQRB010000018.1, read as the reverse complement.
ATTCTGATAAATTGGCAAATAATAATACTATAAAATTTGAAATTAATGATTCAATATTTGATTTAAAGCATATAAGTATAAGAATTTTATACACTGATATTATAATAGACCGTATGAAATTGACAGATTATTTATATTTAAATAATAGTAGGCACAAAAATATAAAAATAATATTAAATAACGATTCAGGTTATGAAATACAATATATGTGAGGGGCCAAAACTGCACATAACAGGTCTGTATGCGTTCCGGGCCTTCGGCCCTCCAGGGTTCCGCTCGCCTAGGTCAGCTTCGCTTCCCACGGCTCGTTCCACCCAAAGTTTTGCAGGGCTGCAAACGCTTCGCGTTCGCAGCCCTGCAAAACTTTCGCATACAGCCGGAACGTTATGCGCCATTAAATCCTGAAATTTTTGTTTAATGAAGTGCCGCCTCCATGCGGCATGAAGAAAATATTTTGTTAAATTGAATATTTTTAATATTGCATAAAAAAATATATTGTGATAAATATATTCAAGGTATTATGTATTTAGTATCTAAATTTGGTTTGGAGGTTCTTATGAAGAACAAATTTATGCTTTTGGGTATAGCCTTTGCTATAGTTATGCTCATGGGGTGTTTTTCAACACCATCATCATCTGGTAATGGGGCTCAGCGTTCTAACAATCAAATGAGATTATTAGATCCAACTGATGTTGTTGGCAAAAACTTGGTTGGTACTGATGAAAGTGGTACTTATAGTTTTTTGTTACACGAAGGCGGGAAACTGGAATACACCATAAATGATATGGTGAATACAGGAAATTGGTCTTTTGATAAATCCAAAAAAATATATCGTTATACATTTAATTGGACAGAAGATGGCAAAGAAAAAGGTTATATTATGGACTTTTTGGCTAATGAAGCAGAAATAACCGTTGCTGGGCATTGGTATTTAACCGATGCTTTTATAACTTTTGGGAAAAAAGTAACCATTGAAGAATAAATGAAGAACGCACGCCGTCCATTGGTGTGCGCTTCGTAGCAGGATTTAACGGCGCATAACCAAGGTGCTGAAAAAGTCCTTGCGTTAGTAAAACTATCATGATATAATACTGTATTATGGCACGATACAAGTATGTGGATAAGAATCAAGGCCTATTTATAACGGTGGACCTGCAAAAACAGCTAATACCCGGCACATTTGAATACACATTGAATGAATTAATCGACAAAAAGCTGGATTTAAGTATCTTCGACCAACGGTATAAGAATGACGAGACGGGAGCGACTGCAATAGAACCGCGAACATTGCTCAAAATCATCATATATTCAGAAGCGGGCAGTCTGTACACCCACCCTGTTTCATCCGGTATACCTTCCCCGTGTTTCGGTTCAGTTTTACTACCCCTTGATAGGGTAAAACTTTTCCGCAGGGACAGATATACGTATCATCTTTTTCATTGTAGGTAAACTCCTGTACCGTAAACTTTTTGTCTTCTTCTTTAACATGTCCTTTCCGGTTCTTAAATCCTTCTTCCCGTGTTCTGAAATGCGGGTCTGGGATGAGTACCTTAACCCCCTGTTCCTGAGCAATTTTCAAATTGTCTTCGGAAAAATAATTGGTATCCGCAAGCAGCAGTGTGTCTGCAAGCGGTTTTTCCTTCCCGGTTAATTCCTTAATCTTCGCACTTTCATTGTCCGTAACATTTGATTGCACTTCTTTTCCGGATACCCCAAGCCGTGTCTCTGCTGTTTTGAGAAAATCTTTGATATAGGCCGCTTTTTTTTCAAACCTCTCTATCGCCCCCTGTAGACGATCCTTCTCATCATCAGTATGGGTCAGGTCATTGTTTTGATGTTTTTCCATCAATCGTCCTACCTGCTTTTCAAACCGTTTCTGCTTCTTTTCAAGGTTCTCATGGGTCCCCGACCACTCTTTACTGGCATTGCTGGGCAGTCGGCACCCATCCAGGGCAAACATATCCCCTTTTATCAGTTCAAGTTCATTACAGACAAGCAGTACCTCTGTAAATATTTCCTTCATTTCTTCGCTGTGCCCTGACACAAATGCCGCTATGGTCGCATGATCGGTACTGATATCCCCGGTAAGTGCTTTTGCCGTTATATTTGTTCTTGCCAGATTTTCCAGCTTCCTTGAGGACAGTATCCCGCGGGAATACCCGTAGAGTACCAGTTTTAAGAGGGCTCGGGGATTAATGGCCGGCCGGCCTTCTTGGTCATTCTTGTAAAGAATATCAAACTTGCCGCAGTCTATGTTATTTTCTACAATCTGGTTAACCGTCCAATCAAAGGTTCCGGGTAATAATTGCTCCGCAAGATTCACTTCAAGAAAGAACCCCTGGCCATATTCGGCCCCTGTCGTTTTGTATCGTGACATGATAAGTAATTATACTATTTTTTATGTTTTTCGACAACTTCAACAGATCTGTATACGCTGCGGGCCTTGAAGGCCCTCGGGGTTCCGTTCGCCTAGGTCAGTCGCTTCGCTCCTTCCCACGGCTCACTTCACCCAAAGTTTTGCAGGACTGCAAACGCTTCGTATACAGCCGGAACGTCTATGAGAAAAGTCAAGCAGAAATCTGTAAATTTTCCGGAAAAATGATATTATTATTTTCCAGGAACTTTTTATATTCCGCCATCTTCTTCTCGTGGAGCTTCTCAACGG
>NZ_JAJQRB010000017.1:0-6192 GCF_046533075.1 Treponema primitia | reverse complement strand
ATTGGGGCTGCGGATTGATCGTCTGAAAGAGTCCCGCTTGGCGAATGGCGAAAAGGTTATCTGCAAGGTTGCCGAAACGGTAGAGGTGTGCTGGAAAAATCGTTCTATGACCTGCCAGCCCTGGGTAGTCCCCGGCGCGGACTTAATTCTCCTCGGGGCAATCCCCCTGGAAGACATGGACCTCATGGTGGACCCCAAAAACCTGCGGCTAGTCGGCGTCCACGGCGACAAAGAACTGGGGATGCTCTTATGAACCCAGCAACTGCTGCCATGGAACCTTGCTGCCTAGGTTTTAGGACGCAGTTTGCTCATTTTTATATTTTATTGGTGTTACCTATTACGATAACACCAATACCCTGTGTCGTTATTTTATAACCAATGGCCATCCTCAGTGGTTGGAAAATCATAGGTTTTCCCATTGAAGGTAAGTTTTGTTACCCATAAAAACCGTGCGCCGGGATTAAAGGGGATCGCCGTTGCGGGGCCTTCCAGCCTAACGGCGGAGTCTTCTTTTAATCCATCAACAAATCCAATGAGATTTTTGACCGGGCCGTTTATATAGTAGGTTTTACCCTCGGCGGCTACGGCAATGCGCCCTTCAATAAGTTGTAAATTGCCATTAATGGTTACCGTTTCCTTGGCGGCGGGACGTGCATGACCGTGGGCTGCCCGTCTCCGGTCACGCCCCCATGATGAAGCGTCCTGAGCCCATAATGAGCCGGCAAAAAGCAGGCCGATAAGGGTAAGCATGAAAACCCGTGATGTCTTTTTCATAAAGACTCCTAAAACAAAAAATACTCTATGGCCAACGGCCATGTATTATAGAGCAAATATCATGCCAAGTCATTTTGCCGGTTATTTTTCAAGAAATACGATAAAAATGGTTTGTTTTTAATATCCTTCATTATGTTTAAAATAACTATTCCGTATAATAATTACACGCGTATGAATTATTTACATATACTTTCCGGTGCGGACTTAATTCTCCCCACGCATGGCTTAATACCTTTGCAGAATCAAGGAACATTAATTAACGTTTCTCAAAAATCGCCCCCAAGCAGTACTGCCCCATTCTTTGTTCAGTCCCCGGCGTCCCAGATCTTCACGGTGTTATCATCCGAAGCGGAGACGATACGCCGCCCATCGGGGCTGTAGGCTGCGGAATTAACAGCGCTGCTATGCCCGGAGAGGGTACGGATTTCCCGCCCGGTTTCCGCGTCCCAGATCTTCACGGTCTTATCATTCGATGGCTATGCCCGGAAAGGGTACGGATTTCCCGCCCGGTTTCCGCGTCCCAGATCTTCATGGTCTTATCACCCGAAGCGGAGACGATGCGCCGCCCGTCGGGGCTGTAGGCTGCGGAACCAACACCGCCGCTATGCCCGGAGAGGGTGAGCAGGAGGGTTCCCGGGCGCTGGGGCGGCGCCGCAGGCTGCACGGGCGCAGGTGTTGGACGGGGTGCGGGGGTCGGCTGCACCGGCGCAGGAGCCGGCGCGGGCTGGGGGGCTGGGGTTACCGCGGGCCTGCCGCCTAAATAGGCGATGCCGTAGAACTGGTTATACACAGCGGGGCGCTGGCTGCCGCCCGATACCCGCGCGACATCCCCTCCGGTGAGGCGGAAGATTTCGTTCACATCAAGGCCGGGGGTTTTCAGGTTTTTCAGTAACTGGCTGGTAAATACGCCGTTGCGGCCTGTGCCGTCGGCGGCGGTTGATCCGGCGCTGGTTGCGTAGACAATGATACTGTCGGCGGGCTGGTTGTTCACCACTTGCAGACCCCGCGAACTGCTGCGGCCCCAACTGAAGGGGTTGTCGCGGCAGGCGTCAAGCACTACGATATTCAACTCGTTGCCCGCCTGGTTTATTTCGTCGAGCATGGCCTGGACAGATACGGCGCGGTCACCCAGGTACGATTCACTCCTGATATCGGCGTCCACCGGGATGAGGTAGTTTGTGCCCCCGGATTGAACGCCATGGCCGGCATAAAAGAAGAAACCGTAGCTGTTTTTTGATACGGAAAGCCGGTTTTTAAAGCGTTCAATGGCTTCTTCCATCTGTACCCGTCCGCCATCAATCAGGGCATCGACATTGAAGCCAAGCCGTTGCAATTCCGTCTTCATGTCGTTCGCATCGTTCACGGGGTTGTTCAAACGCCCAAGGTTCCGGTATGCCCCATTGCCGATAACCAGCGCATATTTCTGCTGGGCGGCGATAGAAGAGAGGGCTAACGCAAAAAACAACAAAACCAAACTGACTTTTTTCATGTTTTGGCAACTTCCTTTGGTCATGCATAGCAGTATACCGCAAAAAGAAGGTTTTGCAACAATATTTTCCTGATAGTCCAATACCGGAGAGATGTTACTCCCCTCGGGCGGAAATATTTGGGTGGTACTGGTGGTGGCTTGGTCGGCGGCAAAGGCGTACACATAAGCCGGTTTGGTATTCCCCAGAAGACAGCGGAACATAGTTCCCGATGAATAACTGGAGGCAGTTTGGTAATAGCCGTCCCGGAAACTCACCGGCATCCCCTGATTGCTGCCGAACAGCTCTATAAATAAGAAAAAAGAAGGGCTTTTACATACAAGTGCTTTTCCGCAGTATCCTTTTAACCCATGTACAACAGATTCTTAGACGGTAAAGCTGCCTTTAAGCAGATCCACATCAGCGCTGCTGGAACCGATGAAACCTTCGTAGCTCATCTTCTCCACTTCCCAGTGATCCTGATTAAACCACGCAAGTTTCTCTACCGGACAGACAATTTCTACAGTTTTACTTTCACCAACGCCAAGGCTAATACGCTTGAAACCCCGCAGAGACTTAATAGGTCTGTCCACCTTTGATTTGGAGAAGCCTACATAAAATTGGACCACCTCGTCGCCGGCACATTTTCCGGTATTCCGTACCGTAGCCTTGGCAATAACCTTACTGTCCTTTACCTCAAAGGAAGGAGCCGAAATGTCAAAACCGGTGTATGAAAGACCAAATCCGTAGGGAACCGATGGGGTCACTCCTTCCTTTTCCAGCTTCTGGAAACCATGATAATACTCGTAGCTTATCTCTTCGGCGTTCCAATCAACCTTGGGCAGATCGCTTTCCTTTTTTACGATAACAAAGGGGAGTTTCCCGCCGGGATTATTTTCACCGAAGAGGGTTTCCGCAATAACCGTACCGCCTTCCATGCCGGGATAATAAGCAAGAAGAATTGCAGGAACACTGTCCTTCCACTCATCAATGAGGATCATGTTACCGCCGATAAGGACTACTGCGGTATTGGAATTCACCGGACCTGCGGCCTTAATCAAATCTATTTCATTTTTGTGCAGTCCCAGGGAATCCTTCCGGTCGCCCCCAAGCGCAGTATTAAATTCTTCGCTGGCCGCAATAAATTCACCCTCATCGGAGTGGTTGTACCCCGCGACGATAATAACCGCATCCGCTTCCTTGGCAATTTTTTTCGCCCTTTCCGTATCCTTGCCGTCATAATAGATCACTTCCGCATTGGGCAGCAGTTTGGTAACCCCTGCCAGGGGTGTAACCACATAGTGGGGGAATACCCGGCTTGAACCGTGATCTCCGATATTTTCCACATTCCCTAACTTACCTAATATCACGATAGTCTTAGCCTTGTCCTTGGCAAAAGGCAGCACACCCTTTTCGTTTTTGATAAGGGTCATAGCTTTTTGAGCGGCTTTCTTTGCCAGGGCAATATGATCCAGACAGGCGATTATTTTCCGGGGATATGTTTGAGGGTCCGGAGCTTTTTTAAAGGCCAGAAGGGTACGAACGATACGGATGGCAGCGTCGTTGATCATATCTTCACTAACCTTACCCTCTTTAACCGCCTGCACCAGCTTATCGCCAAAGAAGGTGGTATCGCACATTTCAATATCCAAGCCGGCGTTGGCCGCCCGTTATGTGCAGTTTGCCTCTTTTACATAATTACATCTAATGTTATTTTCATAGTATATTCCATTAATTTTATCTTATCCGTAATTAAACAAGCGTCTTTTAATGTTTTATCAATTTCTCCTACAATTATAATACCATTTATATTTTCTTTGGGAATATTAGGAAATTGTTTCGATAAAAGGGTCGTGTCAATAATATTTCGCAAAATTGATTTGCATTAAGTTTATGATGTTGCGCCAGGCGTCCTAGTAACACGTGCCTCAATAGATTTGGATTATCGCTTTATACTTTACGGAATTGGAAGCGCCGAACTACAGCAGGGTGTAGGCTTTTTACGCATTCCGATATTTTATGTTATTACTCTCCGCCAGTTCTTTATAACTTATTTCGGGATGCGTATAGCGCACTTTTCCTTCAGTTTTGCCCTTATAATTGATTGCCCTTTGGGGGCAATACTGGATACACGCCATACATTGTTCGCAGGTATGCTTAAATTCCGGTTTGCCCCCTATTAGTTCGATATTATGCACCGGACAGACCTCTTTACAAATGCCGCATCCAACACAAGAGCCATCAACGGTATAGTTTTTATCTTCATATTGAAAAGTGCTCACATATTTTTCATAGAACTGGTTCATTTTCTTATTTATCTTTCCAATGGAATTTGGTTTTTTATTTTTTATTGATTCAAGCATGGGCAGTAATATTTTGTCAGACTTTTCCAACAGTTTCTTAAATTTACCGGGCATGGTAAAACTAATAATATAGTTTGAGAAAATCTTTAATGCTTTCCCGTATTTTAATTTAATATTTTTCTCCAGCAACAGCTTGTTCAATAGCTTCAGGCCATTACCCGCAAAACCGCCGTTTGTGGCAATCGCATAAAAATAGGTGCCCTTATTATTTTCCATCCGCATATCCGAAACAAAATCCCTTACAATTTTTGGAACGCCCCAAAAATAAACCGGATAGACAAACCCAATACGGTCATATTCCTTATTGATAGTAATTCCCCTGTTTGTTCCCATTGGAATAATTTCGCAATCAGTAATGGTATTTGAGACGGTCTTTGCAATTCGTAAGGAATTTCCCGTTCCCGTAAAATAAAAAATGATATTGGCCATGATCGCCCCTCTAAATTTTCTTTACCGGTATTCTTAATACCGTTTTCAGTTTTGATGGTTCCACCTTCCGTGGATCCGACAGATAGATTTCATGATGCCATCTTTTTTTGTTTACATCATTCAGCAAATTATTCTTTTCAATATAGCTATCAATCAGTTTCATTGTTTTTGGCTCTTCGTCAAACGGCCCAAGGTGCATACATTGAACGCATAAACCTTCCTTGATTTTCAGATATTTCGCTTTTTCTGTATTCAGATTTTTTTTCTGTTTGACAGTATCGCAAGCCCATTTAAATATTTTGTCATTAACAAATTCGGGCAGCCGTATGATCGAATTCCAAATATATTGAGACTTGTTTTTTATATCATTTTTGTTATCAACCCACCAGAGACCCTCAAGGGGCGGGACTACATAGTCAAAATAGCCTTCCAGTATATGATCGCCCATTTTGCTCATTTTTATTGTGTATTGTATGGCATACAGCAATTCCATCGCTTTAGCGTATTCGCCATCCTTATCATTAGGATCGCCCTTGCCTTCAACTGCAACAAAATGTATTTCCGGAATTTCTATCAGCACAGGCTGGGTTTTGAGGGAATAGAAATCTTTATATTCCTTTTTATAATCCAATACATCCGTCATGTTATGCTCCAAATGAACCTATTTCCAGTAAATTTCCTTCCGGATCGGCTATATAACAGGTATGCTGTCCCCAAGGCATTGTTGTCGGGGGGAAAACACTTTCAACGCCTGATTCTATAAGGCGCTTATATTCTTTGTCAACAGCATCATAGGTTTTCAGGTTAAAGGCTATTTCCATTGTTCCGTTTAATCCCTTGGGATACGCAAACGATTTTGAAACCATGTTTTCAAAATCATTCCTGCTGAACATTATTAAGCGGCAGTTTCCCGCCTCAAGGTCGGCATTTGGTTCGCCATTCCAGTTTGTTTTTAAGCCGATAACATCACGGTAAAATTTTACCATGATTTCCACATTTTTTACAAAAAGCCCAATACAAGTTATTTCCATGGCTTCTATTATATATATCTTATTTTTTTTGTCAAGTATTGGTGAGTATCATGAAGACGAAGTCGCATTTTTTCACTTTTTCAGATATGCCTTTTTTATTATGCCAATGCACCAATTTAAATCATCTAC
>NZ_JAJQRB010000016.1:0-29802 GCF_046533075.1 Treponema primitia | reverse complement strand
AAATGACGGATATTATAACCCGGGACTATACATTATTTGGAAAAGTACGGTTTAAGAATTATAGGAAATGAAAGTAGCCGACATCAATTAGGGGAGGGAAAGGCTGTTAAGGCCTGAATCGTGATAAACCCTAAGGTTGGCGAGCCGTAAAAATAGGTATGACCAGCTTGGAAGAATTCGGTAAAGTCTGGGATGGTAATTATTTGAAGATTTATAAGTCCTGATGCAGTCAATGAGACGACCTAAGTTAAAGCTGGACGGAACAATTGTGCCGCTGAAATGCGAATTCCGGGAATATTATACTTGCTAAGCAATAATTATTAATCATTAAAAAGAAAGCGAGCTTTACCCTAATACTTCGATTAAACACGCAGGCTCCCGGCATGTATGGCCGATAATAAAACTAAGGGAGGCATATTTAGTTAAAACTATTTCTTCCTCCGTTTTGATTTAATGTTTCTATTTTTAAAAAGGTCGATATTATCCAGCACGACCCTTAGTTCTTCATGGGATATCTGGCTTGATTTTCTTCTATAAATTGTATACAGTATTCAACACGGGTAAGTGTTCTTGGGTATCCAGGAGACGCAGTACGGGGCGGCGTCAGTGAACCAGGCGGGGCGGTTGCAGAGCGTGCGTGATGAAAGCGGGGAGATACGGTATCAGTACGGAAAGTTGGGGGAAGTGATAAAGGAACGGCGAGAAATGACGCAGCAGACGGAAAGCATGGGACGGCTGCGAGCAGCGGAGATGGAGTACCGAAGCGACTATCTAGGGCGGATGCAGGAGATCACGTACCCCGATGGGGAAGTGGTGCGCTACGGGTATGACTACGGCGGGAATGTGGTGAGTGTGAAGGGGACGAAGCGAGGGCAAGAATTTACCTATGTGGACCAGATAGGGTATGACGAGTGGGGCCAGCGGGTATATATAAAGCTGGGGAATGGGGTAGAAACGAGCTATCGATATGACGAGAATCGGCGGTGGCTTGAGAATATACAGACACAATCAATTAGACAGACGGGGAACCCGGTACTGCAAAATATCCAATACCAATTTGACCGAGTAGGGAATGTGGCAGGGTACCGGAATGAAGCGGGGAGTTACCAGACAGAGCAGGAGTATGGGTATGATCCGTTGTATCAGTTGGTCTATGCGAAAGGGGTAAGCGAGAACCGGACAAACGGGAGGACGGACTACCGAGCGCAGTACGAGCAGGAGTTCCGGTTTGACCGTGGTGGGTTAGGAAATCTCGTTGAGAAGACGAGTATAACGGCGAATAGTGATAGGCGAGTGCTAGGAGACGAGCTGGATTACCGGCTTGAATATGAGTATGCGGCAGGGTATGTACACCGGGCGGAACGGATAGGGATAAATTATTACCAGTATGATGAGAACGGGAATGTGACGGCCGAGCAGAAAGGGCCGTTTGAAAGGGTAGGGCCTGGAGCGACCGGAACCATAACAGAATTGGGAAATGGAACGCAAATGATAGACAGCGGATGGGGACAGCCAGAGGAAGATACGCCCGGGACGAGCCAGGCGAAGGGATACCGGCGGGAATATGTGTGGAATGAACGGAACGAGCTGAAGCAGAGCCGTGATAACCGGTATGTGGTATCGTATACCTATGGGCAGGATGGGCAGCGGAGTGGGAAGTACAGTGTGGTATATGATGGTGGGCATGAGTCTGAAACGCTCTATTTCAATAAGATGTGGACATGGCGGTATGATGGGACGATAAATGACCGGGCCGGGAGGAACAGTAAGCATATATACCTGGATGACAGCCGGATATTGACGAAGATAGGTCAGGCGGAAGGGGATTCCACCGAGGAAGAGAAACTCAAGCAGTATTATTACCATACGGATCATTTGGGAAGCGCGCAGTTGATAACGGATAGGACAGGGCAAGAATACGAGCGGATAGAGTACACGCCCTATGGGGAACTGTGGATAGAAAAAGCATCAACGGCGAGTTACATAGAGATACCGTATCGGTTTACGGGGAAGGAACGAGACGAGGAAACCGGGCTGTATTACTATGGGGCACGATACCTGGATAGCAAGACAAGCCGCTGGCTCTCGACAGATCCTGCTATAGGAGACTATATTCCGGGAGCGCCGGTTAACGATGACGTAAGAAAGCGGAACCAGAATCTGCCTGGGATGGGAGGAGTATTCAACACCATAAACAGCCACCTGTATCACTATGCGGGAAACAACCCCATAAAGTATACAGACCCTGATGGGAAGATAATCAATTATGTAGCCGGAGAGGGAGCTAGTAATGAAGACGTTACAATGGTTCAAGATGCTGCTGGAGAATTAATGAATTCTGGCACAATGGCAGGTGATCGATATAAAGAATTAAATGATAATCCTGACATTTTGGTTACAATAAATGTAAACCGTAGCGGTAGCAATAATTCAATGCCAAATGATCCTGATGCTATGGGTGATGGTACTGGTAGTGGCTCAGAAGTAAATATAAATATTGACAACAATAAAAGGCTTGGAGCCTTTGGTCCAAAAAGAGATATAGGTTCTACGCTAGCTCATGAAGTTTCAGGACATGCTTATAGTAATTATAAGGGTAGAAATGGAACAAGTATTTATAATGGTGGGGAAAGAGAAGAAGCAAACGCATCAGCTTTAGAAAATGAATATCGATCTGCTAGGGGTTTACCGCAGCGTTCATTCTATACATGGCCATTGAAAGCTCCCCAATTTGATTCAAATAAGGGTAGTTGGTTTTTCAAAGGTTTATTTGGGAAAAAAGAATCATATAGGGTATATTAATGAAAAACCGTTATATTATTTTTTTATTATTGAACATAAGTATTATTTTAGGTGCTCAGAGTAATCGTATTGGTGGAATATTTGATACTGAGATTATTAGAACACCTACATATTTTTATGTGAATCTCCCTTATTTTCTTAATCGAAATGTAAGGAAAGTATTTGTACCTGATACACCATATGCTATTGATATAATAAATATAAGCGCTGATGGAACAAAATTATTTTTTACTAATGATCCTGGTTATACAGAACCTAGTTTGTATTATGAAACTCAGAATGTTATAAGAAATCAAAATAAATATTTTATAACTATGTATTGGTACAAATATTCTAATGATAAATTAGTTTGGTCAGATTCACGTGGAATTATACATAGTAAAGTAAAGAGGAATGAAGCAGTAGTTACAAATTCAATTCAAATAGAAAAGGGGATGAAAGAACTAAGATTAGAATATAGAATATTATTGCCATTTCCATTTATGACTATTGCTAGACTTCAAAACAATAATATCCCTGAACGATATTACTCAGATAATTTTATTGTTATTATTGATTTAACCAATGTTTTTGAAGAAGAAATATAAAGTGTGACTAGATTTTCTATTGTTTTCACCTGGGAGATATACAGATGCCAGGAACCAAAGGTGGTAAAGTTGATATTATGAATGCTGACTGGAATATGATAAAGCAACTACCTCTTGTACCACCCAATCCGTACCGGATTGTTATCTGCTCAAAAAAAAAGATTACTGCTAACTTCAATACCATAAATAGTCACCTGTACCACCATGCGGGAAACAACCCCATAAAGTATACAGACCCTGATGGAAGGGATGTAATATTGTTACTGGATCCTGATGGAGCACCTGCACCGGGTCCTATCGGTGATATAGTACAATTTGGGCATTCAGCGGCTTTGGTTGGGAATGATGAAGATGGCTGGCTTTTTTATTCAAATAATGGGCCAAACGGTATTTCTGTTGGAGAATATTCATCTGTTGAAGAATTCAAGAACGAGTATAGCTCTCAAGAAAAACATTTCACTTTTACGCAAGAACAGCGACTTTCAACTACACCGGAGCAAGATCAAAAGATGAAAGAAAAAGCTCTTGGATTAGCAGGAACAACAATTGAGCAAGTTAGAGCATCGGATAATAATTATTTAGTAGTTCCACACGCCGAAGGAAAACCCTATAGAACATTAACGAATAATTGTTCACAGCATGTTGCGGCAATTGTTGAGGCAGGTGGTCAATATTCTTCAAATTCAATTATTCCTAAACTACAGGTTTTGATGAGCCCTGAAACAAATAAACAGGTTCAGAGAAATGGAGTGATTGGGTTTTCTATAAGGTAATATAAGTATGGTAAAAAAAATATTTTATCTATTATTTTTTGTTTTATTTGTTTCTTGCAAATATGGATTTATAAAATTTGATGAATATATGGAAAATAATATATTCAACGATAAAGAAATATTAGAAAATGAGTTTTATGAAATACAAGATTTGGAATATAAAGCACGAATGATGTATCAGGAAGGTGGAACTACCTATAATATATATGATAATCCAAATGGCAAACGAATATTTTTTTTAAAATATTGGACTAGAATAATACCAATTGAAATTATAAAAAAAAATGGAAGTACTTGGGTTAAGATAGAAACAAAAGAACATAATCGTGGTTGGGTAAACAGTTGTTTTATAGAATTACATCGATAATATAAAGGAAGTGAGAATACCTGGTATCAAGGTTTTAAAGGTATGAATATTATCTGCAAGAAATATAATCAAAAACCTCTTACAGTTCATCAAGTCAGGTTGTATTCTGTCTTGAAAAAAACGATTACCTTAAACTCCAATACGACAAACAACCACCTGTATCACTATGCGGGAAACAGCCCCATAAAGTATACAGACCCTGATGGAAAAGCTATTAATTTTCTTGCTGGGGCAATTGCCGGTGCTTTAGTAAGCGGTGGCATTAATGTTGCTTTTCAATTAGCATCCAATGGTGGTGATATTTCTAAAATAAATGGTACAGAGCTTGCGGGTTCTATGGTTAGTGGAGCTGTGGCTGGAGCTATCACATCAGGTGGATCTGCAATTGCAAGTGTCACTACAGGCATAGCTTCGAGGGCAGTAGTTATTGCGACTGGAACTGTCGCTGGTGCTATTGGTAATGGTGTTGATACAATTACACAAAATGTATTTGATGGAGATACATCTACCGCCCCAATGGATGGCATTGGACCAAGTCTGATTAGAGGTGGTATTGCTGGAACGGTTGGTGGTTTAATAAATGTTGCTCATGGCGATATTCCTAATGTTTCAGTTAAGGCCCCTTCATATATTACAAATAGGCCTGAGGCAACTTCCGCTGCAACAAAAGCTGCGGTTATTTCAACTACACGAGCTGTTGGTGAAGGTGCACGTGATGCTGGAATAAATATATTATTAGAAAGGACAATAGTTCCTAATGAATAACAAAAATATAAAAGCAATATTTAAACGACTTTTGCCATTGGAAATATTTTTAATGATCGTTCCAATATTATTACTTATTTTATTTGAAATCGACATATTTCATGGGAGATTTATATTTGAATTAGATTTATCATTTTCTCAAGAAACTATTTTAACAATATTTATGGGATATGAATTAATTTTAAGTACTGTTTCAGCAATGATGATTAGTTATGTACTGGCAATAATAATTAATCAATTTAGTAAAAAGTAAGCTTATAAGAACAAAAAATATTACTTACCATAAAAGGGCGTAAAGTTAATACTATGAATATTGTCTGGAATATGATAAAGTTACAACATTTTTTATCGCAAATCAAAGGCCGACAATTTTCTTTCTCACAAAATAAGAATACTTCCAGGTTCAACACCATATTTATCATAGTCGGTACAAGGAGACTCACAAGATATTTTAAATGTTCCATCTACACCTTAAGAGTAATATTTATATGATTAACTTATTAAGATTTAAGCGTGAACAATTAAAACAGACATTCGCTACAATGGAATCATCGGTTTTAGTAAAATATTTATATGGCATAGAATATCAGCAACAAGAAGTAATATTGTTAAGCATAAATAATATTCTTGCCGAAAATTATTGTAATTTCTTATATATTGCAATTAAAGAAAAGCAAAATAAGGATAAAGGATAAAATGGAGAGAATTCTGCAAACTAAGGAGTCTGGAGAAAAATGTAGTAAAATTAAAACTATGAATACTATATGGAATAAATATAATCTACAGCGCATTACAATTCACTGCCAGAACAGATCATTCCTTGTTCAGAATAAAACGATTACCTCAAACCTAAATACGATAAACAGCCACCTGTATCACTATGCGGGAAACAACCCCATAAGGTATACAGACCGTGATGGAAGAATGCCTGCATTAGCTCTTGTCCCATTTTTACCTGCAATTGGAGCAGTTATAGCTGAAGCCGCTCCTTATGTAATTGCGTTTATTGCTGGCGTTGCATTGGGTAAAGGTCTGCAAGCAGCAACTGAGCATACAAATAATGATGAAGGGAAAGCTGATACGGCAGCGGCAAATGTAGAGTCCAATGCACAAGCGGCAGCACCACAGCCAGAAAATCAAAATGATAACAATAATGGTGGGAATAATTCTAAAAAGAAAAACCAAGAACCTACAAAACGTGACTTAAATGAAGAAAAACGCTCTTTGCAAGAAAACAGAGATTTTAGGGAATATTTCCATCGTGAGTATAAGCCATCAGAAAAAGTTCCGACATCTGAACGACATAATCCTGATATGTCTGATGAACAATTGTGGGAAGCGTATCAGGAATGGCAAACTGATAACTGAAAAGAGTGGGGGTGTAATATGTATTCTGTACTTAAAATTCTATCTGAAAATACATCAAAGGATTTCCTTGATGAAATTGGCAATCAAATGAATTCGCTTGTAGCAGATGTATATGAAGGAATTAGACCAAAAGGAGATGGTTTTGCATGTAAAATTTCAAAATCTGATTTATGGTTTGAGCAAGTAAAAGAAATGAGTGAATTCTTAACAATATTTAAAAATCAAATACGAACTTTGAAAACCAATGGTTATGAAGTATCTATTGATTTAGCTATAGATCCAGATGAGTTTAAATCTCAAAATTATGGGCTCTTTTTATTTCACAATAGTGCTTTTTTGCAATTATTAGCAAATACCGGGGTTGAATATGAAATGTCAATTTATAAAGGGGAAAATTGGTGAAAGATGGTATCTGAATATACTGTTGAGAGAGTTGCGGAAGGGCACTGGTCAAATAGTAGGATAAGATAACCCCAGAATAGTAACCGTAAATTTAAGAACAGGTTTGGCCTAAATTCATAAACCTATGGTTTTTTTATTTGTTTTTGATATTCCACGGGAGAAGGGCTGCCCAATCTTCAGAGGTCTTTGTAGAAGGGCACCGGTTAAAGAGCAGGGTAAGATAGTCTCGGGGAATAAGACCGTTCTGTTTGGCGGTTTCAATAAGCGAGTACATTATGTATCCGATTGCTTCCTCGGCTAGCCCTTTCTTTTGTGAACCAGCGGTTTTCGAACCAGAGGTTCGAGTAACCTTAGCAGCTTCGAAAAAATACCGTCTCGTGTGAGCAAAACAACACACATGGCGGATCGCCGGGTATGAACCTATCGCCGTTTCATATAACCGGGCCTGACTTGACCGCCTGTTTCAATAACACAAACAGGGGAAGAAGCCGTTGGTAGGCGCGTTGTATAGGTAGCTGCTTACGCAGCATTAGAAAAGTTAGCCATATCCTGCCGGCTTATGGTCACTCCAATTCGCTCAAATTGCAGTTCCTGCCGGTAAAACGGCAGATGATCCTGGTATTTGGCTATCATGATGGTACTCAACAAGCCAGGAGTAACGATACTGCCGGGTATAATCGAAACCGGAGCGGAGGCAACGCGTACCGTGGGCTTGTCCGGATCATCGACTCCCTCGCATTCAGGACACGCATGCTTCGGCCGGACTATTTGTTTCACATAAATGCGCGGCGGGACTATTTCAAGCCGTTCTGATACCTCTTCCCCTATCTTTTTGAGTATGGTTCCGCAGGCACACATCTTGTCTGCTTCCGGAATGTCGATAATCTCTACTTCCCGGGGTATGGCCGGATCTATCGGCTTTCGCCCCCGCGCACGGTTGCAGAACAGATATACGCTCCCGCTGAGCGGGTCCTGTTTCATTTCCTTTTGTATCAGGGCAGTTAATCCATTGGTCGCCTTTCGGAGATCTGTGTACCCGGGGCGTATGTATATTTTTACCGTACTCAAATCCAAAGTCATAGTTGCCAGCCCAGACCTTCTATAACCGCCCGCAGGTCGTTCCGATTTATTGCATTCGGTATGTGTATTTTGATATCTCCTTTTTCAATGAGAATTTCAGGGGCATGCTGGATTTGTTCCCGCATCTGGGGATTCACTTCAACAAATTTTGGAGCTGACTCTTCTGCCGGACCATAAATCCGCTTTATCCAATTCTTTAAGGTCATTGGGCTTAATCCGTTTGCCTTGGCATAGGTCCATAGGCTGGACCCGCTTCTCTTCCAATCCTCCACCCACATCTCTTTTTCTTCCTGGCTGTACTTCTTCATTTTATCCTCCGGTCTGTTTTGTACCGAAAGTTTATCATGACTTCTCTCTACCCGGAATATGCGGTTTAATTGACACTTACCTATCCATCCATCGGGCCTTGCTTCTCTTCACCTCATAATCTGTATTCTGTCCACATTGCGGTCTCCACATGACCCGATAAGTTTGCCCCTGCCGGGGGCGGCCCTGGGGACAGTAGTCCCCAGGGCATTTGCCAGTAACGCAATTTGTGGCTACTTACTTTACGGTAGAAGATGGTGTCATTTTATCTTAAACAATACAATATTCATAATATTAACTTTACAACCTTCGGTGCTATATCCAGGTTCACTTTCAATACCCCATACAAAAAAATGTAATGGAAAATATTGAAATTATAACCAATCCTATTGCTTTTGAAATATTCCATACACCTAGCCTTTTATTCGCTCTAATAATTTCTTCTTCCTCATCATCTTCAAGTGTTCTTTTTTGGGCTTTAATATCACTTATAGCACCAAACAAGCCAAATGGCAGCCCGAGAACACCACAGATAAGCCTCCAGTACCTATCTTTATAGTTTAGAATTGAATAAATAAAAATCACAAACAAGAGAAGATAGAAACTTGCTTGAAGTATCCCCCATATCTTTTTTTTCATTATATTCAATTTTCATCAGAAAAAAATGTTTTCAATATTTTATCAACAAGAGAACCTGCATAATCTGCAATTTTTACAAACTTATCAGAAATTGCAATACCGGCTTTTCCTAATATTTTCTGCGCCATAGAACCACCATATCCGAGACCGGTAGAAACCACAAGTTTTTCTCCAGCGTTTACTGCATCTGTAACATTTTCATTTGTTGGGTGACGTGCTGCTTTTGCACCCCGAAGTCCTACCCCCGCTGCCCCTGCAACTGTTGAAACCGCAGCACCAGTTCCACCAGTTACTAAAGACATGTCACCGGCCACTTCTGACAATGCATCGGCGGTCTTTATACCAGCTTCAATACTAGCGTCCGCGACTATTCCCTTTAAAATTTCCTGCGCGCCGGTATCGGTTTGTGCATTCTTCGCTAGATCAGCAAGCTGTAAACCCGTATCAAAATTCGATAATACTTCTTTAATATCACTTAGAGGGTCAAAAGTATTCCCAAATGGCCAATCAATTCTTCCATCAGGGTCTGTATACTTTATGGGGTTGTCGAATTTGACAAAAAATATTTGGGAAAAATCGACATTTTTATCGTTTAAATTGGCTCTTCTATAGCCCTTCCTTTTTTGAAATTGGGCTTTTCTCCCACAAATTATCGGTTTTCGAGGTACTTTTTTATATATTACTAAATTACTCATGTAAACCTGCCTTTCCCTGTTTCTTGGAAATTAAGGAATTTATGCCCCTTAAATACTTTTCTCTGATTGCATTGAAAGATTTGTTCCCAAATGGATGGTACTTTAAATACACTTTCTGTAGCTGTTCTATCTGGAGATGCGTATACCGTACCGTGGTTTCCGGGTTTTTGTGCCCTAGGAGGTCCTGTATAAAAAAGATACTTGCTCCATTCTCTAACAATTGTGTCGCCGTGGTATGCCGTATAGAATGGGTCGTTATTCCCTTCCTGGCCATGCCAAACTTATTGAGCAAATAGGCAAACCGCTCGCTTATGCTGGTAGACAGTACATGGTTTTCTCTATGGGCTATCCCCCTACCCGGAAATACCCAGGACTCTCTCGTATTTATCCGTTTTCCAAGGTATATATAGAGCCATTTTAGCGCCTCGGCGGTAAATGGTATTATTCGGTCCTTGTCCCCCTTCCCCCGTACTATCATTTCACGCTGCTCAAACCCAATATCTTTCACTTTAAGTGAAGCGACTTCTGCTACCCGTAACCCGGAAGAATAGATCAGTTCAAACAGGGTACGGTCTTTTAAGCCCTGGAGGGTATTGGTGTCAAACCGGCTTAAAAAAACGTTGATTTCTGAAAGAGAAAAGACCCGCCGGGTAGTTCCGTGAGTTCCTCGGAGGACTATATTAAATTTGCAGAAAGGGTTCTTTTTTACTATCCCTTTTTCTTGTAACATGGTAAAAAGAGTATACACCGCATGGAACTTATTGTTAAGAGTAGATGCAGCTAACCCTGTCCCGGTACGCTTAGATTTAATGCGGCGTAAGTGTCGGTGATAGGTTTTAAGCTCCTCCTGCCTTACAAGCTATTCCTGAACGCAGAAAGCTCCGCCGGTATTACCCTTGCAGAAGCGATGCGGCCCAGGGCGTTTTTTATAGCCGCAGGCGCCGGGACGGGACCGGCCAGGGGTTCCACGGTTTCCGCAAACTTTGCCGGATGGGCGGTTGCCAGTACCGCTAACGGGCCTTTGACCGGATCGTTTCCGGCGGACAGTATATCTGTTGCTCTCCAGCCCACGGCGCCGTGGGGATCGAGGAAGTAGGCGTAGGTGTCGTGGACCGCAGCTATGGTTTTTCGGGTATCCTCATCGGATACGTGGACACCGCGGATCATGTTCCGTAGCTGCTCCAGGGTCCATTGGGCGGCCATGCGTTCAAAGTTGCTGGGAGCGCCTACGTCCATGGCGTTGGAAATGGTTGCCTGGGATAGGCGGGCATGGTACTCCCCGCTTTCCAGATAATCCGGCACCGTTTTGTTGATATTGGTGGCGGCAATGAAACCACGGATGGGGGCGCCCATCTTTAGAGCGTAGAGCCCCGCAGTAAGGTTACCGAAGTTACCGCTCGGCACACAAAAGGTGATAGGGTTTCCGGCTTTAACGCCGTATGCTGTAAAAGTTTTGGAAGCCCCTTGGCCGTCCGGCGCCCGGGGGGTGGCTTCACTATCGCTGTCGATTTTGCCGGCAAAGGCCTTGCCCGCAGCGGCGCTGTAGTAGATGGCCTGGGGGATGAGCCGGGCCACATTGATGGAGTTGGCGGAAGAAAGGACCAGCCGTTTCCGCAGATCTTCATCGCCGAAGGCGGCTTTTACCAGGGCCTGGCAGTCGTCAAAGCTGCCCTCCACCGCAAGCGCGTCAATATTCCCGCCGAGACCGGCGATTTGCTTTTCCTGCAAAGGCGTTACCCGGCCTTTTGGGTAGAGCACCGTTACAGAAATGCCCTCCACGCCGTAGAAGCCGTCGGCAACCGCGCCCCCGGTATCTCCGGAAGTGGCCACCAGTATCCGCAGTGGTTTGTCCTCACCGCGGCGAAGGTAAGAAAATGCCCGGGCCATAAACCGGGCGCCGAAATCCTTAAAGGCGGCGGTGGGGCCATGGAAAAGTTCCAGCACCAGCCGGTCCCCCACGCTTACCAGGGGCGCCGCAAAGGGATAGGCCGAGTGGACCAGATCCTCTAAAACGGAGTCCGGCAGTTCCGGGTGGACATAGGGACGGATAGTTTCAAAGGCGATGTCGAAAAAATTCATGGTCCCCAGGGAATTCTTTACCCTCCCGGGATAGGAGGGGATCTCCTCGGGTATGAAGAGTCCCCCATCCGGGGCAAGGCCGGTGAGGGCGGCCGTAGCAAAACTAACCGGGTTCGACCGGTTCCTGGTACTGTAATAATGCATTGATACTCTCTGCCCTTTTCCCCGCCTTAAATAGTGCCGTCCCAAGTAGACACGGTTCGGCGGCGGCTTTCCGCTTCGTCAAACCAGCGGGTGGTTACTACCTTGGTTTCAGTATAGAACCGGGCCCCATCCTTGCCGAGACAATGAAGATCGCCGATGAAGGAATTTTTATGTCCGGAGAAGGGGAATATTCCGATTGGTACCGGAATGCCCACATTTACTCCCACCATGCCGCCATCGGTACGGTGGGCAAATTCCCGGGCAAAATAACCGTTCTGGGTAAAGATCACCGAGCCGTTGGCATAGGGGTTGGCGTTCATTAACTGGAGCCCTTCCTCAAAGTCCTTTACCCGCTTGATGCAGAGCACGGGTCCGAAGATCTCCCGATCCCCCACGGTCATGCCCGGTTTTACGTAGTCCAATACGGTGGGGCCCAGGTAATAGCCCTTCTCAAAACCGGGAACCGTGACGTTCCGGCCATCGAGGACCAGCTTGGCCCCCTCTTTAATACCGGTTTCGATCCAATTAATCACCAAATCCCGGTGTTTTGCGGAAATGACCGGGCCCAGACCGGTGGTCTTGTCGTAGGCGGGGCCGATCTTGAGTTTCTTTGCCTGTTCCACGATAGCCGCTACCAGATCGTCGGCGATATCCTCCTGGGCGACAACCACCGGCAGGGCCATGCAGCGCTCACCGGCGCAGCCGTAGGCGGAGTTGATGATCCCCGCGGCGGTACGTCCCACCGGTGCATCGTTCAGTACCAATGCGTGGTTTTTCGCTTCGCAGAGGCACTGCACCCGTTTGCCCGCAGCGCCGGCGGTGGAATAGATGTGGAGTCCGGCTCCGGTGGTACCCACAAAGCTGATGCCCTTCACATCCTTATGCTGGATGATATGGTTTACCTCAGTGCGGGTACAGGTTATTACGTTGAGTACCCCATCGGGCAGCCCGGCTTCCTTGTACAGTTCTACGATACGGAGGGCGGACTGAGGGGTTTGGCTGGAAGCCTTGATCACCATGGTATTACCACAGGCGATACACATGGGGGCCATCCAGCCCATGGGGATCATGGCGGGAAAGTTAAAGGGGGTAATACCCGCAAAAACACCCAGAGGTTCCCGGTATAGGACCGAGTCGAAGCCCGTAGATGTCTGCATTAGACTTTCCCCCATAAGCAATTCCGGGGCGGCTATGGCGTGTTCGGTTCCCTCCTTGGCCTTGAGTACATCCCCCTTGGCTTCTTCCCAGGCTTTGCCGTTTTCAAAGGCCACCAGGTAGGTAAGCTCGTCCATCTTGTCCACCAGCAGGGACCGCAGGCGGTGGAGTACCTCCACCCGCTTTAATACCGGAGTGGCAGCCCAGGCGGGGAAGGCCTTTTTTGCCGACTCTATGGCGAAGTCCACCTCTTTTACCGTGCAACTGGGGACCCGGGCGATCACCTCGCCGGTGCTGGGGTTGTAGGCGTCGGTAAACTTGTCGGTTTCGCTTTTGCAATAGGCGCCGTTAATAAAGGGCTGTAGTGTCTTAATTTCACTCATTTCTGGTTTCCTCCAAATTCATTATTCTGCTTTATCCGATGGATCTTTTAAAGATCTCCAACAGATCTTCTTCTTCAAGCCTGATTACGCAGTTGGCGATATTTTTGGCCTTGGCCGCCTGGGCTGCGTACCCTTCCAGGACGGCGGTTTCAAAGCGCTCTTTCTTCCCCAACAGGCGATCTAAGACGGCGGTGAATTCATCCAGGGATTTCATGCCCAGGGCGGAAAGTATGGCCGGGATTCGCCGGGAACCGTCTTTCTCCTTTTTCTCAATAATCTTTAGAAATTCCGCAAAGATCAAGCCGTTAGCCCGGCCATGATCGATATTGTGGTTATAGGTGAGGGTATAGCCCATGGGGTGAACCGCGGTGGTGCCCGTGTGGGCAATGACCATACCTGCGGTCATGGAGCCGTAGAGGAGCCTTTCCCGTATACCTATATCCGGCGCCCGGCCTTCCCCCAGGGCGCCGAAACATCCGGCTATCACGGAAATGCTTTCCCTGGCCAGGGCGTTGGTGATGGCCGAGGCCTTTACGGAAAGCATCCCCTCCACCGCATGGGATAGGGCGTCAATGGCGGTATTAATGGTGATTGCCGGGCTGAGGCCGAGGGTATACCGGGCGTCCAGGAAGGCGTACCGGGGAAATATGGCCGGCGTACCGATGGAAGTTTTGGTCCGGGCAACATCATTGGTGAGTATGGCGTAGGGGGTAACCTCGGAACCGGTACCGGCGGTGGTGGGAACCGCCGCAATGGGCAGGGCCGTGGTAAAAGCGGCGCCGAAGAGGGCCGGCTTTTCCACCCGGTTTAGGGCCAGAAGGGCGGCAACCTTGGCGGCGTCCATGGGGGAACCGCCGCCAAGGGCAATGATAAAGTCACAGCCCTCCCGGCTAATGGCATCGGCGGCCTCGTAGGCGCAGTCCACCGTGGGGTTGCTCATCACCCTATCGTACAAAAAGGAGGACTGCCCGTTCGCTTCCAGGGCCTTTACCGTATCCGCCAGGGAGCCGTTGGCCCGGGCCGAATTTTTCCCGCTCACAATCAGGGCCTTTTTCCCCAGCCCGCCCAGGAAAGCCCGGTTGCTGAAAATACAATCTGCCCCCAAAACAACCCTGGTGGGCATAAAGTAATTGATATTCATGGTATTTCCTGTCAAATCATCCCGTCCACTAAGCCCAGAACCTCGTCGAGTTTGGCTAACTCTTCATTAAGCTGCTCGGCGGTGATGATGAGCGGCGGAGCAATGATGATCATATTTTCGTGGATATAGGTCATAAACCCCCGTTTTGCCAGTTCCCCGTTGATCTTCTTCATAGTTCCCTCGGGGTCCTTGCCATAGGGAACCAAAGGTTCCTTGGTCTTTTTATTTTTGACCAGTTCCACCACGCTCATAAGGCCGATGGCCCGCGTATCTCCAACACTTTTGTGTTTTTCCTTAAAGGAATTGAGGGTGGTTTTGAGTTCCGCGCCCCGGGCCTGTACGTTATCCAGGACCTTGTTTTCGATATAGTAGTTGACGCAGGCGATCCCTGCGGCACAGGCCAGGGGATGGCCGGAATAGGTAAGGCCGCAGGAGAGGAGATTATCGTCAAAGTAGTCGGCAATGGCCTTGGTCACCGCCACCCCGCCGAGCTGGACATACCCGCAGGTAGTTCCTTTGGCAAAGGTGATGATATCCGGCTTGATGCCGAAGTGCTCAAAGGCGAACATCTTTCCGGTCCTGCCGTAGCCCATCATAACTTCATCGCAGATCAAAAGTATGCCGAATTCATCGCAAATTTTGCGGACCCCCTGGAGGTACCCTTCGGGGGGAATGATGACCCCGTTGGATCCGGTAACGGTTTCCACAATGAGGGCGGCTATGCTGGAGGGGTTTTCGTAGATCACCTGCTCCCGGAGTTTCGCCACATAGTAGTCCGAGGCGGCCTTTTCGGATTCAAAGGTGATGGGCTCCCGGTAAATATAGGGGTCGAAGAATTTGACAAACCCCGGAATCCCCGGTTCCAGGGGGTAGCGGCGGGGTTCGCCGGTGAGGTTCCCCGCGCCGAAGCTGGAGCCGTGGTAGCTGCGGTACCGGGAAAAGACCTTGTGACGGCCGGTAACCATTTTGGCGATCTTTACAGCATTTTCATTGGCGTCCGCCCCGGCGTTGGTAAAGAGGATCTTCCCAAAGGTGTCGGGCATGAGCCCAATCAGGAGCTTTGCCAGTTCCCCCCGGGGTTCGCTGCCGTAGGAGGGACCGATATAGCAGTATTTTTCCGCCTGGGCCTTGATAGCCTCGATAATCGCCCGGTTTCCATGGCCCAGGTTCAGATTTACCAGTTGGCTGGACATATCGGAATACCGTTTGCCCGAGGGGTCCCATATATAGATCCCCTCGGCTTTTTCGATAACCACGGGGTTCAACCCCTTTTGTTTGGACCATGACTGAAGGTTATAGGTAGTATGGTTCGCTTTTATAGACTGTTCGGACATATGTATCTCCTGTATTTACTAAGTTTTGATAAAAAATCAATATCAGAAATATACCGTTAACATGCGCTTTTGCACAATATACCAATCTTTAGACGGGCCTAATGCAATTAAAACCCGGTTTCCTTTTGGGAAGCCGGGTTTAGATTACCGAAGTAACATCAGGAATAACTGGCGTGGTACTCTTCTTTCTGTTCCTTGAATTTTTTCACCTCCGCCTCGGTCCGTTTGGGACTGACAAGGCTAATCACCACAAAGACCAAGAGGTTAGCGATGATGGCAAAGAGACCGGAGTGCATACCCCAGGGAGCCTTAATGGCCGGGACAAAAGTGATAAGGCAGATGATGATAATTCCCACCAGAAGACCCGCAATGGCCCCATTTTTATTGGCGCCCTTCCAGAAGAGGATCCCCGCAGTGGGGATGAAGATCTGGGCAGTACCCGACAATGCCACAAGTCCGATGGTTACCAGGAGACCGGGGACAAATACGGACATAAAGTAGGCCCCCAATCCGAAGATAAGGATGCTTATCCGTCCCACGCTGATCAGTTTTTTGTGATCCGCATTTTTATTGATATACCGTTTGTGTATATCAATGGTATATACCGCCGACATGGAATGGATCTGGGAGTTTGCGGTGGACATGGCCGCCGCCGCGCCGCCGGCACAGATCATGGCCGCTAAGGCAAAGGGGGCGTACTTAAAGAGCATGAGGGGCAGTATCTGATCCGCCACCGGCGCCTTGGGTTCCAGGATGATTCCGGTATTGCCCACCAGCATGGAGCCGATATAGGCAATAGCCGCAAAGGCAAGCAGGAAGGGCATGAGGTTGAAGAGCTTGGAAGATTTTACCGCATACATCCGGGTCCAAAGCTGGGGACCCATGAAGGAACCCAGGGGGGTGATAATGAACATGGATACCCACATCATGGGACCCATATTGCCCTTGGGACCAGGCAATGTCAGGGATTCCGGAGCGGTCTGCCGCAGGGTCTGGAAAAGCTGGGTGGAACCGCCAACTTTGGCGGCCAAGAAAAATCCGGCGAAAACCATGCCGAAGAAAAGGAGGATACCGTAAAAGATATCCGTCCAGGCCACGGCCCGCAACCCGCCGGCCCATACATAGACGATGATTACGGCGTAGAAAAGTAATCCGCCGATCTTCCAAGGGATTAGTCCCCCGGAGGCTACTTCGATGAGGTAGGCTCCGCCGGTAAGCTGGATCTGAAGATAGGGGACCGTAAAGACCAACATGATAATCGCCACCAGGTTTGCCAGAACCGGGGAACCGTAGAGGTCCCGAAAGAAATCGCTGGCGGTGATGTAGTTATTTTTATGGCCGAAATACCATACCCGCTTGCCGATGAGGTAATACAAAAAGCCGAATAGGATATTCCACGCTATGGCCGTCCAGTAGACTGGTCCCTGGGCGTAGAAGTACCCGTTGGACCCCAGGAAGGCAAAGGCGCTCCACCATGTGGCCGCTACGGTGAAAAATACCGCCACGGAACCCATGGACCGGCCCTGAACAAAGAAGTCCTCCGTGGTGGGGAGGAGCTTTTTATTGGCCACCATACCCATCCCCAGAGGGATGAGCATGAATAAGCCCAGAATTAAAATTGCGATAATGTTTTGTACCATGGGGACCTCCTAGGATTCCTTTCCGTTAAAATTCTTACCCTTACCCCAGTTGGTTTTATAACCAATGTACATAAGGACCACCATGATTACCCACATGATAAGGGTAAAACTATAGATGAAGGGCAATCCGAAGATAATTGGGTCTATTCTGTTAAAGAACAAAACCCCCGGGAATTCCATTATGAGGAATCCGATAAAAATGAGCAGAAACAAAACAGTCCTGCCTGTGTAATGTTTGATAGCCATTACCACACCTCCAATTACGAACTAGGGTTTTCAACGAAAACCTTTAAAAAAGACGACTATAAAATGCGCTTCTTAAAGAGATCAAAGCGCACTGTAAACCTGCTTTCCCCCTACATAGGTCTGAAGGGTTTTCAGTTCGTGGATGGCGAAGGGATCGGTTTTGAAGGGATTCCCGGAAAGTACGATAAAATCCGCCAGCATACCGCTTTTCAGGGTCCCCTTGCGGTTTTCCTCGAAGGTGGCGTAGGCGCTGCCCTGAGTGTAGATCCTGATGGCTTCTTCCACGGTGATTTTCTGCTTTAAGCCCACAGGCTCCCCCTTGGCGCTGGTCCGGGTCACCATGGCCTGGATAGCCTTGTAGGGGTCCTGGGTGCCGCAGGGGTGATCCGAGCTTGCCCCTACCGGAATACCCCGGTCCAGGAAGGACCGGTGGGCGAACATCCGCTCCACCCTGTCTCCGTAGGGACCCATCTTATCTGCATGTTCCCAGACATAGGACACGAAGGGGCAAACCACAACCCCCAGTTTTTTTATCCGGTCCAGTAGCTTATCGTTGATTATGGTGCAGTGGGCAATGCGGTGGCGGGGATCCCTGCGGGGGAAGGTTTTTTGGGCCTTTTCGTAGGCATCCAGGACCATCTCTATGGCTCGGTCGCCGTTGGCGTGGATTTCCATCTGCATTCCTGCGGAATGGGCTTCCATCACCAGGGCTTCCATTTCTGCGGGGGTCTTGGTGGGAATCCCGTAGTAATCCGGCCGGTTAAGATAGGGTTCGCTCACCCAGGCGGTATGACCCGCGGTGGCGCCATCGGCAAAGCTTTTGATACCCCCGATGCGTACCCAGTCGTTGCCATAACCCGTGGGAAGCCCCAGTTTTTTTATCGTGGGAAGATTGATGTCCAGGACTATCATATAAACCCGGACGGTAAGGATCCCTTCCTGGTAAGCCTGGGTAAAGGCCCGTATCTCCGGGGGACCCGCCAGGGCATCCCCTATGCTAGTGATCCCATAGCTATTGTATTCTTTACAGGCCCGACGCAGGGCCTCCAGGTATTGTTCGGAGCTAAAGGGAGGTATGTAACTGAACTCAGTCCCCATGCCGGTGACGAAGAGGAAGTGGGCTTCCTCTTTGCAGATGCCCGTAAGTTCACCCTTGGCATCCTTTTCAAACTCGCCTCCCGGAGGGTTGGGGGTATCCTTGGTTATACCGGAAAGGGCAAACCCCAGGCTGTTGATCACCCCCATATGACAGGATTGGGAGCGGAGGTGAACCGGATGGTTTGGTGAAACCTTATCCAATTCCCACCGGGTAGGAGAACGTTTTTCCGCCAGTTTCATGGGATCGTAGGAACCCCCAAGGACCCATTCCCCGGCGGGGGTCTTCTCAACCCCCTTCCTGATAATTTCCAGGATATCGTCAATATTTTTAACTTTTTCCGGAGAGCAATCCAACTGCAACAGTTGCTGGCCCCGGAGGGACAGGAGATGGCAGTGGGTGTCATTGAACCCCGGCAGTACCGTTCTCCCCTCAAGGTCCACTATTTTTGATTCCGGTCCCTTATAGATATCACAATCCCGGGTATCCCCTAAAACGAGAACTTCACCGTTCCGTATCGCCATAGCCTGAGCTGAGGGCTTGTCCTTATCCAGAGTATAAATATTCCCATTAATAAAAATCGTGTCTGAATAAACCATTTTTGTATAATATTACAGTATTTTTAATTAATCAAGAGTTTTTTTGTATTTTAATGCAAAAATTTCGTTTATTTATACAATATGAATTAAAATACCCCCCGGCAATAACCGGAGGGTTTTGTTATCAGCATCTATTTTTTATCAATATCCAGGATCGTATTCAGGGCTACATTGATGCCCTGCCATGCTTCTTCCACGGAGGTAGATTCATCCTCGCAGTGACTGTGTCCGTCCTTACTGGGGACGAAGATCATAGTGGTGGGGAGCAGGTCCGCCACATACTGGGCATCATGCCCGGGACCGCTGTGGATACGCATATAGGAGTAGCCCAGCTCCTTGGCGGTTTTTTCCACCAGATCCACCAGTTCCGCATTAAAGCTGACCCGTTTCCGGGACCAGGCCTCTTTGTACTTAATTTCGCACTTATCCAGTTCCTTGGGGATATTTTTCACCACCCCAAGGGCTTTTTCCAAGATTGCCGGGTCCCAATGGCGGACGTCCAGGGAGAATTCTACAAAGTCAGGGATAACGGTATGGACGTTGGGGTGGAGGATGATTTCCCCGGTGGTGTAGACTATGTCCTTGGCAAGTTTATCCAATTCGGTATGGATGTATTTTATGGCGTCCGCCGCTGCCAGGAGGGCGTCCCGGCGGAAGGACATGGGGGTGGTTCCTGCGTGATCCGATTGCCCGTAGGCGCTGATCCGGTAATTGAACATCCCCAGAACCCCGTCTACCACACCGATCTGCTTTTTTTCCGCCTCCAGGATGGGTCCCTGTTCAATGTGGAGTTCCAGCATGGCGCAGTAATCCTGGGGGTTAAGCCGGTTTGCTTCACTCCCTGCAAAACCGCTCGCCCCCAGGGCTTCCCCAAAGGTCTTCCCTTCAACACTTTTGGAGTTGAGTACCGTTTCTTTTTTGAATTTTCCGCAGATTACCCCGGATGACATCATAGCCGGGGGATAGAGGGAGCCCTCTTCGTTGGTCCAGACCATGGCGGTGATGGGGTGGCGGTGGGGGATCTTATCCCGAACTATGGTTTCCGCCACCTCCAGGGCGGTGATGACCCCCAGGATGCCGTCGTAGTTGCCGCCGTTCCGCACCGAATCCAGATGGGATGCCAGGACGATACGGGGCAGGCTGTTATCGCCCCCAGGCACGGTGGCGTACATATTGGCCATATCATCGGTGACGGTTTGGATCCCCAGGGCTTCCATCCGTTTGATAAATTCCTTCCGCGCCGTTATGGCCTCCGGGGATAGAGAAAAGCGGGTTATCCCCCCCTTCCCGGTATCGCCGAATTTGGCAAAAGTCTCGATTTTGTCCTTTACCCGATCTTTTCCACAGGTATACATAGTTCCTCCTATACGGCACCGGGCAATATGGCGCCAGGCGCCTTTTTTTGGACCCGCTCGCCTGCGGAAATGGCCGACGAGGGGCACACATAGAGACAGAGGTGACAGCCCACACATTTTGATGTATCGATTTTGGGCGTTCTTTTTTGTGTATCCCATAAAACCGCCTGATGCCCCCCGTCATTGCAGGACACAAAGCACCTGCCGCAGGAGATACACCGGTCCCCGTCTATTTTTGGGTGGATCACGGTTTCCCGGTCCAATTCGCCGGCAGAGGCAAATACCCCAATGCCCCTGCTCACTATTTCACGTACCTTTTTAAATCCATTTCGGTTCATGAACGCTGAGATTCCCGCTTTAAGAGGGTCGATGATCCGGTACCCGTACTGCATAACTGCGGTGGTGATCTGGAGATTATCGCACCCCATGAGCAGGAAGTCCAAAGCGTCCTGCCAGTTTTCTATGCCCCCCATGCCGCTTAGGGGAGCGGCGGCAGTGGAGGGGTAAGTTTTTAGTTCCGAGATGAAGCGCAGGGCTATGGGCTTTATGGCCTTTCCGGAATAACCTGAAACTGCGGATTTTCCCATCACGTCCAGCAGGGCCCTGAGGGTTTGGTGGTTGAAGCCGGTGAAACTTTTGATCGTATTGATCGCAGCGATACCATCGGCGCCGCTTTTCAGGGCCGCCTCTGCGGGGGGAACCATGGACTCCAGGTTCGGAGTCATTTTCGCCAGAACCGGCAGACGGGTCCCCCGTTTTACCGCAGCCGTAAAGGCGGCCACCAGGTCAGGGTTTTGCCCCACATCGGAACCCAGGCCGTTGGCGCTCATGTGGGGACAGGAAAAGTTACATTCAATAATATCAACCCCCGCCTTCTCACAGTCCGCCGCCAGGCTGGTCCACTCATCCTCGTTTTCCCCCATAATGGAGGCTACGATGATCTTGGAAGGATAATTTTTTTTGAGCCGCTTCAGATCCGCCAGGTTATCCATCAGGGGGCGGTCGGATATTTGTTCCAGGTTTCTGAACCCCACAAAGGGGGTGCGCTCCTTATTCAGCACATCGAACCGGGGGGAAAGTTCCCGGATCGTGCCCATCCCTATGGTTTTATACACGATTCCCCCCCAGCCCCTGTCCAGTGCCCGGGCGCACATTTCGTAGTTTCCCGCTACTATGGAGGAGGATAAAAAGAAGGGGTTCTCGCAGTGTATTCCGCAAAAGTCAATGGACAGATCCGGATTGACCGTGGCTGCCGGTCTTGCCGTGGATGCTGCACCGGATGTCCCCGAGGCGGCCAGCGGGGTGACGGCTGCTCTAAGCTGGCTGATGCGGATGGGGAAATCGTAGTGGATGCAGGCCCGTTCGCAGCGCTTTTCCGTACAGGAAGTACAAGCCGCCATGCCGGACAAGGCCCCTTCCCCCAAGCCGAAACGCACATTCCGGATAAAGGCTGCGGGATCGCTTTCTGTGCCGCAGGCTGCGGTACAGGGGGCGTCATGGCACATCATACACCTGGAGCTTTCCTCCAGGGGGTTAAGGAACCGCAGTTTTGCTGCCATCTTATCTCCTTCCCGATGCTCCGCGTTTTATGTACTTCCCGCTGCCCGGGGTACCCACATAAGTTCCGTTATCGTAGACCAGGGTTCCCCGGAGATAAGTTTGGACCGGGTAGCCCTTGAGTTTTTTCCCTTCCCAGATGGTGTTGTCGTAATCGGAGTGCATGTTTTTGACACTGATCTCAAAGTCCTTTTTGGGATCGTAGAGAACGAGATCCGCATCCTTGCCCACAGTAATACTGCCCTTAGTGGTACAGCCGAAAAGGGCAGCCGGGGTTTCGGCGCAGAGCTCCACCGCCCGGGAAAAACTGATTTTGCCGGAATTGGCTGCGGAAAGCATATAGGGATAGAGGTTTTCTATGCCCGCACAGCCGTTGGGAATTTTAGTAAAGTTATCCTTACCCCAGTCTTTTTCCGCCTGCTTGAAGGGGCAGTGGTCGGTGGCCACCGTGTCGATAACCCTGCGCTGAATTCCCTTCCAGAGGGCATCCTGACTTTCCGGCCCCTTCATGGGGGGGGAGCAGACAAAGTTTCTGCCGTCCTCCCGTTTGTATACATCGGAGGTGAATTCCAGGTACTGAGGACAAGTTTCGGCATAGATGGGATAGCCCTGGGACCGGGCCGCAGCCACCGCCTCAAGGCCCTCTTTGCAGGCAAGGTGTACAATGTACAAGGGCGCGTTTGCCGATACCGCCCAATGGATGGCCCGCTTCACCGCCTCGGCCTCCACAAACTCCGGGCGGCTCATATAGTGGTACCAGGGGGTCGTTTTGCCATCCTTAAGGAAGGTAGCGATTCTGGCATCGATCACGTCGGGGTTTTCGGCGTGTACATTGGTGAGTATCCCCGTTTCTCTGGCCTTTTCCAGAATACGCATGAGCTGACCGTCGTCGATCATCATCCCTTCTTTCCGGTAAACCATAAAGCATTTGAAGCTGCTTACCCCATAGTCGGCGGCTGCGGGGAATTCCTCCAGTAATTCTGCGTTCTCCCCCAGGTTGGTGATGGCGCAGTGGAATGCGTAGTCGCTGCAAGCAACGCTCTCGGCCATGGCCTGCCGTTCCTTGACGGTTTCCAGGATACCCTTACCCTTGCGCTGGATTGCGTAGTCGAACACCGTGGTGACCCCGCCGCAGACCGCCGCCCTGGTGCCGGACTGGTAGCTGTCCGCAGAAACGGTGCCGCCGAAGGGCATCTGCAAATGGGTATGCACGTCAACGGCGCCGGGGAGCACATAGAGACCCGTGGCGTCCACCACTTTAACTGCGGAGTTTTCGATTTTTTCCGCAATAGTTTTTATCTTTCCCGACTCAACTCCTATGTCGGCGGAGAATGTGCCTGCAGCTGTAATTACCGTTCCGTTTCTAATAATCAAGTCCATAGTTTATCTCCTGTAATTAATTACAAGACTGTACATTCTGATTGTATATATATTCATGTATAGAGTAGTTTATGCATAGAATTCGATCCTACGCAAGACTTATTTTTTGAAAAGTGCAAAAAAACGATTATTATTTCATACATTTATGTATTATTGTGTATTTTATAAGGATAACGCATAAAAATACACAAATTTTGACGAAAAGCACATCCTTTGTAAGGAACCTGAATAATTATACTTGAATATTTTCCCTGATTTGTATACAGTTGCCTTGTATACGAGCTAGGACAAAAGTTACATAAATGGAGGAAAAAGGATGAAAAAGAAAGTAATTGTGAAGGCCCTTATGGTAGCCCTGGTTACGGTACTCATGGTAACTGGCTGCGGCGGTAAGAAGGAGAAGATAATCAAAGTCGGCTTTAATATTCCCTTAACCGGAGATTCCCCCAAGATTGGAGAAGGGGCCAAGTATGCCGCCGAGCTTATTCTAAAGGATGTTAATGCCGGCGGCGGTCTGGACGTAAAGGGTACGAAGTACAAGCTTGAATTTGTCTATGTGGATAATGAGTTGAAGGCGGAGTCGGCCATTCAGGCGGCATACCGGCTTATCGACCAAGACAAGGTGTTGGCGGTGGTGGGCCCCTGCGGTTCCGGCCGGGCTATTCCTGCCGGGCAGGTGAACAACGAAAGCAAGGTTCCCATGGTTTCCCCCTGGGCGACGAATCCGTCGGTTACCCTGAACCGGCCCTATGTGTTCCGCGCCTGTATCCTGGACCCGGTCCAGGCTCCGGCGGCGGTCAGCTTTGCCAAAAGTCAATATAGTTCCATAACCAAGACCGCCATCCTGTATAACCTGGAGGACGATTATTGCAAGACCCTGGCGGAACTCTTTAAGGCTAGCTGGGAAAAGGCCAATGGCGCCGGTTCGGTGGTGGCTTTTGAAAGCTTTGGTCAGAAGGATCAGGACTTTTCCACCCAGTTAACCCGGATCGTCAATTCCGGCGCGGAACTGCTCTACCTTCCTAATTACTACAACCACGTAGCCCTTATCGTTCCTCAAGCCAAGGACCTGGGCTGGGGCAATAAGCCTGTACTGGGCAGCGATTCCTGGGGTTCCGCAGACCTGGTGACCCTGAGCAAAGGATCGGTGGCGGGGTATTACTTTACCACCCACTATGCCGCTGCCGGCGCCGTAGGTAATACTAAAGCCTTCATTGATCAGTACAAGGCGGCTTACGGGTATACCCCCGACGACGTGGCGGCCCTTTCCTACGATTCGACCCGGATTATCCTTCAGGCTATTCAGACTGCGGGACTTACCGGGGATCTGACCAAAGACCGGGACGCTATCAAAAACGCCATTGCGGGGCTTAAAGATTTTGACGGTATTACCGGCAAAATGACCTTCGACGCTAATGGTGATCCCGCCAAACCGGCGGTGGTAGTCCGGATCAACGAAGCCGGAGAATTTGAATACGTAACAAGTTTGTGATTTTATTAACAGGGGAGTATCCCGGTGTGGACAACCGTTTTACAGAATATTTTTAATGCCCTCCAATGGGGCAGCTTCTATTCAATGATTGCCCTGGGGTACTGTCTGGTTTACGGTGTTTTGCGGCTTATCAATTTTGCCCATGGCGATATTTTTATGGCCGCCTGTTATTTTGCGTTTTTTATCGCCACCGCCCTGCTGCTAAAGATTGTCGGCGGGGGGTGGCTGGTTTTTGCACTGACCCTGTTGTTTACCATGCTTGTTACCGCTCTCTTGGGCATCACCATTGAGCGGGTCGCCTACCGGCCCTTGCGCCGGAAGGGGGTCAACCGGCTTTATGTGGTAATCACCGCCCTTATGGTGGGCTTCATCCTGGAGAATGGCAACCTGGCAATCCTGGGCGCCAGTGCCCTGCGCTTTCCCGATATTCTGGATAAACAGATTTGGCAGATTGGTTCCATCACCATTACTAATTTAAAGGTACTGGTTATAATCGCTGCGTTTGTGGTTTTTGGTATTTTGCAGTTTATCGTACACAAGACCACCCTTGGTATGGCCATGCAGGCCATTTCCTACGACAAGTTCGCCATCCCGCTGATGGGTATTCCGGTTAACCGGGTGATCACCTTTACCTTTGCCCTGGGGTCGAGCCTGGCGGCGGTGGCGGGGATACTCTTTGGCATGTCCTACCCCGTACTGGACCCCTATATGGGGATGATCATAGGCTGGAAGGCCTTTATCGCCGCCGTGGTAGGCGGCATCGGAAACATTAAGGGCGCCTTTATCGGTGGTTTTATCCTGGGCTTTATCGAAATTTTTATCGCCGCCTTCTTTCCTTCGAGTTTTAAGGATCTGGTATCTTTTATTATATTGCTTATTATCCTGGTTCTTAAGCCTACGGGATTCTTCGGCGTAGCCCGCAGCACAAAGATATAGGAGCAACAATGATGGCACTAGTACCGGAGTTAAGCAGAAGGAAAAGCCAAACTAAACTCATCATTTTTATTGCCATCGTTATGGTAGTAATTGTGCTTCTCTCTTCCCTGGGTTTTATAAATCAGTATATACAAAGCGTGATCATGTCCATTTGTATCAATATTATTTTTGCGTCGAGCTTAAATATTGTAAACGGTTACATGGGTGAATTTTCCTGCGGACATGCGGGGTTTATGGCTGTGGGGGCCTATGTGTCTTCCGTATTATCACTGATCTTTTTTACGGAAAATAAATTTATCGGTAATTCCCTGTTCCCTCCCCAGACGGCGCTGTTTCTGTTCCCGGTGGTGATCGTCGCCGGGGGAATTGCGGCGGCCCTGGCGGGGCTCCTGGTGGCTATCCCCTCCTTCAAAACCCGGGACGACTATCTGGCGATTATCACCATTGCTTCAAACTACATCATCACGACCGCCATCAACAATATCAGCGCCATTGGCGCCAGCCGGGGGCTTATGGGGATGAAGAGTACCATGTTTGCCATGTCCGATGTACTCCCTCTGCCATGGATGCTTATATGGGTCATGGTTTTTGCGGTGATTTGTGTGGTCGCCATTAAACGCCTCATGGGCTCCGTGTTGGGGAAGGGGATATCCGCCATCCGCTACGACGAGATATCCGCAGAAATTATGAGCGTTAACACCAACCAGATGAAGCTGCTGGCCTTTATGTTTTCTTCCGGCCTCGCGGGAATTGCGGGCGGGCTCTTTGCCCATATGCTGGGGTTCATCAACCCCGGTTCCTTCAATATTATGAAGTCCACCGAAGGGATGGTGATGGTCTACCTTGGGGGCATGGGTTCCCTTTCGGGTTCCGTTCTTTCGGCAATATTTTTCACCTTCCTATTAGAATTGCTGCGGCCTCTGCAGATCCTCAAATGGGTTTTTATACCATTGCTGCTCATTTTACTTATGCAATTTCGTCCCGAGGGCCTTATGGGGAACCGGGAAATATTAGATGTGCTGCCAAAATTAAAACTATTTAACCGGGGAGGGAAAGGCAATGACACAACAGCTGGAAATTAAGAATCTTTCCCACCGTTTCGGCGGTCTTCAGGCTCTTACGGATATCAACCTTGAATTGAAGAAGGGGGAGATCGCCGGACTCATCGGACCGAACGGCGCGGGGAAAACTACGGTTTTCAATCTGGTGAGCGGATTCTACATTCCATCCGAGGGGGATATCAGCGTTGGCGGGGTGCGGATCAACGGCAAAAAGCCCCACGAGATCGCCGCCATGAAGGTGGGCCGGACCTTTCAGAATATACGGCTCTGGAGCGAGATGACGGTACTGGATAATATCCGCATCGCCCAGCATTACCAACTGGGGTACAATGCGGCGGACGCTTTTTTTAACACCAGGCGCTACCGGGAGCGGGAGGAGAAGATTGCCCTGTCCGCCCGGGAACTGTTGGCGGTATTTCATCTTTCGGATCTGGCGGATGAGTACCCGAAGAACCTTCCCTACGGTATACAACGCCGGGTGGAGATTGCCCGGGCGCTTTCGCTGCAGCCGGATCTGCTCATGCTGGACGAACCTGCCGCCGGGTTGAGCACCGCCGATGTGTCCGGACTGATCGACTATATCCGCTGGATACACGACACCTTCAAGCTTACCATCTGGATGATCGAGCATCAGATGGAAGTTATCATGACCCTGTGCAGTAAAATTACGGTGATTGATTTTGGCAGGGAGATAGCCCAGGGCGATCCGGAGGAAATCCGGAACAACCCGGAGGTGATAAAAGCCTATCTTGGGGACGGAGCGATTTAATGCTGTTAGAGGTAAAAAATCTGAAAGTTTCCTATGGAAACATCGAAGCCCTGCATGGTATCTCGTTTACTATTGATAAGGGGGAGATCGTTACCCTTATCGGCGCCAACGGCGCGGGAAAAACATCCGCCCTGATGAGTCTGGCCCGCTTGGCCCGGCCTGAAGCGCCGATGGTTACCGGCGGGGACATCCTGTATAACGGTCAGAGCATCCTCAAGACCGAGCCCCATATGCTTGTCCAAAAAAAGATGCTGGCCCTGGTCCCCGAGGGGCGGCATATCTTTGGTAATCTTTCGGTACAGGATAATCTGCAAATTGCCGCTTTTCCCCACCGCAAGGATATCAATAAGAATATCATAACCGGAGAAATTCTGGAAACGGTTTACGGCCTTTTCCCGCAGCTCTACGAACGGCGGAAACAGCGGGGGGAATTGCTCTCCGGGGGGGAACAACAGATGCTTGCAGTTGGCCGGGCATTAATGACCGGAAGCGAATTCATTATGCTGGATGAACCCTCCATGGGTTTGGCGCCAAAGTTGATGTACGAAATGTTCCGCGCCCTTAGGCAGCTTAACTTTGTAAAGCATATGACCATCCTGGTGGTGGAACAGAATGCCAAGGTGGCTTTGGATTTTGCCGGCCGGGGCTATGTCCTTAAAACCGGGGAAATAATCGCCGAAGGCAGTTCGGCGGAACTGGCGGCAAATCCGGACGTGAAGAAGGCGTACCTGGGGGGGTAGGACACCCCGGAAGCGACTAAAAAATCCCCCGCCCGGATTATCGGCGAACCTATCTGTGAAAAAATGGCGTGCCCGGTTTCCCGGATACGCCTTCTGAGGTGCTTTGGCTTACCGGTCATTCGAAAAAACGCTGGTGGGGGAGGGGGAGCCCCGCTGCGGGATGCTTGTAGAGTCTGCTTCCGCAGCCCCGCTGCGCGGGTCTACTACAGCAGGGAATTCCAAATATCCCGCAGCGGGGCTCCCCCTCCCCCGCCAGCGCCTGTTCGCAGGGATCTATTTAACACGGCTCTCTCCTTCCCCGCGCTTACTTGCGCTAGCACAAATTTGGTGACAGGCGCCTTTGCGTTACACGTCTCCCTGAAAAAAACGGCGCACCCGGTTTCTCGGATACGCCGTTTGGGTGCCTGTCACCTGGTGCCAGGCACGCTTTTCTTTCCTCGTATTGTGCGTTCTCGAAACTAAGTTACAGGGGGTCCATAGGGGCTAAACTTGACCCAAAAAATCACCGCATACGAATTTTAAAAAATCGATCCTCCGAACTAAAGCATTTTTCATCATAGCTCCCTTATATACACAGCGGGCCGAAAAGCCGCGCCTAAAATTCCGGGCTTAGGCCCATTAAGGAGCTGTTATGAAACTATCTTTCCTGGTCCCCTTTTTGTGGAGTGAACTACGCCGCAAGGCCAGGGAAAACGCAAAAAAAGGCGTTCCCCTGGATATCCTCTCGGATTTTGTCTTTAAAAGCCTCTTTACCGACGACAACGAGGACTCCCGGGACGCCCTGCGTCATCTCCTCTCCGCCTGTATCGGCCGGCCCGTCGCCGCTCTGGACATTCAGAACAACGAACTCCTCCCTGAGTACCTCACCGGCAAAACGGTCCACCTGGACATACACCTCTATTTTAACGACG
>NZ_JAJQRB010000015.1:0-8283 GCF_046533075.1 Treponema primitia | reverse complement strand
TACACCCTGTAAATTTCCATCGGAAGCAAACCCGAAGGGTTTGTATTTTGTTGGCAAGCGTGATTCTTTTGTCGGCGCTTCTTACGGGCTGCGACCTTTTTCTGAATAAGAAGGAGAATAATCTTTTATCGGAGATTGATGACGCCCTTGACTATGCCAACGCCGCTGTCTTGCCGGTCTCCGTGGACGAAGGCGGCATGGGTACCGCGGTCCCCCGGGGCTCCATTGTCGGGGTTAAGCAGGGGTATCCCTTTACCCTGAGCTACACCGCTAAAACCGAGTACCCCTTTTTGGGTTGGCAGGCCCGGATTGAAGGCAGCAGCGACATCATTTCGGTGTGGGAGCCCAGCGGTGCAGCCGGCCCGGACATCACCTGGGAACCCGTCAACGCCGCGGGCACGGAAATCAGGGTGACCATCCACATCAACCCCGGCAAAACTATCCTGATAGGCCCCTTAAAGGCCAGTATGCCCTTTGTCAATGTTACTGTGGCGGAGGTTGATTCCGGCGTCTCCACGCCGGGGGGTGCGCTTACCGGGGTTAAGCAGGATATCTCCTTTAGTCTGCGCTTTAACCCGTACCCCGCCTACGGCTTCATCGGGTGGGAGGCTTCCCTGGACGGCGTGCCCCTTGGACAGGAAGAAGTGGAGTTTTCCAATCGAAAAAGCATGGAAACCACAGTAACGGTGCATATCAATCCGGAGGACAAAACCGTCAGTATCCGTCCTCTGGGGGAAGGGGCAAACAGCGCATGGGATTTTAGTCCCGTATGGATTGCAGGTATTTCCGATCCTGTGGATCGAAACGCCTATATTCAAATCCGATTTACTAAGCCGGTGGATCCAAAGACATTCTGGTTTGAACCGTATACCACTTTTCATGGCATATCTGACCCTCCTGATGCGGATAACGTCACCGGCTACCTTGATACATGGGCACGGGAATATAAACACCTGCAAATTGAGATGGCGGATGAGTCATTTTCATCCGGCGCTCATTACCGGGTGGAAAACTTTTTCAATCCGCCTGTGTTGAGCGCGGACGGGACGGTACTTACGATCTGGGCTCGTCCGAGATTGACGACGGATACGATGGGTAAGGCGGGCGCTCCGTATCTCTCATTTTATGGTAACCAGTTTAGAGAATCGAAATATATAAATGTTACCCTAGACGGCTCTATACAGGATCAATCCGGACTATCCATGGGAACGGGCAGAAGATGGACATATCAAATATATAAAAATACTGAGGCGGGTCATACTGCGACAGACTTAGCTCCAAAGGCGTATGGATCAGGCGTCTCCACATTGCCCGCTAACATGGGCAGCGCTTTAATTTTGGAAGCAAATACCAGCGGCGCGATACACAATGAAGATTTTGCTCCTGTTTATTTAGGAAGGTACAGAATAATAATTCCTGCGGACAATACCCCCCGCAAGGTTTATATGGTATTTCAGGCAACGTACAGCAGGTGGCCGGTAATAGGCGGACGGCTCTTAGAAATGACTATTGGGGGTAAGGTGGAACCTTATGGTTTTAAAACAGATGCTGTTTTCCTGTTGGAAGAGGATTACGTTCTTCGGGAAAGATTAATCGAGGCCTATAAAAACCTGCTTAAAAGCAGTAGTGAAACTACATACTATCCGGATTTACCAATATATGTGGCACAATATGACATACCTGCAAACAGTGAAGCCAAAACAGAAAATTGGCTGCTTGTTCCAAGAGTGCCGGGTGAGCCAAGCGGATCAGGAATAGCAACAAGCGGTATGTTTTATGGCAATTCGACACTACAGGGATATATGGGCAGACCAGGAGAACAGCGGCTGGGAAGAGCTATAAATGTTGAATGGCAATAGAAAATGGAAAATGGCGCCTGGCGCCGGAAAAGGAGTAATTATGATGAACACAAAACGGATGATGATTTTTGTACCCTTGCTGCTTTTGGCAGCAACAATGTTCGCACCGCACCTGCTGGATGCGCAGGAAGCGGAAATCAGGGAACTAATCGGCACAGTGGAAGTACAGCGGGCGGGTACAGAAAGACTGCTCAAAGCAGAGCCGGGAATGAAAGTACAGAGCGGCGATCTTATTATCACCGGGTTTAAGAGTACAGCGCTGCTTAACATAGGGGATACGGTTCTAACGGTACGCCCCCTTACCCGCCTTTCGTTGGAAGAAATTGTACAGAACCAGGGCAGGAATGCGGTCACCCTTACCCTGCAATCCGGTCGTGTCCAGGCGGAACTTACGCCCCCCAGCGGCGGACGTACGGATTTTACGGTTCGCAGCCCTTCGTCAACCGCATCGGTGCGGGGAGATATTTATGAAGAAGATGGGGTTTGGATTGAGGAATGAGAAATTAGGAAGAAAAAGGGTGCCTGGCACAGCCGCGGCGCTTGGCGCCAATTTCCAGAGTTCAGGTAAGGAGAGTGGAATTTGGATTTTTTATTAAGTGAAGCCAATAACTGTGGCGATGGCATTCCTTGCTCAACTCAGGTTTTGTTACAGCAGATTATTTTACTTCTACTCATCCAGCGGTTTTTCACCAAACCGGACAAGCAAACTGTTAAGGAGATTTTTT
Source organism: Treponema primitia (assembly GCF_046533075.1). GTDB lineage: Bacteria > Spirochaetota > Spirochaetia > Treponematales > Breznakiellaceae > Termitinema > Termitinema primitia_B. The sequence goes on along the minus strand of NZ_JAJQRB010000015.1, from coordinate 5,699 downwards.
TTATAATAACGGTTATGGGCCAAAAGAATGACAAAGAACGGGCGCAGGGGGCCAATACGATTAAGGCTTCGGGCTTTCAGCAGAACGGCCAATGTTCCAAAGCAGTTAATGCCGTGCTGCTCAGCAATTCTGCGTGCCTGCTTATCGTCGATAATCAAAAAATCGGCAAGGGAAATAACGACACCCGCATCCGCAATGACAATCATGTTCTATCTGGCTGGTACGGTGATATTTTTCATCTTTTCAAGATCCGCCATAACATCTTCATAGGTCAGCAGGGATATAGGGATTTTGTTTCGAGAGAGATAGGTCTCAAAATCAATGCGACGCATACCGGCAATATCGGCTGCCTGGCCTATGGACACATTTTCATCCAGATAGCATTTTACCGCGAGATATTGCTTAAACTCCTGCTCTATCTGGGCAGCGGCAACATGGCCTGCCAAGACTTGTGGAATTTCTATGGTTATTTGCTGTGTATTCATTTGATACTCCCTAACTTAACTATACCCCAAAAAGAGGTTTTTGCAAACCCTTCAGGTTTGCTTCCAATAAAAATACATGAGGTGTATGCCAATGTCTAAAAAAGTTTGCCGTATCGTTTTTATCACCATGCTCTCTTTTTATATGGATTTTTTTACGGTAAGACCCGGCCAGCCCAGGCCCTCAAAATGGCCGTCATACGTGAGCAATACCGCGCCTGTTTTTACTGCGGTGGCAGCAATAATCGCGTCAGGGAGTTTAAGGCTTGTGTATTGGCGTAAATGTATTGTTTCGTCCTGGATTACCCTGTTCAATGGGATGACCGAAACACGCTCTAAAAAAAATAAACGCTTTGCGTATTCCTCTGCATCCAATTTTGGTTTGGAAAACAGTTCAATACGGACAATAACGCTTATTATTTTTGTTGCGCTTTGTATTTCCGGGTCGGTGCTTTCCATTACCTTGCCCGTTTTTATTTCGTCGATAGCGCCGGTTGTATCAAATGTTATGATTTTCATGCCGCTGTTAATCGCCCCATTCGGCACGAACACTGCGCTGCCAAGCGACAACATCTTCCATTGTTTTGCCGAATGTGTTAAAGGGCTTGCCATCATAATAGCGGTCTTTTTCAGGATGCTGCTGGTAATACCGGGCTTTGGCGGCTGCTTCGGCAAGGCATTCTTCTATGGTTTGCTCCCGTTCCATTTCAGAAAGGCCAGCATTGGCGGCAACTGCATTGGGGAATATAAGAATGGTTTTTACGTTCCCCGGCTCGACAGTTTCAGGTACGGTAAACGTAACGGTAACACGCCTGTCAGAGGGAACGTTCAAAGTTTGTTCTATAGCTATCACGGCAATACCTCTCTTATCAAGGATACCGTATATTTCGATAATTTTCAACATAAACAACAAAGGATACCCTATTATGCTTAAAAGCGCCCTTATTACCCTGCTCGCCGCTGTATTATCAGCCGTATTCTGTACCGTCTCCGCTTTTTCCCTGGATTTTTCCGTGAAGCCGGGGGGCTTTGTCCTTATCCCCCGGGGGGACGGCAATAAGAGCGCCAATGGCCTTGAGCGCTATGAGATTGGCGGCGGGGGCAGCCTGGGTCTGGATATTGACCTTTCGAGTATCTGGGCCAACCCGCTGGGCCTGGGCTATACCCTGGGCTTTGAGGGTGGTATTGGCTTCAACGAATACAAAAGCCCGGCAACAGGTACCCTGCAATTATACCGTTTGGGCGGGGGCCTGGGGCTCTATTACTTTCCCCTGTCCCGGCTTTTTACCGCCCTTGACGCCGGCGTGGGCGCCTTTTGGGGCCAGGGGGAAACCAGCAGGACACCGGCGGGCTTATGGTATCGTTTCGGCGGGGAAATGGGTTTCCGCTTTACCCCTGCTTTTACCCTGGCGGCGGGCGCAGGGTGGCAGCAGTATCAAAACCCCGGCGACCAGGGCGGTTTATTTATGTCCGGCCTCTATGCGGGGCTTACGGCGCGGATTACCCTTGAACTCGGGGAGAAGTCCGGGAGCAATGGGGTGGCGGCTTCTCTTACCCAGGACGGTGGGGTATACCCGGTTTTGCTTTCGTTGTATCAAAAAAATGAAACGGGAAGCATTACGATACGGAACAACGAGAACGCCGAAATCCGCAATGTACGGGTAAGTTTTCGCGCAGGCCGGTATACGGCAAGCGAATACGAGTGCGGAACCCTCAAGCTTCTGGCAAAGGGGCGGAGCGCAGAGCTTCCACTGTATGCGGATTTTTCCGGCGATATGTTGCAGTTTACCGACTCCGGCAGAATTTTAGGCGAGATTGTGATCCGCTATTCATTTTTGGGGAAGGAAAAAGAAACCCTGGCGGCAGCTTCGGTGCAAGTGTTGGAACGGGGCAGCTACCCCGATGGGGACGCCGCTTCCCTTGCAGCCTTTGTGTCCCCCACATCGCCGGAGGTTTTGGAGTTCGCCAAAAACGTGACGGGCCTTGCACGGAATGAGCGGCGCACGGGGCTTAACGGAAATATGCAATTTGCCCTATGGCTCTTTGAGGGGTTGAAATCCTTTGGTCCTAATGTGAAAGCAGCGGCGCAGCAAGCAGCGGCGCAGCAAACAGCGGTGCAGTTTCCCTCACAGACCTTGGCGTACCAGGCAGGGACGGCGTGGGACTGGGGGCTGCTCTATGCCGCCTCTCTTGAAGCTTCGGGAATTAGCACAGCCTTTATTCCGCTGGACGAAACAAGCGGGGGCGGCTTCATTGCCGCAGTGAATTTGGGGATTAGCGAGGCGCAGGCGGCTACCCTGTTTAACGGTTTAGACAAACTTTTGGTCATTAATGGTACGGTGTGGCTGCCCGTTTCAATGGGCAAACTTAATGCGGGGTTTGCCGCAGCATGGGATGAAGCGGCGGCGAAGCTGGGCGCAGTATTTGCGGCAGGTAAAACGCTTGACTTTATAATGCTCTCCGATGCCTGGACGACTTACCCTCCGGCGCCTTTCCCTGCCTTGGGGGTAAAGATTGCAGGGGCCGATATGGCGGCGCTGCGTACCGGGGCGGAGGCGGCGCTTACTGCGTACATTGCAAGCGATATACAACCGCTTATTAGCGCCGTCGGTGCCCAAATCAGGCAATCGTCTGCGGCTGCCGAGCAGCAAGGCGCCGGGCAGCAAGCTGCCTTATACAACCGCTTGGGTATTTTACAGATACGCGCCGGTAATACATCTATGGCGCGAGCCGCATTTCAAAGGGCTGCCGATATGGGAAGCGAAACAGCGAAACGGAATTTGGAAAATTTGAAATGAAAAAAAAATATAAACCCACGAACCACACTAACGGTATTTCGTTTTTTCTTTTGTCCGCGCTGATCGGGTCGTTCGTAGTTACTTCCCCTCTTTTCGCTGAAAGCGAATTTAATCTGCGCCTAACGCCGCAGCTTTTGGTTCCTGCGGGATCTGCTTATTTTGATCCGGGATTCGGGGCTGCCGCAGCTTTTGACTGGGATTTTTTAATAGGCAGGAATTTAAGTTTTGGTGTGTTTGCCGGAGCCGCTTATGCAAGCATGGCGGCAGCGGCCAATGGAAACTTCACCATGATTGAGGGTCAACTTGGCCCTTCCCTGGGCTGGCGGATTTCTGACCGCTGGACCCTTGGGCTTGATGCGGGCGTGGGGGTGTATAACTATTCTTTTAACGGGACAAACGCGGTGAAGCCCCTTGCGGGCCTGGGGCTTTCGGCATATTTTCATCTTCTGCCTTCCCTTTCGCTTTACACGGAAGGGGGCTATACCTGGCACGGCTTTTCGGATACCGAATCGATCCACGGTGTAAACATCGGCCTTGGCCTGTCCCTCAACCTGGGGGAAATACTCCGGCCCCAAACACGGGTAAGCGGGGAACGGCTAAAGCAGGAACGGGTGTTCCCGGTGTCCTTTGCATGGTACGAGAAAAACAGCATTGCTACGGTTCGGATCACCAATAACGAAAAGAACGCCATTACGGATATGCGCCTTTCCTTTATGCTGGAACGCTACATGAACCAGGGCTATCAATTTGCAACCCGAACACGGCTCGGCCCCGGGGAAAGCGCAGAATTTCCGGTAACCGCCCTATTCAACGAGACCATGCTCGACCTGACGGAAAACATAAACGCCAACACCCGGATTACCCTGGACTATAGAAGCCTGGGCGCAAAAAAATCAATGAGCTTCCCCGCAGCCATGACCATATACCACCGCAACGCCTTTGCCTGGGACGATGACCGCCGCGCCGCTTCCTTTGTGTCGGCCAAGGACCCGGCAGTCTCCTACTTTGCCAACTTTACCGCCCAAGGTGTAGAACGCCTCCTGCGGGAAAACCCCAGCCGCTTTGGCACGGCGCCAAAAAACATACTGCTTGCCGCCGCCTTATTTGAAACCTTGAATTTATACGGTATAAATTATGTGGTAGATCCCTCATCGTCATTTATCGAACTGTCGGAAAACGCCTCCGCCCTGGACAGTTTGAATTACCCCTACCAGACCCTGTTCTACCGGGGCGGTGACTGCGATGATCTTTCGATTTTATTCTGCTCCCTGCTTGAAGCATTAGGGATTGAAAGCGCCTTTGTTACGGTACCGGGGCATATCTATATTGCCTTTGATACCGGAGTGTTGCCGGAAGGCAACGCAGTAAATAATAAGCAACAGGTGAAGGGAGCGATTGAGCATGGGGGGCGCTTGTGGCTTCCGGTGGAGATTACCATACCTCATGGCGGCTTCCTGAACGCGGTGGAAATTGGGGCGCAGGAGTGGAATGGCGCAGGCGGCGCAGAAGATACCGGCGGCGGGGACCGGAGCGGCATACGCGCTCTTTACCCCATGCGGGAATCATGGCGGGTATACCGGAGTATAAGCGTTCCGGGGGCCGGAGACCGGATGCCCGAAATGCCCGATGAAGAGGAAATTCTCCGGGTCTTTGCAGATTCAATGACAGAGTTTATTAGTAAATAAAAGAAGCATCTTTGCCGGCGGGCATAATATGCAAAGGAACAGTATGAAAAATCGTGTATGGTCATTTCTGAAGGGACAAAAAATCATATTTGTATTTTTCATCTTTGTTGTTCTTATTATTCTCATTACTATCAATGTTAATATCCTTATGCGCCGTACCGTTAGACTGATGGAAGATTCGGTCCGGAACCATCTTATGTCCGCCGCCGCTGCCGCCGCGGATTATATCCCCCCGGAAGAGCTGGATCGGTATCAAACCGAGGAGGATACCGGCACTCCGGATTATGAAGCCCTGAGGGAAAAGCTGGTAGAGTTCGCCGGTAAATACCATGTGCTGTACGTCTATTATTGGCGGGATTTCGGGGACGGGCAGCTCCAGTATATTGCGGACAATGACCCGGACCCTGTTACCCAGTGCAGCCCGGATGATCTGTTTCCCATCGAAGAGTATGCCCTAAAAGCCCTCTCCGGGGAGATCTCTACCACCGATCTGGGCTTCTATACCCCCACCTGGGGGGGCCTTATCAGCGGTTTTGCGCCGGTGTATGACCGGGATGGAACCATTATCTGTATTGCCGGGGTGGATCTAAGCGACGAAATACTCCTTCGCCAGCGTAACGACACCCTTTTTCTCAATGCCATCCTGATAGGCGCCATTCTTGTTTCCATAGCCTACAGTACCTTGAGCGCTTTGCTGTACCGAAATAAGGCAAAGCAAAGCGAAAGCGCCAATA
>NZ_JAJQRB010000014.1:0-11365 GCF_046533075.1 Treponema primitia | reverse complement strand
CCTGGCCCCAGTTGTCCCCCCGCTTAATCTGTTCGGTGACCATTTTGACGGCATACTCGGTAAGCCGTTTGCGTAGACCGCCATAGGCGGAGACCTGTATTTCCACGTCGATTACGATACCCGTTTTGGTTCGAACTTTAACGTCCAAAACCCCTGCTTTGTCGCCCTCAAACTCCCGTTTGAGATTGGGGTCCACAACGGTTAGACTATCGTATTCCGCCTCGGGCAGATTCAGGGCAGCCTTTAAAAACCCTGCAAGAATATCAATATTCCTCTGGTCCCCGAAGATGAGTTTGAAAACATAGTCCACCATAATTTTGAGCAATGGTTTTTTCATAAAAACCTCCTGCCCCAAATAGGGAGTTAGCCCCTGATTTTGCTTTAGTCTGCGGAAAAATATTTTTGTTTTTTGATCATATCAAGACCCATTCCTATACTGCAATCCAGGACCCCCCCCCATGGGAGAGAAAAGCCGGCTATGAGCCCGGCTTGAACAGGAAAAAAGACCGCAAAGGCGACAAAGGCGAATACGTACACGCCACTCCAGTATGTGATCCCCCGGTAAATCCCCCCTTCTTCGTCCTATGTAACAAAGGCGGGCGCACCCCTCCCCACGCCCGTTTTGCCGACAAAGTACAGAGAAAAGAGGGCATTTACCGCCCACTGGACAGAGACCTACTTTCTTGCTACACTACCCAAATATAAGACGTACAAGGAGTTATGCGAAACGTTGTTTCGCTTCGATTGAACTGCATTTTTAGAACTAGCCGCAGAGGCGGCTAATTCCAAAAATGCCAAGTAGGAGTTATCATGTCCGGCCATAGTAAATGGGCGACTATTAAGCACGCAAAAGGCGCCGCCGATGCAAAACGCGGCCAAATTTTTACCAAGCTGATCAAGGAAATATCCATTGCCGCCAGGATGGGCGGGGGGAGTCCCGACGCAAATCCGCGTTTACGGACCGCTATTCTCAAGGCCCGGGGCGCCAATATGCCCAAGGATAACATCGACAGGGCCATCAAAAAGGGTACCGGCGAGTTGGAAGGGGTCAACTACGAAGAGCTGATCTACGAAGCCTATGCCCCCGGCGGGGTGGCGATCTTTATCGAAGTCCTGACGGACAATAAGAACCGGGCCGCTGCGGATATACGCAATATGCTGACCCGGGCGGGTGGGCAGCTTGCCACCTCCGGATCGGTTTCACGGCTCTTCAGGCGTCAGGGGATCATCACCGTTGATGGGGAAAAGTATACCGAAGATCAGATCATGGAGATTGCCCTTGATGGGGGCGCCGAGGATGTGGCCCTTTCCGATGGGATTATCGAGATTACCACCTCCCCGGAAGACTTTGAGCCGGTACTTAACGTGATCAACGAAAAGGGTATCGAGACCATGAGCGCTGAGGTGAGCATGGTTGCCGAAGCCGAGGTAGCCCTTGAGGGGGACGCCACGGGCAAGGTGGTCAAGCTTATCGATAGGCTGGAAGAAAACGAAGACGTGCAGAACGTGTATTCCAACCTGGAAATACCCGAAGGTTTTGAGTCGGAGTAAGAAGTCCGGGCTGCTGGCCTTAGCCGGCCAGGCGGCGCGGACCGTGACGGTACGCCGTATCCTGGGGGTCGACCCGGGCTTGTCCTCCGTCGGCTGGGGGCTTGTGGAGATTGGGGGCAGCCGGATTCGGCATATCGCCCACGGATGCATTGAAACTAAGGCGGATCGCCCACAGGCGGAACGCCTTTTTTCGATTTATACGGCGTTTCGGGAGGTTTTGGCGGCCTATGAGCCCGTCGAATCCGCCATGGAAACCCTTTATTTTGCCCGGAATGTGTCCAGCGCCATGCCGGTGGCGGAAGCCCGGGGGGTGCTCGGTATGGCCCTGGCGGAATGGGGGCTGCAGGTACGGGAATTTACCCCCAATGCGATAAAACAGGCCGTAACCGGGGCGGCCAGGGCGGATAAGTCCCAGGTTCAGGAAATGGTCAGGTTTATCCTGGGGCTGGAGGATATCCCTAAACCGGACCACGCCGCAGACGCCTTGGCTTCGGCTATTTGCGCTGCCCACACGCTTTTTATCGAATAAGTTGGCGAATTATCCCGAAAGACTTGAAGAAAGATGATTTCGATAGTACAGTAGATGGTAAGGAACAATACGGTTTCAATAGGAACCGCCAGGAGTTGCAATGGCTGACCAGAATCAATTAGTTACCTTTCAGCTTGGGGAAGAATTATACGGGATTAATATAATGGACGTAAAAGAAATCGTCCGCGTCCAGGAAATCAGGGCGATTCCCAATGCTCCGGGTTATGTGGAAGGTATTTTCAACCTCCGCAGTGAGATAATTCCGATTATCAACCTCCATAAACGGTTCCACTTAAAAAGGATGCTCAGTTCCGAGGAAGATGAATTGTTGTCCGGTTTTATTATCCTCGATATCGATGGGATGAAACTGGGGGTAATCATAGACCGGGTTTCCCGGGTTGTAACTATTGAGCGGGAAGAAATTCAGCCGCCTCCCCAGATGCTCAGCGGTATCGGGGCGGAGTATATAAAGGGAGTCGTCCGTCAGGACCACGGGTATCTTATCATCCTGAATATACGGGATCTCTTTAATGCCAAGGAACTGCAGAAAATCGCGGATCTTAATAAACGCTAATGGACTTTAGTCCTCCGACACCCGAGGTAATTACATGAAAATCGAAGTTTACTCTCCGACCATCAGGCGTAAAGAGATGGACGCGGTTCTTACCGCCCTGGTGGAGGATAAGATTGGCCCCGGGGAACACGCCCAACATCTTGTGCAGATTGCCAAGGAACGGCTTCAGTTTGATTATTCCCTGGCCCTCCGGAGTCCCGCCATCGCCCTTTCCTTTGCCCTGCGTACCCTCAACTTAGAGCAGGGGCAGGGGGTGATTATTTCCGCCCTATCCCCAAGATATTACAAACAGGTGATCGAAGATCTCGGCCTGGTTCCCGTTTATACGGATGTGATGCCCTCGTCAGCCTCCATGGGCCCGGAAACTATTGAGGCTGCCCGTTCCCGGTCCGGCGGGCCTGTTGCCCGGTGCATTGTTCTGCACCATACCCTGGGCTATGTGCCGGATATGGCCGGCATCCTGGGTCTGGGGCTGCCTGTTATCGAAGACCGGTCCCAGAGCTATGGCGCCCTGTCCGCCGAACGGCCCCTGGGCCCCGCCGCTGCTGAAGCCGCTGCCGCCGAGGCTGCCGCTACGCAAGCTCCGCCGGAGCCGCCCTATCCTTCCGGGGCGCTTACCATACTGGGGCTGGAAGAGAAGGATCTGCTTACCGCCGGGGGAGGGGCTCTGCTCTACGCCATGAGCCGCCGGGATGCGGGGGTGCTGCGGAACTATGCGGAACTGCCCCCGGAGTACGGGCTGCCGGATATGAATGCCGCCATGGCGGTGGTCCAGTTTCGGGAAGCCTCGCGGAACCTGGAAAAACGGCGGGAAATCGCCAAGATCTATGCCCAGGCGAGCCTCCGGACCCGGCATAAGCGTTTCGTTCAAAATGATACCTTCGAATACAATAACTACGCCTTCTCCCTGGTCCTGGAAACCGGTATGAAGGATGTAAAGGCTTATGCCAAGCGGAAGGATATCGCCGTGGAAAGCGCCCTGGAGGATACCCTCATGGGCGCAGGTCATGTTCCTACCGAACTTTGCCCGGAATCCTATTCCTTATCACTCAGGACCGCCCTCTTTCCCCTCTACCCCCGGCTCAGCGGGCCGGATATAGAGAAGGTCTCCAAGCTCATTTTGACCCTGCCATAAATAAGGATTGCAGGATGGGAGAAATCAAACGGGCATTGTTGATTGTTAACATCCTCAAAGAAAACTCCCGGTCCCTGGGTAAAACGATTGAGGCGGAACTGCGCCGCCGGAATATAAAAACCCATTCCTTTTTCTTCGATGGCCAGGGTGATTTTAAACCCGATGGGGAGTACGATTGCTGTTTCAGCCTGGGCGGGGACGGCACGGTCCTCTACGCTGCCCGGACCCTGGCGCCCCTGGGGGTTCCCATTTTCCCGGTAAACCTGGGTTCCCTGGGCTTTATCGCCGCGGTCCACCCGGAGAAATGGATACAGGTTTTTGAATCCTGGCTCCGGGGAGAGGCGGCTCTTTCCCGCCGGCTCATGTTGGAGGTTCGGGTGGAACGGCAGGGCAAAACCATAGCCCGGGGTACCTGCCTGAACGATGCGGTAATTTCCGCTCTGGGGATAGCCAAGCTTTTGAGCATGGGTGTTGAATCCGTTTCGGAGCCCGGCGGGGGAAAACCCATACGCCTGGGGCATTACCGGTCCGATGGACTTATCGTGGCCACACCCACCGGTTCCACCGCCTACTCGGTGGCCGCCGGGGGGCCCATACTGGACCCGGAACTGGCGGCGGTGATTATCAACCCCCTTTGTCCTTTTACCCTGTCTAACCGCCCTATGGTGGTACCGGCCCACGAAACGGTGATCGTGGAACTGGAAAGCGAACAGCGGAGCGGCATACTCCTCACCGTGGATGGCCAGGTTACGGAATCCCTGGAACCCCGGGACCGGATCTTCATACGCCGCTCTCCCCGGGATGCCCTGCTTATTGCTTCGGACCGGGAGGACTTTTACCGGGCGCTGCGTACCAAGCTCAACTGGTCCGGCGGATCTTTAACCGGCGAGGTGGGACATGCTTGAGGAACTCAATGTCCGCAACTACGCCCTGATCGACAACCTTTCGGTATCCTTTGAGGGGGGGCTCAATATCCTCACCGGGGAAACCGGGGCGGGAAAGTCTATCATTGTGGGCGCCCTGAGTTTTCTCCTGGGCGCCAAGGCGGAGACTTCGGTGATCCGCACCGGCAGCGAGGAGGCTTCGGTATCGGCGGTGGTTTCCATTCGGGAGGACAACCGGGATGCGCTGGACTGGCTTGCAAGCCGGGATATTGCAGCCGAGGATGGGCGTATCATCGTCCGGCGGAATATAAAAACTTCGGGGCGTTCTTCGATATATATACAGGATGCGCCCCTTAGCCGGAATGACCTGGAGCAATGTATGGGCCTCCTTTTTGATCTCCACGGTCAGCATTCCCACGAATCTTTGCTGCATAAGGAAATCCACCGGAAATACCTGGACCGATTCGCCGGCCTTGAGAACGAAGCCGCCCAGTTCAACGGAATATTCCTGAACCTGGCGGATAAAAAGAGGACCCTGGAGACATCCGCCGCCAATGAGCGGGACCGGGACGCCCGGCTGGAGATACTCCGTTACGCTATTGAAGAAATTGACAAGGCGGCGGTGAAAAACGGGGAGAGCCGGGAACTGGAGGCCGAATCCAAACGGCTGGCTTCCTTTGAAAAACTGGCGGGGCAGGTAAATTCCGCCGCCGCCGCCCTGTTTGAAGATGAGCCTTCGGTGTTGTCCCTGACCCGGCGTGTCCGCACCGCAATGGATAATGCCGCCGCCATCGATGGGGAACTTTCGGCCATGCAGCAGCGTACGGAGAATCTCTACTACGAGGCTGAGGATCTGGCGGAGGAATTCCGCTCCTACCGTGATGCGCTCCGCTACGAACCGGGCCGGCTGGAGGAAGTGGAGGAGCGGCTCGCCCTGCTGTACCGGCTGCGGAAGAAATACGGGGGGGCGGCTTCCGGCTCCGGCATCGAAGAAGATGGCATACTGGCCTACAGGAATGCTGCGGAGGCGGAAATTGACGCCCTTTCCAACGCCGGGGAAAACCGGGGAAAGCTGGGCGCGGAAATTGCCCTGCTGGAGAAGGACCTTGCGGGACGGGCTTCGGCCCTGGGTGCAAAACGGCGCTCCGCCGCGGCTAAACTGGGGGATAGGATCAGCACCATCCTCAAGAGCCTTGGTATGCCCAACGCCCGTTTTGAGGTGGGGGTGAATAACCGGGGACAAAGCGCCGAGCCGCAAAAGACATCCATGGTAATCGGTCCCTGGGGCGCGGAGGACGTGGAATTCCTCATTTCCGCCAATGCCGGGGAGCCGCTGAAGGATCTGTCCCGCATCGCCTCCGGGGGGGAACTTTCCCGGGTGATGCTGGCCATCAAAACGGCCCTCACCGGGGAGCATACCGGGGCTGTCTCCGATTCTAAGCGAATCTCCGATTCGCAGGAAACCTTGGTTTTCGATGAGATCGACACCGGCATAGGAGGAGAGGTTGCCCTGGCGGTGGGGGACTACCTCCGGAAGATCGGCGGCATTAAACAAATTTTCTGCGTAACCCATCTTGCCAGTATCGCCGTTCGGGCGGATAATCATCTGAGGGTTGAGAAAAAGACCGGGGGAGGCAGGACCACCACCGTAATTTCAGTGCTCTCCGCCGATACGCTCCGGGGGGAAATTGCCAGGATGCTGGCGGGAGACGCCGGGGGTGCAGCGGCCCTGGCCCATGCGGATGAATTACTGAAGAAATACAAGAAATGAGGATACAATGCCGAAGACTTCCAGTATTGAACTGCGCCGATATTTGGAACGGATCGGCAGTTTTAACCAGGTTATTGCTGAACTCCTGAGCCGGGAAAAGGAAACCATGTCCCAGATCCGTCAGGATAGCGGGGAAGCGGGCATGAAACGGGTCGCCCTTGCTGATGATATGCTCAGCCTTACTTCTAACTATATTATTGTGAACGGTATTTCTCTGGCCGTACTGGGCGCCAAGAACGAGGAAGCCCTCAATGACGCCCGAAAATCTCTTTACAAATGCATCATCTACCTGGAAAAGGTGGTGAGTAATTATGTTGACGCTCCCTTCTCGGACTACGAGGAAAAACTCGCCGGGATTGCTCCCCTGGATGCCGCCGCCCGGTACCTGCTTGTCCGCAAGATCGGGCTTGGTATCCAGCTTCTGGAAGATGCCTATGGGGATAAGACTAAATGGAGGTGGTCCTTCGTTGAACTTGAGGGGCGCTTTGCGGCGGTGGCAAAAAACATCATGGATTTGAAAAAGGCGGTGGTTAATACGGATCCCCGTTCTCCGGAATATGAACCCACGGTATACCATCTGCGCTTGATAAAGAAACTGTTGTCCCAGACGGCGGACCGGTACCGGGAAAAATATGAATTATCCACAAAGAATATTGAAGATTTTAATACGGGGATACATTTTCTTTCGGCCCTTCGCAGGCTCTACAGTGTCCTTGGACCCAGGGAAGAGACGGAGATGACCAAGAAAAAACTGGATATTTGGAATGCCAAGCTTGAAGCGGATGTCAGGAAGAATCTGATGGTTCCTCCAAAAAGAATACGCGATGAAGATGACAGCGATAATGAAGCGTAGGACCTCCATCCGGGAATACAAAACTATTTTACCCTATCTTGCCAGGTACCGCGCGCAGTATTTCCGGGGCTTTATCTGTCTCCTCTTCGTGGATGCCGCCCAGGTACTGATCCCCCAGTTTGTGCGCCGGGCGGTGGATTTGATTTCTATCGCCAGTATTACTGACACCGGCAGCAATAATCCTGTGGGGAATCGTATTTTTCTTCTTTGTCTTGGCATGGTTGGGAGTATGCTTCTTGTCTGCGGGGGGCGCTTCCTCTGGCGTTATTTTATCCATGGTTCCTCCCGGCGCATAGAGACGGAACTGCGGGGCAGGCTCTTCGATCATCTCCTTGTTTTGTCCTACGATTTTTACCAAAAAAACAAAATTGGGGATCTTATGGCCCGGGCCACCAGTGATGTGGGGGCGGTACGGATGGCCATCGGTATGGGTCTGGTAGCCCTGGTGGACGGAACGATTCTAGCCACAGCAATCCTGATTATTATCTTTATCCAGGACCCCCGGACCGCTGCCTGTGCGGTGCTTCCCCTGCTTCCTATTACGATACTGATACTCCTCTTTGGGCATAGGGTAGGAAAGCAGTTCCAGAAGGCGCAGGAAACCTACTCCGCCATGAGTGATGCGGTCCAGGAAACCTTTGCGGGTATCAGGGTGATCAAATCCTTTGTGAAGGAATTGTGGTTTATCAAAAAATTTGCCGACACCAATGATGATTACCGGGACGCCAACATGGAATTGGTCAAGACCTTCGGGCTATTCTTCCCCCTCATCACCTTCCTTTCGGGGCTCACTTCCCTGATCCTCCTCCTCGTGGGGGGGCGCCGGGTGGTGGAGGGTCTCATGAGCCCCGGGGAACTGGTGGCCCTTTTTAGCTATTTCCAAATGCTTATCTGGCCTCTTATGGGCGCGGGGTTCATGGTAAATATGATACAGCGCGGCGCCGTGAGCCTTGGCCGGGTTAACTCCGTTCTGGAGACGGAACCCTCCATCGTTTCCCCTGCGGTGGTGAAGCGGCCGGGACCGGGGACTGCGGTAAACGAAATTGAAATACGGAACCTGAACTTTGCCTATGGCGATGCGAATGTTCTGGAGGATATCACCCTGAACATACCCCGGAACAGTTGGGTGGGTATCCTGGGCCGTACCGGTTCAGGAAAGTCCACGCTGCTCAAAACTATGACCCGCATGGTGGACCCCCCGCAGGGCGCAGTATTTGTGCGCGGCGTTGATGTGCGGGAATGGGACCTGGAGGAACTACGCGCCCTTTTCGCGGTGACCCCCCAGGATAGTTACCTTTTTTCGGATTCCATAGGCCGCAATATTGCTTACGGTCTTGAGTTCCCCGATGAATCCCGTATCAGGGAAAGTGCGGAACTGGCCGCCCTGGACCGGGACCTGGCGGGCTTTGCCCGGGGATGGGAAACCACCATCGGTGAGCGGGGACTTACCCTTTCGGGGGGGCAGAAACAGCGGACCGCCATTTCCCGTTCTTTAATCATGGGCGCCGAAATCCTTATTCTGGACGATTCTCTTTCTGCGGTGGATGCGGAAACGGAAAAACGGATACTCCGGGGTCTTCTGGCGGAACGCGAGCGGAAAATCCGGGGAAGCCGCGGTTCTACTGCGGTGATAGTTTCCCACCGGGTCTCCACCCTTGCCTACGCAGATATTGTGCTGGTGTTGGAACAGGGCCGGATTGCAGAAAGCGGTTCTCCCCGGGAGCTGCTTGAAAAAGGCGGCTTCTACGCTAAGATGGCGGAGCTGCAGCGGCTGGAGCAGGGAGAGGGCCATGGCTGATTATTTTGAAACCGAAGATGTGGTAAAGGGCTACGACAGCGACCTGGTCCGGCGCATCATGGGTTACATAAAACCCTACCGCCTTTTGAGCTGTGTCATACTTTTTACCCTGGCATTTTCCACTCTGGGCGAATTGGTCATCCCCATTTTCCAGCAGCGGCTCATCGACGATGCCATTCTGGCCCGGTCCATTCTCCTCCGTCAAGGCGGAAATACAAGCCTCTCTTCTGAGGCGCGCAAGTCCCTGGATCAGATCAGTAATATTAAGCGCAGTATCGCTGTTGGAACAAATATTTTTATACCCCAGAGCCGATCCTTCCTTACCGGTTCGTCCCGGAGTATTAGCGCTGCGGCGGAGAGGGAACTGCGTTCTGCGGGTATCCTGGACAGCGAACAGTGGTATGCCTTTACAGTAGGGCCGGAAGATCCCGCCATTGCGGTAATGGAAAGCCGGGGTGAGCTTTTTCTCCGGGGTAAATCACCCGCCGGCGCTGAAACTGCGGCCATAAGAACCGCCGATCTTTACGCCCTTCCGGTTGATCAAATTCGGGCAGTCCGGGGCAGGGACTTTTCCCGCATATTCTTTACCGTAACGGAGATGTTTATCATCCTCGCCCTGGTCTTTGTCTGTACCTTTTTCCAAACCTGGACCACCTCCCTCATAGGACAGCGGGCCATGAAGGAAATACGTCTGGCGTTGTTTAAAAAAACCGCCTCCCAGTCCACAGCGTTTCTGTCCCGGCATCCTGTGGGCAGGATCGTTACCCGGCTTACCGGGGATGTGGAAACCCTGAATGAATTTTTCACCACCGTCCTGGTGGCCTTCATCAAGGACCTTTCTGTGATGGTTGGGGTACTGGCGGTTCTTTTTGTGCTTGCCCCCAAGCTGGCCCTGGTGGTCCTCCTGCTCCTGCCCCCGGTGCTGGGGATCACCGCAGTGAGCCGCATTAAAGCCAGGGACGCCTTCCGGCAGCAGCGGGTCGCCTCTTCCCGGGTGAACTCTTATCTTTCGGAGCGTATCTCCGGAATCCAGGTGGTACAGCTCTTCCGGGGCGGGAAGAAAAGCAGCGGGGAATTTGCGGAACGTAATAAGGAACTCCTGGACGCCAATCTGGGGGAAATGTACGTCTTTGCTACTTTTAGGCCCCTGGTAGAATTCCTCTCCACCCTTACGGTAGCGGCGGTGATCGTGGTGGGCGCCAACATGGTCTTTAACCTTTCCCTTTCCCTGGGGGTACTTATCGCGTTTATCAATCTGGTGGCGATGTTCTACGCCCCGGTGATGGATATTTCGGAAAAGTATACCCTCCTCCAGTCCGCCATGGCCGGGGGCGAACGGGTCTTTAAGCTCCTGGACACGGATGAACATATCCCCAATACGGGAACCCATTCCGTTGAAGGTTCCATCCGCGGGGATATTACCTTTGAAAATGTACAGTTTTCTTACAAAGACGGGGAAGGGGTACTCAAGGATCTTAGTTTTACGGTGAAGGCCGGTGAGATGATAGCCATTGTGGGCTATACCGGCGCAGGAAAAACTACTATTACTAATGTGCTTGCCCGGCTCTGGGATATCAATTCCGGGCGCATTACCCTGGACGGCATCCCCATTACCGATATCCCCCTGGGGGAGCTGCGCCGTTCGGTACTTCCGGTTTTGCAGGATGTATTCCTGTTTTCAGGCGCCGTGGCGGATAACATACGCCTGGGACTGCCACTCACGGACGCCCAGGTGGAGGAAGCCGCCAAAGCTGTCCATGCCCACGAATTTATCTCCCGTCTCAGTGAAGGCTATCAGACTAAGCTTTCCGAAGGGGCCGCCAATATATCCTCGGGCCAGCGTCAGCTCATCAGCTTTGCCCGGGTTATTGCTCATAACCCTGCGGTGGTGATCCTTGACGAAGCCACCAGCTCCGTTGATACCGAAACGGAACATCTGATCCAACTGGGCCTTCTGAAGGTCCTGGAAAACCGTACTTCCATTGTCATTGCCCACCGGCTCTCCACCATCCGCCACGCCAGCCGTATCCTGGTCCTTTCCGGCGGCCGCCTGGTAGAACAGGGGACCCACCGGGAACTGATAGCCCAAAACGGCTTGTATGCGGGGCTGTATAGATTGCAATATGAAGGAGATTAACTGCGGACCTCACGGACCTCACGGACCTCACGGATGAAGAAGGAAGAACTGACAGGCGGTTTGGCAAAGACGGGGGGAGGGAGGGGCATCCCTGACCGAGCACGCTTGTAGAGTCTGCTTCCGCAGCCCCGCT